>JAJFHX010000039.1 GCA_021775425.1 Hyphomicrobiales bacterium
GATCTAATTTTCATTTTCAGATTTTAAGGAATGGTCCATGGCAAATGTAGTTGTGGTTGGCTCTCAATGGGGTGATGAGGGCAAGGGGAAAATTGTTGACTGGCTCTCTGAGCGGGCGGATATCGTGGCGCGCTTTCAGGGGGGGCATAATGCCGGACATACACTGGTGATTGATGGCAAAGTTTATAAACTATCGTTGCTGCCTTCTGGTGTTGTGCGTGAAGGTAAGCTGGCTGTTATCGGTAATGGCGTGGTGATTGACCCCTGGGCGCTGATTTCTGAAATGAAGACGCTTGAAGATCAGGGCATTAAACTGACGCCGGAGCGGTTGCGAATTGCTGAAAATGCGACATTGATTTTGCCGGTGCATCAGGAGCTTGATGCGCTGCGTGAAAAAGCAGCCGGCAAAGGCAAAATAGGCACCACCAAGCGCGGCATTGGCCCGGCTTATGAAGATAAGGTTGGGCGCCGGGCGCTGCGGATGATGGATCTTCTTGATTTAGACAGCCTGCCGATGAAGATTGAACGTTTGCTGACCCACCACAATGCGTTGCGGCGTGGGCTTGGTGAAGCGGAAGTTGATGGTGCGGAACTTTTGGCAAAACTGACCGAAATCGCGCCGCAGGTCGGTCCATTTGTAGAGCCCGTATGGAAATTACTTGATAATGAACGCCGCAAAGGCAAACGGATTTTATTTGAAGGTGCGCAAGGGGTTCTGCTGGATATCGACCACGGGACTTACCCTTTTGTGACCTCATCGAATACCATTGCGGCGCAGGCGGCTACCGGATGTGGTATTGGGCCATCAGCGCTTAATTATGTGCTTGGCATCACCAAGGCGTATACAACGCGGGTTGGCATGGGGCCGTTTCCAACTGAGTTATTTGATGAAGACGGGCAGCGGCTTGGTGAGCGGGGCCATGAATTTGGTACTGTGACCGGGCGGCAAAGACGGTGTGGGTGGTTTGATGCCTGCCTTGTGCGCCAGACACTAAAAGTTGCCGGAATTACCGGCATTGCCCTCACGAAGCTTGATGTGCTGGACGGATTTGAAACGCTGAAAATCTGCGTTGGTTATAAAATTGGCGATGAGACATTTGACCATCTGCCAGCCAATGAAAATATGCAACAAGCTGTTGAACCAATTTATGAAGAGATGGAAGGCTGGAGCACTTCTACAGCCGGGGCGAGAAGCTGGGCAGAATTACCGGCGGCGGCGATTAAATATGTGCGCCGGGTGGAAGAGCTGATTGAGACGCCAGTGGCGCTGCTTTCTACCAGCCCGGAGCGAGAAGACACCATTCTGGTGCATGATCCTTTTGAGGATTGATGGAATTGAATGATAAAATTAATTTCCAGCGACGCGGGTGTTGCTGATTTTGTGCCAGGTGGCGGACTGGCAGAGACCGCCGGCCATGCAGCCGGTTAGTTCCGCTTTTCTGGCTGAAGTCATTTTAAGGGAACCGCGATAGGTCTGGCCATCTTTGACGTTATAAACTGTGCCGTGCCATTTATGGGCGCCGCTTTGTTTATTGCTTCTGATGATGGTGAGACCTCTGATGGGCCGGTTGCGTAATTTCGGGTTGCTGTTGTGTTTATCTTTCTTTTGACCGGAACTGGTTCTTATCAGTTTGCCGCAAAGCTGGCCGCCGCAGGCATAAAACCTGACCAGGCCGCCATCATGTGTTTTCCATAATCCGGTGACGCTTTTTATGCCGCCTGCATTTGTTGCATTGGCTGCAACTGTGCAGCTGAAAATGAGGAAAAAAGTTGCTGTGATTTTTGAGATGAAACTTAATCTCATTGGTAATTACCCCGTTTTGTAAAATTTTGATACAGTCCTGCCAAACTCAATCTGTTCCATGCAAGCTTCGTGCAACTTTTACTGCCTTCAGGCACAGAAAATGCCACCTTTCGGCAAGATTGAACTTCCATACATGATGTTGGATTGAATTTTCTGCTTTATCGGATGTATCTGCTTGACTGCGGCCTACTCTTTATAAGGCCGACTTCTTAATACGGCCCAGTAACACTTGAATCGTGGTCTCTAAATGACAGAAGTTTGATGACAGTATGATTTAAATGTGCCTGCCTTGTTATGAATAGTGTTTATAATCTTACTAAATTAATAATTTGTGTAATAATTAAGCAGAGTATTTTTAAAATAAGACTTTAAATCAAGATCCTAACAGAGGGAGCAGGAACATGTTAAAACAGGATAAGCATTGTTCAATCATGCCATATTTTAAAATTCATGATGGCAAACTGGATGAATTTAAAGCCGGAGTGGCTGCCTTTGTGGAAAAAACGCGGATCGAGCCAGCCTGCCTTTATTATGGCTTTACCTTTCATGGTAACAGGGCGCTTTGCCGGGAAGGTTATGCGGATGCCGAAGGGGTTCTGGCACATATTGATAATATTGGTGAGCTGTTACAGCAGGCATTGACGATTGCCGAGATAGAGCGGCTGGAAATTCACGGGCCGAAAGCCGAACTTGATAAGTTAAGAGAGCCGCTTTCAGAGCTTTCACCGGAATATTTTGAACTGGAAGATGGCTTTATTCGATAAGCTATTGTTAGTCTGTGTAAATTCTAGATTAATGGATCGCCGGGCAGAGTGTTTTGCCCGGCGATTTTTTTATGAATTCGGTTTCATAAACTTGAAAAGTTATGCTTGACCCTCTAGTTACTGGAAGGCTTATGTTGTATCATAACGAATTGACAGAAAGGCAGAGATTATATGACTGAACACAGTCTTGCAGATAAGACCGCAACTCAGGATGAGAGTTGCTGTGAAACGAAAACTGGCGGACATGCTCAACATCAGCATGGTAGTTCGACAGGGTTGCTGAGCTCGGCTAAGGCGACGATGCATTGTTTGACCGGCTGTACGATTGGTGAAGTGCTTGGCTTGCTGATTGGTGTAAGTGCCGGGTTTCGCCCGCTTTATACCATCATGCTGGCCGTTTTCCTTGCCTTTGCCATAGGCTTTGCGATGGCCATTCGTTCAGTTCAGGCAAGCGAGGGGCTTGGGTTTGTTTCTGCTTTTAAAGCAATCTGGCTCGGCGAAGTGGTTTCAATGGGGATTATGGAACTTGTTATGAATGTGGTTGATTATTCTGTTGGCGGGATGCAATCAGGATCGATATTTACGGGTGTGTTCTGGCTGGGAATTGCGCTTGCTATACCGGCCGGTTTTTTAGCCGCGTGGCCAGTCAATTACTGGCTCCTTTCAAAAGAGATCAAGAAATGTTGTCACTAAGGTGGTTGAATGAAAATCAGAGAGGCGAGTTTACAATCTGAGTTAAGCGAAAAGACCATCCGATATTATGAAGATATTGGTCTGGTTGCTGCTGACCGGCGGGAAAATGGCTATCGTGATTTTTCAGCAGAAGATGTTCATCGGTTACGGTTTCTCGCCCGGGCGCGGCGGCTTGGGTTTACTGTTGATGATTGCCGCCAGTTGCTGTCGCTTTATAATGATAAAGAGCGGGCCAGCAAGGATGTGAAGCAGATTGCCAAAGCGCATCTTGATGAGATTGACCAGAAACTTACTGAGCTTACCGAGATGAAGCAAACATTAGAAGTGCTGGTGAAGCGGTGTTCTGGCAATGAACGGCCGGACTGCCCGATTCTGAATGATCTGGCTCAATGAATTGGCGTGCTGTGTGAGCATCGAAACCTTAGATAGTTGTTTTTAACTGGCATAGTTGTTTTTAATGATTTGCCATGGTTGAGAAAATATTGATCAGGATGATGCCAATGAGGATGAATGTCAGGCCGATGATACCTGTTAAATCTATCTTTTCATAAAAAAACAAGACCCCGATGAGGCTGGTCATGGCTATGCCGACACCGGACCAGGTGGCATATGCAAGGCCAAGTGGCAAATGTTTGAGGCTGAGCCAGAGCAGATAAAATGAAGCTGCATAGGCGGCAGCGGTCAGGGCGCCATATATGTTCTCGCCGGTAGTTGCGCTCCATTTCAGGCTGATTGTTCCTAATACTTCAAAAAAAATTGCAAAAGCCAGATATATGTGGGCCATGGTGCGTTATTGCTCCGTTGGGTGGCAGTTTGATGGTTAGCGGAATAATTGTGATTGTGGTTCGCTCTCATTTTGCAAGATAATTGGTTTGTTGGATCATGACTACTGAATTAGATCAATAATAGCTGTTTATGGAATTAAGAGGCCGCTTGTATGACAGGCTGACTCGAACTAGATTAAGGCGACTGTATTTTGGGTATTCGGGCTGTTGGGGAGCTTTGAGGCTATGTCGTTGTTATTCAGGATTGTGTATGCCGCACACGCCAATGGCACGCACCACAAACTGGCGCTTGATGCGCTGCAATCTCTTTCGGTTGAAGGGAAAGAGCAGTGGATGAAGCTGTTTCTGAAATATTCTGAGCGTTATCTTGAAGGCTCGAAAGACCCGGATAAACTTTTTAAAGACTTCAAAAACCATGTGCTGCATGTGCAGGATAATTACTGGGGCGGGGCGGATGACAAATGCCGGGAATGGTATGATGATCTTGTCGCTTCTCTCATTGCTGAAAAATGGGAAGATGCTGTCTATAGCGCGGGGGTGCTTTCTCATTATTTTACCGATCCGATCATGCCATTTCATACGGCGCAATCCGAGGCTGAGAGTGCGATCCACCGGGCGGTCGAGTGGACGATTAACAAAAGTTATAATGACCTGAAACGCCGGGCTGACAAAGATTTTAAAATGCTGATGGTATTACCGCCGGATGAAACGGTTGATATTGCGGCTGAGATGGTGCGTGAAGGGGCTGAAGTTTCTAATCGTTATTATTCTCATCTGATCGCGCATTATAATTTTGACCGGGGGGTTGTGAACCCGGTTGAGGGGTATAATGAGCTTGGTCATCAGGTGCTGGCTGAATTGATCCAGTATGCAGCGCGCGGCTTTGCCGTGGTGCTTGATCATGCGATCAATGCATCTGGTAAAGAGCCGCCACGGGTTTCAATAACTCCGGCGACTTTTGTTGCGGCACTGAAAATTCCGGCGAAATGGGTAACCCGTAAACTGGATGACGCAGAAGACAAGCGGCTTGTTGAGGCGATGTATGATGAATTGCAAGAAACCGGCAAGGTTGAAGACAACCTGACTGATGATGACAGAACGATAAAAGCACTGCACCGGGCAGAAGTGCTTGGCATCAGGGATGAAGATAGCGAAGAAACTGATGAGGAAATCACTTCTGGTGCAGAGAGTGATGAGCTTGATTTTCCTGATGAACCTGAAGAAGAGATTGATAAATCTAAATTTGACCGGCATGGTGATGCGGGTGAAGGGGGGGATGGCAAATTACCAGAAAAACGCCCTCCACAGGGACCAATCCATTATCTGAAATTATCTGATCAGGTTGAAGACGGGCCTTCTGTTGGGCCGAAAACCGCCAAGCGGCTGAATGTTGTCGGGATTAAAACGGTTGAGGATCTTCTGAACGCTGATGCGGACCGTGTTTCAAGTGAATTGGAAGTCTCATACATCACACCGCAGACCGTTCAGGACTGGCAGGCCCAGGCGCGGTTACAATGCGGTGTGCCGCATTTGCGGGGGCATGATGCGCAGTTTCTTGTCGGGTGTGGCTATCGCACTGTTGAGAAGGTTATGTCCGCCAACCCGGAGACGGTGCTGGTTGATTTGCAGGCCTATTTAAAAACTTCAGAAGGGGAGCGGTTATTGCGGGTTGGTAATGAGCCAGACCTTGAGGAAGTGAAAAGCTGGATTGAGAACGCAAAGCAGTCCATTTAAGCTTTTCTTTTGGCCTCAACCTTAAAAATCCCAGGCGCGGGCTTCTGCAAGCAGAAAATCTCTGAATACAATGACGCGTTTTGAATTGCGCAGTTCTTCCGGGTAGACAAAAAATGTCTGTAGGTTTGGAACATCTGCATCTCGCAGGATATTCACTAGTTCATCATCATCTTTTGCCAGATAATCCGGCAATACAGCGATGCCGACGCCTCTTTTGACGGCTTGGCGCAGGGAGTAAAGGTTGTTGATGGTGACTACGGGTGTGCGTTTTTCATTTGGTTTTAAACCGGCTGTTTCAAGCCAGTTGAGCTTTTGTATCGGGTTGGGTGCTTTGCCGCCAAAGGTGAGGATGCGGTGGTTGTCGAGATCCTCCAGATTTTTTGGGACGCCAAATTTCCTGACATATGAATTTGATGCATAGACGTGGAAATTCACCTGAAACATCGGGCGGCGAATGACATCCTGCTGGGTTGGTTCCCTCAGCCAGATGGCGACATCGGCTTCGCGCATCGAAATATCCAGTTCTTCATCGCTTAACAGGATTTGCAGCTGAATGAGCGGGTAGAGATTGATGAAACTATTGAGGCGCGGGGTTAACCAGGCTGAGCCGAAACCGACAGTGGTTGTTACTTTCAGTTCACCAAACGGTTTTTCGGCAGTGTCAGCCAGCAGGGTTTCTGTGGCTCTTAATTTGTTGAACACTTCGCAGGCGGTTTTATAAAGCAGCTCGCCTTGTTCAGTTAGCATCAGGCCGCGCGCGTGCCGGTGAAACAGGGCAACTTTTAATTCTTCTTCAAGGCCGCTGACCTGACGGGAAACGGCTGACTGGCTCATTTCCAGCTCATCGCCGGCTTTAGTAAAGCTGCCGGCTTCAGCCGCGACGTGAAAAATTCGAACTTTGTCCCAGTCCATTGGTTATCCTAATAATTGAGAAAGTTTAGAACTGATAAATTAGACTTGTGCCTGTCTTGGTATGAAACTGTTCTGATAATCAACTGATTTGACCAATAAAAATGATATTGCAAAATACTGGCCAAGACTAAATACAGGTAATAGTAAACTACTGGCCAGCTGGAGGCACAGAGACGACAAAAACTTTATTCTTTGGTCGAATCAGTCTTATTGATCAAGTTTATCATATTTGTGGCGGCGTTATTCAGATAGGAATTTTTCAGCTTCAAGGGCCGCCATACATCCCATACCAGCTGCGGTTACGGCTTGCCTGTATATCTCATCAGTTACGTCGCCAGCTGCATAAACACCTTCTATGGAGGTTTTGGTGCTATCCGGTTTGGTGATGATGTAATTCCCGGCCGTCATTTCAAGCTTGCCTTTAAACAGCTCAGTTGAAGGGGCGTGACCAATGGCGACAAAAATGCCGTGGATCGGGCGTTCGATAATTTCTCCGGTTTTGACGTTTTTCAATTTGGCCGCCGTGACGGAAAGTGGGTTTTCTTCGCCAATGACTTCTTCAAGGGTGGTGTCCCACATGATTTCGATCTTCGGGTTTTTGAATAATCTTTCCTGGAGGATTTTTTCTGAGCGAAGGCTATCTCTTCTGTGAACCAGGATGACTTTTGAGGCAAAATTGGTCAGGAACAGAGCTTCTTCAACGGCTGTGTTGCCACCGCCAATGACGATGACTTCTTTATCGCGATAGAAAAAGCCGTCGCAGGTGGCGCAGGCTGAAACGCCAAAGCCCTGAAATTTTTCTTCGCTTTCAAGACCGATCCAGCGGGCCTGTGCGCCGGTTGAAATGATTAGACTGTCACAGGTGTAAGTTTTGCCGCTATCACCTTTCAGAGTGAAGGGGCGATTTGATACATCAACATCGACGATGTGGTCAGTGACCATGTTGGTGCCAACGTGTTTTGCCTGAGCTTCCATTTGTTCCATAAGCCAGGGGCCTTGTATGACATCTTTAAAGCCGGGATAGTTTTCAACATCGGTGGTGATGGTCAGTTGCCCGCCGGGCTGCATGCCCTGAATGAGGGTTGGCTCTAACATGGCGCGGGCTGCATAGATGGCGGCGGTATATCCTGCCGGGCCTGAGCCAATGATGATGAGTTTTGAATGGGTTGGTTCAGTGCTCATTTGTAGAGGTCCTTCATTATTCTTTGATCATTCAATTGTGTGATTTGCCTGATGATTGCCCGATAGAGGCTTTAAGAAATGGGTTGATGGCGTTGTATTATGCCCGGTTTGCCATTTTATGACATATCATGTGGGCGATCCTGGTGGTTTCGTCAATGGGAGAGGGTCTTCCTTGCACGGAAAAATCAATTGTTTTGCCTGTCTGGTGGATCAGATTGTCTGATGTCAGAATATCAAGAAAAATGCCATGTCGCCGACTGGTGCCACTTAGCGGGAAAATATGCACAGGTTGGGTGGTGAACAGGCTTTCTGATATCATTGAGACGCTATCAGCCGTCACCAGAAGGTGGTCTGCGTTTGATAAAATCCCTAAATAAGGGTTCTGGCCCTGTTTGTTCCAGAGCCAGACAGAAGGATCAGAGGCAAACGCAGTTGCTAATGCTTTTACGACGAAGGGTTCCGTTCGACCGGACGGGGTGATGAGGACGCGGGCATTGTCTTTTGTTGTTGCCAGTCTGATGAGATTTATCAGATCTGTCAGGCGTTGCTGATTGAAACCGTGTTTTTTATTTTTTCCGCCAAGGATAACACCGAGGGTGGGTTGACCCGTTTTCAGGTTGAACTGGCTTTGCCAGATTTGCTTTTCTTTTTCAAGTTGATCGCTGGTGAGTTTGTGAAGGGCAAGTTTCGTTTCAATGACATTTTCACCTTTGAGGTTGTCGTGCTGCATGGATGCGACAAGATCAAAAAAATGTGTGGGTGTTTGCGGGTTCTGAATGTGCACCCGGTAAGTTTTTTGCTGGTTGGCTTTGCCAATGGCGATTGAAATGGCACTGCTGCGGCGTCCGCAAGATAAGAGGATATCCGGCCAGGGCTTCTGGATCAGGCTGCTGTTTTGCTTCAGGCTATGGAAGGGCAGGGGCGTTCTGTGGCCGGGAAATGGCACGGCCCAGGGTTTTAAGCTAATCGTTTTTTCAATGATGTTTACAGGTTCACCTGAGTCACGTTCCCATATGGCTTTTAAAGCGTTTGCGAGCCCCGTTGTCTGACTGCGCATACCAGCGGCACCGCTGGTTAATGTCCAGATTGTCAGGGGGGAGGCTGGCGCGGTTCCGGCCGTAGTGCTTTTTGTTGTATTCATAGGTTCCGTTGCACTTTCTTACCGCGTGACAAAAGAAGAAGTATGAGGTTTTGTCAAGCCCGGTAGCTCTGCGACTGAGTGAGATATTTTTTTGTAAATCATAAAATATTTTCTGATAATTCTGGATTATTTTAAAAAATTGTAATTTATGGTATGTTTTAGCGAAAATATTGTTTTAAAATTATCAGAGAGCGTTTTGGGGGGAATTTGAAGCAACAACTTGATGAAATAGACTGGAAAATTCTGGCTGAATTACAGGCGAATGGCAGGATTACAAATGTTGAGCTTGCGAGCAAGGTCGGTATTTCCGCGCCGCCTTGTTTACGCCGGGTGAGAACACTTGAACAGAACGGGATTATTGAGGGTTATTTTGCTCAGTTAAATGAGAAAAAAATAGGGTATGAGCTGACAGCATTTGCCATGGTCAGTCTGGCTCAGCAATCGGAGCATGATTTGCTCAAATTTGAAAAAATGACTGAGGGGTGGGAGCTTGTTCGGGAATGTTACATGCTTTCTGGTGAGATTGATTTTATGTTGCGCTGTGTGGCGCATGATCTGAGTGAGTTTCAGGATTTTATTGTCAAGCAGCTGACTGCTGCACCGAATGTTGCCGGTGTGAAAACGTCACTGGTGATCAGGCGTTCAAAATGGCTTGCTGGTGGGGCGATTGAGCCCGTTAAAGTTCCGGGTTGAATGTTATCTAAGCTGTTTGTGCCTCTAATTCTCCTGGATTTGAATCTCCTGTATTTTGGGGAGCTGAACTTTTTGCAGCACCACGGACCTTGAGGAATCGCATCACTCTTTGTGCGGTTGGCAGATCAAGGCCTTCATACTTTCTGATAGCTTCGACAATCTGGGTGGCAGAACTTTCGTTTTGATTGCCTCTTAACTGGAGAAGGCTGGCGAAGGTTGAGCGCTCAAATGAATTTGCTTTGCACATAACGGCAAGCGCTGGTAGTTCGGCCTGCATCAGGCAATGGTTGACAGTTGCCTGGTCTATTTCGGTGAGCTGTGAGAGACAAAATACTGTCTCATCAACTTTTCCAAGATTTACATAGTGGTTTATGACACGCTCATCAAGCTGTTTTCTTTTGTGGAGATATTCTATTTCCTGAAATGCTGCTTCAGTTTCAGCATCCATTACCTTGATATCAGCGGATTTTTCATCAATCGTGCTATCAATATCCAGATCTGAAATATCAATGCCGAGTTGCGCGGCTTCGTTTTTTATTTTTTCAGATACATGCGTTTTTATGACTTCAAGCAGGTCATCTGGTGTATCCAGTCTTCCCTTTAATGTGTCACTCAGTTTGCTGTCAGAAGCGGCTGACTGAGTTAGCTTTTCAAAGCTTTGACGAGAAAATTTAGCCCCGGCATTGGCGGAAACTTTTTGTAAGACTTCATTGTTGCCTTTATCAACCAAAGCGTCAGTTACCTTGGTGTTGATATTGTCGCGGTTACTGATGGCGAGGAGATGGTCCTGGCTTTGGGTCTGGACAACTTTGACAAGAAATTCATCAGATAGGATTTTTGAGCGCTGCAGTACAGGGCGGGCGACATCAATTTCATCGACTGCGAAGCGCTGGCTGAGCTTTTTGGGAGCATTCTCCAGATCCGCCAGGCGGTCAGCAAATTCAGCCCTGACGGAAGTTTCCAGCTCATAGGCGAGACGTTCCATTATCTGATCAAATGCGGTGCGGTGGGTTTCTTCCTGCGTATCTGAGGTGATTTCAAACAGATCGGTTATGCGATGCAAAAGTGCGCGCCTGTTCTCACTCGATTTAGTAGCCGATAAGGTTTGGAGTTCATCAAGTATTTCGACGCTATTTTGCATTTTGAATTCCACATACAATAACTTTAAAAGGTTATTATTAGTGGAATGATGTTTAATATTCTCTAAAGGTTGCAGAGATGCGCTCTACAATCGTGCATTTAAACAGTGTTTTGCCTATAAAACGGGCTAAAACTTATGATTACTTGAAATTTAAGCTCAGCCTTTAAAGATCAGCTTCATGATTTCGTAGCTTTTATGGCCGCCTGGCGTTTTTACTTCTGCGACATCACCAACAGATTTTCCGATTAATGACCGGGCAATCGGGGAGGTGATGGAGACTTTGCCAGCCTTCACATCAGCTTCGTATTCACCGACAATTCTGTAAGTGACTTCTTCTTCAGTGTCCTCATCAATCAGCTCGACTGTTGTGCCAAAGACGATGCGATCACCTGAAAGTTTAGAAACATCAATGACATCGGCTCGTGATAATTTATCTTCAAGATCGCTGACGCGAGCTTCATTCAGGCCTTGTGCTTCTTTTGCTGCATGGTATTCCGCATTTTCTGACAGATCACCATGGGCGCGTGCTTCTGCTATCGCCTGAATGATACGTGGGCGCTCAACAGACTTTCTATGCTGTAGCTCTTTTTCGAGCTCAGCGTGGCCTTCTATTGTCATTGGCACTTTATCTACTGACATAAAGCTTTCCTCCAGGCCATTTTTAGTATTAGCCCGTAATTAATCAATATTATCTTTGGTAACTCAAGATTGTTTGGACATATAGTCCTGAATAGGCGTTACGTTGATATTATCCTCACTTATTGCAGCAATTGCCAGTGAAATAGCACAAATGCCGGCAAGTGTTGTGTAATAAGGGATGTGATACAGAAGAGCGGTCTGGCGGATGGATTTACTGTCCGCGAGGGCTTTTGAGCCTTCAGTGGTGTTAAATACCAGATCGATGTCACCATTTTTCATGGCGTCTACGATGTGGGGACGGCCTTCCAGCACTTTGTTTATCTGTTTGGCCTCTATGCCATTCTCACTCAGGAAGCGGGCGGTGCCACTGGTTGCGACAATTGTAAAGCCGAGATTCTGCAATTTCTGAACCGGCTCGACGACGCGTTCTTTGTCCCGTTCTTTCACAGAAACAAAAATTGTGCCTTTGGTTGGCAGTTTGATGCCACCGCCAAGCTGGCTTTTGGCAAAAGCCATGGCGAAATCTTTATCTATTCCCATCACTTCACCGGTTGAGCGCATTTCTGGGCCAAGCACACTGTCAACACCGGGGAAACGGGTGAAGGGGAATACGGCTTCTTTAACGGCGATATGATCAAACTTAGTCTTTTTGAGATTGAATTTTTCCAGCTTGGCGCCTGCCATTAATTCTGAGGCTATGGCGGCGATCGGATAGCCAATGACTTTGGCCACGAAGGGAACCGTGCGGCTGGCTCGCGGGTTCACTTCAAGGATATAGATATCTTTTTCTTTGATGGCGAACTGCACATTCATCAGGCCGATCACATTGAGGGCTTTGGCAAGCTTGGTTGCCTGGACCTCAAGCTCTGCTAAAATATCATCTGGCAGGGAGTGAGGAGGCAGAGCACAGGCACTGTCACCTGAGTGGACACCAGCTTCTTCGATATGTTCCATAATGGCGGCGACGAAGACGTTTTCGCCATCGCATAGGGCGTCAACATCGACTTCGATTGCGTCTCTTAAATAGCTGTCCAGCAATACGGGACTGTCACCGGAGACGTGAACCGCTTCGTTGATGTAACGATCTAGCTGTTTTTGATTGTCTACGATTTCCATGGCGCGGCCACCCAGAACATATGAAGGGCGTATGACAATGGGGAAGCCGATTTTTTCTGCAATGGCTTTTGCTTCGTCAGCGCTGCGGGCGATGCCGTTTTCTGGTTGTCTGATATTTAACTGGTCAATCAGCTCTTTAAAGCGGTCTCTGTCTTCAGCAAGGTCAATGGCATCTGGTGAGGTGCCAAGGATCGGCACGTTGTGCTCTTCAAGGAAATTGGCCAGTTTTAATGGTGTCTGCCCGCCAAACTGAACAATGACACCTTTTACGGTACCTTTTGATTGTTCCAGCCGGATGATTTCTAACACATCTTCTTCCGTCAGTGGTTCGAAATAGAGCCTGTCTGAGGTGTCGTAATCTGTTGAAACGGTTTCGGGGTTGCAGTTGACCATAATGGTCTGATAGCCGGCTTTTGAAAGTGAAAAGGCTGCGTGACAGCAGCAATAATCAAACTCAATGCCCTGGCCAATGCGATTTGGGCCGCCACCGAGGATGATGATTTTTTCAGCGTCATCCGGTTGTGCTTCTGATTGCTCAATATTTTTCGCTAAAGGTGCTTCATAGGTTGAATACATATAGGCAGTCGGTGAGGCAAATTCAGCGGCGCAGGTATCAATACGCTTATAAATCGGGTGGATGCCAAGTGAAGTTCGGTGACTTGTAACTTCCTGCAAGGTGTTGCCTGTCAGCTCTGCAAGGCGAGCATCAGCAAAACCCATGGCTTTGAGTTTGCGCATGGCAGGTGCCTGTTGCGGTAGGCCGTGCTCTTTCACTCTTGTTTCTGTGTCGATCAGTTCCTGTATTTGTTCAAGGAACCAGGGGTCAATTTTGCACGAAGCGTGAATTTGCTCGTGCGAGACGCCGTGGCGCATAGCTTGTGCCACTTTTAACAATCTGTCAGGTGTTGGCTGGCCGAGTGCTTCGCGGATGACGTTTTTATCTTCGCCTTCACCATAGCCGGCAAAGGGGAGGTCATTTAGGCCGGTCAGGCCGGTTTCAAGGGAGCGAAGTGCTTTTTGCAGGCTTTCCTGAAAGTTCCGGCCAATGGCCATGGCTTCACCAACTGATTTCATGGCGGTTGTCAGGGTTGGTTCTGCGCCCGGAAATTTTTCAAAAGCAAAGCGCGGAATTTTTGTGACAACATAATCGATGGTTGGTTCAAACGAAGCCGGAGTGGCGCCGCCGGTGATGTCGTTTTCAAGTTCATCAAGGGTGTAACCAACGGCAAGTTTGGCTGCGATTTTGGCGATCGGGAAACCGGTTGCTTTTGAGGCCAGCGCTGATGAGCGTGATACACGCGGGTTCATTTCAATAACGACAAGGCGGCCATCAGCCGGGTTGACTGCGAACTGCACATTTGAGCCGCCTGTTTCAACGCCGATTTCACGCAGCACTGCGAGAGAAGCGTTACGCATGATCTGATATTCTTTATCTGTCAGCGTAAGGGCGGGGGCGACGGTCATGCTGTCGCCGGTGTGGATGCCCATCGGGTCGATGTTTTCAATGGAGCAGATGATGATGCAGTTGTCGTCTTTATCGCGGACGACTTCCATTTCATATTCTTTCCAACCCAACACAGATTCTTCAATCAGGACTTCGGTGGTTGGAGAGGCATCAAGGCCGCGCTCGATTATGTCGATAAATTCTTCTTTGTTGTAAGCAATGCCGCCGCCGGTGCCGCCCATGGTAAATGACGGGCGAATGATGGCTGGAAGGCCGATGACACCCATGGCTTCCATCGCTTCGCCCATAGTATTGGCGACACGGGACTTTGGTGTTTCAAGGCCAATTTTGGCCATGGCTTTTCTGAACTGATCTCTGTCTTCAGCTTTGTCGATCACTTCGGCTTTGGCACCGATCATTTCGACGTCAAGAGCGTCGAGAATGCCGCGCTTTTTCAGCTCGAGCGCAGTATTGAGTGCGGTTTGTCCGCCCATGGTCGGGAGGATTGCATCGGGCCGTTCTTCGGCGATGATTTTGGCGACGACTTCAGGAGTGATTGGCTCGATATAGGTGGCATCGGCCAGTTCAGGGTCAGTCATGATGGTGGCCGGATTTGAGTTGACCAGGATGACACGGTAGCCCTCTTCTTTCAGGGCTTTGACGGCTTGTGTGCCGGAGTAGTCAAATTCACAGGCTTGCCCAATGATGATGGGTCCGGCCCCGACGATCAGGATGGATTTTATATCTTCGCGTTTTGGCATTATTTTCTCAGTGCTGGTGCTTTATTCAGGCGTCAGTTTGGTACCCGCATTTCAGGCAGGGTTGCGCTTACTTCAAGGCAGGGTTGGATTGACGCATTTGTTTGCCGGGCTTTTTTCGGCCCCCTCTGAGAAGGGCACACTAAAGAAGATATCAGCCAAGGGCAATCCCCTATTATGTGAATGATCAGATATATTGTGAAAGTGGGCAGATTTCGGGCAATTATTTGGTCTGATGCTGATTGTTTAGGCCTGTTCAACAACAGTTTGGCTCAAATTTGTTGTTAATGCTGTATCTGGGTGGCGGGGTTATTTTCACTCTGTTTTGTTTTTGCCAAAATCCGGAATGTTTTTGCAAGGGTCCTCGCGGTCTGTTGCCGGGGTTACCCAGACATAGTCAACAGCGATTTCGCCAGTCGGAGTTTTGCTGGCCAGGTCTGATATCTTTTTTGCGGCTGATGTGGCTTCAATAAACTCCACCGTTAAGCTGTTACCAGGCCCCAGCCGCTGACGGAGATACCAGGGGGCGCCTCTGTCTGTTCTGGTGTGGCCACTTCCAGCGATGAGGATGACTTGTCTTTTTATGTTGGTTTTGTTTTTGCCGGCCTGATTTTTGTTTTCAGTGCTGCCTTTAGTTTCGCTCTCTGAGGGTTCGACGATGGCTGCCTGTATCATGACATCTGCCATCCAGGCATCACGAAAGCGCTGGACATTGGCCATGGGTGGGATGACGTGTTCTGGCAGTTTGTTGCAATGACCAATGCGGATGTCATCTTTCAAGGCTTCTGCCAATGGAGGAGAGAGGGGTTTATCGAGCCTGAAGGTTTTGCGTGCTTCATCGGGGAGGATGCTCATATCTGATTTGATGAGGTGATTGATCATGGTGCGGCTGGTGTGGCCGGGGAAGACTTCCAGATTATGTTTGAAAATCTGCTCGCCGATTGGCTGATAGATTTTCCAGTCTGGCCAGCCTTGTCTGTTCCACTGCAGGGCAGTGCCGAGGTGTTCAGCGCTGGCATTTTTGGTGGCGCGGTAGGCGTTCAACCTTTGCATCTGGTTGAGCTTGATCATTTCCATCACCAAAGCCGGTTTGATAGATTTAGTTGACAGGGCCGCTATTATTTTTGCCTGTAACGAGTGATGGTCCGGGTTGTCGTGAATTTCACCAAGAAGGATGTGTGGCTTGGTCAACAGGTCATCAGCCAGCTCATCGGGCCTGATGTATCCGGCTTTTTTTGAGGACCAGATTTTGCCGATGAGTGGATGGTCTTTGTTTTTTGTCGCCTGCCAGGTTTTCGGATTGGACAGCTTTTCTGAGGTAAGGGAAGTTTCTGCCTTCAGAGGACTTGCGACAATAAAGGGACTTATCAGGGCGATGAACAGGGCGAGCGGGGTTGTCAGTGCCAATGATGTTTTGAATGGCCTGAGGAACTTGATACGCATATTATTTTCCCGATTTTAAAAAGCTATGCCAGCTGTCCGCTTATTCTTCGCGCTGGGGCAGGTTTTTATCTGCGGCCATGAAATTGACGAACCGGCGAAACAGGTAGTGGCTGTCTTGTGGTCCGGGGCTGGCCTCTGGGTGATATTGCACGGAAAAAACTGGCTTGTCTCTTAGCCTTATGCCGCAATTTGAGCCGTCAAACAGGGAAATATGGGTTTCTTCAAGGGTTTCCGGCAGGGTGTCGCGATTGACGGTGAAACCGTGGTTCATGGATGTGATTTCAACTTTGCCGGTCGTGTGGTCTTTAACCGGATGGTTGGCACCGTGGTGACCCTGAAGCATTTTTTCAGTTTCAGCACCAAGGGCGCGGGCGAGAATCTGGTGGCCAAGGCAAATGCCGAAAATGGGTTTGCCGCTTTCAACCAGTTTTTTAATTTCTGGGACTGAATATTCACCTGTTGCGGCCGGATCGCCGGGGCCGTTAGAGATGAATATGCCATCCGGGTTTTGCTCAAGGATCTGTTCGGCAGTGGCTTCAACCGGCATAACTGTGACCTTGCAGCCTTCACTGGCGAGGCAGCGGAAGATGTTGCGCTTGGTGCCACAATCAAGGGCAATGACGTTAAATTCTGGCTGGGTCTGAGTTCCAAAACCCTCGTCCCATTGCCATCTGGTTTCAGTCCATTGGTAATTGTTATCTATTGAGACGTCTTTGGCGAGGTCTGCCCCTTCGATGCCTTCCCATGCTGAAGCCTGTTGTTTCAGGGCTTCGATATCAAATTTGCCTTCGCTGTTGTGGGCGATGACGCCATGCTGCATGCCTTTTTCACGGATCAGGCTGGTGAGGGCGCGTGTGTCAATATCGGTAATGGCGATGATGCCTCTGAATTTCAGCCAATCGTCGAAATTTTTATTGGAGCGATAATTTGAAGGGGAGGTAATGGGGGCGCGCATGATGCAGCCACACACAGTTTTGTCCGCATTGATGTTGGTTGTTTCGTTATCATCATCATTGGTGCCGACATTGCCGATATGAGGGAAAGTGAAAGTGATGATCTGGCCGGCATATGATGGGTCTGTCAGGATTTCCTGATAACCGGTCATTGCGGTGTTGAAACAGATTTCGCCAACTGCGCTTCCTTCTGCGCCAGCGCCGGTGCCTTCTATAATGGTGCCATCTGCCAGCACGATGAGGGCTGTTGCTGTTGTGACTTCCCACTCTGGTGTGGTGGGGATTTCTGGTTGGGTGGTGGTTTCGTCCGTCATGTCTTAGCTTTCTAAACGTCTTAAGCTTACAAAATTGCCTGGCGTTCTAATTGGGGAGTTAATATTTCTCGATCTTGTTATTGCTGGATGCTGACTTATTTATTTCATCTATGACTATCATATGAATTCGCCTGTTGCAGCTTTTCCGTTGGACTATTCATACTAAACTTTTTGCCCTCGAATTAAGCAGGCAATTTACATGCCGCTTTGCTTATAAATTTGCCATCTCTGAACTTATATTTTTGCTTGTCATGTACATAACATAGGCAATCGTGGCGGTTATGTAAGATCGGGCGAATAGACAAACGGCCAGACCGTATGGGATTGAATCTCGTTAGTCAATAGAAAAATTTAAAAAATTTATAATCAAATCAAATGGTTACTAATGCAAAAATGATTGCCATCAGGGGGCGATATGATTTACCCTTTTGCAAATGTTAGATTCTTCTAAGAATTTCCGGTTTTCGTTGATAAAATTATGAGACAGGTCGGTAGAAGGTAAGTGTTATGGGGTGCTGACTATCAGAAGTTGTACCCGCATTAAGGCACATTAATTCATCAATCGATATAGAAACAATGCAACCAATTTAAGCATGGCGAATTGTTATAACAGACCCTTTACATGGGGTAGCTCGGGCAGGTTTGCCGTTTTTTTGAAATTAGCCAGAGCATAGGGGAATTTTAATGCGTGACGAAATTAATGAAAATCTGAAAACTGCTATCAAGGCGCAGGACAAGCGCCGGGTTGGTACGTTGCGGTTAATTAATGCCGCGATTAAAGACCGTGATATTGCTGCGCGGAGTTCTGGCAAAGATCAGGTGACGGACGCTGAAATTCTTGAAATTCTTTCAAAGATGGTCAAGCAAAGACAGGAATCTGCCGTGACCTATGAAGCGGCCGGGCGGACTGAGCTGGCGAAACAGGAACTTGAAGAGATCGAGATTATCAGAGATTTCATGCCGCAACAGATGGATGAAGAAGCGGTTGTGGCGGCCGTTAAAGAGCTTGTTTCTGAAATTGATGCAACCAGCCTAAAAGATATGGGCCGGACCATGGCGGCATTAAAAGATAAATATGCCGGACAGATGGATTTTGGCCGGGCGAACAAGGTTGTCAAAGAGCTTTTACAATAGTTTTTGTATCTCGAGGCTGATAGCGACTTTGTATTTCTGGCAGTAAACTTTCATTACAAGCCACAATATTGATTATACCCAATTTCTTTTAAATTAAAGCAGTCTTTATTGTTCTGGACCAGGATTGTTCTGGATCAGGGCAGGATTTTCATGTTCAGCTTTCTGGCAAATTCTTCCAGTTTGTTTTGCGGGGTGCCTGGGTCTCGCTTTGCATAAAGGGGCAGGTTTTTCTGTTTTTCGGGGTGGATCATCTCAATGATCTGATAGGGTTTGAGTGACTTTTTCTTAGATGGTTTGGCAGTTCTGGCTTTAATTCCTTCAAACTCACTATATGGCGCCTGCCATTTTTTTGTGCCGATCCATTTTGCCTCTTCAACTTCGACATGGGATGGATGGAAGACGAGCGTGCCTGAGCCATTGGTGCCTTTAAAAAGTTTGGCAAAATTATAGCCGCCATAGCTTGCAAACCCAAGGGCCAGCAAGACATTCGGGTGGAAGGCACTTTGTTCGACGTGATTGTAAAAGAGGACAAGGCCAAACAAGGTGAAGAACAATGATAAGATGAACTGGCCTGTATAATCGCTGACGCCGGGTTCAATTTTCACTCTGGCCGGGAAGGTCTCTATATCTGCAATAAAGGATTTGCTGTTGCTATTATATAGTTTGACCTGAATAGACATATTGCCAGTTTCCATTCAAAAAACGTTGCCGGGAGGAAGGTTGTTTCAACTTTTCTTTTCGGTCCGTATTTGTCAAGTTCTGATTGGTTTGTAATAGCTGACCTTCTGACATGTGATATTTAGCACAGAGCTTTGTGGCTCTGTCCTGTTTTTATGGTTGTGAACCTTTTGGCGCTTTGAAGCGACAGATAAGGAGAGCAACAACAATAAACAGGGAGTGCTTCGTTATGTTTTATTTCAGATTTTTGATTGTTACGGGAATGTTTCTTGTGTTCAGTGGCACTGTCTTGAGCCAGTTTCCCGTCCATGACAATGTCGAAGTCAAGATTGATTTGTTAAGATGATGATTGATTGAAGTGTTAATTTAACCAAAGCATAGATGGCCATTCCGCTGTTTTCCTCTCTTTTAAAGAAGCCGGAGCAGCCATCAATGTTGTTCATAGATTCAATAAACAATATATGGCAAAAAAACCAAGATATGGCTTATTTAATGCGAGTGATACATACAGGTGTTACGCCGCTATTGATAAAGCCCAGTCTTTGCGCGCCGCCACGGGTCAGGTCAATGATGCGACCATGAATATATGGCCCGCGGTCGTTGATACGGACAATGAGCGAGCGGCCATTTCTTTTATTTGTCACTCGAACTTTTGAACCAAAGGGGAGAGATTTGTGAGCGGCGGTATTAGCGCCGTGCCGCAATGTTTCTCCGTTTGCTGTTTTGCTGCCTGGCCCGGCATACCAGGAAGCTTTACCGCATTTCTGATACGCGGCGGCCGGTGTCTGGTTTGTTGATACAAGCACAATGGTTAATGCAATGGTCAGGGCAATGCTCAGGGCGCAATAAAGCCCTGTTCCTTTAAGTAACATTCGGAATACTCCACAATTTTTAGAATTTGATATCTGGCGTAGAATTAGCCTTTGAAATTAGAAGCCCCCTTGATTTTGAGAGCGAGGGCAGAATTGTTGGTTAATGTGGCGCTGTCAAGGCGCGCAGGTTTCCTGAACGTGGTTATTTGGTCGCAGTTGAATACTGATTTGTTTTTATTAACGCCTGCCTTTGCATTATGTTCCTCGTTTGGGATTGATTGCTGGTGTTTTGTGCATT
Organism: Hyphomicrobiales bacterium; assembly: GCA_021775425.1. Lineage (GTDB taxonomy): Bacteria > Pseudomonadota > Alphaproteobacteria > Rhizobiales > HXMU1428-3 > HXMU1428-3. The sequence continues at coordinate 20,439 of JAJFHX010000039.1, forward strand.
TTTCTGAGAAACTTATGATAAATTCATGAGAATACTCTGGGAGGATGAAACATGAAACCGTGGCGAACCAGCCTTTGGGCCTTAATGATAGCGTTCATTTTTGTTGCGCCATTGTTCTTGGTGCATGAGGAGGCGGAATTTAAAGTATTATCTCCGGCGCTGGCTGAGGAAAGTGCCGCCAAGAAAATGAATGCCTCGAAAATTAAACAAATAAAAGCGGGGCGGGGGAAGGCTCAGCTATGCACAAGGTGCCATGGCCGCCTTGGTATGTTGCATGCGATTTCCAAAAATGATTATGAAGGCACGGTTGAAGCATTTGTTATTAAAGAGCTGGTTGATTTTAGAACGGGTGCCAGAGTGCATGCCGTGATGACGTCTATCTCGCAAACGCTGAGTGATCAGGATATTAATGATGTGGCGGCCTGGTATCAGGCGGTGAGTATAAAAAGATAGGTTGCGATTTATGGCTTGTTAAGCAGGCCGGTTTTTGTTGATTGTGCGGTGGGTTGGCTTCGTTATAATAAGGGGAAATAATGAAGGTTAAAATTGTTGTTTTTCAACGATGTTGTTAGATGAGGGTATTTTTGATGAAATTTGTCTGGATGTGTTTTCGTTTGAAGTCAACTGCATTGCTATTTGTTTCTGTGTTGTTGATGTCTTTTGTTGTGATGGGGGCAGATTTCAATTCTGATTTTGCAATTGGTAAAGCTCAGGCGCAGGATAAATCACGCATTCCGCAAATGACTATTTATCAGGCGATGCTAAAGGGAAATAAAGAGCGGGGCTGGATTTCATTTCGTAACTACGGGGGAAACCAGCTGGTTTATTTTACAGCTCTGCAAACGCTGCACTGCCGGTTGAAAGAAATCCGATATTCAATCAATTCCAAAGAGCTTGATAAGGTTTTTGAGCTTGTGAAATGTAACCCTCAAAATCCGTTTGCATTGCCGCCGGATGCCCCGATTGGTGCGACGTTAATTCGTCTTCCTTCTGGTACAGCGAAAACCATCGCTGTTCAGGTTACATGGGAAGATGATCAGAAAAGCGAAATTGCTGTTTATGAACCTTGTAAGGATGTAGGTGACCAGACTTGTGCGTGGCCGCTGGAGTAGGTTTTAATCCGTTAGATTTTGTTTGTGAGTATGTTCAGAATTCGGTGGCTATACAGTGTGAATAAATATAAGCCGGGTGAGTAAGCATTTGATGAACTGATAGCTCATGCGGCTTTTTACCACCTTTCATTTTTTCTTTAAATAGTCAGGGTATGCTCTGAACAAGATTAACATGGTTGTTTTGATGGCCTTTGGCTTGTCAGAGGCAGTTTTTAGCCTATTTACAAAGTCCCCTATCAGAAAAATTTGACCATTTTTGAGCCGCGTGGATGAACTGCGCGCGGGTCTTTTTATTACAGGATCAAGTCATTGAACATTAAAGTTTCAAAATTAACGCGCGCAGATGTTTTTGCGCAGCTGAATAATTATTTAGGTGCTGAAGCGCTGACATTTTCGCGGTTGCAGATTGAAATTCTCTGCGGCTTGACGGTGGCGCTGGCGCTGGTGCCTGAAGCAGTGGCGTTTGCCTTTGTTGCAGGTGTCGAGCCGCTGGTCGGGCTATATGCGGCGTTTATCGTTGGGCTTATTACGGCGCTTTATGGTGGCAGACCGGGGATGATTTCAGGTGCCACGGGTGCGCTTGCGGTTGTGATGGTTGAGCTTGTTGCGACGCATGGTGTTCAGTATCTGTTTGCGACTGTTGTGCTGATGGGGATTTTACAGCTTCTGGCCGGGATTTTTCATCTTGGCAAATTTATTCGTATGGTGCCGCGGCCAGTGATGCTTGGCTTTGTAAACGGGTTGGCGATTGTTATTTTTCTGGCGCAGCTTTCTCAGTTTAAAGTTGCTGACGCAAACGGCGTGATGCAATGGATGAGCACAGATAAATTGCTGATTATGATGTCGCTGGTTTTTCTTACAATGTTTCTGATTTATCTGGTGCCGAAATTCACGAAAACAATACCGGCGCCACTGGTGGCGATTGGTATTGTCACTGCGATTGCGATATTTTTTAAACTTGATACCCGAACGGTGGGTGACCTGGCTGATATTGGGGCCGGGCTACCAGCATTTTCAATTCCGACTGTGCCGCTGACTTATGAAACTCTGAAAATTATCATACCTTATGCACTTATTCTGGCGGCGATCGGGTTGATTGAAAGTCTGCTGACGCTCAATCTGGTGAATGACCTGCTCGAAAAACGAGGCGGGGCTTCAAAAGAATGCGCGGCGCAGGGCATTGCTAATATTGTGACCGGTTTTTTCAGCGGCATGGGTGGCTGTGCGATGATCGGTCAGACGATGATTAATGTATCGTCTGGCGGGCGCACGCGGATTTCCGGCATTGCCGCGGCGTTGTTTCTGCTTTCTTTCATTCTGTTTGCCTCGGGGTTGATTGAGCTTATTCCTCTTGCCGCTCTGGTCGGTGTGATGTTCATGGTGGTGATTGGCACTTTTGCGTGGGATACGTTCAAGATGCTGCCGAAAATACCATATACGGACGCCTTTGTTCTTATTCTGGTTTCGACGGTGACTGTCTTTACCGACCTTGCGATTGCTGTCGTTGTTGGAGTGATTGTCTCAGCGCTGGTGTTTGCGTGGGAAAGCGCCAAGCATATTCATGTGCGTTCATGCTTTCGTGACAATGGCGCGAAGGTTTATCACCTGACCGGGCAATTGTTTTTCTCTTCCGTTGCGGAATTTCAGGAATATTTCACACCGAAAGATGACCCTGATGAAGTGATTATTGATTTTAAAAATGCGCGGGTTTGGGATCATTCTGCATTAGAGGCGATCGAAGCGCTTGCGGCCCGCTATGACGGGCGCGGCAAGAAGCTGATCGTCAGGCACCTTAGCAAGGACTGCCGGATGCTGCTTGAGCGCTCTGGCATGCTGATTGTCGATGAGCTTTCAGACGACCCGGTTTATGGCCTGGCAGTTGATTACGCTGATAAGTATGGAAGCGGGGCTCATTGATATGTCTCACGGGCTAATTCAAACGCTGAAGCGTTTGAGCCTCTGATTTTCTATGGCGCTTTAGATTGCCTACCTGCAACCGCACTATGTGCGGCTCAACGCGCCGGGCTGTGCTGGCGCTTCGCCATGTGCGCTAGCCCCTAAGGGGCTAGCTCCCTTCTTCGTATTGCTGTGAATGTTGTTTTATTTTGCCATGCGGTTTTTGCAATTTGATTGCAGTGATTGCCTTCATAGTTATCATTCACTCATGTCTTCAACTGATAGCCTGATCTGAAGATCCACCAGACGATGGCGAGGAAGATGGCCAGGGTCAGGGAGATCATGGCGAGGCTGAAGGCTATGTCGACGTCGGCGATTTCATAGAAGCTCCAGCGGAAACCACTGATCAGATAAACAACCGGGTTGAATAGTGTCACCGTTTGCCAGAAGGGTGGCAGCATGTTGATTGAGTAAAACGTGCCGCCTAAAAAGACCAATGGCGTGATGACCAGCAGCGGGATGATCTGTAATTTTTCAAACCCTGTCGCCCAGACGCCGATGATGAAGCCGAACAGGCTGAAGGTGAGGGCGGTCAGGGTCATGAAAAACAGCATGATAAACGGGTGTTTGATTTCCAGCGGCACGAAGAGGGCGGCTGTTGCCAGAATGATGATGCCGAGGATCAGTGATTTTGTGGTTGCTGCACCAACATAGCCCAGGACGATTTCAAGTGGTGAAATCGGGGCTGAAAGAATTTCATAAATTGTGCCAGTGAATTTGGGGAAGAAAATACCGAATGAGGCATTGGCAATGCTTTGGGTCAACAGCGACAACATAATGAGGCCGGGTACGATAAAGGCGCCATAAGAAACGCCGTCTATCTCAGTGATACGTGAGCCGATGGCTGAGCCGAAAACAACGAAATAAAGCGCCGTTGAAATGACGGGAGAAGCGATGCTCTGGCCGATGGTTCTGAAGGCGCGGGCCATTTCATATTTATATATGGCGATGATGGCGTGACTATTCATGATTTTTTTTCACCAGTTCTACAAAGATTTCTTCTAACGAGCTTTGTTTTGTGTTGAGGTCTTTGAATTTGATGCCGCATTCACTGACAGCGTTTAGCATGGTTGTGATGCCGGTGCGTTCGCTTTGGGTGTCATAGGTATATTTCAGGCGTGTGCCTTCCTCGATTAGTTCAAGGTCAAACTCGTTCAGATTATCGGGGAGCTGGTCATGTGTTTCCTGGAGTTCAAGATAAAGCTCTTTTTTACCGAGCTTTTGCATCAGCTCGGATTTTTCTTCAACCAGAATGATTTCCCCATTATTGATCACACCGATGCGATCTGCCATTTCTTCGGCTTCTTCGATGTAGTGCGTGGTGAGGATGATGGTGACGCCATTGGCGCGCAATTCCCTGACCATTTGCCACATGTCTTTACGCAGCTCGACATCCACACCGGCCGTTGGTTCATCAAGAAATAGAATTTGTGGTTCATGGGACAAGGCTTTTGCGATCAGTACACGCCGTTTCATGCCGCCTGACAATGTCATCAGCATGTTGTCCTTTTTATCCCAGAGGCTGAGATCTTTGAGGACCTTTTCAATATGGGCAGGGTCTGGTGCCTTGCCGAACAACCCTCTTGAGAATGAAACTGTGCTCCAGACACTTTCAAAGGCGTCTGTTGTCAGTTCCTGGGGGACAAGACCGATTAGTGCTCTGGTTTCGCGGTAGTCTTTTATGATGTCGTGCCCATTGACGGTGACTGTGCCGCTTGTTGGGTTCACAATGCCGCAGATGGCGCTGATCAAAGTGGTTTTGCCGGCACCGTTAGGGCCTAGCAGCGCGAAAATCTCACCTTCTTTGATGGTGAGATTGATGTTGTTTAGAGCTTTGAAGCCGCCCCCGTAAACTTTGGAGAGGTTCTCAATCTGAATCATTTTTTTCATAGCGGGGACTGTAGTTTGAGGGGTGAAATAGATCAAGCCTTTTCATTTGCAAGTCACTTGTTTTTTAACAGTGATGCTGTTGTATTTGGGAAATGTGACATATTGATTGCAATTACTAGACGGTCGGTCTATATTTATTCTATGAACTACAATGTTACAGGTTGAAATTGTGCAGGACCAGACAGCAAAACGACAGCGTCGCGGACGACCACCGAAAATTGAAGGCGGTGGCACTACGAAAGCGCGGCTTATTCATGCCGGGCTGGCGCTGATGACGGAAAAGGGGTTTAGCTCAACCGGGCTTGAAGATGTTTTGTCTCAGGTTGGTGTGCCGAAGGGGTCTTTCTATTATTATTTTGACAGCAAGGAAGCTTTTGGCAAAGTTCTGATTGAGGAATATGGGCTTTATTTTTCAAAAATGCTGGATGAATGCTTTTTGGATGAAAGTTATGCTCCGTTGGTCAGATTTGAAAATCTAATCACTAAGTTGCGGAATAATATGATTAAATATGATTTTCAGCGCGGCTGTCTGATTGGAAATCTCGGGCAGGAGATGATGGTTATTCCGGCTTCCTTCCGCCAGCAGTTGATTGATGTGTTTTATGACTGGCAGCAACGAACTTCATTGCTTTTTGAAAAAGCTAAAACTGCCGGCGAGCTGCCTCAGTCAGTTGACTGCAAGGCTATGGCAGAGTTGTTCTGGATTGGTTGGGAGGGGGCGATTTTGCGGGCTAAACTTGAACGCAATGCAGCCACTCTGGATCGTTTTGCCATGCATTTTTTATATCAGATGAAACAGGGTCATTAATTAATTATAGACGATCAGTCTAAATAAGGAGTTATTTATGTTTAATGCGATCATGATTGAAAAAGATGAAGCGGGGCAAACGGTTGGTTTGCAATCTGTTGAAGAAAGCGCGTTGCCTGATGGTGATGTGCTGGTGGATGTTGATTATTCAACCATCAATTATAAAGATGCGCTGGCGATCACCAATTCAGCGCCGATTGTGCGGTCTTATCCGCTGGTGCCGGGGATTGATTTTGCGGGGACTGTTTCCTCATCAAACCATGCTGATTATAAAGCGGGTGACAAGGTCATTCTGAATGGCTGGGGTGTTGGTGAGCAATATTGGGGCGGGCTGGCGCAAAAGGCGAAAGTTAATGGTGATTTTCTTGTGCCTCTTCCTTCCGGTTTTACAACACGCCAGGCCATGGCGATTGGCACTGCCGGATACACAGCGATGCTTTGTGTGTTGGCTTTAGAGGACCATGGGGTGACACCTGACAAGGGTGAGATTGTTGTGACCGGGGCTTCTGGCGGCGTTGGTTCAGTGGCGATCGCGACATTGGGCAAGCTTGGTTATAAGGTTGTGGCTGTGACTGGTAAACCGGATGAAAGTCAGTATCTGCTTGATCTTGGGGCGGCTGAAATTCTTGACCGGGCCACACTTTCTGAACCGGGGCGTCCACTTGCAAAAGAGCGCTGGGCCGGGGCGGTTGACACTGTTGGCAGTCATATTCTGGCGAATATCTGTGCTTCGACCAAATATAACGGCGTTGTGACGGCGTGTGGTCTCGCGGCGGGGATGGATTTGCCGCTGACTGTGATGCCATTTATTCTGCGCGGGGTTTGTTTGCAGGGTGTTGAAAGTGTTGTTTGCCCGAAAGAGCGCCGTGTTCTGGCGTGGAACAGACTGGCTGCTGACCTTGACGCTGAAAAGCTATCTTCAATGGTGAATGAGATTGGTTTATCAGAGGTGATTGATGCGGCGCCGAAGCTGATGAACGGGACACTTCGCGGTAGATACATGGTTGATGTGAACCGTTAAATTGCGGTTCGGTTTTATCTTCAAAAAAAGCCGGAGTTTACCTAGCTAATTGTATTTGTGTGAGAAATACTTACAGATTGAAATAAGTATTTCTCACTTTTTTTCTGCTGCTGGCTCTATTATTGATAATTGATAGTCAGATTTTCAGGTCGATAGATTGGGATTTTTCCAACTATGACCATTCACCAAATTAGGTTTACTCAAAAATGCTTTCTGTATCGCTGTTGGCGCTTTGTCCTGTTGCCCTTCTGATTGCGCTTGGCGTTTATATGAAACAGACAACGTTTCAGGAAGATCTGTTCTGGCGGGGTATGGAGCGGCTTTGTTATTATGTGCTGCTTCCTTCTTTGATTATTTATAGCCTGACTTCAGCTGATTTTGGTGAGCTGGAGTTGTTTAATTTTTCTATGGCTCTGATTGTCTCAACTTTGCTGATTGCGGTTTTGCTGATTGTTCTGCGCTATTTTTTCGCGATTGGGGGGGATGGGCCGACATTCACGTCTGTGTTTCAGGGTGGCATTCGATATAATAATTATGTCGGGCTCTCTGTTGCTTCGACATTGTTTGGACAGACGGGTGTTACGCTGGTGATTGTGGCCAATGCGGTGCTGGTGCCAATCATCAATATCATCTGCATTCTGGTGTTTGCGCATTATTGTTCGACGAAATCTTCATTTTGGGGGGTGATGAAGCAGATTGTTCTCAACCCGCTGGTATCCAGCTGTGTGATTGGCAGCCTGATGCAGATTATGGGTGTGCAGTTTCCTGACATTATCAATTCTATGATGCATTCTCTTGGGCGGGCGGCATTGCCGCTTGGTTTGTTATGCATCGGGGCGGCGCTTCAGCTGAATTCAATTAAAGGTGAGTTTGCTCCTATTCTTGTTGCCTCTGGTATGAAGTTGATATTATTGCCGCTTGTAGCGTTGATTGTGCTTTCTTCTTTTGGTCTTGATGGGCCGGAACTGGTGGTTGGATTGCTGATGCTGGTGCTGCCAACGGCGACGTCTTCTTATATTCTCTCTCGTCAGTTGAATGGTAATGCGCATCTGATGGCGGGGATTATTGCCATTCAGACCATAACGGCGATGGTGACCATTCCGATTGTTCTGACTTTGGGAGAATTTCTCAATACCAGTGCTCTGGCGCTTGGTCAGTAGGCTGAGCCAAAGACCTTACCCAGTGAGTAGCTGTTTCAGGCAAGTTGTGGATGTTTCCCACTCAAACCAGCTTTTAAAGAACTGCTTGCATAATAATTGAGCATTGCTCCTGATGATTTTGTTTGCTACCAAATCTTTTAAAAATAAGAAGACTTTTATTCTGGTATCTGAAAGGGGATTTTATGGGCAGTAAGCAGATTGAACTCTATTATTCTTACCGCAGCGGGTATTCCTACCTGGCTGTTCAGCGACTGATTGGCTGGGTGAGGGAGAATGATATTGACCTGCAAATTCGCCCTGTGTTTCCGCTTGCTTTAAGGGAGCCGGACATTATCCAGAATAGTGATCCGTTACGGCGGCCCTATATGCTGCTTGACTGCATTCGGCTGGCTGAGTTTTATGAAATTCCGTTCCGCTGGGCTAACCCTGACCCGGTTGTTGTTCATTATGACCCTATTCAAATTGCCAGTGAGCAGCCATTTATCTACCGTCTGACGAGGCTGGCGATGTTGGCGGCTGTCAGGAATAAATCGTTAGAGTTTACGCTTGAAGTCGGCGCTTTGCTTTGGAATGGTGAGGTTGATGACTGGTCTGAGGGGGACCACCTGAAACTTGCTGTTGCACGAGCTGGGCTTGACCTTGATGAAATGGATGAACAAATTGTTTCCCATCAGGAAACGCTCGATAAACAGCTTGATGTAAACCAGAAAGAACAGCGCGGGGCGGGGCACTGGGGTGTGCCGTTGATGGTATTTAATGATGAGCCATTTTGGGGGCAGGACAGGATTTCTCTGTTGCAGTGGCGCATTAAGAATAGTGACTGAACAGGGACAGCCATTTGGCCTTGGGGCATGCAGTTTTGAGGCATTGCTGTTTCTCCATGATAACGAGAAACAGTGCAAGAACAGGAAAATAAAATGCATATCATGATTATTGGCGGGGCGGGTATGCTTGGGCAGAAGCTTGCCAGTGCAATTTTAGCTAATGGTGAACCGCTTACGACCGGTTGTAAGAAACTGACCCTGGTTGATATTGTTGAGCCTGATGTTGCACTGATAAAAAGTGGCTCTATTTGCGAAGGGATTGAGATTGAGACGATCACGGGTGATTTTTCTGATGGGCTGAGATTGTCTCAGATAGCTTCAGAGCGGCCTGATGTTATCTATCATCTGGCGGCGGTTGTATCTGGTGAAGCTGAGGCGAATTTTGACAAGGGCTATGAGGCGAATGTCAAAGCGAGCTGGGGATTGCTTGAAGCTTTACGGGCTGAGCATGAGGCCAGCTTAGGGGGGTATTGCCCGCGGGTGGTTTTTAGTTCTTCACTAGCCGTTTATGGCCCGCCGTTCCCGGATGTTGTTGGTGAAGAATTTTATTTGCGCCCGGCTTCATGTTATGGGACGCAAAAGGCGATGGTTGAGCTGCTGGTCTCTGACTATTCGCGGCGCGGGTTTATTGATGGGATTTCAGTTCGTTTGCCAACGATTGTGGTGAGGCCAGGGCGACCAAATGCGGCGGCTTCGAGTTTTCTTTCTTCGATCATCCGTGAGCCGTTAAAGGGTGAAAAAACAATATTGCCGGTTTCTCCTTCTTCTGTTGTCTGGGTCAGCTCACCTAAGGTGACGATAGAGAACTTTGTCAGAACGGGATTGCTTTCAGCTAAAGAGACTGCTGAAACGCGGGTGATGAACCTGCCGGGGCTTAAAGTTTCTGTTGGTGAAATGATTGATGGTTTGAAGGAAGTTGGTGGCAGTGAACTTGCTGAGCTGATTGTTCCTGAGACAGACGAGGTTGTCTCTAAGATTGTGCTTTCATGGCCTTCACAATTTGTGACGGAGAGAGCCGTGCAACTGGGGCTTATCGGTGACGTGGATTTTGTCTCCATAGTGCGGCAGCATGTTGAAGAGACTTCTGCTCAATAATCTACTGGTCAATAATCTTCTGGCTTGATAGTCAGGATTTAAATTTTTTCATGATAGAAAGCGTTTCCTGGCTGATGTGGTGTTCAATCCCTTCAGCGTCAAATTCTGCGATTTCAGGTGGCACGCCCAGACGGATTAAAAAGTCGAGCACGATCTGGTGACGCAGCTTACATTTTTTGGCCATGTCTGCGCCTTTGGCTGTGAGAAAAATGGAACGGTAAGGTTCGCTATCAATATAGCCTTCTTCTTTCAGGCGGGAGACAACTTTGCTGGCGGTTGGATGGGAAACACCAAGTCGCTGGGCGAGGTCGCTTAGTCGAGCTTCATTTTGTACTTCCAGCAGATCGGCGATCAGTTCGACATAATCCTCAGTTGTTTCTGTCTGATGGGCTTCACGCACACGGGTGAACCACTGGGCCTGTTTGCTGGCATCAGTTAATGTGGTTTGTTTTTTCAGAGGCGATTTGTTCATGCTTGCTGTCCTCCTGCTGAGTTTTCCATAATGAGTGATTTTATAAATGCCACCAGAAAAATGCTTGCTTCAATGACGACAATTAAGGGCGCTGTGGCTGCATCCATATGGTAGCTGAGAATGGTGCCCATCAGGCAGGAAAAAACCGATGAAGCAATGGCGATTAACAGCATTTTATCAAATGACTTAGAGAGCAGATAGCCAATGGCACCGGGGGCTATCAGCATGGCGATGACGAGAATGATGCCGGCCGCTTTGAGGGCCGAGACTATTGTGAGAGCGAGAAGGGCAAGAAGGCCGAAATGCAGTACGCGTACTGGCAGGCCAATGACGCTGGCATGGGCGGGGTCGAAACAATAGAGCATCAGGTCGCGGCGTTTGGCCAGCATGATAGCCGAGCAGATGAAAGCAATTGAGCAGGTTTCGATCAGGTCTCTTGTTGTGAGGCCAAGTACGTTGCCGAACAGCACATGGAGGAGATGAACATCCGTTTCAATTTTGGTTAGCATCACCAGACCTAAGGCGAACATGCCTGAAAACATGATGCCCATGACGGCATCTTCCTTAACGCGGCTGTTCTCTTTTAAATATCCGGTGGCGATGGCGCAAAACAGCCCGGCAATGAAAGCCCCGACGATGAGTGGCAGGCCAATTACGAAAGCGATGGCGATGCCGGGCAGGACAGCGTGGGAAATCGCGTCTCCCATCAGAGACCAGCCTTTCAATACCAGAAAACAAGAAAATACAGAGCAGACGATGCCTATCGCCAGAGCGATGAGGAGGGCGCGTTGCATAAAGCCATGGGCAAGTGGCTCTGTGAAAAAAGTGAGGAGGCTATCCATGATGAAGCTCTCCTTTTTCTCTAATGTTGTTTTTATTTCTGGCGGTCATTTTTCTGGCGCTGATGAGGCCATGTTTGGGGGCAAGCAGAAAACAGAGCAGAAAAATGAGGGTTTGCAATGTGACGATGAGGCCGCCAGGGTTTGCATTCAGAAAATAGCTGGCATAGGCACCTATGGCACTAGTGACACTGCCTATGGCAATTGAGATCAGGATCAGTTTACCGAATTTATCAGTGAGGAGATAAGCGGTTGCGCCGGGGGTGACGACCATGGCGATGACAAGGCAGGCACCGACCGTTTGAAGGGCGGCGACTGTTGTGGCACTTAAGAGCGTGAAGAACATTAATTTAAGCGCATTTACCGGGAGGCCAATGCTACGAGCAAAGGTTTCATCAAAAAACACTGCCATTAAATCTTTCCACTTTAGCGCAAGCAGTGTGAGGCAGGTGAGGGAGATGATAACAACCTGCGTGACGTCCTCACTGGTTATGGCAAGGATGTTGCCGAGGATGATCGCCTGAATGTTCACGGAGGTGGGGTTTATTGACACAAGCAACAGGCCAATGGCGAAAAAGGTTGTAAAAACCAGACCGATGATTGTGTCTTCGCGGAGTTTGGTTTTCTGTTTGACAAACATCATACTTAGAGAGGCCAAAATACCTGCGAAAAAAGCGCCGATGGCATAAGGGAGGCCAAGAAGATAAGCCAGAGCGACGCCAGGGACAATGGCGTGAGCGAGTGCATCACCCATCAACGACCAGCCTTTTTGAATGAGGTATGCTGATAAAAACGCTGATACACCGCCAACGAGAGCTGAAACCCAGATGGCTCTGGTCATGTAGTTATATGTGAATGGTTCTAAAGCGAGTTCAATCATGTTTCTGGTGCGGCCTCGCTGACATCCTGCCCGGTTTTGCGCTCTTGTGGTGGTTCCTCTTGATTGCCGGTATTGGAGACAATTTTTTTACCGTCGTGATGACCATAGAGGACGAGAGGGCGTTCATCATCAGTGAGGACGGTGACGCCGCGCTGGTCTTCATCATCATGCAAGTGATGACCGGGGAGTTCATGATGGCGCAACATGCCGCCAAAGGCTTTGATGAGTTTGTCAGGCGTGTAAGTTGTTTCAACCGGGCCATAGGCGAGCAGTTGTTTTTTCACCAGCATCACTTCATCGCAAAAACTCGGTACGCTGCCGAGATTGTGGGTTGAGACCAGAATGAGGCTACCTGCTTCAGCTAATGTTCGAAACAAAGTGATGAGCTGTTCTTCAGTTTTTATATCGACGCCGGTGAAGGGTTCATCCAGCAGGATTACTTTGCCACCCTGAGCGAGGGCGCGGGCAACGAAAATCCGTTTTTTCTGGCCGCCGCTTAACTCGCCGATCTGGCGGTTTTTAAAATCTGTCATATTGACGCGCTCTAAGGCTTCATCTACCGCGATATGGTCAGACTTTGCGGGGCGGCGCAAAAAGCCCATATGGCCATAACGGCCCATCATCACAACGTCTTCAACAAGGACGGGGAAGTTCCAGTCGACTTCCTCAGTTTGGGGGACATAGGACACAAGGTTTTGTTTCAGTGCATCTGAGACTGCGTGCCCCATAATTGTGACATGACCGGATGTTGGTTTGACAAAGCCCATGATGGCTTTGAATAGGGTGGATTTTCCAGCGCCGTTGACCCCGACCAACCCGCAGATAGACCCGGCGGGCAGGCTGGCTGTGACGTCTTCAAGGGCGAGATGGCCGTTCGGATAGGTGACGCTGACATTGTTTAATTCAATGATCTGACTGGTCATGCCGTTTTATGATCTTTCGTTCATTGTCGCTCTTTTAATTGCTCATTAATTGCTTAAGGCTTTTTTAAAACCGGAGGCGATGGTCTCAGTGGTGACATTTAACAGGTCAAGATAGGTTGGTACTTTGCCGCCAGCTTCACTCAGGCTGTCGACATAGAGCACACCACCATAGATGGCCGGGGTTTCAGCTGCGACCTGACGGGCGGGTTTGTCTGAAATGGTGCTTTCAGAGAAAACCACGGGAATGTTTTTTTCGCGGATCAGGTCTATCACTTTGCGGACCTGCTGAGGTGTGCCCTGTTGATCTGCATTCATTGGCCAGAGATAGGCTTCTTTCATATCAAGGTCTTTTGCCAGATAGCTAAAGGCGCCTTCGCTGGTGACGAGAACGCGTTTATCTGCCGGAATGTCACTCAGGTTTTTAACCAGTTTTGTTTTTATGGCGCGAACTTTTTCGGCATAGGTTTTGGCGTTCTGGTTGTAAGATTGTTCGTTTTCCGGGTCGAGTTTGACAAAGGTGCGGCGGATATTCTCAATATAGATGAGGGCGTTTTCAGTCGACATCCAGGCATGGGGGTTGGGCTTGTCTTTATATGGGCCTTCGTAAATGGAGAGTGGAGTTATGCCTTCAGAGACGATAACATTAGGAACATCTCTGACATCTTCCAGAAACCGTGCGAACCATCGTTCAAGATTGAGGCCGTTCCAAAGGATGACATCTGCATTTTTGGCACGGACAATATCTTTCGGGGTGGGTTGGTAGTTATGAATTTCCGCGCCGGGTTTGGTGATGGATTGGACAATGGCTTTGTCGCCAGCCACATTCCGCGCGATGTCAGCAATCACGGTGAAAGTTGTGACGGCTTTTAATTTTTCTTTGGCAGCAAGGGGGGCTGTTAAGAGACTGCACATTAGGGCTGCCAGAAATGGGATTTTAAGGTCTATATGCTTTAGAAAAAACATAGTGTTTTGGATTCCATTTGTTGTTGGATGAACTGTTTTCTATATTTAACTCTTCTTTATATATTTAGCTCTTTGCACAAAATTTAGCAAGGGCTAATTAATTTGCCGTAAGGTAAATGTGTGGATGGCGATAAGGTTCCCATCAATTATAGAAAATCAGTTTTTGAGTATGAAAGCTGAGATAGTGAGTTTGGAGCAGGGTTTATTTGGGCGATGTTTATTTGCTGATCACATAACGACAGACAAGCTTTTCTCCGTAATGGCAATCGGCTTTGGTTTTTGCGCCTGTAGCTTCTGTGAAAAAGGCGGCAACAGCATCGCACACGCAGGGTTCGCTGCGAACGGCTGAAGCAAGTGGGCAGCTGATATTTTTAACGACGATGTTGCTTTTTTCTTCCTCCAGTTCTGCGGTTGCGCCGAGATGATTGACCACAGCTATGGCTTTTTCAATGCGTTGTTTTAGTTTTCCTTCATTAGAGAAGCCAACATCTTTTGCCATGTTCCGACCGACATTTTCGAGCAATAGTTTTCTCTGTTTCTGGTCGAGATGGCCTGGCAGTGTTTTTAGCAGGCTCTCTACGAAAGGCTGGTAAGCGCTTGAGCCCTGGTCTTCTGTGCCGGGGGCGATTATGTATTCTCTGGCCGGTTTGCCAGCAGATTCGCTTTGTCTGATTTCCCCCTTTAGGACTATGGCATCGGCTGTCAGGCGGTCTATCTGAACCGAGATTGCGTTTCTTGCCAGGTTGAGGTGCTCAGCAAGTTCTGTAATGGTTCTTGGTTGTTCTCTTAATAGCTTTAGTATTTTGTCTTTGGTGGTCATGAAACCTGCTGATAAATCTGATTGATGAATTTGCGATATATTAGACTTTTGTCTCAATAAATCCATGTCATTTTTTAATAATAACAATAAAGCTTGTTATAATTGTGTATATTTAGTATTTTACCCCTGCCTGAATGCTTCAAACAGGCATCATCATATACCTAAATTTGTTTATTCATCAGGGGAGACTATTATGGTTCATAAATTTAAAATGGCATCGATTGCAGTTTTGGTCAGTTCTATATTATTTACCTGGCAGGGGTATCTGCAGGCGAAAGATCCTAAGACTGACATTGCTTTTCCGAAAGATTATGCGACGACATTTACAAATTATCTCAGTCTTGACAGGGTGCAAAATGATGATCAGGTCATTCGATTGTTTGCTAATGATATTGCCATTAAAGGCATGAAGGAAACGGGAACGTTTCCTGAGGGGTCTGTTCTGGTTGGTGAAGTCTATAAAGCTAAAAAAGATAAAGATGGTGAAGTAATAGAGAGCGACCTTAGCCGCCGTATCAGAGATAAGCTTGCTGTGATTGCTGTAATGGAGAAGCGTAAAGGTTTTGGAGATGGTGTCGCGGCTGAACTTAATAATGGTGACTGGGGTTTTGCTGCCTTTAAACCAGATGGGACGGATGCGAAAAAAGATCTCGCTAAATGTCAGGCCTGTCATGCGCCATTAAATGAGATGCAGCATGTTTTTTCAATTGAGCATCTGAAATAATTTTGATTACGTGTAAAACTTGAGAGTGACCATCAGATGGTAGCTTAATTTCAAAAGTGGTGATATTTTCAAAAGTGTCAATGTTACAAAAGTAGCTATGTTTCAATAGTGACAACTATTTTGCCGATTTGCTGATTGCTCTCAAGATATTCGTGTGCTTCGACGATTTGCTCAAAGGGGAATGTTTTTGAAATCACCGGTCTGAGATTTCCTGTAGTCAGCCCCTCAAGAATATAAGTTTTGGCTTGTTCAAGTTTTTGTTCATCACTGATGATTTCTTTAAAGACGTAGCCTCGCATAGTGAGGCTGTTCCTGATGGCATATTGTATTGGAAACGGTGTTATGCCCGGTGCCAGCCGGCCATGGCTGACGATGACGCCATGTTTGGCCATATAAGAACCGATGGTTTCAATATCCTCGCCGCCAACAGCATCAAAAACAACGTTTAATCGATTTGTACAAAGGATATCGCCGAGAGCATCATTGAGATTTTGTTCTTTAACGGCAATGATGTTCAGTTCATCGTTGGTCTGGTTTTGTTTGTTGCTGAGATTTAATACAGCTTCTTTCATTTTGTTATTGAGGGTTGTGGCGATAGGCGTTGCGCCGTGGTTTCTGGCAATTTCTATTGCGGCAAGGCCGACAGAACTGGAGGCTGCTGTGATTAGGGTTATATCCCCACTTTTAAGATTGCCAGCTTTTATCAGGCCCCCATATGCAGTGATGTATTGCATCCAGCATGAGGCTGCTTCTTCAATAGATAGATTAACCGGTTTGGGGACGATGTATTTTTCAGGAATGGTGACATACTCAGCGTAAGTGCCATAATTTCCAAGGCCGATGGGTGGGATAATACTGACGGTGGCACCGACTGAAATACTTTTAACACCGTCTCCTGTTTCATCGATTATGCCAGAGGCTTCATAACCTAAGCGGGAAGGAAGTTCGGCTTTTTCGATATAGGTGCCGCGGCGAAACATGACATCTGCTCTATTGAGGCCGATGGCTTTGACCTTAACTCTGACGTGACCTGACGGTGTTTCCGGAATTTTGCATGGTTCTATTTTTAAGACTTCAGGACCACCCAATTCATGAAAACGGATGCAGCGTGCAGTGATCTGATTTGGCAAGAGATTGTCCTTGTGTCTTTGTTTTTATGTAATGCCGTTAAACCAATTTATCTAAATTGCCTGAATAAGGTGCTGTAATCTGGTGTTAATATTAAATGCACGCAATCACAGGTTGTAACACCTTTAGGTTGTGTGTTAATTTGTTGTATGATTCTCAGCTGTTACGGCTTCACAATCGCAATTAACGTTGTTTGTTTATTACAGAGTTTATCTGGCTGAGCCTATGAGCAGATGCAAAATTTCATTCTAATCTGAATGGATTACAATTGTATTTTGGCGCCTGTTTGCAGTTTCATATTTCATTCCTTGTACATCAGAGTTGAGTTCATCTTATACAATATCATGAGAGGGAAAAGCTATGATATTTGGTACATCACTATCATCACTCGACGCGGCCGAATTAAAAGCAATACGCAAATCGCAGGCCGTTATTTCTTTTAAACCGGATGGCACAATCATTATCGCAAATGATAATTTTCTTGATGCTATGGGGTATACCCTTGAAGAGATCAGAGGCCAGCATCATAGTCTTTTTGTTAATCCGGAATATAAAGACAGTCTTGAATATCAGAATTTCTGGAATCTGTTGCGACAGGGAGAGTTTCAGGCGGAACAGTTCAAACGTCTCGCCAAGGGGGGCAGGGAAGTCTGGATAGAGGCTTCATATAATCCTATTCTGGATAAGAAGGGCAAAGTGGTCAGGGTTGTGAAATATGCAACCGATATTACCGCCCAGAAACTTCAGAGTGCTGACCATGAAGGGCAGATCAACGCGATTAATAAAGCGCAAGCGGTGATTGAATTTGAAATGGATGGGCGGATTTTATCTGCAAATTCCAATTTTCTTGATGCTATGGGGTATTCTCTGGAAGAGATTAAAGGCCGTCATCACCGGATGTTTGTTGATAATGATGAGGCTGACAGCCCAGAGTATAGTAAGTTCTGGGATAAATTGCGCCTGGGTGAATTTGATACACGGGTTTATAAACGATACGCCAAAGGCGGCAGGGAGATATGGATTCAGGCTTCCTATAATCCGATCCTTGATATGAACGGCAAGCCTTTCAAGGTAGTTAAATTCGCGACTGATGTGACGAATATCATTGAAATGGGCAACATTGCCGATCAGACCACATCAAATGTGCAGAGTGTGGCGGCAGCGGTTGAAGAGATGTCAGCAGCGATCCATGAAATCAGCGGGAATATGAATTTTTCGAGGGAAGCATCCCAAGGAATTTTGCAGGCGGCGACCAATTCAACAGAGCTTGCGCAAAACCTTGTCATGAGTATGCAGGCGATGGAGAGTGTTGTTGAGCTGATTAACAACATTACTAATCAGGTGAATTTACTGGCCCTTAATGCGACGATTGAGGCATCGCGCGCTGGTGACAGTGGCAAGGGCTTTGCCGTTGTTGCGTCTGAAGTGAAAAATCTGGCGGGGCAGACAACGAAGGCTATGGAAGACATAGCGCAAGAGATCACCAGTGTGCAGGAGTTAGCCAATACGGTGGCTGATAATATCAATAACATTCGCGATTCTGCTGACAAGGTGAATGAGAGCGTGACAGCGACTTCAAGTGCGGTTGAAGAACAAAGCGCGGTGACGACTGAAATTTCTGGCAACACCAATATGGTGGCGACATCTGTGAATGAAATTACCCAGGCGATTAAGGCACTTTCACAGACGGGGTGAGGGTGAAGCTTATCAGCCCGTTTTTTTATCTGATAAACTGAGGTGGTTTTAGAAGCTGCCGTTGATTGCATTTGATTGGCAGCTGTCTGTTCGATGAAATGTGACTGTTTGCTCTTTACTGACCTTGTCTGGATTAGGATGAAACTTCCTAATCCTTTTTCTTTTTCATCACATTTTGAATTATTTCATGATGCATAATATTTTTTATTGCGCAACCGTTTGGTTGCGTGTATATATGCAACCAATTAATTGCATATTGAGATGGATTTATGAAGCGAGATATTTTTCAGGCCATTGCTGACCCGACCCGAAGAGCCATTATTTTGATGCTGGCGGCGCAAACCATGACACCTACTGCGATTGCGCATCATTTTGATATTTCCCGTCAGGCGACCTCGAAGCATATACAGGTGCTTAATGATTCTGGTCTTGTAGAGCAGATTAAAAACGGCCGCGAAATTCATTATCAGCTCAGATTTGAGAAAATGGACGAACTTGATATCTGGCTGGATCAACTCAGACAATCCTGGCAAGGCAGATATGAGAATCTCGATAATTTATTGGCTAAAATGAATGGAGGTATAAATGACTGAACTTGTTACTTGCGTATGGTTTGACCATGGCGAAGCCAGCACGGCTGCGGCGTTCTATGCGGCTACATTTCCTGACAGCCGTGTTGTTCGGATTAATCAGGCTGCTTCGGACCATCCCGGCGGGCGGGAAGGTGATGAACTCACCGTTGAATTCACTGTGCTTGGACGGCCCTTTCTCGGTTTGAATGGTGGCCCGATTTTTAAGCCAAATGAAGCCGTTAGTTTTCAGGTGTTAACTGATGCTCAGGAAGAAACCGACCGATACTGGGATGCCATTGTCAAGAATGGTGGCAGTGAAAGCGAATGTGGCTGGTGTAAAGATCGCTGGGGGTTTTTCTGGCAAATCACACCGAAACGGTTGATGGAGCTGACTACAGGAAATGACCGTGGCAAGGCAAAGCGGGCGATGCAGGCGATGTTGACGATGAAGAAAATTGACATTGCTCGGATTGAAGCCGCGGCAGAAGAAAAATGTTTAGGGAGTAAAACATGAAAGCTGACCTTCAATTTGATTTTCTGGTTGATAAGAAAAACAACACGCTGACTGTCAAACGCGAATTTGCTGCTGACCGTCAACTGGTATGGGATTGTTACACGAAGAGTGAACTGCTTAATCAGTGGTTTGCACCGAAACCTTTTACAACAAAAACCAAATCAATGGAGTTCAAGGAAGGAGGGCACTGGATTTATTGTATGGTGGCGCCTGATGGAACTGAGCATTGGGGGCGGACAGACTATATAACCATTGAGCCAATTGAAGGGTATACGTCACTTGATGGGTTTTGTGATGAAACAGGCACGTTAAACCCTGACCTTCCCAGAGCTAACTGGGTTGTTAATTTTAAGGACAAATCCGGGCATACAGTCGTTGAAACCGTTGTGACTTACAAATCACTTAAAGACCTGCAGACCGTGATTGATATGGGTATGGAAGACGGACTTGCTTCAACTCTTGAGCGCCTGGATGAGTTGCTCATTAAGCTTGTTAAATAAAAATCAGGTGTTTTTTAAAAAATTAGATGTCCGAAATTTGGCGGTGTTCAAGTCTCTATTCAGTTATGATTGAGCTGATCAATAGCTAAGGAAATAGTTTTGCGATTTCTTTATTTAGTGATTGCTATGGTTATTTTTAATCTTCTGGATTGGGGGGTGTTTTGGCAACAAAAATTAATGCCGAGATGGGACCGACTGAGTGGCTGATGTTGTTGTTATTGTCTTTGCTATGGGGCGGGTCTTTCTTTTTCGTTGAAATAGCTGTTCATGCCCTGCCGCCCCTGACACTGGTGGTGATGCGAGTTGGGTTGGCTGCCGTGGTGCTTTGGGCTATAGCGATTTTGAGGGGCATTCCGGTTCCAGGGCAAATAACTGTCTGGTTTACGTTTTTTGTTATGGGGCTCATGAATAATGTCATTCCCTTTGTGCTGATTGTTATTGGGCAAAAGGAGATTACATCAGGGCTAGCTGCCATTCTGAATGCAACGACACCGCTTTTTACAGTGGTTGTTGCCGGGTTGCTGTTAAAGGATGAAAAAGCGACACCGTTAAAATTAACCGGGGTGCTGGTTGGATTTATGGGCGTTGTCATTATGATTGGTCCTACGGCATTGGCGGGACTGGGGAGCTCGCTTATTGCGCAAGCTGCCATTCTCATAGCGGCCCTTTCATATGCTTTTGCCGGAGTTTACGGGCGGCGATTTAAAGTTATGGGCATTGATCCAATCATAACTGCAGCCGGACAAGTTACGGCTTCTACTTTCGTATTGCTACCGTTAGCTTTGTGGTTTGAGCAACCTTTCAGTCTGCCAATGCCAGATGCTAAGGTATGGCTCAGCATTTTTGGCCTTGCAGTTATTTCAACAGCGTTTGCTTATATTTTATATTTCAGGCTGCTATCAACGGCCGGGGCTACCAATTTGCTTCTTGTGACTTTTTTAATCCCTGTAACAGCTATCGCACTCGGTATTTCAATTCTCGGTGAAGAATTGCAGTTGATCCAACTGGCAGGTATGGGTTTGATTGGTTTGGGGTTAGCTGTGATAGATGGGCGATTGTTTAAGAGATAAAATTTTCTGTAGGTAAGTGGCGGAACTAATAAACAAGTTAGCTTGTGGCGGAGAGGGAGGGATTCGTAATCATACATTAACCCTCTGTTTTACCTCTTAATAATCTGTTTCAACATTATTTATACCCCCATAATTACCCCAATTTATCACTCAATACCTACCTTATGAAAGTTTATACTTAAAATTCATTTTCAATTTTACTGGCATGGATATATCAATTTCGAAATGATACAGTTTTTTATCTGGGAACTTATAAGGGGCAGGTTGACATGGATCTTTTCTTTTATATGCGATTTTGGTGTTTACCCTTTGCTCTGTTTTGTTTTTGTATTTCAATTGAGTCAGTCAAATCTGAGCCAGATGAGTGTTATCCATGGAAATCAGTATTTACAGAAGTTCTTCCAAGCGAAGGTGGAACTGATTGGAATACATTAATGTTGAGTGATAATAATAAATGGAAATATTTGATATATAGCCAGAGATTAATTGAAAAACATAATACAGCACGTTGGGTGATCGTTAATCCTTACAGTGATGATAGACCAGAAGTAAATTGCGTAATCTCAAGGGGTAAGGGGATATTAGCATTAAGAAGTTTGGATAGCACAAACCCAACCGCTAAATTTGGAATGCCGGGTAGTGGTTATCCTAGATGTGGGGGTAAATTTGGTTCTAAAGAAAACCCACTAGGGTCGTTAGGTGTTAGGATGTGGGCTAGCAAAGAGCTGGGAAAAAGCTCAATATTATCTTTTCCAGAGTTTGGGAATAAAGCTTTTACCGTCATTTTAAGTGATGTAGGCAAGTATTGGATTCTCCTCAGAGACAATAAGGATGGGTCATCTTGCTATCATGATCGTGGAAAAGGATATAAAATAAGAGAAATAGAATTGAAGAAAGAAAAATGAATTAAGATCACAGAATTCAAACAACGTTAAAGCGATTAAAGAGGCAGCTAGCGCTGCTTTAACTGACCTTAAAGATAGTCACCCCAAAATGCCAAAACATCGACATCCTGATGTAAATAAGAATTGGTTAATTTACGATTTAGGTGCCTATTATGTAAAATGTGGAGGTAAATTCTCAATGCCAAAATCTCCGAGCCCTAAACAACAATTCTACAATTATTTATTAGCTTTAAACAAACATCTTTCTAAAAAATTTAAGTTAAACGAGAATAATATAATTTACATAGCACAAAAAAATGAGTCAAATATTTCGGAAAAACCAAAAACAATAATATGCGAATTTATCTTATCAATGTTTGGTAGTGTCTCATTTTGAAAATAACCTTGCTTAACATCAAATAGAAAACTCCACACATCTATGTTTAGCGGTAACACTAGAAGAATTTGCTATGCTTAGAGGCCCAAATTGCCAAAAAAGCAGCGTCTAAACGGAGGTCGATTTAACACGCTTTTTTTGCCAAGCTGAAGCTGCGCCTTTGCGATCCGGCACGCGCTCTATTAAGTCACTCTTCGCAAGCCGATAAAAGACCAATTTCATGGTGTTTTCCGACGCAATTCCTGTAAGTTCCCTAGCTAGACGGTTAGTTATCATCTCCTGATTTTCCAAATAGTCCATAACTGACTCCTCAGGCGATGCGAGCACTTCGTGCTTTATTGTCACTAAAACAGCATTTCGAAGTTCGTCTATGATTGGTGGTCTAAGACGTAACTTCTGCATGGCTTTAAAAGCAGTATTTAATCCTTCTCCGACATCTTTGTTCGGAGGGTTTGGGAACTTGTTTATGAGCCTGACAATTGCACCGTTTCTCGCAAATTGTTCATCTAGAACATTGAGAGCAGTTACATGACCGGGAAACAATCCTGGACTTTCGACTTCGATTCGGTTGTCAAAAACACGAATTTGAACGTCAGTAGCGATGCTGTAATCACGATGCAGAATTGCATTAGTGACAATTTCGTGCAGCGTTTCAAATGGATATCTGACCGGTTCAAGTCCTTTTGGACCCATCTTTTGGATGTCTTCCACCATTTTTACAGTAGCCTGCACAGCTTTTTTGATCAGGTCATATAGATGACCTTCAATTGAAATGGGAATATCATCGAGGGTGTCTCGGGTGCTCGGGCCTGAAGTTTTGTACCTGTAGAGTTTAACTCCGGATCGCTTAGGGAGCACGGCTTGTGGCTCGTCAGCAAAGAGCAACACAGCCGCTACTACGGGTTGATCGTTTTTTATTAGGCTCTGTTTTTTTAGGAAACGAGTTGGAGTTATAGACGGGACGACCTCGTTAACGAAAAAGGCGATCACATCGGACTCTGATACAATGTCAATCGACGTGTCCACCGTCTGTCGTTCAAAACTCTCAATTCCCTTGTCAAGACGTAAACGTTCGATAGCAGCCCCGCCCTTAACCTCAAGGTTCTGAGCGCCGCGACGTATATAAATTTTCTTGTTGTGTGCTCTCGCAATTTGGGGTGAACGCTGCACTTGAATGTGCAGCACCAAGCCAGTCGAACCTGCAACGCGAAGAAATCCATATGAGTATTCCGATCCAAGAGGAAATAAAGCCTCTAGCGATTGAATATGGCCATTGGCAGCCTCGATATCCTTGAAGCCATGCCATTGTCTAAACTTCACACCCATGCTATTTTCTTCACGAATACCCACATACAAATCACCACCGGCGGCATTTGCGAATGCTGTGATCGCTACTCCTAGTTTTTTGGTAGAAACTTCCTTTGCCTTGAGGTCCGCAAAATGATTCTCCTCAAGAGATAGTAGTTGATCTCGCTGACCACCGTTAATCTCAATTACATCTATTGCGCTTCTGCTGCTCACTAGCTACACCCGTTATAAGGTTGATATCCGGTGTATTATAAGATATTTTTTTGCAAAGATGTCAATAAATACCCGTTATAGTTATAATAACGGGTGTTTTACAGGAGCTGATACTAGTAAAAAATAACTTCGAATCTTAAAAGTTCATATGTTAATTTCATAACACAAGGTATCAGATTAATAAATTCAGCCATCCAGCTCTGTGATTCATAAATGCGATTTGCACTAATACAAAACTCTCGTGTAGAAGCCTCTCCTGGACTTACTGGAAAGTGTCCTCACTGTGGAAGTCCTATGGTCGCTAAATGCGGACCGATCAAGATAAACCATTGGGCTCACAAAAGTCGCCAAAATTGTGACAGTTGGTGGGAAGCCGAAACAGAGTGGCACAGATCCTGGAAAGACGAATTTCCCAAAAATTGGCAAGAATGCAGTAAACGGGACGAGAATGGTGAACTACATATCGCTGATGTACTCACACCTCAAGGTTTGACTTTGGAATTTCAAAACTCTCCAATAAAAAGAGACGAAGTAGAAGCACGGACAAATTTTCACAAAAAAATTTGTTGGATCGTCAATGGATTGCGGCTTAAAAACAGTCTAAAACAGTTTAATCGAGCTATTGACGAAGGGACAAGACCACATTCGAAAGGCGGCGCAGTTTATAAATTATTACTAACAGATTCACGTCTTCTCAATCAGTGGGCAGGTTTGAATGCTCCAGTGGTATTTGATTTCGGCAACGATAGTATTTGGGTAATTGGCCATAACGACAATCATTTTGCATATGTATATAATTTAAAAAAAAATCTACTTGTGCAACAACTGAAACTTGGAAATCGACCACCCCCAATTCGGCAGATCTAATAAAGTTCCTGTTAATCATGATAGCCGTAAGCTACATTTTTGGTGTCTATGATAATAGGTCGATTTACTGCATTTATGATGATTTTATCCTGTTTGATCAACTCACAAAATAATTCACTTTGTTCTAATGATTAATTACACGTTTAGGAAATTAGATTGAAAACTATCATAACAATTTTATTGATATCTTGCTTCTTTTCACCAGCAATAGCTGAAGAACCAAAAGCCGTTATAAGCGGTATAGAAAAAACAAAAGATGGTGATGGAATACTTTTTGGGGCCATTGAAATTCGTCTAAAGGGGATTGCAGCACCAGAATATAATAACCAAAAGAAAGAGCCCGGTGGTTTAGAAGCTACTCAAAATTTAAGACAGTTAGTCAATGAGAAATTGGTTACCTGCCATCTAGATGGGACCACGACAGGAAAAAGATCAAGGTATAGACCGGTAGGTTTTTGTTATCTTAATGGGATTGATATTAATCATTATCAGGTCATCAGTGGTCATGCTCGTGATTGCCCTCGTTTCTCAAAAGGCAAATATAGAAAAGCTGAATTAACTGCACAAAATTCTGGGAGAAATCTTTCTTCTTTGTACAAGTTACCTAATTATTGTAATGCCAACTGAAATGCCCCATTTACTAGACACCCTTGCTTTTCCATTTTTTGGGTTTCTCATACCCAATGGGTTATAGTATTTCATTGTTTCCTTGCTCAGGTGTTCCCCACCAGAGCCTTTGGAACAGCATAATGTATTTACATAAGAGAGTTTGTTAGGAAGCGACACTATGCATCAGTTTTGTATTCAATTGAATAAGAACATGAGGCCTTAATCTATACCACATCTTCCCCTGTCTTCCTTTTTTTGAAATGACATACTTCTGAGCGATTATCGAAAAAGCTCTTCTACTTAATGGGTTTACTTCATTCTCCCGGCAATAGAACGAGTATTCAGAATAATAGACCGAAGATAGAATGGGGTGAATGGGAGGGGCTTCATCTTCCATTAGAAAAAAATTTTCTACAAGATGAGCTGACTTGCTCTTGAGAATTCTATCCGACAATAGGTTTTGTTTGGAATGTTTATATGTAGCTTTTAGCTCATGTAT
>JAJFHX010000040.1 GCA_021775425.1 Hyphomicrobiales bacterium
GTTCTTCACCCGTGAGCGATAACCAACACCAATCGTCGTGCCGGTCATTGGTTTAAACATCAGACCCGCCGTGAAACCATAGCCCCAGTCATCCACATTCACATTGGCACTCGGATCCCCAGGAGCCTGACCGGTAACAACCGCCTGTTTCAGATTAAGGTCGGTATATTGCACCTGCAAACCAACACCAATCGATAGACTATCAGAAATCTGGTAACCAATAACCGGGTTAAAATTATAGGTCTTTAAAGACGCTTCACGAAAATCATATTGCCCGGTATAGACATTGTCATCAGCTTCAGAAGCAAGGCCGAACGGTGCGTTAAAACCATAGCCAATTGTCAGCTTGTCATTGATGCGAAACGCACCATAGCTGGCCGGCACAAAAGCATTTTTGCCAATTTCGGTCGAATTTGTCGGGATGATACCAAGCAGACCGGGCAGTGTGCCATTTGATTCAATCTCAGCATCAGGAAAAAGAACAGAAGCATGGCTTTCCGTTGTCACGCCAACACCTGCCGAAGCTACCCCGGCTGAGTTCCAGTAAATACTTGAAAGATCGCTTCCAACCGCATTGCCCGCAAAAGCAGAACCAAGCCCTGAAGTTGATTGCTCTCGAATAGAAAAACCACCAGCAATAGCACTTGACGTTATTGCACTTGCAATAATCAATGCAGAAGCACCAAACAAAATACGCTTACGATTACTCTTGATACAGGAACTCATCCCAACCCCCAGACTCAAACGAAATGACTAAACTATGACAGGTTGTTATTTTTATGCCTCAATCCTAATCAAAACAAATTCCGGGCGCAATCAGAACGATTCGCCCAAATGTCAGGAAATTAAAAATACAAGATAAAAACCAATATTCTCCACAAATATAAATCACCGTTAAATTTGCATCTCAATATTATTTCATCTTTATTTTCAGTAGCATATCGTTGCCGCTTCAATCGCTGACACATTCACCCACGCACAAAAAAAGAGTGGCTATCCACATAGCCACTCTGAATTTATCAATAAGCATGTTGCTTGTTTAACACATGCTATGGCTGATTTATCACCGACGAAGCGGGATCACCACCTTGTTACCAGCAGCATTTATAACAATTCTATGACGTCTTGAGCTGGTTAATGAGATGCTCATATTACCGCTAATACCGCCTCCCCAAAAACCAAGCGATGAATGTTTATTACTGGCACTGCCACTAAGCCCACCACTTTTTGCATATTTAGATTCACTCCAGGAACCCTGAACATTACCGCCATTGACACGGGCATTCACCCGCACATTGATAAAATATCCCGGCCCTGAACATTTAAGCGTAAAGCCGACTTTATTCCCAGGCGTCCGATAACTGGCACGGCAGCGTATCCGTTCCCGGTTACCAGAAACTATGGCCGTTGCCCCAGCACTTCTCCAGCTTCCTTTCACTTTCTTAAAAGGATTAGAAGCTGCTGAAGCTGAATTCACTGCCAGCATAAAACTAAAAACAAAACCAATCGCAACAGCACTCACAGCTCGAAGCACTTTAAGGCCCGACCGGTCATTTGTTAAAACACTGTTCTTAATGAATGACATTCCATAATTTCCTTAAAACAAAAACACACAAATTTAAGAAGAAAAATTAGCTTTTGCGCAATTTCTCACGGCACGTAGAAAGAATAATTGCAGGTAAAATAAACAGATCAGCCAAAACGGCAGCAATCAATGTTGTCATCGCAAGACTACCAAATTGTCTCATTGACGGCAATTCACTTAAAATTGTGACCGCCAGACCGCATACCAGCACCATTGTAGTTAAAATAAGCACCGGCCCAATATGCGTAAGCGTTTTATAAACCGCCTCAGTCTGGCTGTTCGTCCGGGATCGCTCAATATGCAGCCGGTTTAAAAAGTGAATAGAGTCATCAACCGCCAGGCCAAACGCCACCGTAAGGCCAATCACACTGGCATATTCCAGCCCCAGACCATTAAGATACAACATCGCACCTGCCGCAGCAATGGGCAGCAGATTGGGCACAATGGAGAGTAAGGCGACCTCGGATGATCGAAACGCAATACCAATCAGGAAAATCACCATAACAATCGCAGCCGCCAAACCACGGTTCAGCTGATTAATCATAGTAGAACTCTGGATCGCAGAAACGGAAGAAAGCCCCGTCACACGAATATTCATCTTGTGCCCTTCAGGCAGCTTTTTATGCAATTCAGCCTCAATCCCTTCCAGAATGGGCAGCGTATCTTTCGCGTCAATATCCGGCACTCGGCCAGTAATAATGGCCGAATTTCGCTTCTCATTGACAAATCTGTGCAACAAATGCACCGGCATCTTATCAAGATAATCACCAACAGACTTTGGCGTCGCACTTTCCGCCCCCTGGTTTTCTCTTAACCATCTGCGAAGCGCCGCAACAGACCAGACATTGGCAACACCAGCCTGCTCTTCCATAATCCGGTGCGCTTCTTCAATCGCATCAAGCACCTCAGCGTCTTCGCGAATGGACAAATTGCTCGGCCATTCAATCAGAATATGAAGCGGCGTCGCCCCTTCAAGAAACTTATCAATCCGGTTAGACGTCTCAACCGATTGTTTCCCCGTCGGCACCTGATCAGAAAGTCTGTACTGTGCCCTTAATTGTGAATGCATGATCGTAAAGAGGATCGCCATGGAAATACCAATGATGGTCATTCCCAGATGACGCGGTTTCACAAACGTAGAAATCCGGCCTGAAAATGCTTCGAGCTTATTCAGTGTTTTATTGTGTTTATGCTCGTCTTCCCTGAACTTTTCTTCATTACGCAGCAAGAGCGAAGTCAAAGTCGGCACAATGAAAATCACCGCAACAAACGCCATCAGCGTTGCAAGAGCGGCCGCCAAACCAAACTGACGGATGAGCCCGCTATCGGTTAATGCAAGGCTGGCCATAGCTAGTGAAGTGGTAAGCGAGGTCAGAACACAGGCCGGGCCAACATTCAGCACAGCCTCTTTCGTCGCCTCAAACCGGTCAAGCCCCTTGGTCACATTTCGCCTGATCGAATAAACCATATGCATCGCATCACTAAGCGCGATTACCATCACAAGCGGAGGGATAACATTAATAAACGTATTAAGTTGAAAGCCAAGATGCCCCAGCAGACCAAGCGACCACAAAACAGAAAGCGCCGGACATACGGATGCAATAAACACAAGTGTCGGCCGGCGGAAAAATGCCAGGCTGATCGCAAAACCAACAATAAAACCGATCGTGTTAAATATCAGCCGGTCGCGCTTAATGGCCGCCTTAATCTCCTGCCGCATAACGGGAATACCAGCCACCTCAATGGAATACCCCGGCGAACCATCCACTGCCTGCTCCGCTGTGCGGCGCACATCATCCATCGCAGCAGACATATCATTGCTGGATTTAATCTCATTTTTAATGGAAAGCACCACAAGTGCGATCTGATTGCCCGAAGCATCAGGCTTAGACATCATCTTCCCATAAACCAGCGGGTGTTCCTGAATGACCTTTTTAACAAGATCAAATCCCTGACCTAAGGCAGGGATATCATGTGGAATGATCGGCGGCGCATAACCATCTTTATTCGGCGGGCCACGCATCGAAAACATCGACAGCGCACCATCAACAGATTCAACAAATTCAAGTTCCTGATGCACATTACGAATGGCTTCTAGCCCATCGGGGCTCATCAGGTCTTTGCCCTCGACCATAACAAGCACGTCCCGCTCACTGGATGGGAACAGATCACTCATCACCTTGTAATCTGAATAAACAGCAGATTGGGAGCGAAACAGATCACTTAAAGCATCATCCGTTTCAAGCTTCATAATTCCAAATCCGCAAAATACGGAAAAGCCAATCAACGCCAGAAGCGCCAGAAACGGCGACTTCAGCGGAAGTAGACCAAGTCTTTCAAATCCAAATCCGAGAGATTTCATATGAATACGCAAAATTTTTAATCCGGTTATCCGCTCCAAAAGAGTCAGCTAAAAGATTGGCAAGTCCCCAATCACTCATCTGCGCCCCTCAGAACTATTTCAAATTTCTCTATAGCCAGCTCAAACCAGCCAGTTAGTTAAAACAAAATCAAAATACAACGATATCAAATCACAAACCCAATCAATTCATCATGAAGATCATGTGATGACCAATTGGTCGCGGCATCTCATCCTTCGGTTCAAAACCGTCTTATCTCAAAATTGTGACATAAAGTCATAATTTGCAGGAATTAAGCCAACCGCTCTAATTCATCGTCTCTGTTCCATACTACTAACGCTATTTTCAGAAAAATGAAGCAATTAGCAGGTTTTATGGTTTACACAGATACGTCTGTAAAGTTAATTCTCTGTAACAGACTTAACTTATTGATCAAAATAAGGCATTTTAACTATTTTAACCGGTCCGGAACCGGCTCCAATGCCCATATCGGCAGAATTCTGCAATCCGTGGCTGAGCCAGCCTTTTGCCTCTTGAATGGCACTTGTCAATCCATACCCCTTCGCCATCAATGCGGCAATCGCAGATGACAAAGCACAGCCAGTTCCATGCGTATGCGCAACATCCACAAATGGAGCGCTAAACTGACGCATCACTGTTCCATCATAAAACACATCAATTGCCTCAGCTGCGTCTGTCTGATCGGCTGAATTTTCTACACCGCCAAACTCATCACGCAAATGCCCCCCCTTCACCAGAACAGCTCTGGCACCAAGCCTATAGAGCGCCTCAGCCTGCTGCTGCATCTCGGCGACACTGTGCGCAACTTGCTGCTCAAGCAACAAAGCCGCCTCTCGAAGGTTGGGAGTGATCAGAGTTGCAACCGGAAACAGATGCTCAATCAGCGCGGCACCAATCTCGGCACCACCAAGCGAGGCACCGGTTGTCGTGTAAAGCGGGGTATCAACAATGATTTCAGTGATAGAAAATGCCTGCAATTGCCGGGCAATAAGCGGCGCAACTTCCGGCGCCCCGATCATACCAATCTTCACGGCCTTAACATCAAGGTCAGACAGCACCATTTCAAGTTGTGCTTCAATAATGTCAAATGGCACCTGGTGAATGGCTTTCACGCCCGTCGTGTTCTGAGCAGTAACAGCCGTGATAGCAGAAGCCCCATGCAGATCAAAAGCTGAAAACACTTTCAGATCAGCCTGAATCCCAGCCCCGCCAGA
The DNA here is from genome assembly GCA_021775425.1 of Hyphomicrobiales bacterium. Taxonomy (GTDB): domain Bacteria; phylum Pseudomonadota; class Alphaproteobacteria; order Rhizobiales; family HXMU1428-3; genus HXMU1428-3. Next base: position 5,181 of record JAJFHX010000040.1, read on the forward strand.
ACTGTCAGACCCGGCGATTGTCAAAGCAACCTGTGGCGTTTTACTCATCAAACAACCAACTTATATCACTGACCTAAAATTTTCTCGGGCACATCTTCAGGTAACAGCAACCCTTCAATATATTGCAGCGATTCAAAATTTTCGATCAACCAGGAAGAAAACCCGGTCAGAGAAATCCAGCTTCCCCACCAGTTCAACGTTGAATTGATAAACAGAAAGCCAACAAAGATCAGCATCACGCCCATCAGCTTTTCAATCAAGCCAAGATGCTTCTGAAATTTTCTGAGAAACCGTAAAAACGGCTGAATACCAACAGCAGCTAATATAAATGGCACCCCCAGCCCGAGCGAATAAACAAGCAGCATAGAAACGGCACGTCCGATATTCTCGCTATCCACCGCCAGCGTCAGTATGGGTGAGAGGATCGGCCCAATACAGGGCGTCCAGCCAAAAGCAAAGGCAAGCCCCATCACAAAGGCACCAAAAATGCTCACACTGGATGTGTTCGTCTGATAGCGCGTATCCCGGTAAAGCAAGGCGATTTTAAAAATACCAAGAAAATGCAGCCCGAACAGAATAATAACCGCCCCGGCGATTTGCGTCAGAATAATCTTATTGCCATGTAACAATTGCCCGAAAGCTGAAGCCGTTGTACCAAGCGCCACAAAAATAGTCGTAAAGCCAAGCACAAAAAACACAGAAGCCAGAATGATCCGCCCATGTAATTGTGAGGAAATCCGATCCTCTTCATTCGAGAGCTCATCAAAAGTCACCCCGCCAAGATAGCAGAGATAAGGCGGCACCAGCGGCAACACACAAGGGGAAAGAAAGCTAACCAGCCCGGCCAGCATAATGAAAAAATATAATAAGATATCTGCCAATGTCTGGCTCCTGAAAGAGTGCTAAAAATACAAAGCCTTATAACAACTTAGTTACGAACCGCCGGTGTTTCAACCTCAAGCCCGCTGCCCCGCCAGTTCAGATAAAGCTCAAGATTAACATAAGCCTCAGATCCATAAGCATAAGGCTTGGCCCTCACCTGTTTATTGCACCCGCGAAAACGGCGGTGCAAAGAGCCAAGCTTCTGCCATTTTAGCCGATAAGTCGGAAATCCGTTCGCATGCCCCTGACTTAATAAATTAGAGCGCAGCGACTTACCATAATTATTTTCATGGCAATGCGCGCAGGACATATCAAGCTGCCCCCGCCGTTGATAATAAAAAGCCTTGCCCTTTTCATAATACGGTTTTGCCGGCCCGGTAATTTTCACCCTCACTGGCATCCCCCGTGATTGTGCACGCACAAAAGCTGTCAGCGCTAACAATTCCCGGGTTTCATATTCAAACTTTTTCTCTTTCTGAAAATCCTGCCGGCAAAGATTGATCCTTTGCTCAAGGTTAATCATCCGGTCAAGCGGCGCAAAATAAACCGGATAACGCACCCCGGCCTCTTTCATCGAAACAGAAGCATCCTTATGGCAGGATGCACATGATTTCCCTTGAGCCCCAACCTTTTTCTTCCACAGCTCCGCCCCTTCTTCAACATAGAACGAACCAGGGTTACCAAAATCATCCAACTGCATGGCTTTGGTTTCTTTTTTCGCGTAATAAAAACCTGACCACAAATTCGACAACGGATTTTTCTCATCAAGTGGTGAAACAGATTTGGTCCGCCCATCAGCCGCGGCGGCATCCTGGCTGATCAAAAGGCAGCCAAACGCAACAAACAACAAACCAAGCAAACATAACACCATGCCAGCACGGTCATATCGTGCAAACTCAGAAACGGCAAACCGGTATTTCATCATTTTTAAGAACAACAAAAACATTCCTATTTCTGTTTCATCAAAAAGCTCAGAATATCTTCAATTTCCTGAGGTTTTAAAATTGGTTTATTTAAAAACGGATCGTCAACCCGGGTAAATCGCTCAATTCTGTAAAACGCCGGCATGATCGTATCTGGAAATATCTGCTTTGCATCAACCAGCAACAATCTCAGCTCACCTTCCTGATAGCGCCCGGCAATGCCATTCAGCGAAGGTCCAATCTCCCCCATATCAGCATAAATATTGGGCTTTGTTTTGGCCTTTTCAGCGAATACATCCAGCCCATGGCAGGCGATACAGTTTCCCTTTTTCCGGTTCACCATCAAGGCTTCACCGCGTTTCGGGTTACCAGGCTTACCTGATAAAGAATGCTGAATTGATTTGGAGTGAATAAGATTGATGATCTGGAATTTAACGAGGCCATTTTCCTCAGTTTCAGACCCTGTTTCAGCAGCAATTAATGCATTTGTGCTGATGAAAGCTAAAATAACAAAAGTTACCAGCACCAAAAAACAAGCCCCGTTTACGAGGGAGCGCTGCCAGCTAAGAGTTTTCACGCAGCCACAACTGCCAGATTTTAAGAAACGAAATCTCACCCTGATGCTCACAATATTTCAATCATCGACCAATTAGCACTGAACAAAGCACAGAGCAGAAAAAGGAGCAAGCAGATTAGCCCGATCTCACACCAGGACCTCACACCAATATGAATAAACCATTAGTCCTGATTTTGCTGGTTATGGTTTTGAGAAGAAAGATCTGGTTTCAATGAAATCTGGAAGTCTATTGATTACCATCAGTAAATTCACAATCCGGTAAGGCAGAAACAAGCCTGAAACGCAAGCAAACCGATAGGTAAGAATTGTGATAAAATAAAACAACTGCCGATAATAGAGCACCTGTCATATGTCTAAGGCACATTTCTAACGCATAAATCTAAGAGCTAGCCTCAACGAAAACTTGTAGCTCAGACAGTGTCGGGCGTGGGTCATCCATTTTATATATTTTCAAGGCCCCATCAAAATCTTTACCGGCAGAATAAGAGCTTTCAGTCACAATGGTTGAAATCCCCGCCCCCAAAGATGAAGCCAGCCCCTGCGGCGCATCTTCAATCGCCAGACAATCCCCGGCCTCAAGCCCCAATTCGGAAAGTGCCAGCAGATAAATAGCCGGGTCCGGCTTCTTGCGCGAAACTCTGTCACCCGTTGCATAAACTTCAAACCAGGAAAGCGCCTCTTTGCCAAGCGTTGCATTCAACAAACGTTCAACATTCACCTGTGATGTCGTCGTCGTCACTGCCAGTCTGACCCCGCCAGCTCGCGCATCTTTAATCAACTCAGCAATACCCGGACGCAGCTCAATTTGCCCCTCATCCATAAAACGCACATAAATTTCAGTTTTCTTTGCGTGTAATCCGGCGATCATGTCTTTGGTGAAAATGGCTTCATCAAGCCCTTCACGCTGCACATGATAAAGAATGCGCTCTTTGCCGCCAGTAACACCAAGCAAAACCTGATACAGCTCAAAATCCCAGTGCCAGTCCAGCCCGGCATCTTTAAAGGCCTCATTAAATGCCTTTCTGTGCAGCTCTTCTGTCTCGGCAAGCGTTCCGTCAACATCAAACAATAAAGCTTTCAGTCCCATAAAAATCTCCATGAATTAGTCTGACAACATGAAATCGTCTGGCTCTAAAAAGAGCGTGTCACTTCATCAAGCGGGAATAATAATTTCAGCAAATCTGACATTTCAGCAAGCGTTGCATCAGGCTTCATCTCAGCTACCGGCGTTTTACAATAACCATACTCAACCAGATAAACAGCCATACCAAGCGCCTCAGCTGCGCCCTTATCAGCCCCGCTGTCACCAACCAGTAAGCAATCATCCACCTCAAGTCCAAGCTGATCGACACACATCTTCAAGGTCAGCGGGTCCGGCTTGCGCGGTGTATCATCGGTGCCCCCAACAATCGCATCAAAAAAAGCTGTCATCCCTAATTGATCGAGAACTTTCAAAGTGATGCTTTGCGGCTTGTTCGTACAAAGTCCGACTTTCACACCCTTTTCAGCAAGTCGCTTCAGGGTAAGTACAACACCATCATAAATCAGGGTATTATCAGCCGGCTTTGCAGAATAATGCTTCATCACCCCGGCAATAACTTCAGCCATTTTTTCATCATGCGGCAGTGAGCGAACATCAAACGCCCGCTCAACAAGTTTCGGCACACCGCCACCAATCATGTAGCGAACCTCATCAATGCTAAAGGGTTCAAACCCCGCATCAACAAAAGCACCGTTCAGCCCCATCGTAATATCCGGCACACTGTCAATCAAAGTCCCGTCAAGGTCCATAATCACAGCCTTTGGCCAGAACTTCTCATTCTGTTTTATTTGAGATTCTTTATCCATATCACTCAATGACTTAAAGCCCTATCGGTCATGATTAATTCAACTTCTGGCAAGTTGTGCCGCTATCTCGCAGCAAGTGCACCTGCACGAATGGCTTCAATATTTTCCTTATATTTTCCGCCGCTAAAAACACCCGATCCCGCAACAAGCGCATTCGCCCCTGCTTCAGCCACCATATGCACAGTCGAAGGGTTCACCCCGCCATCCACCTCCAGGTGAATAGGCCGGTCACCAATCATCTTGCGAATGTTTTTGATTTTCTGGCACTGGCTCTCAATAAAGCTCTGGCCGCCAAACCCGGGGTTAACCGTCATCACCAGAATAAGGTCAACCTTATCCATCACATATTCAATCACACTTTCAGGTGTCGACGGGTTTAGTGAAACTCCCGCCTTCGCCCCGAGTGACCGAATATATTGCAGCGAACGGTCCAGATGCAGCCCGGCTTCAGCATGAACGGTAATTATATCCGACCCGGCCTTCGCAAAGGCTTCAAGATAAGGGTCAGCCGGTGCAATCATCAAATGCACATCCATTACCTTCTTTGTGTAAGGGCGAATGGCCTCAACAATGCACGGACCAAAAGTAAGATTAGGCACAAAATGCCCGTCCATCACATCCACATGCACCCAGTCACACCCCGCTTCATCAATCGCTTTGACCTCTTCACCAAGACGGGCAAAATCAGCTGATAAAATAGAAGGGGCAATTATGATATCTTCATGTGACATGAGAAACATCCTCTATAATGAATGGAAATTTATGTGAACGAAACTTATGGACTCAAACCAGTTTTGTTGCAAATACCACTTGCGACACAAGTGACCGTCTCAAAGCAAAAATCGGTTATGTTGTGAACAGAAGGGAAGCCGTTCACAACATAACCTGCCGGTTTAAGTCATGAGCAGAACTTAAACGCTGGCGCGGCGCACAACCATCGCTGTGCCCTGACTTTGCTTAAGCTTGTTATAGCCAATAACTTTCACATGGTGATTTGGATAAGCCTTCGAGCAGGCTTCAATCTCTTCCATAACGGTGTCGATATTCCATTCACCAAACATTGGCAGCTTCCACATATACCAATAGGTATTTTTGGTACGTGTCGGCTCAACATGCTCAATCGCAACATCCCATTCCTTATCAATGATATATTGGATCTGAGCTTTCATTTCTTCCGCTGTCATTTCCGGCAAATAAGAAAAAGTCTCATATTTACGACTGGCGATATCACCAATCAGCGAGTGATAGTTCTGAACTGTTAAAACATCTTCTGACATAATATTATCCTGTATTTTCAAGTCTCTGAAATTTGACCTAACTTAATTTTGAACATCAAGTTTATCGACAGTGTCGAATTCAAACTTGATTTCTTTCCAGGTCTCCATCGCGGCAGCCAGCTCAGGTGAGTACTTGGCAGCTTTGGTCAGAATTTCGCGGCCGTTTTTCTCAATTTCATCACCTTCATTCCGCGCCTGAACACAAGCCTCAACAGCAACCCTGTTGGCGCAAGCACCAGCCGCATTGCCCCAAGGGTGACCAAGCGTGCCACCACCAAACTGCAGGCAGCTGTCATCGCCAAAGATATTCACAAGTGCTGGCATGTGCCAAACGTGAATACCGCCCGAAGCAACCGGAATCATGCCCGGCATTGTGCCAAATTGCTGATCGAAGAAAATACCGCGCGAGCGATCTTCCTTGATAAAGCTGTCACGCATACAATCAATCCAGCCAAGGGTGGCATCACGGTCACCTTCAAGCTTACCAACAACCGTACCTGAGTGCATGTGGTCACCGCCAGAAAGACGAAGACATTTTGCAAGCACTCTGAAGTGGATGCCGTGGTTCGGGTGGCGGTCAACAACAGCGTGCATCGCTCTATGAATGTGGAGCAGCATGCCATTATCCCGGCACCAGTTCGCAAGTGAAGTATTGGCTGTAAAACCAGCTGTGAAAAAGTCATGCATGATAATGCGAGAGCCAAGCTCTTTGGCAAACTCAGCCCGTTTGAACATTTCTTCAACCGTGCCAGCTGTTACGTTAAGGTAGTGACCTTTACGCTCACCCGTTTCAGTTTCAGCCTGGTTCACGGCTTCCATCACGCTTTCAAAGCGGTTCCGCCAGCGCATAAAAGGTTGTGAGTTAATGTTCTCATCATCCTTCGTGAAATCAAGTCCACCACGCAGACATTCATAAACTGCCCGGCCATAGTTTTTTGCAGACAAACCAAGCTTCGGTTTAATCGTACAGCCAAGTAACGGGCGGCCATATTTGTTAAGCTTGTCACGCTCAACCTGAATGCCATTAGGCGGGCCACCACAGGTAAGAACATAATGCAGAGGAAAGCGAACATCTTCAAGACGCAGGGTCCGAAGTGCCTTAAAGCCAAACACATTACCAACAAGCGAGGTCAGCACGTTCACAACAGAGCCTTCCTCAAAAAGATCAATCGGGTAAGCCACAAAAGCATAAAAGCTTTCAGGATCGCCCGGCACGTCCTCAATCTTGTAAGCACGGCCTTTATAATAATCCATGTTGGTCAAAAGGTCAGTCCAAACGGTCGTCCATGTACCAGTTGAACTCTCCGCAGCTACCGCAGCAGCCACTTCTTCTTTTGGAACACCCGGCTGTGGAACCACTTTAAAGCAAGCCAGGATATCACTATCCTTAGGAGCGTAATGAGGTTCCCAATAGGTCTCCCTGTATTCTTTTACGCCGGCAGAAAACTTACCCGGCTGGTTCGATTTAGCATTCATGAAGTTGTTCCTTTTCTCATACAGTCAGTCTGTTAAAGCTGCTCTATGCAACTTTTGGATCAAGACCCCCAGAGCTGTAGCGTTTTGCCATTTCAGACATGGGGATCACTTTAATTTTTGAAGCATGACCAGAAGTGCCAAATGCTTCAAAACGATCCTCACATACCTTCTGCATAGCGGTTCGCGCTGGCAGCAGGAATTTACGAGGATCAAATTGGGATTTATCAGTCATTGCGACTTTGCGCATTGCGCCGGTTGCCGCCATCCGTAAATCGGTATCAATATTCACTTTGCGAACACCAAACTTGATGCCTTTAACAATCTCATCAACTGGCACGCCGTATGTTTGCGGCATCTCACCACCATATTCATTGATGATATCCTGTAGGTCTTGCGGCACTGAAGATGAGCCATGCATCACAATGTGTGTATTCGGCAATCGCTTGTGAATTTCAGCAATTGTATCAATTGAAAGAATGTCACCGGTTGGTGGGCGCGTGAATTTATAAGCACCATGCGAAGTACCAATCGCCACAGCAAGCGCGTCAACTTTGGTCTCTTTAACAAACTGAACCGCTTCATCAGGGTCAGTTAAAAGCATATCTTTATCTAACTCGCCTTCAAAACCGTGTCCGTCTTCAGCTTCACCCTTGCCGGTTTCTAATGAACCAAGGCAACCAAGCTCACCTTCAACAGAAGCACCAACCATATGCGCCATTTCAGAAACCGTTTTGGTAATCCCGGCGTTATAATCATAATCAGCTGGTGTTGAGGCATCTTCCTGTAAAGAACCGTCCATCATCACCGAGGTAAAACCATGCTGAATAGCTGACAAACAGGTCGCAGCATTATTGCCATGATCAAGATGCATACAAAGCGGCACATCAGGGTAGATTTTTTCCAGTGCTTCAATCATCGCCGCCAGCATAATGTCATGGGCATAGCCACGCGCACCGCGGCTGGCCTGGATAATCACCGGTGCTTCGCATTTCTGCGCTGCATCCATAATCGCCTGCCCCTGCTCCATATTGTTGATATTAAACGCCGGCACGCCAAAGTCCTGCTCAGCTGCATAATCCAGCAATTGTCTAAGTGTAATTCTAGCCATTTAAGGTCACTCCTAATTCAAATCTTTTTCATTTCGAGCCATGCTCTTGTTAATCCAACTGGTATCCTACAATTTGACTTCAAAATCCATTCAAACCGCATCTTTTCCAGATACCAGGTCATGTCATAGCTCTAGTTACGGGTCAGCGCGACAACACCAGGCAATGCCCGGCCTTCCAGCCATTCGAGGAACGCGCCTCCCGCAGTTGAAACATATGTAAAATCTTCTGTCACGCCAGCAGAGTTTAAAGCTGCAACCGTGTCGCCGCCACCAGCAATGGTTGTTAATTGCCCTTCGGTTGTGGCCTGAGCTGCGGCACGCGCGAGAGCAAATGTCCCTTCTCCAAAAGGAGAGATTTCAAAAGCACCCATTGGCCCGTTCCAGACCAGCGTTTTACAGCTAAGCAACCGCTCAACCAGCATCGCAACAGATTGCGGGCCAGCATCAAGGATCATGGCGTCAGAAGGTACCGCAGAAACATCACAAATTTCACTTGGTGCGCCTTCTTTAAATTCACGCGCTACAACCACATCAGTTGGCAAAATCACCTTGCAGCCTGATTCAGCCGCCCGGCCCAGTATCTCTTCAACCGTATCTACAAAATCCGGTTCACATAAAGATTTTCCAACACCGATGCCCTGCGCATATAGGAATGTATTTGCCATCCCGCCGCCAACAATCACCATGTCGACCTTGTTCACAAGGTTGGTCAGCAACTGAATTTTGGTCGAAACCTTCGCCCCGCCAACCACAGCCGCGACCGGACGCTTCGGCGCTTCAAGAGCAACTTTAAGCGCGCTCACTTCCGCCATCATCAACGGGCCGGCAAAAGCAGGTAAATGCCGTGCAATCCCTTCTGTTGAGGCATGTGCCCGGTGTGAAGTTGAAAACGCATCACTGACATAAATGTCACCTAATTTGGCAAGCTGAGCAGTAAACGCCGGATCATTGTCAGTTTCTCCTGCATGAAAACGCAAATTTTCAAGCATCAGAACTTCACCATCCGCAAGAGAGTTAACCGCTTCCTCAGCAACTGAACCAATGCAATCGGTTGTAAAACCAACCTTTGTCGGGCTGAGCATCTCACCAACTTTATCTGCCACTGGCTTAAGTGAAAGCGCCGGGTCAACCTGCCCCTTAGGGCGGCCAAAATGCGTCATGATGATAACCCGCGCACCACGAGAGACGAGATCTTTCACCACCGGCAAAAACCGCTCGATCCGCGTTGCATCAGAAATTTCACCATTTTGCATCGGCACATTCAGATCAGCCCTGACAAGAACACGTTTGCCAGCAACATCCGCATCAGCGACAGATTTTAAATTGTCTAAAGCCATATTCGCCATAAGACTTAATCCCTCCCTTATGCGTTGCCGGTTACACGGCGCGCAGCGTCAGCCACTTTTTCTGCCGTAATACCAAAATGTTCGAAAAGTTCATTCGCCGGGCCTGAAGCTCCAAACCCTGTCATGCCGATAAACTGCCCATTGCTGCCAAGCCATTTGCTCCAGCCCTGCTCAACTGCCGCCTCAACACCAACACGCGGCGCATCACCAAGCACTTTCCATTGATAATCTGATCCCTGCGCTTCAAAAAGTTCCCAGCAGGGAAGAGAGACAACCGCCACTTTAAGGCCATCAGCCTCAAGCAGTTTCGCCGCATCCATCGCAACAGAAACCTCAGAACCGGTGCCAATCAGCGTCACGTCACGCTCGCCGTCAGCTTCTTTCAGCACATAACCACCCAGCGCACACTTGTTCTCAGCAGTCGCATCATTACGCAGCAAAGGCAGGCCCTGTCTGGTCAGGGAAAGAATGGCCGGTGTTTTATCTTGCGAAGCAAACAACTCCCAGCATTCCGCGCATTCAACCGAATCAGCCGGGCGGAATACATTCAGGTTCGGCATCGCCCGCAAGCTGGCAAGATGTTCAACCGGCTGGTGTGTCGGCCCATCTTCACCAAGACCGATCGAGTCATGCGTCATCACATAACCAATTGGTTGCTCCATCAATGCAGAAAGACGAATGGCACCCCGCGCATAGTCAGAAAACACGAGGAAAGTGCCAGAATAGGGAAGGAACCCGCCATGCAGGGAAATGCCATTCATCACTGCACCCATGCCATGCTCACGCACACCATAGTGAATGTAATTGCCACCAAACTCACCCCGGTTCACTGGGGCATACTGGTCAGTTTTTGTACCATTCGATCCGGTCAGATCAGCAGAACCGCCAACCATGCCAGGAATAACTGGTAAAATTTCATCAAGCACTTTTTTCGATGAAATCCGCGTCGCCAGCTTTTCAGAACCTTCAACAAATTTCTGCTTCACGCCAACAATCGCTTTTGAAAGTTCTTGTTTCACGGCATCTGTCACAGGTGAAACAAGCGCAGCCTTTTCATCTTCCGAAAGAGCGTCAAATTGAGTGAGCCATTGAGCTCTTGTCTCAGAACCCTGTGAACCAACAGCCCGCCATGCGTTAAGCACATCTTCAGGCACTTCAAACGGGGCAGAAGTCCAGCCAAGTTTCATCCGCGTCAGTGCAATTTCTTCGTCGCCAAGCGGCGAACCATGTGTTGAAGCAGTGCCTTGTTTATTTGGCGCACCAAAACCGATTATGGTTTTGCAAGCAATCAGGCTTGGACTGTCGCTAGCCTTTGCTTCAGCAATCGCTGCTGAAATCGCGTCCATATCATGCCCGTCAATTTGCTGCGTGTGCCAGCCTGAAGCTTCAAACCGCTTCAACTGATCATCAGAACAAGCCATGTTTAACTCGCCATCAATTGAGATATTATTGTCATCCCAAAGCACAATCAGTTTCGAAAGCTGTAAATGCCCGGCCATTGAAATCGCTTCCTGGGAAATACCTTCCATCAGGCAACCATCACCGGCAATCGCATAGGTGTAGTGGTCAATCACTGCGTCACCAAGTTTCTGGTTCTGCATCCGCTCCGCCAGAGCCATACCAACCGCAGTTGTAATCCCCTGCCCAAGCGGGCCAGTGGTTGTTTCAATACCTGCCGCATGCCCATATTCCGGGTGTCCTGCCGTTGGGCTGCCAAGCTGGCGAAAATTCTTGATCTGCTCAATCCCCATACCCGGATATCCGGTCAGATAAAGAAGTGAATAAACCAGCATCGAGCCATGCCCGGCAGACATCACAAATCTGTCCCGGTCGTGCCAGTCAGGGTTGCCTGCATCAAATTTTAAATGATCAGCAAATAGCACCGTAGCCACATCAGCCAGGCCCATTGGCGCACCCGGATGGCCTGAATTCGCCTTTTGCACTGCATCCATTGATAAGGCACGGATAGCATTCGCCATTTTAGCTTTTAGCTCTGCATCCGGCTTATTCTGTATTTCTAGCGCTTCTCCCATGAGAAGATCTCCTTTTAATTCACGTGTAATTTTGACAAAACTTCATTTTGCTGCTGCCTAGGTAGCACAATCGCCACCAGAAGACAGGCCCTTATATGGCATGCACCCCAAGGGCGGCTTTCACCATATGATAGGCAACAAGAAGTTGGGTCAACGCCAAAGGATGGCTCGTAGCTGAGGCCCCATCAATATGGCCCAGCTGGTCACGCAAATGGCTAGCTTCCGGGATTAAATCCCACAATAAATTCTGTATTTTAATTGAATGCTCATCAGAAATGCTGCCATCTATCTGCAGCGCATCAACTGGCTTTCCGTCAACATCGCGCGCCAGCTCATACAAAAGCCCGCTATTATTAGCGCTTTCAAACAGAGGTGAAAAATCTGGGTGCGGCAGAGTTGGCCGTAAAATATGCCTGACATCAAGATGCGCATCATCACCCCCCTGAGCCGGAGTTTGAAACCGAATGACAATATCAGCAAATGTCCGTTGTGGTTGAATAAAGGCCGGGCTGTCAGCTTTTCGCTTTTCTAGGGAAGCAAGCACCTGCTCTTCGGTATAACCACGCTTGGTTGTGTCCCGGTTAACCTTCCACTTCACCCGCAAATCTTCTTCAGGGTCAAGATAGATCTTCACGTCATAACAATCACGCATCTCACGCGTTGTATAACCAAGCAGGCCTTCCATAATGACATAGTCACGTGGCCTTACATATTCGGGCCGGTCAAGTGTTCCATGGTCATGATTATATATCGGCTTTAAAATCGGCTCACCGCGTCTAAGCGCCCGCAAATGCTGACCTAGAATGTCAATATAATTACCTTTTGGATCAAGCGCAGATACCCCGTTTCTGGCACGTTCAGCCCGGTCATAAGCATGATAATCATCCGTACAGATAACCGTACAGCGGTCCTCGCCCAAAATCTTAGCAACACCTGCTGAAAGGGTGGTTTTCCCGGTTGCTGAGTCTCCAACAACACCCAGTATAATGGGATGGTCCACTATCTTTGGCATAATTTCTTTTCCCCAGTAAGAGGGAAGCCTGCAATTTAATCCTGCGCTTCCAGTTTATTATTTCCTCATTTTTTTGAGGCGTTTTTTATCAGTTATTTCAATTGACTTAAGCCTGTTCAACGACCTCTTTCCGGTGAATATGTCGTCAATATCTGGCGTTCATGAGTTGCCCCGGTCACCATCAGAGTTTGCAGTTTAAACCCACCATTAAACGGCTCCACGCCTTCGAGCAGCAGCCCGGTCGTAATTCCGGTCGCGCAAAAGAAAAGCTCATCTGAAGAAACCAGTTCTTCAATCTGGTACCACTTGCTTGTATCCAGTTTTGCCGCCTTCACAGCCATCGCCTCCGTCTGCAATTGCGGGTCAAGTCGGGCCATAAACTCACCACCAAGCGCCCTGATGGCAACAGCAGACATAATCCCCTCAGGTGTGCCGCCGGTGCCCATCAGTGCGTCAACGCCGCTTTCAGGGATAGCGGCCAGCAAGGCACCAGCGACATCACCGGCGGGGTAAAGCAGCACCCTTGCACCAGCGTCGTGAATTTCTTCAATCATTTGCCGGTGGCGTGGTTTCTCAAGGGCATAAACAGTAATTTCTGAAACGTCTTTTTTCAGACATTTGGCCAGTCTTTGAATTTTTTCTTCAACCGACCAGCTGGGGTCAATCTCGCCTTTGGCCCGGGGCGGAGCGGCGAATTTTTCCATATAAAATGCCGGGCCAGGGTCCATCATCGTACCGCGCGGCGCAATCGCTATCACAGCCAGCGCATTAGTTAATCCTTTCGCGAGGTAGGATGTCCCCTCAACCGGGTCAACGGCAATATCTGCTTTAAAATCGGCACCGGGCTGGCCGACAATTTCACCATTATATAATTGTGGCGCTTCGTCTTTTTCGCCCTCACCAATAACAACAAGACCTTCAAGTTCTATCTGCTGCAGGGCCGTGCGCATCGCGTCAACAGCTGCCCCGTCACCGCGCTCTTTATCACCGCGGCCTATCCAGTCGAACGCAGCAATAGCTGCATCTTCAGTCACTTTCCGAAGCCCGTAAATCAGTTCAGGCCTGGCGCCGCCAGCGCTTGTCATCATGATCTCTCCCCAGAGGATTACATCCTCAGATATGCCAGAGGGGTTACCTCTGTGTTGCAAATGGCCGGTTGCACAAGCTGAAGTGCGAATGGCAAGCGCAAAGGGTTTATCCCTTTAATTTCGTCTGAGAACTTGTTTCCTCAGTTGAACCAACGCTAGCCGTTAATGTTTGAAGAAAGAATATGCCAAGAGGTAGGACAAACCCACCCGAAAGGGTAGTTTTTTGATGAATTTACTAACTTTTTGCGAGAAAATTTAATTATTTGCAATTATTTTTAGCAATTGCACTGCGTTCTGCATGGAAATTGACCAAGTTTTGATAGTTACGCTAACAGCATTCGATCAAATTTCTTTCAGATAGAGCGCGAAGAGAGAACAGAAATCTGAAAAAACGACGAATAACGGGGGTCAGAAAGTCTATGTGACGGCCGGAATACATTGAAGAAACAGAACTCAGAACAAGCTCTCTTCACGAGAATTAACCGAGGCAGAAGCGGCACCACTCCCCTCATTATAATAAAGCGCAACAGCCTCAGCCCGGTTTCTGACATTGAGCTTTGAATAAATATTGCGCAAATGAAACTTGACTGTGTTTGGGGAAACCATCAACACCTCAGCCATTTCCTGGTTCGTCATTCCAAGGCTGAGTTTATCCAGCAACAGGCTCTCTTTGCGGGTCAATTGCAGTAACAGGCTTTCTTCTCGTGGCTTTGCCATAAACGGAAACACCATAGACCCACGCACAACACTATCCAGCACATGCAGCAACCGCTCAGGCGGTTCAGATTTGGAAAAATAAGCCCGCGCGCCAAGGTCCATTGCCTCTTTGGCAACCGCATCACTTAAGTCGCCGGTATAGACGATTATTTTTGGCGAATCTTTGCGTTCAGACAAAGCCTCAAGCAACTCCCGCCCGTTACAATAAGGCATAACCCAACCGGTAATCACGACATCAAGTGAAAGTATCTCAAGCCCATCCAGCAACCGCGCCCCGTCAGTGGCAGCTGCCACCAGATCAAATCGGCCGTCCTCATCAAATAAAGACCGCAGCCCCCGCACAATCAGCGGGTTCTTATCCACAACACCAACACGAACGGGATAGCTGATTTTATTCCCATCAGACATATAGTCTCAATTCCTCACCCAGAAATATCGTGAGGCAATTGCGAAAACCCCGGCAGCAAAACAAGCAACCAGAAAGCGCACAATCAACCATCACGTATATTTAAGTTATATCAGAAGAACCCGGCACCAGAAACTGCACAAAACAGCACAGAGCAATAACTACTCAGGAACAAGCGTCAAAATTACCTGTAAAGAATTGTTTTATATGGAAAATACCAGCGACCACACCATTATAATCTGGTCACTCAACCAGTAAATTGTTCAGAAATAACTTACTGACAGGCTATCGCATGCGCCACACATTGATAGGCATATTTCGTCTTTTTCTTGCAATCAACGGACTTATCCTTTGCACTTTCCCACAAAGCCCACTCATCGCCATGTGTGCGCTTTGCCAGCAAAGACCAGCCATTTTCCGCTTCAGCCCTCGCGGCCGCTTCAGAACGTTTTCGCGCCCCATAAGCCGATGTCACCTGCTCCTTACAGGATGGCGACTTCGAAAGGAAACTCTTATCTGCTTTACAGGGGCGGGCCTCTCTGGTGCATTCCCACTTGCCTTTGTTCTCACCAGACATCAGATCAACACAGGATAACTTCCGCTCAGTTGCAGCCGACCACGCCGCATAATCATCGCCATGCTTCGCCTTAACAACTGATTTCCAGGTAAAAAACGCGTTCGCCCGCGCAAGCTCACCAATTGAAGAGGGTTTGCCGGTTGCTGAAACAGCCCCATCCAGACATTGATTGCCAGCAGCTTTCGCAACTGAATGAAACAGCGCTCCATTAAACTGAGACGCATTGAGAGGAACAAGTAGCCCGGCCAAAGCCATCCCAATAACAATCAACACCCTGTTCATAAATTTACACTCCCGGAAATGAGTTGATAACTGCTTGTTTATTAGTGACTTACCCCCGACATATGGCTGGAAAATCGGGTTTACCATTTTCCATAACGCAGCAAGCCTTCACGGCCTCATAATATGGCCTAACGATGTCATGTTCCAGAAGTTTTTCTCAACTGTTCACCAATCATTTGGTCAGATCATATCACCATCAATCCAGCCATAAAAAACAGGCACCCCCTAAAGAGAGAGCGCCTGTTTTGAAAGTTTTAAAATCTGTTTGAGCAATCAAATGACCTGCAAATTCTGGCCAGCACCTTTCTCACGCCGGGAAATCAACCCGTTAAGCGCGCTGATATACGCCCTCGCTGATGCGACCATCGTATCCGTATCAGCACTGCGGCCAGTTGCTGTAAAGCCATCCTGCTCTAAACGCACCATCACTTCAGCTTGCGCATCAGTGCCTTCTGTCACTGCCATCACCTGATAAAGCGGCAACCGCGCCTCATGCGGAACAATCGCCCTAATGGCATTAAATGTCGCATCAACCGGCCCGTCACCGCCCGCTTCACGAGTTGTTTCGGTGCCTTCCACATCAAGTGTCACAGTTGCTTTTTGCGGCCCGCCGGTGCCGGCATAAACGGTTAAAGAAACAAGCTTGATCCGGTCATTTTCACTGGAGACTTCATCATCAACAAGCGCAACCAAATCTTCGTCAAACACCTGCTTCTTTTTATCAGCTAATGCTTTAAACCGTTGAAACGCCTCCTGAAACGCATTGTCTCCAAGCTCGTAGCCTAAGTCTTTCAACTTCTCTTTAAAGGCATGACGGCCAGAGTGTTTGCCCATCACCAAAGATGAAGCCCGAAGCCCGACAGACTCAGGTGTCATGATTTCATAGGTCTCGTTATTTTTAAGCATCCCATCCTGATGAATACCGCTTTCATGCGCAAAGGCATTCTGGCCAACAATCGCTTTGTTATATTGAACAGGAAAACCAGAAACAGCAGAAACCAACCTTGATGCCCGGGTGATATGAACCGGGTCAACCTCAGTCCAGTAAGGAAGCACATCGGCCCTGGTGTTCATCCCCATCACAATCTCTTCAAGTGCCGCATTGCCAGCCCGTTCGCCCATTCCGTTAATGGTACATTCAATCTGACGCGCACCGGCTCTGACGCCAGCAAGAGAATTAGCAACAGCCAATCCCAAATCATTATGACAATGGGTCGATAACACAACTTCATCAGCACCCGGCACTTTATCAATTAGCATTTTGATCAAGTCATAATATTCTTCCGGCACCGTATAGCCAACAGTATCGGGAATATTAATTGTCGTTGCACCCGCCTTGATCGCCGCCTCAACACAGTGACACAAAAAATCATGCTCTGTGCGGGTGGCATCTTCTGCCGACCATTCAACATTGTCAGTATAGTTCCGCGCCCGTGTCACACTGCTGGTCACAGCCTCAAGCACCGCTGAAGGCTCCATCTGTAATTTATATTTCATATGCAACGGGCTGGTTGAAATAAAGGTATGGATCCGTGATTGTCTGGCCGGCTTCAAAGCTTCACCAGCCCGGTCAATATCATTATTCTGCGCCCGCGATAAACCGCACACAACAGAGCGTTTCAACAATTTTGAAATTTCAAGAACCGCTTCAAAATCACCATTAGAGGCTATCGGAAATCCGGCCTCAATCACATCAACACCCATCTCATCAAGAAGTTCAGCCACCTGAAGCTTCTCGTTCAAAGTCATTGAAGCACCCGGGCTTTGCTCGCCATCCCGCAAAGTGGTGTCAAAAATAGTGATTTTATCTTTTGAATTGCGCCGCTGTTCAGCGCCCTGAATAGTTTCAGTCATTTTTTTCGTCCTGAATTATCTTATGAGAGAACATCATTCTCTAAATTTGCTAAAAACCTGATCACGGAACCCCGCGATCACCATAACTCAAATCCCCTAAGGCCTTGGCGAATAATCACCTGATAGCCCAGGGGCCCCTAAGCAGCAGAAGGTCCAGCAAAAGAGCTGCAGATAAACTAGACAATGATGAGAGCGGCACGAACAAAGCTTTCGCGACCGGGAAGATGGCGGCAATAACAGGTGCAGATACAGCAGATAAACCTACACATGACAAAACCCGGCTTGAAGTGGCATCACCACCAAACCGTTTTGCATCATTTGTCTGATCATATCTTATCTGATCAAATACCATAGAACCTGTGCGATCAATGTAGCTATGCCGAGGCGCAGCTATCATAAAACCATCTCCAAAATAAATATCGGCGAACTATAACCAGAATTGAGTTTTATTTCCAGCATATTTTCACCACCGGAATATAACAGCTTCACCTAACATCATAACACTTTTCACCGGCTATAAATAGAGCGCCGCTCCCTCCAACCTTTGCCATAATGTTTTGACAATCATTCACATAGCCGCATTAATGGGCTTTTATAAGTAAATTCAGCAAACTAACATTTGGTATTGGGGGGATTTAAATTGCAAAAACCAGGCGGACATAACCCCGGTGAACGTCTCGATGACCTGCTACACAGCGTCATGGACTGGAACGAAAACGCCACACATAACCAGCAAGACGGTCATCAACAGGATGAGTCATCAAAAGCAAACAACAATAATCAGCCAGACCAGCCGTATGGGGAAAGTAAAATGAGTAACAAATCCAAATCAAACTTTAGCACCAGCGCCTTTGTCACCACGCTGGTCTCAGCCATCGCCCTGCTGTTTTCAGGCTATAGTTTTTACGAAACCGTCCTCAAACAGGCTGAACTGAAAATCTACCCCCCCGCCCTGGTCCATATGTATCGCTCCACTTACCGTGATGTCTTCGCCATCCCGCTCACCATTTCAAATGACGGCGCGAAACGCGGCACCATCCTCTCCTTTGATTTAAAAGTCACCAATCTGGATACCAAAGACACAATGAACTTTGACAATCTCTACTTTGGCAACAACCCGAAAGACACAAGCCGCATATTTACACCATTGACTATGTCCGGCCGGGCCAACCAGTCAGAAGTGATTATGTTCTTTGCGGAAAAAAGCGGCTCATTTTTCAAAACCACCGGCGGCGTAAGATCTAATTTAAGGTTTGAGCTGACCATCAACGCCGAAGAAGCTGAATACCTCTTTAAACCAGAAAAGAAAACCAGATTAAGCTTTGACATGACAACCGGCTTTATTCAGTCCTTCCGGCAGATGGAGCAGGGCTCACCAACCGTGTTTTATAAGATCCCCAAAGAGCAAACTGAGGCAACGAAACAGGAAACACCGGCAAAATCTGACACCCCGGTAAAACCAGACGATAAGACCGAAAAACCACTGGATACTGAAACAGACACAAAACCTCAGTAAATGGCAACCCATCATACTGCCAGCACAGCGACTAAACAATCATCCAAAAAAGGCATCAGATATCATCTGATGCCTTTTCTTATACTCTCTATGCAAGAGAGAAACTGAATTTTGAGCAGATCAAAAACTTACTTCTTACAGAATTTCGCCCAGCTGATGCAGGTATAACTGCCGCCATCCGCCTTGCACTTATACCGCTCGTTTTTAACTGTATACCCAGCCACTTCACCTGAAGCGACCCAGCCCGGCCAAAGCCCCCAGCTCACAGCCTGTACCATGGTCTCCATCGCAAACCATTTCGCAGAACCTTCAGTGCCAGACGTCGCTTGCGCTGACTTGGAAACACAACCCGCCGCCGCAACACCAAATGAGCTGACAACAAGCCCCCCTGCAACCACTCCAGAAATTAATAATGAACGAACAGACATAACCATACTCCATTTATTATTAGATAAAGAGCCAGAAATAGGCTCAGCCAAAGTTCCTGCACCCCCCAGAAATCTGAAACCAAAAGACGTTCAAATACATTCAGCAGTACAGATACTGCCCCATATTAGCAAAGCCCGACACACAATTCACCATAATTTCGCACCCCTGAATGCCGCCGCAAACTGCGCCAGAATGCCGCATTGCAGAAAGTCTGATAGCCCCATAAGAAGCGATATTTCAGGCAGTTAAGCGGACATACAGCCAAAAACAGCCATGCGCACAGCGCATATCTGAGTTGCACGTAACATGGTTGCTCAAGCATTAAAAAAACGGCATATTCAAATCATAGAGATTGAGA
>JAJFHX010000005.1 GCA_021775425.1 Hyphomicrobiales bacterium
ATTTTCTTTGTTTTTTTCTGCATATCTCTGCTAAAGGGTAGGCAACTAAAGTTTACCAATAAAATGAAAATGTTAAGGAGAGTCTATCATGGCAACAGATGCAGATCACAAAGCGATCGTCGTTTTTAAAGAAGGCACAACTATCAATGTTGAGGGCCGTAAATATCACATCAACAAACTTGTGAAAGCAGTTCAAGAAGGTGGCAAGGGTGTTCACGTTCAGGATACTGGCGCAAATGGTGGCTCTATTGCGATTGTTCCAACTGAAGTTGCAGCTATTCATGTTGAAAAGCTTTAAGCTTTCTAACTAATAAAGAAAAAGGGCGGTCCTGGTGACCGCCCTTTTTTTTGAATTAATTTTAAGTGTTGAATGAACTGCGTTCAGACTATTTGCTGCAGTCAATTTCAACTTCAAATTTACGAATGTTGTTTGCTTCATTGCTTTCACTGATCAGGTTGTATGGATCAACTTGAGCATAAAGAGTGACTTTGGTGATGCCATTGGCGCCGGTTGCATTGTCAAACTCCTGAATGCCGGCTTCCTGCACAAGTCTTTTGAACTGAGCGTTTGTAAGTTCGCCTGTTCTTCTGTCGCCCTGGTCACCCTGGAAGGCACGGATGGCAATTCTTGTATTTGTGCCTATCACACCATCAATGCCTTTTGGATCAAAGCCGAGTTTGGTGAGGGCTGTTTGAATGGTGGCGGCACGATTGCGATTAGAAATCTGCTTTTGTGCATTTTCAAGCTGGTCTTTTGATACTGACAAAAAGAAACGACCTTTTTTCAAAACGCCTTTGGCGACTTCAAATGCAAGACCTTCCTGATCAAGAGGTTTTAAAGTTGAGCGGTCTGTGATCTTGTCGATCATATCGATGTTTTCTGGTACCCAGACTGCGAGCATTGAGCGAAGTGTCAATGTTTCTGTTGCGTCCAGTTTTGCGTTTTCTGTGCCTATGTTTTTGATCGCGATGCGACCAGAGGCAAGAGGTTCACTTGTTAAGCAACTGCCGGGATAAATGCGGCTGTCTCTTTCGTTGATGATAAGGTCTGGTTGAGCTACCGCTGTGCCTGTGAGGCAAAGTGAGACTAAAATTGTGCCCAGCCAACCAATGTTTTTTTTAGTAAAGTGCTGCCCTGTCATGACACTATGGCTCCGTATTAGATTGGTTTTGGTTTGTCACGAAATGTGAAACTATTCAGGAAACCTTAGACTTAAACTGACCGCGACTTTCATCCCCACTATGATTCTCAGTAAGATGCCGACCACGACTTTATAAGTGACCGCCGTTTGTTATTTTCTAGAGCGATCAGAAATTCCCCTATCTGTCTGTCTGCCATAATGAGGCCTTTTTTGCAAGTTTCGCATTCGCTTTCAAATGCTTATTCACATTGATTAATACCGTGGTTGGTATTTTAGCCGCACTTTTGGGTTGATGAAGGTTGAACGTACTGATTTATGAGAAATTATGGAGGTGCTGATCAGAGGTGTTGTTGCGATTAAATTTGCTACTTTAGTGCATCAGATTTTTTATGGCAGATGAAATGCCACTGATGTTGAGTGGATACATCTGGTTTTTAAACCGGGCTCTGATCATGTTAATTGAGGGGGTCCAGCTCCAGTGTTCCTGAGGGATTGGGTTGAGCCAGGCGATGTGATCAAACTGATTGACGATGCGATCCAGCCAGAGTTCGCCGGGTTCATCATTCATATATTCAACAGAACCGCCGGGAATGGTCAATTCATATGGGCTCATAGAGGCATCGCCGACAAAAATGACTTTGTAATCTTTATTATATTTGTGTAGCAGATCCATCGTGCTGATACGCTCCTGCCAGCGGCGGGAATTGTCTTTCCAGACAAAGTCATAAAGGCAGTTGTGGAAATAGTAATGTTCGAGGTGTTTAAATTCCTGATGTGCGGCGGCAAAGAGTTGCTCTACCATCTGGATGTGCCAGTCCATTGAGCCGCCGATATCGAAAAACACCAGCAATTTAACGGCATTGCGTTTTTCGGGGCGATGCATCAGGTCGAGATATCCTTTTTTAGCGGTGGCTTTGATGGTCTGGTCTATGTCGAACTCGGTTGCAGCGCCACTTCTGATGTGATGCCGCAGGCGGCGCAACGCTATTTTGATGTTTCTTGTTCCCAGTTGTTTTGAGGGGTCAAGATCTTTGAATTCTCTTTTGTCCCAGACTTTGATGGCTTTGAAATTACGATTGCCTTGCTGGCCAATGCGAATTCCGGCGGGGTTGTACCCATTCGCGCCAAAGGGCGAGGTGCCGCCGGTGCCGATCCATTTATTACCGCCCTGGTGCCGGCCTTTTTGTTCTTCGAGCCTTTTTTTCAGCTCCTCCATTATTTTATCCCAGCCACCAAGCGCTTTAATTTCATCCTGCTCCTGTTTTGAAAGGTAGCGCTCTGTGAGGGTTCGTAACCATTCTTCCGGGATGGCGGTTTCGCTGATGTCTTCCATCAGCTCGAGCCCCTTGAAGGTGGCACCGAATACCTGATCAAATTTATCAAGGTGGCGCTCGTCTTTGATCAGACACATGCGGGAGAGATAGTAGAAGTCCTCAACCTTTTTTTGAGGGACGTCATTTTTCAAGCCATCCATCAGAGTGAGGTATTCGCGAATGGTGACGGGGAGGCGGGCTGACTTTAAGGCGTAGAAAAAGTTTAAAAACATAGGCTGGTCTCAAAGACAGGGGTTGTTGACTTGATAGATTGCATGGAGGTGAAGTGACCATATCAGGCGAGATCATGGCAAGTCCAGCTGATGTTTTAAAGGAGGTTTGAGTGTTAGGTGTCTTACATTCGCGGTTTTAGAGCGGTGAAACATGGTTAATATCAGGTTCTTGTTGCTATTCGAGGGTAATTTGTGGATCATGTGGCTGGTCGATCAAATTTCCGCCATTAAATTGGGTGATTGTCATGATGTTCACTAATGTTCAGGACTAGAGTGTTTTTAGTGGAAACCGGACTGTTGTTACTCATTTTGATGAGCCGGACAGCGTTAAGAAATAGCTGCGAAATTGCTGGTGTTCATAATTTCTTAATCATGTTGTGGCGGGATTTAACAGTGGTCGACTAAGCGTTTTTCAAATAAACGCCTTATGCCGGGTATGGGTATGGTTGCTTTTGGGGGTCTTTCTTTTCAGGGATTTCTGATATTTTAAAGTGATTGTTGCACTCATTCCTCAGGATGTGGGGCCAAGATATGGGATTTGAGGGAAGTATCGTGGTTTTGAGTTATTTCTTTAAATTTAATCTGGCCTTTTCAGCTTCGTTTCTTAAAGTTCTGAATTTCTTTCATCGAAAACTTATTTCTGTTGTTTGTGCTGTCGTTGTTGGCGGTATTTTCTGTGTCACTCAGGCTGTGGCTGCACCGCAGGATCAGAAAAAGACACCTCAGGTTTTCTCTCCATTTAAAACTCTTGATAAGCTGTTAAGTGGCGGGAGCGTGAAGAAACCTGATATAAACAAGCCTTTTATCTATAAGAAACCAGTTGTGCGGCCAACCAGTGATCAATTTAAAAAAGAACAAACGCCATTGCTTGCACAATTGAGCCAGGCTCAGGCCAGAGAAAATAGCAATGGCTCTAAACGATCGAAGAGAAGTCTTTACAGTGAATTGGTTCGGTCTCGAAACGAGCAGACGGTGACGATTGTTTCTGGTGAAGTGCCGGGCTCGAATGTTCGGATGGCGGCTGATATTGCGAATGTGCTTGATGACGATATTGGTAAGGGTGATTTCAGGGTTATTCCGATTGTCGGGCGTGGCGGTGTGCAGAATGTGCTTGATGTTCTTTTTCTCAAGGGTGTGGATATGGCCATTATCCAGCAAGGCCAACTTGGCTATCTGGAATTACAGGACCCGGAATTTTTCAAAGACATCAGGACGAATATTCAATATGTCGCCAAACTGCATAACACTGAAATTCATGTGATCGCTCATAAACGGATTAAAAGCCTGCAGGACCTTAGAGGAAAGCGGGTGATGTTTGGTAAAAAGCTTGGCACATCAGATATGGTGGCCCGGTATATTTTTACTAAGCTCGGGATTGATGTGATTGAGGTCAATGATGATATGACATCTGGCATCCAGCAATTGCATAACAATACGGTTGAAGCGGCTGTTCTGATGGGCGGTGCTCCTCTTCCCTCAATTGCCAATATCAAGCACCCTGAGAATTATCATTTTTTAGCGATTGAACCGCAAACGGTTGGCATTGACGCTTATTTTAATCTGGTTGATGAGTTTTTGCCAACCAAGCTTAGTGCGGCTGACTATCCTAATATCGTCAGGCCGGGTGAACATGTTTCATCCGTTTCATCTGGTGTTGTGCTGGTTGCTTATAACTGGAAGCCGGACAGCAAACGTTATAAAAAACTGGCTAATTTTATTGAACGCTTTTTTTCCAAGTTCAGATATTTCAGAGAACCTTCGCGGCATCCGAAGTGGATGGAAGTGAATATGTTTGCCAAGGTTGATGGTTGGTTGCAATTTAAACCAGCTAAAGACTGGCTTGAGAAACGCAGGCAAGTTATCGGGCAGGAAGTTTCAGCCGGTGAAATGGAAATAGCTATGGACACATTTGTTCGGCAATATTCCAAGCATGGTAATGAAGAGCAGGTTTCACCCCTGCAAAGAGATGACATGTGGTCATCTATGAACAAGGTTTTTGGTCGCTGGTGGAAATCGGGTCAATAAATAATGGCCAGATGAAGTGTTGTTGAGTTAGTAAATTTTGTGGGATGGGATAGTATTGTGAGTAAATTTGGAAATGATGACGGGTCAAACTCAAATGGCCGCAAAGACAATCAGACATCTTTAAATGGTTTTCGACTGGACAGTACTCAATCCTCCTGGTTGATGGATCGATTAGGAGCGCTTGACGCAGAAGATAAGATCTCAATGTCAGGTGCGCCACAGGCAAAACAGGAAGATCCGCATTATGATGATCCTGACTGGCAGCAGGAGCAGCAACAGGGTGGCTATCAGGGTGAAACCTCTGATGCTGAAGACAGAGTGGTGGTTGTTCCGCCAGAAGTCTTTTCACAGAATAATCATTATCCTGAAAACAATCAGCATGTTGGTGGTGACCGTGTTGGTGGCGGTCATTCTGAGATAGCTCAGGGCAGATATGCTGATGAAACCGCGCGCCGGGATGAGCCGGATCATGAACAATATATGAGTTCTGATGATGGCCAAAATCGTGGTCGTCAGCCGGGAGTGGTGCCCGGGCGGCCATTGTCGCCCCAACGACCTGCACATCCAGAAGGACACACTCGGGGGCATCCGCATGGACAGGAAGGGAGACAACCTCATCCAGGTTCCCGCGGGATAGCGCCGCAAGGGCCAGGGCCGCAGGATGTTGCCGGTTATCAGGGGCAACGACCGCAAGGCGGTGCCGGAAGTCAGTTGCCATCTGGTGGACAGGGTGGATATGAAAAGCAAGTGCCTTATCAGCTCACTGAGCAAGAGCGGGCACGGATTGCCCAGATGGGCCAGCAAAACAATGAAGATCCTGAAATTCTTAAGCAAAAAATTGAAGAGCTTGAAAAGCAGCTGGCTGAAATTTCCCAACTGACTGAAGAAGAAAAGGCTGGTTATGTCGAAGGTTTGATTTATCGCGGTGTTGCCAGAAATCAAACACCGGCAGTACAAGAGCCGGTTCATGAAACTGCGCAAGAAGAAATTTTAAATCAGGATGCGCATTATTATGATGAGCACCATGCTGACGACTATGGTCATCAGGAACGATATCATCAAAGTGCGCAAGAGCAGCGGGCACAAGATCAGCGTTTGCAGGAACTGGCCGAAATGAGACAGGCTGGTTATGAACAGGCCGGATACAGGGATGATTACGAGCAATCTTCTCATGTTCCTTATGATGACCGGCGTGGGTATGGTGATGACACTCAATATGGTGACTATCAGCGGGGCGGTGAATATGGCCATGGTGAAGCAGCGCAAGAGGCTGGCCAAAGACCCGTGGCGAACGAAATTTTGCAGGATGAAAGACGCGATGTTTCTTCTGAAAATCAGTTGCAGATGGAGCCTGACTATGGCTATCAGCAGCAAAGAGAGGAAGAGCAGCAACAGTATCGGCAGGGACATGGCGAACAGCCTGAACATGATCAATATGAAATGCCGGCGCAGCAGCAATTAAGTCAGCAGGAATATGGCACTTTACCACAATTCCTTGCCCCGTTACCGCAGGAGAAAAAATTTCGTCCGGCATATCTCAGTATTGTTGGCTCTGTATGTGCGTTAGCGATTGTTGGCGGCGTTGCTTATAATTATCTGGGTAGTGGTGTGAGTGATGTGATTAAAGGAGATTTGTCAGGGCTTGGTGTTACAAGTGTTGATAAATTTGCTGATCAGGTGGGTGATGATAATTCAGCTCGTCTTGGTACGACTGAAAAAGAGATGGTTGCTCCGCCTGTTAAAGAAGCTGAGATAGAACTGGCTGGTGTTCCTTCAGGTTTAAAACAATCATTTATTGTTGACCCGGTGGTTGGTGTTGCTGGTAAAGATGCTTCGATTGATGTGAAGCTGCCTTCTGGTGTGGCGCTGGATGCAGCGTTTATCGTGCTAAGAGATTTGCCGGCATGGACAAAACTTTCCAGCGGGCGGCAGATGAATGGTTTGTGGATGGTTTCAGCCTCACAGGTGCCTTCGCTGAAGATGTCAGTACCGGCTGATAAGCATGGTAATTTTTCTTTTGAAGTGGATTTGATTGTCAGTGCCGGTGAAACGCCGATTACCCGAAAAGTGCTGGCTGAAATTTCTTCTTCAACTGGCGAAGCTGAAGTTGCCGTTGCTGCGCGTGATCCTTTAAGCCCTCAGCCTGAAATGATTAAACCACCTGAAGCTGTGACCAATAAGGGGCCATTGATTATTGATCAGGCACTGGAAGAGAAATGGCTGGAGCGGGGCACGAGATTGTTGCGCGCGGGCGATGTTTCTGCGGCGCGGCTGGCGTTCTCTCATCTGGCTGAGCAGGGTAGTGGCCGGGCAGCACTGGCGATGGGGATGACATATGATCCTAACCAGCCAAGTTCGCGTATTGTTTCTGGTTTAAAGCCTGATCGTAAGCGGGCGAAATTCTGGTATCAACGGGCGCTGTCACTTGGCAATGAGGCCGCGAGATCATCACTGCGTCAGCTTGAGATTGAGAAATAAAGCTTTAAATAAACTGAATAGCACTTTTGACTGGTTTTAAGCTTTTGGCTCAGTTTTGCCGGGTTTTAGCTGAAGACTGCTGCTGACAATTTTGGCAAATGACAGCTTTTTCGCAACCAGATAAGGGATTGGCCGGGTGATTTCCAGCGCGCTGATGCCGATGCGGATGGTCAATGCGCCATTAAACAAACCTTCCCCCAGACGTTTTGAGAGTTTTGCCGCAATGCCGGAGCCGATTAATGGTTGCAGCAGATCACTTGTTATGGCGATGCCGCCTGAAAGGGCGAGGTGGGAAATGATGTTTCGAGCGAGGCGTGACATGCCCCAGAACCCTGGACGGACCCCATAGAGCTGAGCGATTTTTCGAACCATATTGACGTTGAGCATGGTAACCGCCAGCATATCGAGCAATGGGCCGGGGGCAATGGCTGTGATCAGGGAGACTTTTCTGGCTGTTTCGCTGATGATTTTTCTAGCTTCCTGATCAACTGTTGAGCCGACCTGCTGGTCAATGAGTTCGAGCAGTTCACGCCCGTCCATGATCTCATTTTCCTTTTCTTCAAGGCGTTTAATGATCCAGCGGCGCTCAGGCGCATCACCATATAACTGCTTGATGTTTTTCAGGTAGCGCCTTGCGGGCTTTAGATTGTTGTCGTTGTAAATCTGCTGGCCGGTTGATTTCAGATTGCCGAGTTTTTTCAGCTTAAAGATGGCGCGGATTTCTCTTATCAGCAGAATGGTGAGTGAAAGCAGGGCAAGAACGGCGAGGATAAGGGCTGCCCAGCCAATGAGGTCGTTGCGTTTAAAAAGTGTTTGTATGCTGGTTATGATGGTGGCGGAAAGCCAAAGCGCGAACAGGCCAGCAAGAGAAGAAAACAGCAGGAAGCCCCAGGAAATCAATCTAGATTTGATAGTTGAGGGTGATTTTGAAGCAGGCGGTATGGTTTGCTCCGCGTTTTCTATGGGTAAATTTTCATGAACATCAACGGGCTCTTCGCTCGGCGTGATTTTCAGATTGTCGCTCTCTGGATTAAAAAGCGTTGGTTTGCGCGGATTGTTCATGTGAGTTTATCTCCGATGAGCATGTTTAACGCACGATCAAGTCTGATGTGGGGCATTCTTGGACTGGATGGGTCTGATTGCCGGGGTGGAGCGAAGTTGATGATTTCCAGAGACGTTGCGTTGTCGGGTTGTTTATTTCGCCCGCTCACTAGTTCATTCTCCAGCTCACTCTCAATTTCGCTTTCTAATTCGCCGGGAAACAGTACGACTTCGGTTTGGCCGTCAAAGGTTTTGCCTTGAAAAGTGGTTCCTTTTTCAGGTGTGCCGGTTAAGGCCTCAAACGTTTCTCCATTTTGTTCGACGGTCACTTCCTTTGTTGTGCGAAGCGATGAGAGCGCCTGAACTTTCACATCGGCGCCTTTCAGTTCAGCTTCGTTGATGGCGCTTGCTACCATGGTGCTGAGGATTTTCTGGAGTTGATCGTGACTGTGGTGATGGAGGTGGTCCGCTTTTGTCGCGGCGAAAACCAGACGGTCAATTTTTTTGTTCCAGATGGAACTGAGCCAGTGCTTCTGACCGGGATTGAAACTTCTTAGGATGTTACAGAGGGTGGACTGCAACTGGTTTAGATGGTTCTGGCCAGCGCTCAGATTAGAGAGCACGTCAACGAGGATGATTTGCCGGTCGAGACGGGTGAAAAACTTTCTGTAAAACGGGCGGATGATCAGCTCTTTATAGGCTTCATAGCGGCGCTGCATCAGATTTTTGAGGGTGATGAGTTCAGATGAGGTTGTGTTATTAGTTTGTGGCAAGTTCATCGGGGCAAATGTGAGCGCTGGTGAGCCTTTCAAATCACCGGGCATCAGAAAACGGCCGGGCGGAATGGTTGGGAGGTCCGGGGCGTTCTGCCGGGTGGTGGTTAAAAAGGCTGTAAAATGATCTGCAAGAAGTTTTGCGTTTCCCTCTGTTGACGGGCTTACTGTTGCATGTGCCAGTTTCGTGGCAGGTGGATTGTCAGCGCTTGCTGTTTCTTTGCTGTGAAGGTTGTTGTTGCAAAGCTGCTCAGTTGCTTCAAGCCAGTTTGCTGCGTGCGGTTTTGCGTGTGGTTCATTTGCAAACTCAAAAACGCTTTTTGACCAGCTTTCATAATCCATATCAAGAAGAGGGAGATCAAGCAGCCATTCACCCGGATAATCGATAAGGTCGATATGTAGTTTGGCCGGGCCTAAAAACTGGTTTAACAATTGGTTGCACTGGTAAACAATGGTGAGGCGCAACTGGCTGATATGGCGGGTACCTTCTGGCCAGATGGGGTCGGGGTTGGTCAGTTTTTCAAGGTTGCCTTCATAATCAAACCTCGGGAGAAGATCATCCGGGTGAGGTTCCAGGTAGACATTGAGTATGCGGCCAGATGTGTGGGGTTCAAAAAACTTCAGTCCCTGACGGTGCAGCAAGTGGTAAATCAGGCTTGTGATAAAAACGGTTTTGCCAGAGCGCGACAGGCCAGTGACGCCCAGTTTGACGGATGGCTCGACAAGGTTCTGGGTGTAGTCGAAGATATTGTAAGCGGCATCAAGTCCGCGTTCTTTCCAACTGTTCATGTGATCATTTTCATGTGTCTGAAACCAGCCTGTTCACCTTTATATATGGGAAGTTAAGTTGTCATAACAATGGAAACGCAGGATTTGACTTTCAACTGAGCTGGTTTACTGGCTGCCTCTTGCTATAAAGCTTAGTTTTTCAAACAAGGCGACGTCCTGCTCATTTTTTAACAGAGCGCCATATAGCGGCGGGATGAGTTTTCTCTGGTTGTTTTCTCTTAAAGTTGTTACGTCGACATCTTCATTGAGAAGAAGTTTGATCCAATCCAACAGTTCTGATGTTGAAGGCTTTTTCTTGATGGCGGCCTGATCACGAATGTCATAAAAAATATTGAGGGCAGATTTCAGGAGATCAGATTTCAGCCCCGGGAAATGGACATCGACGATATCGGCCATGACATCTGGTTCCGGGAATTGAATATAATGGAAAAAGCATCGACGAAGGAAAGCGTCGGGCAGTTCTTTTTCGTTGTTAGAGGTGATGATGATGATCGGCCTGTTTTTGGCTTTGATGGTTTCTCCCGTTTCATAGACGAAAAACTCCATCCGATCGAGTTCCTGGAGCAGGTCATTTGGAAATTCGATATCGGCTTTGTCAATTTCGTCAATCAGCAGGATTGGGCGGGTTTCGCTCGTGAAGCTGTCCCATAATTTGCCGCGTTTGATGTAGTTTGAAATATCTTTGGCCGCTTCTTCACCAAGCTGGCCATCTCTTAACCGGCCTACTGCGTCATATTCATAAAGACCCTGTTGGGCTTTGGTTGTGGATTTAATGTGCCATTCAATCAGCGGAATGCCAAGCGAGCTGGCCACTTCTTCAGCCAGAACTGTTTTGCCGGTGCCGGGCTCACCTTTGATCAGTAACGGGCGCTCGAGTGTGATGGCAGCATTTACGGCAAGGGTCAGATCGTTGCCGGCAACATAGTTTTTGGTTCCTTCAAAACGCACTTTTTGTGTCTCTCCTGATTTTTCCGGCCTGTAATTGAGCCGGGCAATTTTCTGAATGGGACATTAGGTGGAATGGTCTTTTCATTCAAGGGGGCAATCGGTAAGGGGTTCAAATGGTTTTGATTTTTGGGGAATGACGGTATTTAACTGTCAGGACGTGGCTCTGGTGGTGATATGGGAAAAATTTGCCCGGTGGATAGGTATTTCTTACCGATCAGAGCGGGTTTTGAATACCGGTAAACATGTAACTTGCTGAAAAATAACAATAAAATAAATGGCATTTAACTTGCTATATCAAGGGTATCGCTAATTGGGTCTGCTCTTTGAGCGGCCATATTGATAGGGACAATGGACCCTTTTGGGTTTGAGTTCAGCCTTGTTTCAGGAGAGAGTTTTATGGGCATTTTTGGTGCAATGACCACTGCAATTACCGGGCTTAAGGCGCAATCGACCGCGCTTGAGCATATTTCCAACAATATCGCGAATTCGCAAACTGTGGGTTATAAGCGAACCGAGACCAGTTTTGTTGATCTGGTACCGGATAGCCCGGCGAAGCAGCAGGCGCTTGGTGTGGTGAATGCCAATTCCCGAGCGACAAACTCGGTGCAGGGTGACGTTTCTGTTTCTGATACTGAAACTTCGATGGCGATCAATGGTGAAGGTTATTTTATTGTTGGTGAATCAATCGGTGTGGTTGATGGCAACCCTGTATTTAACAATGAAGATTTATATACAAGACGTGGTGACTTCGAGCTTGATCAATATGGTCATCTTGTGAATGGCGGTGGTTATTACCTGAAAGGTCTGCCAATTGACCCGAATACAGGAAACCCTTCTGGTAGTTCGCCAGGAATTATCACGGTTACGAATGACTTTTTGCCAGCGAAAGCGACGACGCTGGTTGATTATCGGACCAACCTTGCGTCTTATCCGCGAACAACGGCAAGTGATGAAAATGTGGTTGGTTCTGAGCTGATTAACCCGGCTGATTTTGCCAATAACCCGTTAACGGGTGCTGCAGAGTTTGTGCAGGGTGTTGACGCCACGCTTTTCATTGAAAATTCTATTTCTGGCGGTGCGGTAACTGCATATGACGCGGGCGGCAACTCGGCCAATATTCAGTTGCGCTGGGCGAAAACCGATAGTGTGACTTATATAGACGCCTTACAGCAAAGCTCTGCTGTTACTGGGCTGAACGGCTCGACAGACCTTGTGACTGATACGGCTTTAAGCACTGGTGAAACTCTTACTGTTCAACTGGATGCCGGCGCGGTGACAACGATTACATTCGGTGCTGGTGTTGGCCAGGTCAATACGACGGCTGATCTGGTTGATGCCATTGAAGCTGGCGGTAATTACCGCGCATTTGTTGACAGCTCAAACCGGATTACTATTTCTTCGCTTGGTGGTGAAAGCTTAACAATTGGCGGCACGGGAGCTGCAAACCTTGGTTTGACAGCTGGTACGACTGCTGCAAGTGAAGGTGTGGACACGTGGAACGCGTTTTATCTTGAAGACAGTAACGCAACCGGGACAGACCCAGCGTGGCGGAACCTTGGGGTTGACTATATTTTTGGTAATGACGGTCAGCTTACACCGGCGGTTACTTCTGTCACTCTCACGGCACCGACAATTAATGGCATTCCGCTTGGTGATATTGAAATCAGCCATGGCAAGAACGGCATTACGCAATTTGCTGATGCAAACGGCACCGCAAAAATCACTGATATTGGACAAAATGGTTATGCAGCCGGTGAGCTAAACGGGCTGGCCGTTTCTGAAGAAGGGCGGATTGTGGCGAATTATTCAAACGGGCAGCAGCTTGATATTGCTTCGGTCGAACTGGCTGAGTTTAACGCCGATGGTTTTTTGAGAAAACTTGATGGTGGTGCTTATCAGGCAACGGATGAATCGGGTGCGCCGATCCTCGGGGCTGGCGGTAATATTGTTGGCAATGCGCTTGAAAGTTCGAATACCGATATTGCGGATGAATTTACCAAGCTGATTGTGACGCAGCAGGCTTATGCGGCGAATACGAGGATTGTTACCACGGGTGACGAAATGATTCAGGAAGCGCTGAATATGGTTCGGTAATTTTATCGAGCCTGGTCTTTCAGCTCATCATAGCTGAAAGGCCGATTGATTTTATTCAACAAGAGTGAGCGGTTATGGGTTTAACGCATATACTACAAATATCCAATTCGGGCCTGAGTGTTACGCAATCATCGATTGATGTTGTTGCGCGTAACATTGCGAATGCGGGTACGGAAGGTTATACGCGTAAAGTTGCCCAACAGGAAAACCTGCTTTCAGGAGAGCAGGGACTTGGTGCACGCATTTCTGGTATTACCCGGGAGGTTGACCAGTTTGTTCAGCAGCAACTATTTGTTGAGGATAGCCGCCTTTCTTATACCAAAGCGATTTCTGATTTTTTAAACAAGCTTGATCAAACGTTTGGATCACCTGGCGGGGCGAGCGCCCTTGACACAAGGGTGAATGAATTTACTCAGTCTTTGCAGGATTTGTCTACGCAGCCAGAATCGCAGGCAGCGCGTCTTGCGGTTGTTAATCAGGCTGAGGCACTTGCAAGTGAGCTTCGCTATTTAACGGACAGTGTGCAAAACCTCAGGCAGCTAGCCG
The DNA here is from genome assembly GCA_021775425.1 of Hyphomicrobiales bacterium. GTDB lineage: Bacteria > Pseudomonadota > Alphaproteobacteria > Rhizobiales > HXMU1428-3 > HXMU1428-3. The sequence goes on from JAJFHX010000005.1 coordinate 13,383, forward strand.
AAGACAGCATTGCTGACGGGGTGGCTGAAGTTAATAACCTGTTGCAGGGCATTGAAAATGTAAATAATCAGATTGCAACCGCCAGTGCAGTTAATGCTGAAACCGCCGGATTGGAAGACCAGCGAGATTTACTTGTTAACAAGCTTAGTGAATATCTTGAGGTGAATGTCACCAATGATAATAACGGGCGGGCGGTTGTTTATTCTAAGAGCGGTAATGTTCTGGTTGATAATGAGGCCGTGAAACTGTCTTTTGACCGCAATGGTAATCTGAGTGCAAGCTCGCTTTATAGTACTGATCCACTGGAGCGCGGTGTTGGCACTGTGACATTAGATGGTTCAAATGCTTATGAGATTGATCTGATCGAAAATGGCATTTTAAGCACCGGCAGACTTGGGGCTCTGGTTGAGCTACGGGATACAATCTTGCCGCAGGCGCAATTACAGCTTGATGACCTTGCAAGCGGCCTTGCTCTTTCGCTTACCAATTCTGATGTTTCTGGAGTGGCGGCGACGGCTGGAGCGGCGACAGGATTTGATCTTGATATTTCGAATGTGCAGCGCGGCAATGTGATCAGCCTGCAATATACTGATAATGCCGGGCCGACGACGCATAACATTTCAATCGTCAGAGTTGATGACGCTTCTGTTTTACCGCTTTCAAATGATGCGACATCTAATCCGAATGATGTGGTGATCGGGGTTGATTTTTCTGCTGGTGAAGCTGCGGTTGCGGCGGCACTGGATGCAGCGCTTGGGGCGAATATCACTGTTAGCCTTCCTGCAGCCGGTACTTTGCGGATTGTCGATGATGGGGCGGGAAACAATACAGATATAAACAGCCTTAGCGCTTCCGTGACGAATACATCATTGCAGGATGGGGGGCTTGGTTTTCCTTTGTTTATGGATACCGGGAATAATCAGGCTTATACGGGTGCCGTTGATGGTGGTTATCAGAAAACCGGTTTTGCCGGGCGAATTGTGGTTAACAATTTGGTGCAGAAAGACCCGGAACTGCTTGTTAAATATTCAACGAGCCCGGAAACACTGATTGGTGATAATTCAAGACCACTTGATCTGATTGCACGGCTTGGGCAAACCAATATTGAATTTGGATCACAAAATGGCATTGGCGGAATCAACACGCCTTTTGTTGGCAGTGTGATTGATTTTGCACAGAACATAATTTCGTTTCAAACCTCTCAATCTGAACGGGCGACTGTGAACCTTACAGCGCAAGAAGCTGTGACTTCCAGTTTGAGAGAAAAATATGAGGGTGACACGGGTGTGAATATTGATGAAGAACTTGCGGATCTGATTGCCCTGCAGCAGGCTTTTGCTGCGAACGCCAGGGTGATTGCAGTTACCAGTGAGTTGATGGATATTCTACTCCAGTCAAGTTAGGACTAAATAAATGGCTATTCCACTTGCTACATCGAGGTCGCATCTTTATCAGGCGATCACAACATCGAGAACGCAGTCTGATGACTTGCAGCGCCAACTGGCAACGGGCCAGAAATCGGAGACATATGGCGGCCTGGGGCTGGAGCGCCGGCAGTTTATTGAATTTAACACCGACCTTTCTCAATTAAATGGTTATCTGCGCTCTATTGATCAGGCTGAAGTCAGAGTGGATATTCTCAATGAGACACTGACGCAGGTCTGGGATTCCGTTTCAAAAACACGGTCTGATAGCCTTAGTACAAATTTTGATCTGAATACAGACGGGCAAACTCTGTTTCAATCAGAAGCGACAGCGCGGTTTCAGGATATTGCTTCGATTTTAAATACGGAAGCTGGCGGGCGCTATCTTTACAGTGGCCGCGCGGTCACGGATAAGCCGGTTGTGCCGGGTGATGTTATTCTTGATGGTGTCGGCGCACAGGCCGGATTTAAGCAGATTGCCAATGAGCGGCAACTGGCTGACTTAGGCGATGACAATAAGGGCAGACTTGACCTTACCCAACCAAGCGGTACGGAAATTCAGCTGGCTGAAGATGGAACGCACCCCTTTGGTTTTAAACTTGCCGGCGTGAATAGCACTCTGACAGGTGTGACAGTAGCCGGACCAGCGGGAGCCCCACCTGCGATTGACCTTGAAGTTACTGCGAATACGGTTGCGGATGGTGAGGCAATTTCCTTTTCCCTGACACTGCCTGATGGAACTTCGACCGATATTGTGCTGACGGCAAGAACCGGCGCGCCTGAACATCCGGGTGAATTCCAGATCGGGGCGACGGAAGCGGATACGGCGGCGAATATTACAGCGGCGCTTGACGCTGAGTTGCTGCGCAAAGGTGATACAGAGCTGATAGCGTCTTCTCACTTTGCGGCGGCTGAAAACTTTTTTAATTTTGATGCGGCTAACCCGCCGCAAAGGGTTGATGGTCCACCATATGACACCGCAACTGCTTTGGTTGATGCGACGGAAGCGAATACGGTGTTCTGGTATCAGGGTGAACTTTCGAGTGATGATGCGCGCAGCGCGCAGACTGTGAAAGTTGATGATTATATCAGTGTTGAATATGGCGCCCGGGCGAATGAAGACGCGTTTCGTGTGGCTTTACAAAACCTGGCGGTTGCTTCGCTTGATACCTATACAGAAGGGGATACCAACGCGCAGGATCGGTATGATGCGACGCGGACGCGGATTACTGTCAATCTTTCCAGCCAGTCTGGCAATCAGACGGTAGATAGTATCATCGCTGATATAGCGGGTGCTGACAGTGTTATCGGACGGACAAAGGAACGCCATGACACCCATGGTGCGTTGTTGACGCAAATGGTGGAAGACATACAAAACGCAGATATTTATGAAGTCAGCGCGAAATTGCTGGACCTGCAGACCAGATTGCAGGCGACCTATACGACGATTGGCACGTTGCAGGGTATCAGCCTGGTTAATTTCATCTAGATTAACACAGAGCTCTATTATTCTATCAGTGGTTTGAAGGCCTCCATAGCTGCCTTGGTGCGGATGGAGTGTTTCGCTGTGTTTGAGTTTCAGTTGACGGGTGTTTTGTTTATTGTCTTTGTTGGTTGAAAAATAGCTGAATACCAGTCAATACTGAAATTTCAATTTTCTAAATCAGAGGACAATTAATGAGGCGTTCCAAAGGGTTTTCTAATGGGCTGACCAATTATGGTGACGCGGATTTTTCATTATATCTGCGTCGTTCATTTGCACGTTCGATGGGACTTTCCTCATCTTTGTTAGCCAAGCCGATTGTTGGCATTGCGGCGACTGGGTCCGGGTTTAACAATTGTCACCGGGCGATGCCTGAACTGGTTGAGGCGGTTTCAAGGGGAGTGTTGGCGGCTGGTGCCCTGCCACGGGTCTTTCCGACGATTTCGCTTGGGGAAGTTTTTCTAAATCCGACCAGCATGATGTACCGGAACCTGATGGCGATGGATACGGAAGAAATGATCTCCGCGCAGCCGATGGATGCTGTGGTTTTGATTGGTGGCTGCGATAAAACGGTGCCGGCGCAATTGATGGCTGCGGCTTCTGCCGGTGTGCCGGCCGTGCAACTGGTGACGGGGCCAATGTCGACCGGGCGGCACAGGGGGGAGCGGCTTGGCGCCTGCACTGATTGTCGCCGCTTTTGGGGTAAATACAGGGCGAAGGAAATAGAAAAAGAAGAAATCGACCTGATTGAGGGCCGGCTTGCGACAACAGCTGGCACATGTGCTGTGATGGGAACTGCCAGCACGATGGCGTGTGTTTCTGAAGTTCTGGGTATGTCATTGCCCGGGTCAGCTGCGATCCCGGCTGTTCATGCGGACAGGCTGGTGGCTGCGGAGATGAGCGGCAAAACGGCGGTTGAGCTGATAGAAAAGCCGATTAAACCTGATGAAATTATCACTCAGAAGTCAGTGGAAAATGCCTTCAGGCTGATTATGGCGTTAAGCGGTTCAACCAATGCGCTGGTGCATTTAAATGCGATTGCCGGAAGGCTTGGCATAGTTATGACGCCTGAGAGGCTCAATGAAATTTCTGATGAAACGCCTGTGTTGGTGGATCTAAAGCCTGTTGGCACTGGATATATGGAAGATTTTTATGCGGCTGGCGGTGTGGGAGCGGTGCTGCGTGAAATTAAGCATTTGTTGCATCTCGATACGAAGGATGTGACAGGTGTGAAACTTGGTGACCGTCTGGCCGAGCCGATTGAATGGGTCGGGAGGGACATTATTCGCCCGGTTAACAACCCGGTTTCACCGGTTGGCGGGTTGGTGGCGCTGCGCGGCAATATCGCGCCGGACAGTGCAATTTTTAAACGGGCGGCTGCGACGGAAGAATTATTTGAAGTGACTGGCAGGGCGGTGGTGTTTGATGGGCTGGAAGATCTCTCTAACCGCATTGATGACCCGGCGCTTGATGTGAAGGCTGATGATATTCTGGTTTTGAAAAATGCGGGGCCAGTTGCGGCAGGGATGCCCGAGGCTGGGTATTTACCCATTCCTAAAAAATTATCTGAGGCCGGTGTGAAGGATATGGTGCGGATTTCTGATGCGCGGATGTCTGGTACTGCGTTTGGTACGATTGTTCTGCATATTGCGCCTGAAGTCGCCGTAGGCGGGCCGTTTTCTGCTGTTGAAAATGGAGATCTGATCAAGCTTTCAATAGCTGAAAAAACAATTGAGTTGCTGGTGGATGAAACGGAAATGCAAAGGCGGCTGAATGAGATTAAAAACTCAATAACTGAGCCGGGTGGATTGGATGCCCCGTACCGGCGTGGGTACAAAGCGCTTTATAGGCGCTCTGTATTGCAAGCGCCATTGGGGTGCGACTTTGATTTTTTGCGCGGTTAAAGTTCTTAATATATCGTTTGCAAATCGTTAAAAATAAAAAGCCGTTTTCTCATATTAATACAAGTATAAATTCATTGTTATGATGTTTCTGCTCTTTCTATACTTTATACATATAAATACACTTATTTTTCCTAAATATACTTTCTTGTCTATCAGTATAAATATTTTTGTAATTTAATAAAATTTTATTCAAATAGCGCTATGTTTTTTTCATAACCGGGAAAGAAGATAATAAATCCGGGGAAGCGTTGTTAAATAAAATATAAAAAAAACAGTTATTTCAGACCAGTGCTCCCTCTTTCGTATATTCGATCCTGATATAATAAGATTGTACAAGGAGAGACGTATGTCAGTACTGCAAAACTTACAAACTCAATCTGATTTTACATCAGATGTTGAGTTTTATAACGATAACAGTCGTAAGCAGAACCATGAGTGCCGTAAAATTGCACGTGGTAGCGTTGAGTTATACTTAGCCGATGATGGACTTTTTGCTGATGATGCTCAGTTACCATCAATTGCGCCAAGCGCAAATATCCTGATGATTGATGATGATCTTGAAGATATTTATGTAACCAAGCGGCGACTGAATGAATCAAAAGTTTCAAACAATTTTGTTTATGAAACCAATCCGAAAAATGTGATTGGGACTCTTTCTCAGATGTATACTGAGATGGAAGATGGTGCGAATGTTATCATTCTTCTTGATATCAATATGCCTGAAGTCAACGGATTTGAAGTTCTGCAATCAATTAAAACCAACAAGCTTTACAAGGATATTCCTGTGTTCATGCTTTGCACATCTGATGATGTCGTTGACATGCTTGAGACATATGAAGTTGGTGCTGATGGTTATCTTGTAAAACCCATTGTGACCGATGAGATGTTTGGTTTTATTCAACTTCTGAATTCAGAACTTGCGTAAACATAAGGCGGCCTTTGCTGACTTTATCTTTCCTCACCGGGTGTGCTTTGTTTGCCTGTGAAAATCACATTTGATTTTCGCAGGGGATGAGAGCGAAGTTGCACTCTAATTTTAACAGACTACCCAGAAAGGAACCCAGTATATAGATGAACATTCGTAGCTTGAGTATTTTAACCCCTTCTTATTATTCCCAGATTTCCTTCAATAATCTTTTTCTGATTGCTTTATTTTTGGTCTTCGGCGGTTTATCCGGCTGTTCAGACCCGCAAAGTTATATCGAGACTTCACTTCAATCCAGAAATGTTGACTATCGGTCGACGCGTAAAGAAAAGCCACTTACGACAGCTTCTATTCAGCAGAAGTCTGCTCTGAAAAAAACAAAATATAAAACTTATTCTCAACTTGGTGGAGCTCCTCTTCAAAAACAAAGAGGTACCCGGCCTTACCTTGTTCGTGAGGGCGATACGCTTTATGGAATTTCATATCGATATGGTGTTTCGCTCAGACGTCTGGCGCGTGTGAACCGGTTACAAGACGCGAAGATCAGACCCGGGCAACAGTTGCTCATACCTGTTCGCCGCGAGATGGTTGAAAAACGGGGTTACTATGACGAGCCGGTTGTTACTGCTTCATTGAAAAAGCCCGGGCCTGTCAGGAGCAAACGAGAAATAATTGTGCGCCGCGGTCAAACGTTATACGGCATTTCCAGATCATTCGGGGTTTCGACTGGTGCTTTAATGCGGGAAAATAAGCTGAAGACAATGCAGGTTAAGACTGGTCAGCGTTTGGTTATTCCAGGCCGGTCACTCAACTACAAACATGCAAGCTATAAACCTGTTGGTTATAAACATAGCTCTTTCAAAGAGCCGGTTGAGACAGGTTCTCTCCGGAAGCCGAAAAAGAAAATCAGGAATGATGAGCTTTATGCCCGGCATATACTGGATAAACGGCAACGAGTGATTGTTGTTGGTTCTGGAGATACGTTAAGTGAACTGGCGCATCAGTATAAGATGCCTGAGCGCTCTATCATTGCAGCGAATAAGCTTGAGGGTGATAAAATCTATTACGGGCAGAGGTTGATCATTCCTCGTTCCTGCGAACCGTTTTGCGGTTAAATGATGTTGTTGATTTACCTGATTACTTAACTTCATTACGAACTCCCGCTTGTCGACAATAAGTTGTTGTCAGAAATTTGCCGTCAGTAATTTTTTACTGGCGGCATTTTGGTTTTCGGTGTGGGGCAGGATGAGATGGAAGACAGGATTTATAATTTAAGATTTGAGAAATTGATCCGGCTCAGTTCGGGTCGGGAAGTTTTACCAGTTGAAACCAGTAGGCCTCAAATTGTTGAACGACCTGCATCATGCCATCAACTGTAACGGGTTTGGTGATGTATGAATTGGCACCTTTGTCATA
>JAJFHX010000041.1 GCA_021775425.1 Hyphomicrobiales bacterium
CTTTATTCTCGTTTGATGGCTCGTGGTGCTGGTAAGAACGTTAAAGGTATCTTTGGTTCTACCAACTGGCACTGGTCACTAACAGACGATGGTTCAAAAGCGTTTGTTAAATCATTCGGTGAAAAGTATGGCTTCCCGCCATCACAGGCTGCACATACCTGCTATGTACAAACACTGCTTTATGCTGATGCTGTAGAACGTGGAAAATCATTTAATCCATGTGCTGTAGGTGAAGCTCTTGAAGGCTTTAAGTTTGATGGCCTTGGTAACGGTGCTACTGAATACCGTAAAGAAGATCACCAGTGCTTTAAAGATGTTCTAGTTGTGAAGGGTAAAGAAAACCCAACTTCACAATTTGACGTTCTTGAAGTTGTTGAGGTTACACCACGTGCTCAGGTTGAGTATGCGGTTGATCACCCAATGTTTGCTGGTGGTAATCTAGGTAAATGTAACCCGGGCGCTTAATCCCCCCTTTTGGGTTTGCATGGTCACGCCGGTTGGTTCCGGCGTGACCAAATTGGCTGGGGCACCATTGCGAAAATGGTGCGCGATTGAGCATTTTAGATGCGCAACAGAAATTTATTTAACAATTATTGTTTGGACGGAATATGGACGCGATTTTACTTCAAATCCTGAACGGCCTTGATAAGGGCAGTGCTTATGCGCTGATTGCACTCGGGCTGACTTTGATTTTCGGGACACTTGGGGTGGTGAACTTTGCTCACGGCGCTCTCTTTATGATTGGCGCCTTTTGCGTTGTGACGCTGCAAAGAATTTTAAACCTCTCCACAGTTACGCTTGATCCGACGAAAACCGATTTTCTTGGTAACCCGTTGACGATTAAAACACCTTATATTGTCAGTTGGTTTGGAGAATCGATGGGGGCGTCGATAATAAACTGGTCGGTGCCGCTGGCGCTGATTGTTACATTGCCGATCATGCTTCTGTTTGGTTTTATAATGGAGCGAGGCCTGATTAAGCACTTTTATAAGCGTCCACACGCTGACCAGATTCTGGTGACATTTGGCCTGGCTATTGTGCTTCAGGAAATTATCAAAGCGTTTTATGGTGCGAACCCTATTCCGACACCGGCTCCAGAAGTGTTCAGGGGCTCTTTTGATTTTGGCGTGCTGATCGGCATGGCTGAAAATGCAGTTATATATCCTTACTGGCGTCTGGTTTATTTTGCCTTTTCTGCGCTAGTGATTGCTTCGGTGTTTGCGTTCCTGCAGTTCACGACCTTTGGTATGGTTGTTCGGGCTGGTATGGCTGACAGGGAAACCGTTGGTCTGCTTGGTATCAATATCGATAAAAGGTTTACGATTATGTTTGGTGTTGCTGCGGCGGTGGCCGGGCTGGCCGGTGTGATGTACACGCCGATTAATTCACCAAACTATCATATGGGCATGGATTTTCTTGTGCTTAGCTTTGTTGTGGTTGTTGTTGGCGGCATGGGGTCTTTGTCTGGTGCTGTGCTTTCAGGTTTCATGCTTGGAATTTTGGAAAGTTTTGCATCCATGAATGAAGTTAAAGGATTTTTCGAGGCGTTGTATTTACCGTCAATTGACCAAATCATCATTTATCTCGTTGCGATTATTATCCTGTTGACCCGTCCGCGGGGCTTGATGGGACGTGCTGGCGTGATGGAGGAATAATTATTTATGATATCTAAATTCCAAAATAATGATCGTTTGTTGATGTTGTTGTTCATCATCGCGGTCTTAGCGGGTCCGATTATTTTAGCGCCTTTCGGTGCGGGCTATCCTGACCTATTGCAACGTTTTTGTATCTTTGGCATTTTTGCCATTGGTTTTAATATTCTCTTCGGCCTTACTGGCTATCTCTCGTTTGGTCACGCGGCCTTTCTTGGAGTGGGTTCGTATTCAGCCGTCTGGATGTTTAAACTGCTAACCATGAATGTTATCCCGGGTCTTATATTGGCTGTGATTGTGTCTGGCCTGTTTGCTTTGGTTATCGGTTTTATCTCACTTCGCCGGTCAGGGATTTACTTTTCGATCCTGACGCTTGCGTTTGCGCAGATGAGTTTTAGTCTTGCCTATTCGGTTTTAACGCCGATTACCAATGGTGAAACCGGTCTGCAATTAACGCTGCAGGATCCTCGTGTGCTTGACGGCGTGAATACAACCGGATCATTGCCTTCTACCAATTTGTTTGGTCTGGCGATGAATGCTACGCAAAAGGTTGAATTCCTCGGCATGACTTTACAGTTTAACGCGGGTTACTACTTTTGTGGTCTGGTGTTGATATTGGCTTTTTATCTGTCGATGCGGATTTTCAGGTCTCCTTTCGGGCTGATGCTCCGGGCGATTAAAACCAACCAAAACCGTTTGAACTATACCGGTGTGAACACCCGGCCGTACACGCTGGCGGCATTTGTGATTTCTGGCATGTATGCCGGTGTTGCTGGCGGTCTTATGGCCTGTACTGACCCACTTGCTGGTGCGGAGCGGATGCAATGGACGGCTTCTGGTGAAGTTGTGCTAATGACCATTCTTGGTGGTGCCGGTACGTTATTGGGTCCGGTGATTGGTGCTGGTTTCATTAAATATTTTGAAAATATCTTTTCAAAAATCAATGACAATGTGCTTCACGGCTGGTTCTCATTTATGCCTGACGGGTTAGAAGATATTATTGTTGGTATTTTGTATTACTTTGTTGGTAAAGGCTGGCTGCTTACTCTTGGTTTGCTGTTCATGATGGTGGTTATCTTCTTGCCTGGTGGGCTGATACAAGGTCTTACTCATATTGTTGAGCGGTTTCAGTCTAAGGATAAGAAGCAAGATGCTTCGGTTCCATCCGACACTGATAATGCCGTGAAACCAGCTGAATAGGAGTGGACAAATGAGTATACTTGAAGTCCAGAACGTAAATAAAAGCTTCGGCGGGTTGAAGGCATTGCATAATGTGAATCTGAGCGTCGAAGAAGGTACCATTCATGCGATCATTGGTCCGAATGGTGCAGGTAAATCAACTTTGCTGAACTGTTTTATCGGTAAACTTATTCCTGATACCGGAACGGTTACTTTTGGTGGAAAATCTCTTTTAGGGATGAAACCACATGAGATTAACCAGACTGGTGTTAGCCGGGTGTTTCAGACGCCTGAAATTTTTGCTGATCTGACCGTTTATGAAAATGTTCTGATCCCCTGTTTTGCAAAACGGGATGGCAGCTTTTGTCTGAACCCTCTTAAATTTGTTAAACGGGAAGCTGATATCCATGATAAAGCACAGCATATGCTGGAAGATGTGAATATGGCTGACAAACGGCACATGACTGCATCTTCACTTTCTCGCGGTGATAAACGCCGGCTTGAAATGGCGATGTGTCTGGCGCAGGATCCGAAACTATTGTTGCTGGATGAGCCGACTGCTGGCATGGCGCGGGCTGACACTAACAATACAATTGAACTGCTTCGTGAAATTCAGGGCAAGCGCCATATTACTATGGCAGTTATTGAGCATGATATGCATGTTGTGTTTTCTCTGGCTGAGAAAATTTCTGTGCTGGCACAAGGCACCGTTATTGTTGAAGACCTGCCTGAAAATATTAAAGGACATCCTAAAGTACAGGAAGCTTATCTTGGAGGTGCACATTAATGGTTGATGGAGCAGAAATGACAAAAGACAAAAATGCCAATCATGCTGCCACTGCACCTGCTTATTTCTCTGCATGGGATATTCATGCTTATTATGGAGAAAGCTACATTGTTCAGGGTGTGAGCATGAATGTTCACGAGGGTGAAATTCTTGCACTGCTTGGTAGAAATGGTGCTGGTAAAACGTCTACCCTTAGAGCTATTGCACGACTTGATGACCCCGAGCTTCGCCATGGGGAAGTCTGGCTTGATCATCAGCCACTGCATACTATGCGTGCTTATCAGGCCTCTCAGGCTGGTATTGGTCTTGTGCCTGAAGACCGCCGGATTATTCAGGGGTTAACAGTTGAAGAAAATATTCAACTGGCACAAATCGAAAAACCGATTGGCTGGTCACTTGAGCGGATTTATGATCTTTTCCCTCGTTTGGGAGAACGCCGCACTCAAGAGGGAACGACCCTATCTGGTGGTGAGCAGCAAATGCTTGCGATCGGCAGGGCACTTGCACGGGATATTAAATTATTGTTGCTGGATGAGCCTTATGAAGGACTTGCGCCAGTGATTGTGCATGAAATTGAAAAAACACTACAACTGATCAGGGAGCAGGGCATAACAACTATTCTTGTTGAGCAGAATGCTGTTGCGGCCCTTAACCTCGCGGACAGAGCTATTATTCTTGATACCGGGCAGGTGGTGTTTGATGGTACGGCAAAGGAAGTTCTTGATAATGAAGAGCTTCGTCATGATTATCTTGCGATCTAACTGACCATGCCGAGCCTGTCGCTCACGGGGATTTTTGTGGCAGGTTTTATACTTAATTGAGTAGAGCGTGGAAAAAATGCCATCCAGATTCTGGATGGCATTTTTATTTTGTAATCCATTACAGCTTCTGATGCTCTTTTGATTTCCTTATAATTATTTCGACTGGCACCGAGGAGTGTTTTTTTGGTAAGCGCTGGTTGGAGGGGGCTGAAATCCAGGCCAGAATATTTTCTGGCCTGGCAGAAAGATTACATATGTTTACTAGTATATATAAAAACAGCCTTTGGTGCTCATCTCACCCAAGGCTGTTTACCTGATCAATTTTCCAGATTTTTCATTTGATATAAATGCTGATCTTTTCCGGAAATATGCTGATCAGACTGCTCAACTGTGACTGATTTTACCAGCTGTTATATGAGAGGAATTTACCACTCATCTTGATCTCGATGCGATCACCTTTTTCGTAAGGGACTTTGTCTACGCTCATATCAAAATCGATGGCGCTCATGATGCCGTCACCGCCTTTTTCCTGAATCAGTTCTTTCAGAGTTTCACCATAGACACCAACGATTTCATAGAACCGATAGATGCAAGGGTCTGTCGGGACCTGCTGACTGAAAACTTTTGTAGGGTACTGAGAGAGAACGACGGCGGCTTCCTGAGGAAGACCGAGGGATGTGACAAGCTTATCAGCTTTGTCGCGCGGTAAGGTGTTCATGCCAAGACATGCTGATGTGGTGAAAACTTCAGACATACCGATTTCCCGGGCAATAGAGGCCCAGGTGAGGCCGGCAGTGATTTTTTTCTCCATGATCATTTCTGTAACTTCGAGTTTATTCATTTGGTTCTTCCTTCCATATTCGGGATGTATTTTTAACTTGCTACCGGTACTAATTGCGGTGTTTTTTTTGGCGTTTCTTCGCTTATTACACCACCATCTTTTGCCGGATTGACCTCAAGTGGTTCAATTCTTTGACCTGGTACGATGTCTTCTTTACCGGCCATATCTTTTGAACGGCGGGCAAGGAAATCAACCAGATGATTACGGATTTTGTAGTAGCCATCATTATGGATGATGGTGGCCCGCTCTCTTGGGCGGGGAATATCTATCACAACGCTTTCTGCAACGCGGGCGTATGGCCCGTTTGTCATCAAAAGGATGCGATCTGCCAGTAATATGGCTTCATCAACATCATGAGTGATCATGAAGACAGTCTGGTCTGAGCCGGACCATATTCGGATTAGTTCATCCTGAATAGTGCCTCTTGTTAATGCGTCAAGTGCACCAAAGGGTTCATCCAGCAGTAGTAATTTTGGCTGGATGGCAAAGGCGCGGGCGATTGAAACCCGCTGGCGCATGCCGCCGGAAAGCTGGGATGGTTTTCTGTGTTCAGCACCGCCAGAGAGGCCAACCATTTCGAGATATTTATAAGAATGGTCAAGGACCTGCTTTCTTGACCAGTCCGGATATCTTGCGGCAACGCCAAAGGTGACGTTTTTTAAGGCCGATAGCCAGGGCAGGAGTGAATAGTTCTGAAACACCACACCCCTGTCGAGGCTAGGCCCTGCGACTTCTGTGTTGTCCATTGTGACAGCACCGTGGGTTGCTGTATCAAGACCAGCGAGTACGTTCATGATGGTGGATTTGCCGCAACCTGAATGACCGATGATGCAGACAAATTCACCTTTGTTGATGTCGAAATTTACATTCTCAAATACGACGAGCGGGTCTCCTCCTTCAGGAGAGGGATAGACTTTACTGAGACCATCGATTTCGAGGAAAGGTTTTTCCATTGTTGTGGTTTCCTATTCTTGATATTGGACGAAACGCTGGATTTGCGCGAAAATAGTATCGAGCAACATGCCAACGACGCCGATGATGAGTATCGAGAAAATCACACTTGTGAGATCAAGGTTGTTCCACTCGTTCCAGACGTAGTAACCAATGCCGGTTCCGCCAACGAGCATTTCAGCAGCGACAATCACCAGCCAGGCAATTGAAATCGATATACGCATACCAGTTAGGATTGTTGGGGCCGCAGCGGGCAGAATGACTGTGAAGGCCGTTCTGAATACGCCTAGTTCATGAGTTTTGGCGACGTTTACCCAGTCTTTCCTAACGCCCGCGACACCAAAGGCGGTGTTGATCAGCATGGGCCAGATGGAGCAGATAAAAATCACAAAAATAGCAGAGGCCTGGCTGTCTTTGATGATAAAGAGAGCTAAGGGCATCCATGCCAGTGGTGAAATTGGTTTTAAAATCTGTATAAAAGGGTCTAGTGCTTTATAGGCAAGTGGTGACATACCTATGAGAAAGCCTATTGGTATGGCGATTAACGCGGCAAGGGTATAGCCACTTAAAACTCTGAAAAGAGAATAAGCGATCTGAATGCCGATGCCTTTGTCATTTGGCCCTTTATCGTAGAAAGGGTCTGACAGTTCTTTATAGGCCTTCGTTATGATGGCCGAAGGGGGTGGTACACGCGCTTCCTGATCTGCCCCGCCCATCAGTTTTTCATATTCAGTCATTTCGCTTGCGGCTTTAATGACTGGTGTTGAGGCTTCCCATATCCCCAGCCCTGCGATAAGCAGAGCCAGGGAAAGGAGAGCCGCTCTGAAATTTAGCGACTTTGTCATATGTTACACCCGTTTGATTGCAAAGCTATCGACATATTCTTCCGGTTTTTCCGGGTCAAAAGTTTTGCCCATGATGGTGTAGCTTTTGTAAGTTTCGGTTGGCGGTGTGAGGCCAAGGTCTTTCATGATTTTGGCGCAGTCACCAGCAAGGTAAACTTCTTCCGAAACTTTCTTATAATCCACATCACCTTCAATATAGCCCCAGCGTTTCATTTGCGTGAGGATCCAGACGCCCATTGAATGCCAGGGGAATGGATCGAAGTCGATGCGGTCAGGCACATCATGGATGTTACCAAGACCATCTGCATAGCGACCGGTCAGAACTTGCTCGATCACTGGTACCGGCTGGTTGAGGTAGTTTGCCGGTGCGATGGCTTTTGAGATTTCTTTACGGTTTTCATGTTTGTGGGCGTATTGGGTTGCGTCCACAAGGGCTTTCAATAAAGCGCCGTAAGTGTTTGGCATTGTGCTGGCAAATTCAGCACTACAAGCGAAGGCGCAACAAGGATGACCTTCCCAGATGTCTTTGGTCAGCTTATGAATGAAACCGACCTTTTCCCATACGGCCCGCTGGTTGAACGGGTCTGGTGAGAGGTAACCATCAAGGTTGCCAGCACGAAGGTTGGCGACCATTTCAGGTGGCGGGACAACACGGATCTGGATGTCTTTGTCAGGATCAAGCCCGGCTTCAGCGACATAATAACGAAGCAGGAAGTTGTGCATTGAATATTCAAACGGCACGCCGAACTTAAAGCCTTTCCACATTTTCGGATCGTTTTTGTCTTTGTGATCCACATGGAGGACGATGGCCTGACCATTGATGTTTTCAACTGCCGGCATCAGATAAGGAACGGCGGTTGACCCTGCCCCTAATGTGATGGCAAGAGGCATTGGTGTGAGCATGTGGGCGGCGTCATATTCTTTATTTAATGATTTGTCACGTGCCACAGCCCAGCCGGCCGTTTTGATCACATCAACATCCAGACCGTATTTTTCATAAAACCCGAGTGGTTTGGCCATGATGATTGGTGTGGCGCAGGTGATGGGAACGAAGCCAACATTCAGTTTTGTTTTTTCCGGCTTGCCGAGTTTATCCAGGATGGCGGCTTTGGCCTGTTCAAGCGGGAAAACAGAAGCAACGGCAGCAGCTAGAGAGGTGCTGCCAAGCATTTTTGCGAATGAACGCCGTGATAAGTCATTGTGACCAAAAATTGAGCGTACAACGGCGCTTTCAATAGCACGCTCCATGATTTGTTCGCTTGAGTGGAGTTCTTCGTTTGAGGTATCGATTTTAACAGCTGAAGTAGATGTTGAGGCGCAGGAGCTGCATGTGCACCCACTGTCATGTCTTAAATCTATGTCGCCATCATATGGATTGCCAAGACTTTTGGACTTCATTTCATTTCCCCCTGTTGGTGGTTTAATGAGTTCATAGGTTAAATTTTCGATCGATAGTTACCTATTTAGCAATGGCTGTGCCAATTGGATAAAAATTTAAAATCTAATAAAATCAGTGCTTTACATGGGAGCGACTATTGGCCTTGAATTACGACTTTTCATAAATTATGAAATATGGTAATTGTTTTTATGAAACTTCGTAATTCTGTAAGGGTGTTTTCAGATGAGTGAGACTTTGCCGCCGGTTGATATGAATGTGGTCTCTGATGCTTTTGTAAATTCACATGAAATCAAAGAGCGTCTTGGTGAAAACCTTGATGTCTGGGCGCTTTGCGGCCAAGTGCTGAGGCATGAGTTTGACTGTTCACCGGATGCCGGGCTGATTTATGACCTTTCGACCGGGATTATTTTTCGGGCGAATAAGGCGGCGGGGCGGTTGTTTAAATTCTCGCAAACGGAACTTAGCGGGCGGACGATCGGTCAGCTTTATCCTGATGCCCGGGGGGTGCTGCATGTGTTTTCGGAAGAAGCAATTGAGCGCGGTGTTGCCTGGACAAGAGAGCTTGAGCTTTCGCGCGCCGATGGCACGCCGCTTCGGCTGGAGCATTGTGCGGTATCAGCTGAGTGGCAGGGGGGTGTTTGTATTGTATTGCGGATTATGGATCTGGATGATTTGCAGCGCCGCTCTGTTGATGATGAGGCGAATGTTTACCACCGGCTTGGCATTAATGAATGGCGCAAGGCTGAGAGATATTTCAGAGAGATTGAGCGGGAAAACCAACTTATTCTGGCAGCGGCCGGTGAAGGGATTTATGGGGTCAGTGCGGATGGGGTGACGTCTTTCGTGAACCCGGCTGCTGAAAAAATGCTTGGCTATGAAGCGGCTGAGCTGGTTGGCAAGGATATGCATACGGTGATCCATCATCACCGCCCGGACGGATCGCATTATCCGGCAGAAGAATGCCCGATTTATAATGCCTTTCGGCAGGGGACTGTGAAAACGGTTGATGATGAAGTGTTCTGGGCGAAAGACGGGCGGCCGGTTCGGGTTGAATATACATCTACACCGATTGTAGATTCTGGCGCGGTTGTTGGTGCGGTGATTGTTTTCAGAGATATCACCAAACGTAAGCGTGATGAAGAACAGCTTAAAACGGCACTTGAGGACAATGCCCAGTTGCGTGAACGGCTGGAGATGGAAAACGCCTATCTTCAGGAAGAGATCCGCAGTCACACCAACCATTATGACATTCTTGGCAATTCGAATGCGATCGACAATATTCTTAAGCAGATAGAACTGGTTGCACCGACAGACGCGAATGTTCTGATTACGGGGGAAAGTGGCACGGGTAAAGAACTTGTGGCGCGGGCCATTCACCGGGTTTCGCCGCGGCGAGACCGGCCGATTATCAGGGTGAACTGCGCGGCTATTCCTCGTGAGTTATTTGAGAGTGAATTTTTCGGCCATGTGAAAGGGGCGTTTACCGGGGCATTGCGTGACCGGCACGGCCGGTTTGAGCTGGCGAATGGCGGCACGATTTTTCTTGATGAGGTGGGTGAGATTCCGCTTGATTTGCAATCCAAATTATTACGCGTTTTGCAAGACCGGCATTTTGAACGGGTTGGTGAGGAAAAAACCCGCTCTGTTGATGTGAGGGTGATTGCGGCCACTAACAGAGACCTGAAAAAGGAAGCGGCCGCGGGGAAGTTTCGGGAAGATCTGTTTTTCAGGCTGAATGTTGTGCCGATTGAGTGTACGCCGCTGCGTGAACGCCCGGAGGATATCCCTATTCTGGCGGATCATTTTTTAGCGACCGTTTGTAAGAGGCTGAATATTAATAAGCCGGACCTGACCAAAGCGAATATTGAAGAGCTTCGAAGTTATAACTGGACGGGTAATGCGAGAGAGTTGCAAAATGTTCTCGAGCGGGCTGCCATTCTTGCCAGAGGGGGCAAGCTTAGTTTTAACCTGCCGGTTGCAGCTAAGTTACTGCCCGAAGAAAAGCCCGCATTCAGCCATGGTCAGTTGCCGGATGAGGGGTGTATATTAACTGCTGAAGAAATGGTTCAGTTTGAAAAGCAGAATATTGAACGGGCACTAAAGGCAGTAAATGGGCGTGTTTCCGGGCCGGGTGGTGCTGCGGAACTGCTGGGAATGAAAGCAACGACACTCTATTCACGCATAAAAGCCATGCAGATATAGGCCTTTCTCTGCCCTTTATGATGTTGGATAATGGGGGAATTGTTTAAAGGTGTGGAATTTAGACTATTGTTCATCTTTGATTTCTGAAGCTCGGGGTTAAAAACAGGTTATGTTTCAAAGATTTAGTGACGGGGGTTGCAAGGGGCAGATGTCTTCTGCTGCTTGGAGCGGGCTATTCAGGACGAGGAATGTGGCTGGTTTGAAAGATTGTTTTGCCACTCTTTTGAGTTGGTTTAAGGATAAAGTTCATTTTCTTAGAGAAGAAGATAATGAATTTTTGGAAGATGATAGTTCTTCGGGATCTTCTGAAAAGTCGGCTAAGAACAGGGCATCAAGCGCGCGGGGTTCATATTTTGGGCTTGGGCTTTCGGGTTTTCATAAAATTTCCTATCAGGACTGGGCTGATCTGAGGTCTTCCGGCGAGATTGAAGCGGACCCTAATCCTCCCGTCATTTGTGTGCACGGTTTGACGCGGAATTCACATGATTTTGACAAAATGGCGGCCCGGCTTTGCCGTGAGCGGCGGGTGGTCTGCCCGGATGTTGTCGGGCGTGGGCAAAGTGACTGGCTTG
Organism: Hyphomicrobiales bacterium; assembly: GCA_021775425.1. GTDB lineage: Bacteria > Pseudomonadota > Alphaproteobacteria > Rhizobiales > HXMU1428-3 > HXMU1428-3. The sequence continues at coordinate 11,190 of JAJFHX010000041.1, forward strand.
AGAATGCGGCGCTTTATGAAAACCTCCAATATAATGCGGATATGAATGCGCTGATTGCGCGGCTTGATGTACCGGAAGTTGACTGGGTTGGTACATCAATGGGTGGGTTGATTGGTATGATGCTGGCGGCATCTGCGAAAAGTCCGATCAGGAAAATGGTGATCAATGATGTGGGGCCTTATATTACCTATTCATCACTTTCACGGATTGGGAATTATGTTGGGCGATCTCCGGAATTTGCTGATCTTGAAGAGGCTGAGACTTATTTGAGGGAAATTCACGCACCATTTGCGCCGATGAGCAATAAAGACTGGCGAGACATGGCGCGGTTTGGCGTAAGGGAGCTTGAGAACGGTAACCTTGCTTTGAATTATGATCCTAAAATCGGTGATCCGCTTCGTGCCGGGTTAACGGGGTTTGATGTGAACCTCTGGCCGCTCTGGGATATGATCAAGTGCCCTGTGCTGGTGTTTCGCGGTGAAAATTCAGAACTCTTAACCAGGGAAACGGCTGAGCGCATGGTGACAACCGGGCCTTGTGCTGAGGTGATAGAGATTAAAGAGGCCGGTCATGCGCCAACGCTGAACACGGCCCGGCAGATTGGCATGATCAGAGACTGGCTGGATAAGGCTTAATGGCTGATTGATGCTGTGGCTCATTTTGTTTCATTGACTAATCAAAATAATAAGCCTCTTAAGAGATAATCTTAAGAGGCTTATTCGCGTTGAACCAGAATTGACTTTGAGAAATTTTGGTTGTTACGCTAAGCAATTAACGATCAGTGCAGACCCAGCGACGGGCTTTGCAATGGCTATCATATTTGCGGCAGGTTTTTCTGGCTTTCCATTTGGCTTGTTTGATAGAGCGCCCCCATGCTGCGCCCCAGCCTCCATTTGAACCAACAGCAACTGCGCCACAGGCATTTCTGAACCAGGTAGCGATTTTACAATCAGATGCGTGCTGATAGCATTTTTGCAGTGCGACCTGATTGGCTTTCCATTTGCTGTTGTAATTATAGGACCAACCCATGGCTTTGGATGATGGTGATATGGCAATTGCGCCATATTTATTTTTGGCTTGAGCATCGCTACCGGCAGAGACCAGAACCATGCAGGTGAGCATTACCAGCGCGATCAGTGAAGAAAGTTTGTGCAACATTTAAAGTCCCTCCTTAAATAGTTGAGCTGAGTGGTTTAAACAGTGTTTAGTATCTCATATCATTATTATTGAGAGGAACGATTTGTACAAATGAATTATCTGTAATTTATTGAATTTCACATATTAAAGTTGTTAAGTTTTTTTATTATTCTCTTAAATTATAGATAGTTGTTGTGATTACCTTATGTGATAGTTTAATTATTGGCTGGTGGGTGTTACGCTCAGTATTGATGGGTTTTTAACCCAAAATCAGATGCATCTAACAGAGGTTTTATTGAAATTGGATGATTTCTGGCTTTTGGATTTAACTGGCTTTAGGCTATAAGTTAAATTCCATTTCAAATCCCGTTATCGGGGTTGGTTTGAATTAACCTAAGAATGATTTTAGAGTTTGGTCAAATTTTTAAGTGAGGCAGGGCTATGCGTTGGAGAGGCCGTGAAGGCAGTAAAAATATTGAGGACCACCGGGGTCGTACCGGGGGACGTTTTGGGATTCCGTTGCCGGGTGGTCGTGGCCGTTCTATACGCATGCCGGGGGCACGTGGCGGTGGGATCAGCATCTGGACCATCCTGATCTTGCTGGCGTTTATGTATTTTACCGGCAAGTGTGATCCGGGTCTTATTTTACGTGAGTTGACAAAAGGACAGGGACAATTCCCGCAAATTCAACGTCAGGAAGGCCAGCCGAAGATCAACATAGACCCATTGCCGGATACGGGCGGGGAATTCAAACAACAGCGTGACAGCCAGCTTGGCAAACAGAAAACCAATCCGCAGGCTAAAGATGACCTTGGTCAGTTTACTTCTGTGGTGCTTCGTGAGACTGAACTGGTCTGGCATAAAATATTTAAACAGATGGGCCGGACTTATGAAGAACCGACCTTAAGAATGTTTACCCAATCGACGCAATCTGCCTGTGGGCCGGGTTTACGGGCGATGGGGCCGTTCTACTGTCCGCTTGATAAGAAGGTTTATGTGGACCTTAGTTTCTATGGTGAACTGAAACAAAGATTTGGCGCACCGGGTGATTTTGCCCAGGCTTATGTGATCGCCCATGAAGTCGGGCACCATGTACAAACCCTGTTAGGGATTGCGCGGCAAGTGCAGACACAAAAAGCACGGCTTTCAAAAGCTCAGGGCAATGCTTTGCAGGTGAGGATGGAATTGCAGGCAGATTGTTTTGCCGGTCTCTGGGCGCGTCATGCAGATGCGGCGAATCAAATTCTCGAAGAAGGCGACCTTGAGGAAGCTATTCGAGCCGCTTCTAAAATTGGTGATGATAACATTCAACGGCAAACGCAGGGCCGGGTTGTGCCGGAGGCTTTTACACATGGCACTTCAGCCCAGCGCATGCGTTGGTTTAAGGAAGGCTATAACACTGGAAATATGCGGGCGTGTGACACGTTTAATGCGTCTAACCTCTGAGTTTTATACACAGAGTGCACAGGCATACTGATTGCAATTCTGATTGCAATTGCAGAATGAGTGACGGATCAAAACCGGTGAGATTTCAGCCTGGATGCTGAGACCTCACCGGTTTTTTTCTGGCTTATCGTAAAGTTCGGGTTTACTGCCAGAAAGGCTTTGCCGCTTCTCTATCAGCTTCTTTTCTTGTCAGGCCGATGTCTTTTAACTGATGGTTATTTAGTGCTTTCAAATCAGCACGGCTCTTTTGTTTTGCAATGGTCAGTTTAAACAGCGTGACAATGTGTTTTGCGAGATCAATGGCCACAAATGCCTGATAGGAATAGGGCTGTTTTGGAGCTTGTTTGAGTGCGGCAGTGTTTGAATTGTCATTCAATATATTGTCTATATATGGTTTGATCTCAGACATAATTGTACCTATTGTATCGGTATATTCCTGTTTTCATGATTGGTTTGGTAAATTGTACTTATTTTAGTTTGGATTGACTCAGTCGTGATTACAATTTAAATATTGTCACCATGACAAATTATAGCCCACAATCTTTAAATGGCACTGGCCCTAAATATGTGCAGCTGGCTGACCTTATGGAGCGGGATATTGCCGCCGGAATGCTGGAAGCGGGGGATAAGCTGCCGCCGCAACGTAACCTTGCTTATGATATAGGGGTGACGATCGGCACCGTTGGGCGAGCGTATCAGTTGATGATTGAGCGCGGCCTGGTGGTGGCTGAAGTCGGGCGTGGCACATATGTTCGGGCGCAGAAACGGGATGAAGAATTTGCAGCAGATTTTGGTTTAAGTGGGTTTCTGCCACAGGTCTGTACGATTGACCTGGCTTCTGTTGTTGACGGAGAGAATTTTCAAGGTGGAGACGAGCTGCGCGGGGTTCACAAACCACTAATACAAAATGGACAACAGGGCCAAAACGCTGCTCCTTCCCTTCACCTGATGAATTCAACCAGTGCACCTGATCTTGGTCAGAGTGAACTTATCGAAAGAGTGAGCCGGGACATACTGGCTGAGCAACCGGCGAAGTCGATAGATTATATTCGCCGCCTTGAGCCAGAATGGCAGCTTGCCGGGCGGCAATGGCTTGCAACGGGTGACTGGGTGCCGTCGCCTGAAGTGATTGTACCTGCGCAAGGGGTGCATGCCGCGTTTATGTCTATCATTTCGACGATCACTCAGCCTGGTGATAAAATCGCGATTGAAGGTCTGACCTATTCACCTTTTGCCCGGGCAATGGCACTTATTGGCCGTCGTGTGGTGCAGGTTGGTATGGGGAAAGAGGGCGTTGAGCCTGATGAGTTTGAGAGGGTTTGTGCGCAACAACACCCCAAAGTTTTTGTTTCCATTCCGACGCTGCATAATCCAACAACGACTATTTTACCACTTGAACACAGGCAGGCGATTGTTAAAACGGCACAAAAACATAATGTGATCATCGTGGAGGATAATATTTACGGCAAGCAGGTTGATGATGCACCGCCGCCGCTTGTTGCGCTTGCCCCTGAGCAGACATTTCATATTGGCGGGTTGTCAAAATCGGTTTCAGCAGGGATCAGGGCCAGCTGGGTTGCTTCTCCTTCTCATTACCGGGACAGGATCCTATTTGCCAATAAATCAATGACGGGAGGCCATTCTTATTTGCTGGCAGAACTTGCCGCGCGGATAGTGCTGAGCGGTGAAGCGGCGCGCATCAGTGAAATGGTCAGTGCTGAATTTGCCAGCCGTGAAAGTATTGCGCGGGAAATATTTAAAGGGCTTGAATTTGCCTCTCACCCGATGGCGCCATTCTTATGGTTGAAATTAAAAGAACCCTGGTTGCCTGAAACGTTTAAAACGGCGGCGCGGCGCAATGGTATGATGATTGATGTGGCTGATGCGTTTAAAGCGGGGCAGGATGATGCGGTGTTTCACCGGGTGCGGATTGCTTTTGTTGCCCCCCGAGACGGGAAAGAGTTTCGCTCATGCCTGATGCTATTGAAAACCCTGATGGAAGCCGGGCCGGGCGGGTATGATGATTATCACTAAGTGGTGATTCTCCTTCGACGGGGCTTCAGATGCCCACTCCTTTGACGGGGCTTCAGATGCCCACTAGGCATCCGCCCCTGATACGACGGTGGGATTAGTCGTCTGATACTAGACGGATGGTATTTTGTGTACCTTTTGGGTTGGCTTTGTTTGACCGGGGTTCAGATGATATTTTGTGCGCCTTCGGGTTGCCCACAAGCAACCGGCGCTGTACGCCGTCGTTGTTTAGGTGATAACTGTTTTCGTGCTTTCACATCTGCCCATTTGGATGGGACTTCGGATGCCCACTCCTTTGACGGGGCTTCAGATGCCCACTAGGCATCCGGGATTTCTTTGATGGGGCTTCAGATGCCCACTAGGCATCCGCCCCTGGTACGACGGTGGGATTAGTCGTCTGATACCTTTTTGTTTTATGATTAAATATCAGAGCCTAGATAGACGGTTTGTTTGCAGTAGGTTTTTGATTGTTGCAAGTGAAAGCAGATTTTGGCGGCATCAAGTGCGTTATTCAATGGACCGGAGACAAGCTTATATTGTGCCTGATTATCAACGACCATGGTGATATAGCGCGGTTGAAGCGGGCTTAGGGTGCTGTCATATTTCTTGACCAGTAATTGCCAGGCTTTTTTTAAGCGATCAAGATCCGGATAATTGCCAAGGGCGATGGCGAATTGGGTACGCGTGATTTCTGGCTTTTGTTTTCTGATCGGCATCGGCATGATATTGAGCGCCAGTTGTTGTTCAGATTTTTCAGCTTCCTGTTTTTCAGGCTCGCTATTTTTCAGTTCAGGTGTAATTCTGGTCGGAGGCCCGACATTTTCGCTCTCTACGCTTTTTTTGCTGATGAGTTTTTGGTCTTTCTGCAGGACCTTTTGAATATCCAGATTAGTTTTTGAGATTGTGGATTTTGCAACAGTTGATTTTGCTGTCGTTTTTTCTGGCGGTATTTGCTTTATGGAGCCGGTTACAGTCGGGTTGATCGAACTTTCAATGGTGTGAACGCGGCTGTGAAGGCGATTGTTATTGGCTTTCAATGCTTTCACATTGCTGTTTAATTCGGCAATCTGATTATCAAGTCCATAGTATTTCACGCTCATTTCTTTGATGGATTTACTGGTCTTGTCTAACTGCTCTCTGATTTTGGTGAGGGCGAGGTCTTTGCTATCAGGCTGAGGGCTGATGATGGCGGTTGTTCTTTTTTTCAGCTCGGGTGTTGTATGTTCCATCAAATAGGCCATGTAGCCAATGGCGCCCATGGCAGACAGAACCCACAATGTCATATAGAAAAATGAGTTTCCTGATGATGATTTGGCTGTATTTTTACTCATCGATATGACTTTCACCCCCTCTGCTCAGCAGATTTTGTTCGAGGTGCTAATTTTTCAGAGTCGCGGATTTTGGTCAATGACTTATGAGGGGGTGCTTATTTTGCGTTAAAAGGTAAATCCGGGGACTGAAACAGGTCATGAGCGTAATATTAACAATGTAATCGTGGAAATCAGAGTATGGCTGTGTTTTTGATTGAAGAGGGGGCCGATTTTTTTTAAAGCTTGAATGAAATAAATGAATTATCGGTCAGATGTTGTTGAACTATCAGACGGTATCAGGCCGGATAATGGCCGTATTTGGGAAGAGATGAGATGAGCGAAGATAGTTTATTGGTTGTTGTGCTGGCAGCGGGTATGGGCACCCGGATGAAATCAGCCAGACCAAAAGTCATGCATGAGATTGGTTCAAAACCAATGCTGGGACATGTGATTGATCTTGGTCGCTCTCTTGATGCTGAGGGGTGCGCGGTTGTTGTCGGCCCTGATATGGCGGCAGTTGCTTCAATTGCCAATGCTCATTTTGAAGGCGCGCAAATATTTGAACAAACAGAACGTTTAGGCACAGCTCATGCTGTTCTGGCAGCGCGTCCTTCGTTTGAGGGGCGAAGCGGCTATGTGTTTGTTCTCTATGGTGATACGCCATTATTGACCAAGGCGGCACTGGACGGACTTTATCAACAGCTGAAAGATGGCGCTGATGTTGGTGTGCTTGGTTTTGAAGCGGATGACCCGACCGGTTATGGCCGGCTGCTGCTTGATGAGAATGGGGATCTGGCGGCAATACGGGAACAGAAGGACGCAAGTGAAGCTGAACTGGCCGTTAAATTATGCAATTCGGGGGTGATGGGCTTTCGGGCGATATCCATGACCGAACTCTTGCTGGAGGTTGGTAATGATAATGCCAATGGGGAATATTATCTGACTGATGTTGTTGAGCTGGCGCGAGCGCGGGGTTTAAAGACGGTGGCTTCGCTTTGTAATGAAGCTGATGTGCTTGGGGTGAATGATCGGGTGCAGCTTTCTGAAGCTGAAGCTATTTTTCAGGCCAGAGCACGGGAAAAGGCCCAGCGCAATGGTGCGACTTTAATTGCCCCTGAGACGGTTTTTTTCTCAGCTGATACGGAAATTGATGAGGATGTGATCGTTGAGCCGCATGTGGTGTTCGGGCCGAAGGTGAAGGTTGGCCGCGATGTACACATAAAGAGTTTTTGTCATTTTGAAGGGGCGGAACTTGCGCCAGGTGCTGATGTTGGTCCTTATGCTCGATTGCGGCCTGGGGCGAAGATTGGGGAAAAAGCAAAGGTTGGCAATTTTGTTGAAATTAAAAATGCGGATGTTCAGCAAGGTGCCAAGGTTAATCATCTGACATATGTCGGAGATGCTCTTATCGGGCCATCAGCAAATATTGGTGCGGGTACGATTACCTGCAATTATGACGGGTTTTTCAAGCATAAGACGGTGATAGGTGCCAATGCATTTATTGGCTCGAACAGCTCGCTGATTGCGCCGGTTACCATTGGCGAAGGGGCGTTTGTTGGCTCTGGCAGTGTGGTTTCTGAAAATGTAAATGCGGATGATCTTGTGATTACGAGGGCGGAGCGCAAAGTCTATGAAAACTGGGCGGCGCGGTTCAGAAAGAGCCAGATGCGCAGGAAAGCTGCGCTTTCAGGGGATTAATAATCTGAAATGGCACGTGATTTGAACAGACTCTATAAACTGGCTATGCGTTTAGCTTAGTGGGTCATTCTGGCTAGTATATTGTCTATTATTGAGAAAATGGAACCAGCTTTATGTGCGGTATCGTCGGTATTATCGGATCTTCCCCTGTTGCCTCTAATCTTGTGGATGCTTTGAAACGGCTTGAATACCGGGGTTATGATTCAGCTGGTATTGCGACCATTCATGACGGGCACCTGATGCGGCGGCGTGCCAAAGGCAAATTGCGGTTTCTTGAAAACAAACTAAAAGACGAACCGCTTGAGGGGTTGATTGGCATTGGCCATACGCGATGGGCCACTCATGGCAAGCCGACCGAAGTGAACGCGCACCCTCATGTTTCTGAGGGGGTTTCGGTTGTTCATAATGGCATTATTGAGAATTTTAAAACTTTAAGGGTTGCGCTTGAGAAAGACGGATATGTTTTTGAAACGGAAACAGATACGGAAGTTATCGCTCATCTGATTGCCAGCGGGTTAAAGGCCGGGCAAAGCCCTGAGGATGCTGTTTTTTTTACTCTTTCGCAACTGGAAGGGGCGTTTGCTCTGGCGGTGATTTTTGAGGGGCATGAAGACCTGATGATCGGGGCACGGCGGGGCAGTCCGTTTGCCATTGGTTATGGGGATGAAGACGAACCTGGCATGTATGTTGGTTCTGATGCGATTGCGCTGGCGCCATTTACAAACCGGGTGGCTTATCTGGAAGATGGTGATTTTGTTGTGCTGAATGGTACTGGCGCAAAAATTTATGATCAGGACCGGGTGGAAGTTCAACGCAAAATTTCAACTTCAATGGCGCAAACGCTGGTGGTTGATAAAGGCAATCATCGTCATTTTATGATGAAGGAAATCCACGAGCAGCCGGATGTGATTTCGCGAACTTTATCGCACTATATTGATCTTGCTTCTGAACGGGTTGATTTTTCTGCGCTTGATCTGGATTTTAAATCATTGCCGCGTCTTACCGTGACAGCCTGCGGCACAGCCTTTTATGCCGGGCTGGTCGGGAAATATCTGATTGAAAAATGGGGCGGGTTGCCGGTTGATGTTGATATTGCTTCTGAATTCCGGTACCGGGAACCGTTGATGGCAGAAGGCGGCGCGGCGTTGTTTATCTCTCAATCAGGAGAAACGGCGGATAGTCTGGCCAGTCTGAAATATTGCAAGGCAAAAAATCAGAAAATACTTTCGATTGTGAATGTCAGCGAAAGTTCAATTGCGCGGGAAAGTGACGAAGTTTTGCCAACGCTTGCCGGCCCGGAAATCGGTGTGGCGTCTACCAAGGCGTTTACCTGTCAGTTGACAGTTTTGGCGGCGCTTGCGATCCATATCGGCAAAAGCCGGGGGGTGATTGATGAGGCGCTTGAGGTGAAACTGGTGCGTTCACTTGTTGAAGTGCCACGGCTGATTTCAGAATTGCTAACAGAAGAAAAACGGATTGAAGAAATTTCACATAGTCTGTCGCAGGCGCGGGATGTTTTATATCTTGGCCGCGGGACAAGCTTTCCGATTGCGCTTGAAGGCGCGCTGAAACTGAAGGAAATATCCTACATTCATGCGGAAGCCTATGCGGCCGGTGAGCTGAAACACGGGCCGATTGCGCTGATTGATGAAAACATGCCAGTGATTGTCGTTGCGCCGGAAGATGAGCTGTTTGATAAAACGGTTTCTAATATGCAGGAAGTGGCAGCGCGGGGCGGTAAGATCATTTTCATCAGTGATGCTGAGGCTGAAAGGGCTGGTTGTGAGATTGTTGACCAGATCAAGATGCCGAAGTGTCATCCCTTTGTGGCGCCACTTCTTTTAGCCATACCGGTGCAGTTGCTGGCTTATTATACTGCGGTGCATATGGGAACCGATGTAGACCAACCCCGTAATCTGGCGAAATCTGTGACGGTTGAATAAGTGAACCACTTTTCCCTTTTCATTTTTGATTGAGCCAGTGTTGGCTGAAGATTATCCATGTTCCTGTTTCAAGTAACTCTGCCTGTTAAATGCTCAGGGTAAGGATGTTTTTATATGGCTTGGTTTTCTATAAATGCCGGGTGAGATGTTGCTAAATTATCGCAGTTATGGGGAGATATTGCAGTTAGAAGTCAAGTTATGATGATTTCTCAGTCCCACATGCGTTTTACTGAATTCCTTCTCTCTATTTTATTCTTTTAAAAACAGTAAGTTATGATGTTATGGTGATATGCTGTATTTGATTTACTTTAATTGTGGTTATCATGCGTGAGTTCGCTTAATGTTCTTTTAAATCATAGTTTTGCCCAAAGGATTGTTCTATAGTGGGGGGAAATAAGCTGGCACTTGCTGCTGTTGATCAGAGTTGTGCCTGTTTTGGCAATTTATATGGCTATTATTCGGGAAGCGGTATGTTCCTAAGACGTTTAAAATCCGTTTTGTACTCTCTGGCAGTTGTGCTGTGCCTGATTTTGGCTGGTGCAGTACTGACCAGTCATACTGCGTTTGCGAATGCTAACCTTGACCGGGCTACAGAAGCGCTGAATAGCAGTAAATATAATGATGTTGTTAAATATGTTGGTGCAATCGTTTCATCTGGTAAGCAAAAACCTGAGGTGTTGGCCAAGGCACTTTTGTTGCGCGGCATTGCGTACAGACATCAGGGTAAAGTGGCGCAATCGATTGCTGACCTTTCAAATGCTGAATGGGTTCGTAAATTAAGTGGGTCTGAATTGCGCCGGTTATACGCCGAGCGTGCACTAGCCTATGATGTTGCCGGACAGAAAGCGCTGGCAGATAAAGACCGAAAACAGGCAGGTGCCGGTAACCTTAAAGTTGCCAAGCCTGCGGCAATTAAAACGCCGGATGGGATCAGTATCAACGGGGTGCGGCGCACCAGCGTTGAGGCCTCTAAATCAACAACCGGCCAGTTTTTTGATGGTCTTGGTAATTTGTTCGGCTTTAACAGCAATTCTAAAAAACAGGTTGTTCAACCACCGGTTCAGGCAAAGGTTGCTGGTGTGACCAAAGATCCGGGTATTCGTGAAATTCCCACGCTTGATTCAAAAGAATCAAAGACAAATGCTGAAAAATTAAAACTGGCTGACCTGCCTCCGGAGACAGGATCTATTAAAGCTAAGGCCAAACAGCTGAGTGACAGCCAGAAAACTGTTGAAAAAAATAAAGTGACAGCAGTGCCTTCTAACAGTGCCTGGGCGGCAAAACGTGCTGATGAAATGAACACAGAACAAAAGGTTCTGACCTCTGAATTAAAGAAAACGGCGAGCCTGCAAACTCCTGATGATCAGAAGAATGATGCGATAGTGACCAGTTCACCGATTGTCTTAAATTCAGCTGCTAAAAAGCCGACTGTTAATTACAATCCTGTTGGCACGTTCATTGATAATATTTTTGGTGGCGGGTCTAAGAAAAAGGCCGATACACCCGTTAACCCGGGTGATGATGTGATTGCGGCTGATCAGGTGGTTGATGCTCAAAAAAAGAGCAACACCGCCGTTTCAAAAACGCAGATCAAAAGTAAAATCAATAAAGCATTGAAAAAATCCAAAGTTGCTGCTGTGCCAAAGAAAAAGGCAGCTGCTAAAAAGACTGTCGTCGCTGCGGCAAAACCTGCGGCTAAGGTTCAGTCACGTTCGCTATATCATGTGCAGCTTGGTGTGTTTGGCGAGCCGCAAGCTGCGGATAAATTCGTCTCAAGGCTGAATACTAAATATGCCTCACTTGTCGGTGATAAATCTGCCATGGTTGTTGAGACTGATCTTGGTCAGTCGCGCCGTCAGTACAGGGTTTATCTTGGGCCTTATCGTAGCCGGGATAAAGGCAAAAAGACCTGCAGTGTTTTAACACGTCTTGGCATGGGTTGTTCACTGGTTGAATAAACAGGCCTGCTGTAATAAGCCTTTAAAATTGCGTAAAAATCATCCATATTCAGTATTATCAGAACAATTCTTTTGTTTTTATGCCCAGCATAAAGACTTAAGATTCTGTTGTTTATGACGACTGTGTGCAGGATTATGACTAAAAAAAAGAACAGACGAACGAAAAACAAGCCCGTAACGAATAATCCTGATAGTGGTAATGCCAGCCTGGCACAATTGGCACAAAGTACTGATGGGGGCAAAACCGGAAGAATTGGAGCGCAATTGAGAAACTCGTTTCTGACAGGTCTGATTATTGTCGGGCCGATCGGCATCACTGCATATATGGTTTATTCATTTGTCAATTTTATTGATTCCTGGGTCAAACCTTATGTTCCGGAAGAATATAATCCGGAAACCTATCTGCCATTTTCTATCCCCGGGCTGGGGCTGATTTTTGCGATTTTCTTCATCATGGTGATTGGCGCGACAACGGCGAATTTGTTTGGCCGTTCGCTGGTTAGTTATGGAGAAAGCCTGCTGGATCGGATGCCGGTGGTCCGTAACCTTTATCGGGCCATTAAGCAGATATTTGAAACGGTGCTTTCTCAAAGTGGCAATAGTTTTCAGAAAGTCGGTTTGATTGAATATCCGCGAAAAGGTTTGTTCGCGATTGTGTTTGTCTCAACGGAGACAAAAGGTGAAATTGCGGATCTGCATGGTAATAATGAAACGATGCTCAGTGTGTTTTTGCCAACGACACCGAACCCGACTTCCGGCTATCTGCTATTTTTGCCTGCAAAGGATGTCAATATTCTCAATATGTCAGTTGAGGAGGGGGCTAAGCTTGTTATTTCTGCCGGGCTTGTTGTGCCAAAGCAAAAAGCCAAGGCGCTGATTGAGGACGCTAAGGCTGAGCAGGGTAAATTGGATGATGCAGAACAGGTTCAGTTGTCTGATGAAGAGCCTTCTCCACCGACAGAAGAGCCGATAAAAACTACCCAGCGCGAAACAACTTGATCGCTTCATCGCACTCAAACAGATAAATCAGTTTCCTTAAAGCTCTTCCACGGTCTGATGTTAAATCGGGATCGCTGTGAAGGATGAGTTTTACATCATCATTGGCGGCTGTGATCAGTTCCTGCATGCCGGGGACATTGGCGACGCGAAAATCCCGCTCGCCACTTTGGCGGCGGCCCAGCATTTCGCCGCCGCCTCTCAGTTTTAAATCTTCTTCAGCGATGACAAAGCCATCTTCAGTGCTGCGCATGGTTTCTAACCTTGCCTTTGCAGTTGCACCAAGGGGGGAAGAATAAAGAAAAATACAGGAGGACTGGCGTTCACCGCGCCCAACGCGGCCACGCAGCTGATGCAATTGGGAAAGGCCAAAGCGTTCCGAATGTTCAATGACCATGATGCTGGCATTGGGAACATTGACGCCTACTTCAATGACGGTGGTTGCGACAAGAATTGGCAGGTGCCCGCTGGCGAACTGCGCCATCACTTTGTCTTTATCCTCCCCCTTCATCTGGCCGTGGACGAGACCGATTTTATCGCCGAATAATTGTTTGAGATGGGCGTGGCGTTCTTCAGCAGCTGCGAGTTCGATTTTTTCTGACGTTTCAACCAGAGGGCAGACCCAATAGGCCTGAGCCCCTTCCTGAATGGCGCGTTTGAGGCCGGACATGACTTCCTCAAGCCGTTCTATCGGAATGACACGCGAGGTGACTGGTTTTCGCCCGGCTGGTTTTTCTGTCAGTTTAGAAACATCCATATCTCCGTAATTCGTCATTAATAATGTGCGGGGGATCGGGGTGGCTGTCATGACCAGAAGCTCCGCGCCAAGCGGCCCGGCTTTGGCCTGAAGGGCAAGGCGTTGTTCAACACCAAAACGGTGTTGTTCGTCTATGATGGCGAAGGCGAGTTCTTTGAAAAGTACATCCGACTGAAAGAGCGCATGGGTGCCGATTAAACAATCAATCAGGCCTTCTTTCAGGGCGAGGAGGATTTGTTTTCTCACCTTCCCTTTTTCGCGCCCGGTGAGAAGCCCTAAGCGGATGCCAGCTTTACCGGCCAGTTCTTCGAGGCTTTCAAGGTGCTGGCGGGCGAGGACTTCTGTTGGCGCCATCAACGCGACCTGATGGCCGTTTTCTATTGCAGCGGCGGCAGTGAGCAGGGCTACGATTGTTTTGCCTGAGCCGACATCGCCCTGCAACAGGCGAAGCATTCTGTTTTCGCTTTCAAGATCCGCATAGATTTCGCTAAGGGCCATGGATTGTGAGCCGGTGAGGGAAAAGGGCAGGGCGTTGATGATTTTTTCACGCATTGCTCCTGTACCCTTAATTGAACGGCCCTTTTTGGCGCGTAATTCCCGGCGCACCAGTGCGAGGGAAAGTTGTTTGGCAAGTAGTTCATCATAGGCAAGGCGCTGACGGGCGGGTGAGCTGGCGCTGATATCTTCTATTTCGTTTGGGCGGTGGATTGATTTAAGGGCGGTTTGAAAATCGGGCCAGTTGTTCTTTTTTAGCCATTCTGCGTTTTGCCATTCATCAAGCGCTGGGATGAGCGGCATCAGCTGGCTCATGGCTTTTTGTAGAGTTTTGGATGTGAGTCCCTGCGTCAACGGATAGACAGGTTCCAATGGTGGGAAGTTATCAAATTCTTCTTTGGTGAGGATATGATCGGGATGGGGGATCTGGAGTTTATCAGCGTATAACTCAGGACGGCCCGAGATGTAGCGGATTTCCCCAATCGGCATCTGGCGTTCGATGTATCTTGGGTCAATGCGAAAAAAGACCAGATCTATTTCACCAGTGCTGTCTTCGAGTTTCACTCGGTATGGGGCATTTGAAAACCGGGCTTTGCCTTTAAACTTTGGCCCTTTATGTGCAAGGACGGTTGCATCAAAGGTTGCCAGTTCACCTGGTTTCAGGTCGTTGATTTTTGGCCGGTTGCGTCTGTCTACGACGCCAGAGGGAAAATGCCATAATAAATCAATTTTACGGGGGTCTTTTACTTCGCCCGGGCGGTCAATTAGTTTTGTCAGCAGGGTTCTTAAACGGGGGCCGATGCCTTTTAAGGTATCGACATCACTAAAGAGTGGTTGCAGAATTGAGGGGCGCATTTATCAGACCGTATTTTTATCAGACCGTTAAAGGGCAGGATGGTTATTAAAAGAGACTATCATACTGCTTCTGCTGTTTACTTCGTTTTGAACGAACGCTGAAATGACTGGATAAGTTTTCAGAGATTTGTTTTAACGCTCGGGCGGGGTAACAGGTTTATGGTATAAGGCTAAATTCCTCCCCTTTTCATATTAGGCCTTCAGATCGTGTGCAGGCAATGGGTTGTAGAGTTTTATTAAAGGTTTTCAATGACTGATCATCGTGATTTTTCTGACAGGCAAAAGCGTTTGATTTACCGGGCACATCACCGAGGGACAAAAGAGCTCGACTGGTTGCTGGGTAAATATGTGGATGAGAAGGTAGACACCATGGATGAGGCTGGAATAGATCATTTTGACAAGCTGATGAGCCTGCCTGAGCCAATGATTGAGGGCTGGCTGATGGGGCGGGATGAAGATATTGCGCCGGAATTTGCGGAAATTGTCAGTGAAATACAAAAATACCATGACTTATAAAGCGGGAAGGTTATAAGTGTCTGGTTTGTTACGTCTTTTTATATAATTTCAATTTTGTCATAACACTTATTCGATTTGCAGCTTCCTATCATGACTGATGCCACGCTTAAAATGACTGCGAGACTTTCGTCTCTGTTTGATAATTCCGCCTCTGGTGAAAACTCCAGTTCTGGTACTGGTCTTAATATCGGGCTTAGCCGGATTGTTGAGGGACAGGAACCGGTTGTTCTTTCCGAATTGCTGGTGTTGTTGCAAAATATTGCTGGCGGTCAACATGATATCATTCACGTTTGCCGGGATGATCAGCGGTTATCAACTCTGAAAGACGGGCTGGCTTTTTTTGCGCCGCATGTCAAAGTGCTTAGTTTTTCTGCCTGGGATTGTGTGCCTTATGATCGCTCTGGCCCGCGTGCGGATATTATAGCAGAGCGGATTGCAACGCTGGCGCAGCTTGAAAAAGGCAAACGCCGGGGGCCGAGGCTGATTTTAACTACGCCGCGAGCCTTGCTGCAGCGGGTGCCACCACGTTCTTTCATCAGAAGCAATATCAAGATTTTAACGCCGGGTAAGCGGATTGACCGCGCGCGATTGTTGGCGCGGCTATCTTCGATGGGGTATCTGCGCTCTGAGATGGTGATTGATAAAGGTGAATTTGCTGTCAGGGGCGGGATAATTGACCTTTTTCTTTCTGGATATAAACAGCCGGTCAGGCTTGATTTCTGGGGTGATGAACTGGAGAGCATTCGCCAGTTTGACCCGGCCAGCCAGCGGACAACCTCAAAGCTGAACAGAGTGACGTTACTGCCTGTGAGTGAAGTTGATTTCAGTGAGGAAGCGCGGGCCCTGTTTCGCAAACGGTATCTCGCTCAATTTGGCGCACCACAGGGAAATGACGCTTTGTATGATGCCATCAGTGAGGGGCAGAGTTTTCAGGGGCAGGAGCACTGGCTGAGTTTCTTCCATGAAAGGCTGGATACGCTGTTTGATTATGTTTCAAACCCGATTATCAGTGAAGAAGTTGAAATCAACAGTGCGATTGCGTCTCATTTTGAGCAGATTGACGAGCATTTTGACGCGCGCAAGCAGGCGCTGGAACAGCAGAACTTTGGAGCGCCGCCTTATAATCCTGTGCCGGTTCAGGATTTATTCCTGACCAGAAAAGACTGGGAAAAATTTAATACCACCAATCATTCTATCCAGCTTAGCCCGTTTGACCTTGATGATGCCGGTGTTTTTGATGAAGTGATTTCGCTTGAAGGGAAGGCGGGGATCAACTTTGTTGTAGAGCGGCGGGATGAGCGGACTGAATTGTTCAGGCGGGTGGTTGAAAAAATCAAAACCCGTCAAAAGACCGGCAAGCAGATTGTTATCGCTGCATGGTCAAACGGTTCACGTGAGCGGCTGATCACTTTGCTGAAAGAAGCCGGGTTAGAGACAACTGAGAAATGTGAAAACTGGCAGGAAGTTCAGGCGCTTGGCAAAAGCAGTGCTGTCAGTTTTGTTGTGCTTGGCCTTGAAGCGGGGTTTGAAACGGGTGACACGTTGTTTCTTGCCGAGCAGGATAGTCTGGGTGACAGGCTTGTGCGCCGCAAACGGACGCGGAAAAATGATGCCGAAGTTTTAAAGGAAGCGTCCAGCCTTTCGATTGGTGATCTGATTGTTCACAATGAACATGGTATCGGGCGGTTCATCGGTCTTAAAACAATCACGGCAATTGGGGCGCCGCATGACTGCCTGGAACTGGTTTACCATGGCGGGGATAAGCTTTATCTGCCGGTTGAGAATATTGAACTTCTGTCGCGGTTTGGCTCTGAGGGAAGTGATGCACAGCTTGACAGGCTGGGTGGAACGGCGTGGCAGGCGCGCAAAGCGAAAATCAAGAAAAAGCTGCTGGATATTGCCGGGAAGCTAATTGAAATTGCCGCGAAGCGAGCTTTGCGCAAAGCACCATCTTATATTGTTGCTGATGACCAGTGGCATGATTTTGCTGCCCGTTTTCCGTTTGAGCCGACGGATGATCAGCAATCCAGCATTGAGACGGTGCGGGATGATCTGGCTTCTGGCAAACCGATGGACCGGTTGATTTGCGGCGATGTCGGGTTTGGCAAAACTGAAGTTGCGATGCGGGCCAGTTTTCTGGCGGCCATGAACGGGGCGCAGGTGGCGATTGTTGCGCCGACCACCTTGCTGGCCCGTCAGCATTATAAAGGTTTTCAAGAGCGGTTTGAGGGGTTGCCTGTAAAAATCGGTCATGCCTCACGGCTGGTTTCGCATAAAGAGCTAAAAGAGACTAAAGAGGGTTTAAAGAACGGTCAGGTTGATATTGTGATTGGCACCCATGCGTTGCTTGGGAAGTCGATAGATTTTCATGACCTTGGTTTGCTGATTATTGATGAGGAACAGCATTTTGGTGTGCAGCATAAGGAACGACTGAAGGAGCTGAAAGACAATGTGCATGTGTTGACGCTTTCTGCGACACCTATTCCCAGAACATTGCAGATGTCTTTAACCGGTGTTCGGGATCTTTCTCTTATCACCACGCCGCCAGTGGACCGGCTGGCAGTTCGCACTTATGTCAGCCCGTTTGACCCGGTTGTGGTGCGGGATGCATTGCTTCGCGAGCGGTTTCGCGGCGGGCAGAGCTTTTTTGTCTGCCCCAGAGTGAGTGACCTTGATGAAGCGCAGAGTTTGCTGCGTGAACATGTGCCTGAACTAAGGGTGGTGAGGGCGCATGGGCAAATGCCAACCAGCGAACTTGAAGATGTGATGAATGCGTTTTATGACAGAAAATATGACTGCCTGCTTTCAACAACGATTGTTGAATCAGGGCTTGATATTCCAACCGCGAATACGATGATTATTTACCGGGCAGATCATTTTGGTCTCTCTCAGCTTTATCAGTTGAGGGGGCGGGTCGGGCGTTCGAAAACCAGAGCTTATGCCTATATGACAACGCCGGTGAACAAGGCACTGACACCGGCGGCTGAAAAGCGACTGAAAATTCTGGCTTCGCTTGATACATTAGGGGCAGGTTTTACGCTGGCGGCGCATGACCTTGATATGCGCGGGGCTGGTAATCTTGTTGGTGAGGAACAATCAGGCCATATCAGGGAAATTGGGTATGAGCTTTATCAATCTATGCTGGAAGATGCGATTGAAGAACTGAAAGCCGGCGGTGTGGTTGAGCGGGCGGATGAATGGACACCTAGCATTCAGATTGGCACCTCTGTGCTAATTCCTGAAAGTTATGTGAAGGATCTGCAATTGCGGCTCAGCCTTTACAGGCGGGCTTCGACCTTGCGGGATAGAGAAGAGATTGACGCGTTTAAAGCCGAGTTGCATGACCGGTTCGGACCAGTGCCGGAAGAAGTGGAGCATTTGCTGGCGATTATGTATATCAAGACGCTTTGTAAAACGGCGGGCGTTGCTTCAATCGATGCCGGACCGCTTGGGGCGCAATTGCGGTTCCATATGGATAAATTTGCGAACCCAGCCGGGTTGATCCAGTTTGCTTCGGATAATGTGCAACATGTTAAATTGCAGGCGGACCATAAGCTGACCTTTAAAGCAAAATGGACTGAAGAAAACGAACGTCTTGATGGGGTGATTAAACTGATTGAACAGCTGGCCGGGATTGCGGAACACGTGGATGCCTGAGCAAGCTCAGGTTCAGCAATAAATTAAGCCGCGTGGCTACCGGACTGGTCCTCTTGATGGTGGGGTAGTTTGTTGATGATGCTTTGGATGGTGCTTTGCTGATCTGCTTCAGTAATTTCAGCAGCCAGCATGACTGATATGGGTGCCATTGTCTGCTGGTTGATGAACTGGGTCTGTTTGATAATGCCTTCCGCTCTTTTTACCACATAGGCCGCATGTTCTGCGGGGGTGTCTGGTAGGGAGATGACAAACCGTCTTCCCTTAATGCGTGAGAGCAGGTCTTCACCGCGGTTAATGACCATCAGAATTTCAGATATCTGCTGGATGACTTTGTCACCCTCTGCCATGCCGTGGTTCTGATTGATTTCATCCATGTTTTCTATGGTGATGGTTATGAGGGAAAATTTACGGTTGTGGATTTGCATGTCTTTCAGCATGGTTTCAAGGTGCTGTCTGAAATAGCTGTAGTTATGCAGGCCGGTGAGGGCGTCATGAGTTGGCAGGTGCCTTGCGCTCAGATATGTGTTTGAAACGGCGGTCTTAAAGCGGCGCTCCCTGATGAGTGTGCCTGCTCTTAACAGAAGTTCGTTCTGATTGACGGGAGCTTCGATAATGTCTGTGATGCCGGCTTCATAGGCGATGTGACTTTCTGTGAGGTTCGAGGGGTGTGCGATCATCAGGATGGGCATTGTATAAAGGGCTGAGTTTTTGCGAAGAGATTCTGCCAGTTCGAGATATCTCGTGGGTGATTTGCCGCCATTGATGATCAGCATGTCGAAGGGGTGACGCTTTAGATAATCTTTCGCGGCATCTATTGATGAAGCGCCGATCAATGTAGCATGAGGGGAAAGTGTTTGTTCAATTCTGGCAAAACCGTTTGACCGGCCTGTGACGAGGATGGTTGCATTTTTTAGGGGCGTGTCTGAAGGCTGTTCGATGGATGATTTCATACCGTAGCGCAGGTTGATGGTGCTGCGCCGGTTCAATTCATTATGAATGGCATTGGCCCGTGTTAGGCTTTTGATGCGTGAAAGAACTGAGGGAATGCGAAGTGGGCCGCAGATGAGATCATCAAATGCGTGGTCGGTTGTGCTCAGGTTCTGGTTCGATGTGCCGGATTGTTCCAGGGCAACACCTACGCACAGGATTTTCACGCTGCTGGTTTTCGGGTTGCTTTTAATGGCTAGTGAGAGCTGGTTAGCAGCATCAAATGCAGGCTGACTTTTTATTTCACCTAGATTAAAGATCAGGATATCACCCGGGTGGGTGGTTTTTAGTTCCGTTGCTAAATCCACAAGGGCGAGTGAGCTGGTTGCAAAACCAGCCTGCTCAAGTGCGAAGAGCAGTTTTTGTTCGGGGGACAGTTGCTGAGGCAGGTTTTGTTGCTGAGAGCCGCCTTGATGCTCACTTTGAAGATGATTTTCGGCAATAGAGCCAGAGCCAGGAAATTCCGGGTGGATTTTTCCTGAACTGATCAGAAGAATTCTGTTTTTGTCTGTCATCCGGCTTTTCGTATTGGCGATTAGTTCAATTACATAGTTTGCGGACTGACAGTTTCTCATATGCACTGTTAAAGAAATGCAAATGATTACTCAGAATTTTGAGCAGGATTTAGCAATAAATGTAATTGATTTCGAAGGATTTTGCCGGTTTTGTTGCGGGGTAGTTGATTTGTAAAAATGAAAGATTTTGGTCTTTTATAGCTCGCCAGGCTTGTTTCCAGATGTTCTTTCAGTTTGCTGGTCAGGTGTTCTCTGGTTGTTTCATCCAATGGGCTGGCGGTGGTGTCCTCTTTAAGGACAATATAGGCCGTGATAATTGAGACATCTTTTCTGACTTCTATGGTGGTTACGGCTGCTTCACTGATCAGTTCTGAAGATAACAGGGCTGATTCTACTTCTAATGGGGAGACACGGTAGCCGCCGGCGTTCATGATGTCATCTATGCGGCCATGATGGGTGAGGTTTTGATGTTCGTCTATAGTGCCGCTGTCGCCTGAAATAAACCATTCGCCGCGAAAGCAGTTCTGCATTTCATCGGGTCTTTGCCAATAATGCAGCATTAAACCCGGGTCAGTGTTATGTACGGCGATTAAGCCCTGCTGATTGGGGCCAAGGGGCTTTGTGGCTATTTCGTCATTTGTATCTTCTTCGGGCAGGATGACGACTTTGCGCCCCTTTTGAATGCGGCCCATGGCACTATCTGGAATGTTCAGACCTTCAGCTGTTGAAACATAGGTTGAAATTTCGCTCTGGCCGAGGGCTTCATAGATGCTTTTGCCGGTGACCTGCTTCCATTGCTGGTGCAGATCTGCTGGCAGGGTTTCCCCAGCGCTGAGGCAATAGCGCAATGTTGTAAGATCGTCCTTTTGGGGCGGGGCGTGTTTTAAAATCTGGCGGAAAACACCGGGCACGGCGGCAAAGATGGTGGGTTTGTGTTGTCTGATCAATTCTGGCCAGAGGGCCGGTGTTTTTTTACCGCGAAAAATCAGCGATGTTGCGCCCCACATCCAGGGATCGAGCAGGCCGATGCCGAGGGTATAGGTCCAGTTAAAATCACCGGCATGAAGTACGCGGTCTCCGGCTTTCATCTGGTGCCAGCCATCCCGCATTGGGATGCGCCCTTTGATGGTGCGCTGGGCATGGAGCACGCCTTTTGGCTGGCTGGTTGTGCCGGAGGTATAGATCAGAAAAGCCGGGTCATTTTCTTTAGTCTCTGCGTAGTCTGCCAGCGGGGTTTGTTCGATAAAGTTTATGATGGCCTGTTCTTTGATGAGGGTTATGCCATTGGTTTCCGGGATGGGCAGGGACGGGGACCAGGCGATGTGTTTTGCGCCTGTGTCTTTTATGAAGAATGCCACTTCTTTTACTGAGAGCAGGGGTGAGAGCAGCACGGGAACAATGCCCGCGGTGATGGCACCGAGATATGTGAGAGCGAAGGGTGTATCACTGGTTAAACGGAGCAATAAAAAATCGCCGGGTTCAACACCTTCATTTAAGAGGCCATTTGCAATGGCGCGGACAGCATGGTCAAGATCGGCAAAGCTCCAGCTGGATTGCAGAAGCGGCGCTTTAGTATCTTCTTTGCCTTGCAGCACTTCAAGGGCGGTGGCATTTGGGTTTGTTTTTAACTGCTTTTCGAGGATGAACCGGCACAGGTTAAACGAATTGTCAGCGGTTTTTGTCATGCGAATAAAGTGATCTTTGAAGGAAGTTTAGAGCGTTTCGGGTTTCTCATCCTGTTTTACGCTCTATGGGACTGAATACAAGACAAAAAATGTTGGAATAACTCCGGTAAATTCGAGCGTATGGGCTTTTTTCAGACGGGCGCTTATCAGGCGGACTGATTTAAAATTTCCTGGCGTTTTATGTGGCCGTCTTCGGTTCTTGGTATTTCAAAAACGGTGACCAGTTTTTCAGGGATTTTGGCCGGGGAAATATGCTGGTTCAAAAGATGCTGTTTGAAATCTTCATAGGAAAGGGCCGTGCCGGGTTTTGGTATAATGGCGGCGTAGAGTCTTTCACCCAGCACTGGGTCTTTTATGGAAAAGGCGGCGGCATCTACAAAGCCCGGATAGGTCTGGTAGATTTCGTCAAGTTCTTTGCCCTCTAGCTGGGTGCTTCCATAGTAGATTGCGTCCCTGGCCGGGAGGATTTTAACAAGGCTCATGGCCTGATCAATTAAAGCGGCGCTTAGATAGGTTTTTTCCCAGTGTGTGTCAAAGTTGCTGTGAGGGATTGTTGTCATGTTGGATTGCCAGTTTGTAAATCCAACGGCGAGTCCGCTTATCTCAAGGCGTCCTTTCAAGACACTGGCATTTAACAGGTTCGTAGTGGCTGAATTTAAACTTTCATGCTCATCACTCTCACCGGCTTTTTGTGCTGCTCCCTGAATGCGTGTTTCAATAAAGGCGGGTGAAGGTGCTGCTTCGATTTCTGAATTTGCTGACCTTTGAGGGCCAAGATGCAGTAGACCTTTTGAGGTGGATGGGGGCAGATCCGCTGGCAGTTCCTTTTGAAACTGAATGGCGGCGTTGTCACTTTGCGGAAAGAGGCAAAGACCGTTGAGATTATAGATGGTGGTTTTGTTGATGGCTGAATGTTCAGTCTCGTCTATCACGCCGGTATGATCTTTGTGATAGGGTGTTGGTGAAATGAGCATTAAATGAGGCAGGGCTTGCCGGTCAAGTTCAGCGGTTTTTAATGCATTGATAAATTTGTTTTCGATGGCTTGCGGAATGACTGCCAGATTGATCTGGTATTTTTCAATCCGTTCTTTCAGATCGCTGAGTTTTAATTTTGCGGCGATGTGCAGCGTGCCCCCTTCAATGACCCAGGGCAGAAAAGTGGTGACCATGCCGTTAAGTCCGGTTGGGGCATAGAATGAAAGCAGGTTTGGTCTGCCTTCAAGGTTAACCTGTTCACTGACGATATGGTGGTTGGCCATCAGTTGAATGTGAGTGTAGGCAACGGGACTGGCATGGCCTTCATTATCTCTTGACCAGCCGATGAAGGCGAGTTGCTCTGATGAGCGGGAAAAGACAACTGAGGGCTGGTTTTCAGGCTCATGGTCTGTCGTTATGTTTTCAACTAAAGGCGGAAGTGGGCTCACTCCATCAGGGAGATTGTCACCAAGGCCAAAGATAAACCTGATACTGGCATGGTTAGCTGCGACTTCAAACATTGACTGAAACGGGTCATTATCTGGTGAGGACTGATGCGAGATGATGGCTCTTGGTTTCAGTTTTTTTAAGGCGGGGTCTATTTCTGCCCGGCGCCAGTGTGTCGGGATTGGGCAGGGGACCAGGCCTGCGTTGAGGAGCGCCAGCATGATCAGATGTGTTTCAGCAATGTTTGGCATCTGGACGATGACGATATCACCTTCAGAAAACTGAAACTGGCGAAAATAGGCGGCGGCGGCAGTGACGTATCTTTTGGCCTGGCGGTAGGTTAGCTGTTCAATCGTGGAAAGACCAAGGCGTTGACGGCTCTTAGTGTCAGTGAGGGCAGGGTTATCGCCCTGTTTTTCTGCGTGAGAGAGAAAGATTTTGTCTATTGTCTGACTCATTTAGTGGCCCGCTAAATACTATTGAATAATTAAAAACTAAACATTGGATGATGTTTCAATACCCGCAAAATCACTGTTTCCAGCAGTGGGGATCGGGAACCTGAATGTTTCTGATTGTTATTGTGTTCTGGTTCTTGTGTCCCACCAGCTATCCAGCAGTGATCCATAAAATGAAACTTTCTCAGGGTGACCTAAATATGCCCAATGTGCAAGCCATTGGCTTTTCAAATGGAACAGTGGGATGAGGTAATCCCCTGAAAGTAGCAATCTGTCGAGAGAACGGACGCTTGAAGCGAAGGTTTCAGGGTCTTTTGCGGCTAAAAGGGCGTTAATGGCATTGTCAACTTCGGGGTTTTTAATGCCGGCATAATTATATGAGCCTTCTGTGTCAGCCTGTTTTGAACTCCAGCGGAACAGTTGTTCATTGCCGGGGGATAATGAACCACTCCAGTTGTTCTGTATCATGTCAAAGTCAAAACTGATTTTTCGTTTTTGGTACTGGGTTGAGTCTACCTGTCTGATCTCTGCTTTAATGCCGACCAGTTTTAAGTTTTCGATAAAACTCAGTAATAAAGCTTCCTGATCTTTGCTGACGGTGAGAATTTCAAAGGTGAATGGCTTGCCAGTTGCAATATTGATGAGCTGGCCGTTTGTCAGTTTATAGCCGGCTTCTTTCAGCAGCTTTGTGGCGCGGCGTATGTTTTTACGGTCGATGCCTTTGGACCGGTTTTTTGGCAGTTCATAGCTTCCTTTGAGAATTTCCGGGTAGGTTGTTTTGAATTTTCCGGAAAGAATAGAAAGCTCAATTTCGTCTGCTTCGCGGCCATGTGACGAAAGAAAAGAGCGGTCAAAATAGCTTTGTGTGCGGTGATAGAGGCTGTGATAGAGCTTGCGGTTAATGTCTTCAAAATTGAACATATGAATGAGGGCGCGGCGGACTTTCTGATCCCGGAACTGTTCTCTTCTGGTGTTGAATACCAGTGCTGACATACCGGAGGGTATATTCAGTTCAAATTGTTTTTTTACAACCCTTCCGTCTTTCATTCCTCTGAAATTATAAGCGGTTGACCATTTGCCCGGGTCGTTTTCATACTGGATGTCATGCAGGCCGCTTTTAAAGCCTTCAAACAGCGTGTTGGCGTCTCTGAAATAAGTGTATTTGATGGTGTCAAAATTAAACCTGCCGCGCATAGGGGGGAGGTCTCTGGCCCAGTAATCAGGGTTGCGCTGGTATGTGATGGTTTTACCAGCGTCTATTGAGGCGACGCGGTAAGGACCTGAACCGATCGGTGGTTTGAGATTGGTCTGGTTAAAGAGGTCTACTGTCATCGCGTGTTTGGGGAGAATTGGCATCAGCCCCATAATTAACGGCATTTCTCTGTCCCCTTCGGGAGTGAAGGTGAATTTGACGCCATTGTCACCGATGCGGTCTATTTGTGTGACTTTGTTGTAATAAGTTCGATGGTTGGGGCGGCCGTTTTCTTTCAGGAGTTTGTGTGAAAAAATAACATCATCCACTGTTATCGGTTTGCCATCTGAAAAGCGGGCGTTTTTGTTCAGGTAAAAGGTGATGGAAGAGCGGTCTTCAGGGACATCAACGTATTCGGCAATGAGGCCATATAGGGAGAAGGGTTCATCCAGCCCTCTCGCCAGCAGGCTTTCATAGAGATAAGCACGAATGCCGGCAGCGCCGCCGCCTCTGATGTTTAAAGGGTTTAAACTGGTAAAAGTGCCCTGAACACCCAGATTTAATGTGCCACCTTTGGGGGCATCTGGGTTGACGTAGCTGAAATGCTGATAGTCTTTTTTGTATTTCAGCTCGCCGTGCATGGCGATGCCGTGCTGTTGATTGTTTTCAGCAGCTTTTATGAATTGGTGTTCTTTGAATGTCAGTGCATGCGAGAGGGATATAAATGCCATTAAAAAGGCCATCAAAAGGGGTTTTCTCGGCAGTAATATGGACATTAAAATCACTCTTTGGGTTGGATATATTGGTTAATGGGTTTGTACTTGGTATTTTCGCCTTTTAAAAGGGGGGAATAGAGGGTAATAAAGAAACAATAATCGGGCTTTTTGTTGATTGAAGAAGATGACCTGCCGTGTCTTTCATACCACTTGAGAGGATAATCAGATCAGTTGAGTGGATAATATCAGACAAAAAGTGTTAAATCATAGCCTGGTCACTTGATTGCCTTAATTCGGTGTATTCAGGCATATAAATTCCTAATTTCAGGATTAATACTACTCAGGTCCATAAGAAAATTAAGGACCAATTTGTTACAGGAGAGAGGCATAAATATGAGTTCGCGAATTACAATTTGGGGTCAACAGGGCATTGCATATGCAGTTTTAACGGGCGCTGTTGTTCTGGGTTTATCATTAGGGGGGTCTCTGGCATTTGCGGCTGATAAGAAAGCTTCTGCAAGTAAAGATAAGAATGCCTGGATCAAGATTTGTGATGATGTCAAACTGAAGGAAGTTAAGGCCGAAAAGGCTTCAGAGAAAAAAATCTGTATGACGCACCATGAGAGCCTGAGCGCTCGTACTGGTACGCCGCTTGTTTCAGCTGCTGTCCGGAATGTTTCCGGTCATGATAAAGAGCGCTTTCTGGTAACTGTGCCATTGGGTATGGCTATTCCGGCCGGCGTGCATGTGAAGATTGACGAAGGCAAACCACTGAAACTGAAATATTCGTTTTGCCATGTGGCAGGCTGTGTTGCAGAAATTGAAATGACATCTGACCTGATGAAAGAAATGAAAGCGGGTAAGAAAATTGTCATCGCAACAATCGGCATTAGTGGTAAACCAATCGGCTTTCCAATTCCATTGACTGGGTTTGGCAAGGCTTATGCCGGCAAACCTATTGACAGCAAAAAATATGCAGATGCCAGAAAACAGATGATGCTTGAAATTCGCAAGCGTCAGATTGATATTGCAAAAAAAGCGCAAGCCAAAAAAGAAGCTGAGCTGATTAAAAATGCTGATAAGGCACCACCTAAAAAATAACACTGCTGGTGATTGGATACAGTTTTTAGTTTAAATCTGAAAATCGTTCTCATCAGTTATTCAATTCAAATAAAAAAGCCGCTCAGAAAATACCTGAGCGGCTTTTTTGTTGTTCAGTCGTGATGATCTGAGACTGTCAGATTATTTACAATTACATTTCATAAGCGGCTGCTAGATCAGGATCTTTTTCAGCCACGATTTTGGCAAGGTCTACAATCACTTTGGCCTGTTTCCAGGTGGCGTCATCCTGCATTTTACCATCCAGCATTACGGCGCCGGTGCCATCGGGCATGGCTTCGAGAATTCTTTTGGCAAACAGCACTTCTTCTTTTTCCGGGCTGAATACTTCTTTGGCCAGTTTGATCTGGCTTGGGTGCAAGCTCCATGTGCCAACGCACCCCTGAAGAAAGGCATTTCTGAATTGAGAACGGCAGGCGTCGCCATCTGAGAAGTCTCCAAACGGGCCGTAAAATGCCTTGATGCCATTTCCCATGCAAGCGTCGACCATTTTGGCAATTGTGTAATGCCAGAGATCCTGCTGGAAAAGGGTGCGGGGTTTGTCGCCTTCCGCATCTTCCAAAACACCATAGAACGGATGGCCGCCACCAACGCGGGTGGTTTTCATGCCGCGAGATGCTGCGAGATCTGCCGGGCCGAGGCTCATGCCGTGCATTCTCGGGCTGGCGCGGGCGATGTCTTCAACATTGTTCATGCCTTCAGCGGTTTCTAAAATGGCATGGATCTGAATTGGTTTTTTGATGCTGTGTTTGGCTTCCAGTTGGGCAAGGAGCTGGTCAAGATAGTGAATATCCCAGGGGCCTTCAACTTTTGGCAGCATGATGACGTTTAGCTTGTTGCCGATACTGGCGACGATTTCTGTTACATCGTCGAGAAACCAGGGGCTGTTGAGGCAGTTCACTCTGGTCCAGAGGCCGGTTGAGCCAAAGTCGTTGTTTTTGCCGATTTCTATGAAGCCTGATCTTGCGTTTTCTTTTTCGTCAGCAGGGATGGCATCTTCAAGATTGCCGAGGATGACATCGACCTGGCTGATCATATCCGGAATTTTGCTGCGGATTTTTTCAATATGGGGTGGGACGAAGTGGATCATTCTTTCCAGAGCAACAGGAGGCTGACGATATGGTTCAGGTGCGCCAATGGCGAGAGGTTTATAAAATCCCTGTGGGGTTTTTGTATGTGGCATTGTTAGATTCCTGTACTGACAGTTAAAATTTACTGGTGTTATTGGTTTTGTGATCTGGAGACTATTTCCGGAGCAGGTATTATGACCAACGTCTGTTGGACCACATAAACTGTTCGGGGTATTGTCTGATCCAGCTTTCAAAAGTGGCCTGAATTTCTCTCACTATATTTTTTATGTCTTCATCCTGATCTTCTGTGCGTGGGACTTTTAACTCATGCATTTCGACGCGAAAATTCGACTTGTTGCCAAGACGGACGCAGCGGCCAACCCATAGCCTTGTGCCGATGCGGCGCGCCAGCATGGCGGGGAAGGGCGGTGATTTAGCGTCTATGCCAAAAAATGGTACTTCGATGCCGTTTCTGTCCCACTGGTCAGCGAGAAAGCCGAGACGCCCACCTTTTCTGACATAAGACCCGATTTGCCGGGCTGTATCCCGACCAGCGTGAAACCCAGCGCCGGCGCCTTTAGCAAACAGACCGCCGGGGTAAAGGTCTTTGCGCTGTTTGCGCAGATATGCATCAACCAGCGGGTTTTTAACCAGCCTGTATACGGCAGCTGGTTTCATATCATTGACAGCGAGGGGCCACATGGCCAGTTCCCAGTTACCTGAATGCATTGAAACGCAAATGGCTGACCCCATCTTACCCTGATAACGATCCAGAATTTCCGGATTGGCGATTTCGATGTTTTCAGGGCGGGCCAGGACGCGGTCCATCTGCATGGTTTCTGCCATGACACGGCCGAGGTTTTCCCACATGGCGAGGGCAATCTGTTCTCTTTGCTCGTCTGTTTTTTCCGGAAAGGCCATTTTCAGATTGTTCAGCGCGCGCTGGTGGCGGCGGCCCCGACCGGCGAGAATGCGCCACCAGTATGCTGAAAATTTTACAGCTGTATCCAGTGGCATGATACGGATCATTTCTATTATCAAACGCAGGATCGAATATTCTGCCCAGTAACGTATCTTCAACCACAGGGTCATTTATGAGGCCTCTCATGTTAAGTCGTTATCTGAGAGGCAAAGCATAAAAGGGCATAAATGGTCAAGCGATGATATGTATGATTTGCGGTTTCCGCTTTAATTAGGGGGGAATGCCTCTTAATCACTCAGCTTGCATGAGTTTAGGGAGGGAGCTTTCCTGGCCGAGCCCGGTGTTGATGACCATCTGGCGCAAGGGTTTTATACTGTTCAGCAGATTGAGGCCGGTGGTGCGTGCGGCTTTTAAGGGGAGAAAAGAGCTAAGCAGTGATTTGTTGAGCATGTCGATAACGAATGACCGGTTGTTTGTGTCTCTGCTGCGGGCCTGATTAAATGACAATTCAAGCGAGGTCGTATCCTTTTTCAGGTCTGAGTTATTTTGCAGGCATTCAACCAGAGCGGCGATGTCTTTCATACCGAGGTTCATGCCTTGTGCGCCAATGGGGGGGAGGACATGAGCTGCTTCACCAACCAGAAAAATTCGGTTTGAAGCAAATTGTTCGACACTTAGTCCATTTATTGGGAAGGCAACTCTTTTTTCAACTGAGGTTATGTCACCTAATATTGCCTGGGAATATTCAAAGAGTACCTTGCTGCAGTCTGCATCGTTTAACTTTACGATTTTTTCGGCTTCGGCCGGGGTCAGGCTCCATACCAGGCTTGAGTGATACTCTTTTAACGGGATCAGGGTCATTGGGCCGGTTTTGCGGTGCATTTCTGTTGATGTGGCGTTATGCGGCAAACTGTGAGTAAAAGAGCAGGCGATGGCAGATTGTTCATAGGCCCAGCGTTTTGTCTTTATTTCGGCTGCATTACGGCAGATTGAGTTATGTCCGTCCGCGCCAATCACTATGAGACACTTATATATATCATTTTCTGCTGTGGTGATGGTTGCACAGTCTGGTTTTTGGGATGGCGCTGGGGTTACTGTTGTGACGGCTGTGGTTTCAATCCAGTTCACCTGCTCATGCTCTGACAATAGATTAATTAGCGACTGGTTCAGATCCCGGTTGGGGATGTTCTGGGCAAATGCTTCTAGGCCGATTTCTGAAGCTTTAAAATGACAATCAGGCGCCCTGATGAGGCTGCCGCAATCATCAATCATCACCAGTTGCTTCAAGGGGGCTGCATTTTCATTGCACAAATGCCAGATGCCACAGTTTTTCAACATGGTGACTGAGGGATTCATGAAGGCTGTTGTGCGGGTGTCACTTTCTAATTGCTCTGGCGTTGGTTTAGGACCGAACAGGGTGATTGAATGCAAGCCTGACCGGGCGAGGGAAACGGCGGTTATGAGGCCAATAGGGCCGGTGCCGACAATCGCGATGTCAGATGTGATGTCGGAGCGAATTCTCTTCTCCGCGTGATGTAAATCGTCATTGTTATTCTTTGAATGGCTGGCAGGCATTAACAATCATCTACTTTCTGACCGAAGGACACGTATATAGAACGCCTAGTGTGCAATTTCTTTGAACTCTCCCCTTAGTGCAGTGTTGCTAGGGGGCGGGGCGGCTGTATTTTAATGTTATATGCCAACATTGCAATCTTCTACAGGGAATATTTGTCAGAAAAAACTACTTAAAGCGCTGGGACTGGGTTTAGGCTCATGCTTTATCAGGTGATATCACATGCTAATATGTGTCATAATTACAAATATTGAAACAAAATGCAGTTATATCGCATATATTGCAGTTGCTTGCGCGATATAAATCACATAATTTGAGGCAAGGTTGTGAGTGATGGAGAATGACAAAGTCGTTCTTTTTGGCATTCTTTCCGGCTGTTTCGTTTATCAGGCCATATCGGGTCAGCATCGCTTCAGGGCATATTCGTCTTTGTTGTAGATTTGCACCAGTTTTAAAAAGGTCAGTATTCTCAACCGGATTGTTATCTAACTGTCATTTATGAATTTTAAGTTTCGACCAGGCAAAAGACAAAAAGATAAAACTTTAAACGTCGCTTTACTCGATTTTACGAGTTTGCGGTTCCGGAGTGGTTTTGTTTTAGCTTTGATAAATAATTAATCGCGCTCCCTGCGTTTTTATGGGGGTTAAGTATTCATTTGTGGAGAAATATTGTGATTGGGGGAACTATGATTTCCAGAGTTTCTATTGCAGCACTTGCTGCAGCAGGCGTTATGCTTTCATCAGCATCAGCTCAAGCGGCTGATCTTGGTGGTGATTGCTGTGCTGACCTTGAAGAGCGTGTTGCTACATTAGAAGCAACAACTGCAAGAAAAGGTAACAGAAAAGTTTCACTGACCATTTATGGTCAGGTTAACCAGGCTCTTATGGTTTGGGATAATGGTAGAGATACAGATGGTTATATCGTTGATAACGATAACAGCTCATCTCGTTTTGGCTTTAAAGGCAAAGCCAAGATCAACAGTGACTGGTCTGCCGGTTATAAAATTGAGATTGAAGTTGAATCTTCATCTTCTGTTGGTGTTGATGAAACCAATGATGATGGCCAGGGCACACCAGCTCTTCGTAAGTCATCTCTTTATATTAAGAGCAAGACTTTTGGTAAGCTGACAATTGGTCAGGATTCAGTTGCGACTGATGACTTATCACACGATACACAAACTTCAGGTACTTCTAAATTCGTGCAGCCAGATATTAAATATGGCCGTGACTTTAACCTGATCAATTCTGCTGGCGGTAACGTTGGCACTGAATGGGGCCAGCTTTGTGGTTCTCAAATTGCTGATGGTGACCAGTGTTTTGATATTGGTGGCCGTTATAACGTTGTTCGTTATGATACACCTTCAATTGCCGGCTTCAAGCTTTCAGCAGCCTGGGGTGAAGATGATTACTGGGATGTTGCTGCCCGTTATAAAGGCAAATTTGACCAGATTAAAATCGGCGCAGGCATTGGTTATTCTGAATGGGATGGCCAGGACGCAGGTACAAATGCTGAAGAAACTTCATTTGTTGCTTCTGCTTCTATCATGCACAAACCAACTGGCTTATTTGTGAACGCGGCTTATAGAAACACTGAAGTTGATTTTGGTGCGACCAGCCAGGATATGGATGCTTATTACATTCAGGCTGGTATCAAGCAAAAGTGGAATTCACTTGGTGCGACAACAATCTGGGGTGACTATATGAACGCTCAGGATGGTCTGCTAACCGGTGAAGACCGCAATCAGACATTTGGCGGTAATGTAGCTATTTCATCTGAATATGATCGTTGGGGTCTGGGTATTGCTCAGAACATCGACGCAGCTGCGATGCAACTTTATCTGGTTTATCAGCACAACGAAGCTGAAATTGATACAGTAGCCGGCGCTGTAACAGGTATCGAAGACTTTGATGTGTTCGTTGCTGGTGGTGTCATAAAGTTCTAATCTAACTATTACTTAAACTATAGTGTGAGAGGGCCTTTCTAACTGGAAGGCCCTTTTTCTTTATTCGAATCTCCGATTTATTCTCTCATTTCTGATGATTGATTCTGATTCTGTGACTGTATTCTGTTGGAAACTTTGTTGATAAGCTTCCATACAGGGTGAAAAGGAGCTAAATTGACTCAGCCCTGATGCTTTCTGAGAGCATTTAAGCGACCTGTAAGGCATTGATGCTGTTAATGACACACCTTCATGTGATTAATTTAACACTATCGTTGTGTAACAGTTAGACTTTTAGCTTATTTTCTTGATTATGAGTTTTCATTCAGGCAACGTCTAACCATGTTATCTGCAGATTGTGCGGAAATGAAACACAAATCTGCTCTTGGTTACGCAGAAATGCATACTGTTTCGCAAAGTATTTTTCTCAATAGGTGCTTTGCTTTTATTTGACTTAAATTTAAGTATTTGATTTTTCAAAACTTTTGTTTGGGATGTTGGGAAAACTAAGTTTGGATCAAAATTAGGTAAGCAAATTTCATAGTTTATTTACCTTAAATATTATAATTTGATTTAAGTGTTGAATGACTCAAGCAGGTATTGAGTTGTTTAGAGATGGAGAAATCTAATGATCGGGGAAATTATGAAAAATAAACTTTCAATTGCCGCGCTTGTTGCCGGTGGGATGATGGTTGCGACTGCTGGTTCAGCGCAAGCAGCAGACCTTGGTGGTGATTGCTGTGCGGATCTAGAGGAGCGTGTTGCTACTCTTGAAGCTACAACAGCTCGTAAAGGAAACCGTAAAGTTTCACTTACGATTTCAGGTCAAGTCAACAAACAGTTGATGATCTGGGATGACGGTAATAATTCAGATGCTTACGTAGTAGATAATACTGCATCAAGCTCGCGTTTCCGTTTCAAAGGTGAAGCTACAATCAATTCAGATTGGTCAGCTGGTTACTACATTGAAATCGAAACAAGAACTTCAGCATCAGCTTCTGTAAGCCAAGCAAATGATGATCTTCCAGGTGGTACAGGTCTTAACCTTCGCCAGTCTAACATGTTCATCAAATCTAAAACTTACGGTTCATTGAGAATTGGCCAAGGCTCACCATCAACAGATGACCTTGTTTTCTCAGGTAACGTTGTTGGTACTTCAGTAGCTAACTCTGCTGGTGACCCTCTTGCTACCGGTGGTGGATTGTTTGTAAATCAGGGTGTTAACACACTGAGAATCGCAGACTTTACACGTGGTCAAGCTATGGCTGACCATACAACACGCCTTAACGTAATTCGTTATGACTCACCTACAATTGCTGGCTTCGTGCTTTCTGCTACTTGGGGTGAAGATGATTTCTGGGATGTGTCTATCAGAACAACTCAAAAATTAGGTGATTTCACACTTAAAGCTGCTGCTGGTTATAATGAATTTGGCGGAACTGATGGTATTGCCATTGGTAAAGGCATTTCAGATGAGCAACTATTCCACGTAACTGCTGGTCTTATCCACGAACCAACAGGTCTGTTCGTTCAAGGTTGGTACACTGATGTTTCTTATGACCAATTTGCTGGAGCGACTGCAGTGCTTGATGGCGATGCATGGAATATCCAAGCTGGTATTAAGCAGCGCTGGAATTCACTTGGTCACACAGCAGTATACGGTGGTTACACTGTAGCTGATGACATGAATGCACGTTCAAGTGGTATTGCTGCTGGTTCTTCTACAGAGTATAAAGCTTGGGAAGTTGGAGTTATCCAATATGTGGATGCTGCAGCTCTTGAACTATACGCTCAGTACAGAAACATGGAAACTGAACTTAATGGTGTAGACCAAAACGACATTGACGTAGTCACAGTTGGTGGTCGCATCAAATTCTAATGAATTAGAACACTTCTCTTGTTCCTATTCAACTAAAGGGCTCCTTTTTAGGAGCCCTTTTTTCATTTGAAAATCTTAAAAACATATTAATTCAATTTCAAAGGCTGCTAGCGATGTGATATGCACTCCGTTCAGGTCTGTATTTATCTAGCGCTGTCTGAACTGATTCTTTGAACAAATGATTGTGGTTATGAGAATTTTAGTACTAGGTCCTGTGCCTGGTTTTACATATTCTGAGTTTACAATTAGAAGATATAATTAACAAAAACGGTTTGCTACGTGATGTTCAGAACATTCTGTGCAGTCATCAGTTGTGCTGTGAGCTGGCAGGGGTGGTGGGTGTGTATTAAGGCGCTTCTCCGTTTTTAGAATTTGGATCTTGTTATCACATTCAATCTACCTTGGATTTTGGGTCAATTTTACTCATACAGAATGTGGCAAAATCATGAATTTTTATTCATTTTATGTTGCATATTTGTGACTGTTAATAACGCTTAAAAGAAAATATTATTACTTTACATTGACTTAATGTGTTTTTTTAAGTACTTGCATCCGCTAGTAATCAGGCGCATTATTAACCCTAACGGGCTTTAGGGGTAAATGTCTGTTGAGTTAGTAATGAGGTCAGTACTGTGAAGCGGTTTTTAACAATAATTGCGCTCGTTATGAGTGCTAATCTTGCTCATTTGCAAGTTTTACATGCGTTTCAGGAAACTGAAGTGCCTGTAACCGAAGTTCCTGTGACAAGTAATGATGTAGCCTCTCATGCTGATGGCTTGAAGTCACCTTTATCCTCACCTGATGTTAATGAAGACTCTGACAGTAAAAAAGGGACTGTGTTGCATATTCCCGGATTTGGCGCCGTTGGTACCTTACCAAAACTGGATTTTGGTCTTGAGCTTTTATATAGAGATGAAGAAACCAAGATCCCTGATTTGCAAACTCAGGACGACATATCTATCAAAGGTCGTATTAAACACAACTTTTAATTAATGCTGATTGTCAGTCAATGTTTCTATGTTGTGCTTAAGATTCTCTTGTCTAAGTATCGTCATTTCATTTTAAAGATTAGTAGTACAGTTGTTATTTAACTGTACTTCCTTACTTGTTCAGGTTTGAGCGAGTGCCTTCATCTTTGTTTGCTTATGAACTGTGGCTGACATTTCCCTTATAATTCTATAAACTTAACCCTCTGATATATGAAACTCTGATTTGTGTTTTTGCCAACAGGGATGGATGTTGTGGATTTAGCTTTTAACTTTTCTCTGACTGACCCGGCAATCTGGGGTGGTTTGTTTGCTCTCATCGCCATGGAAATCGTCCTTGGGATTGATAATGTGGTTTTCATCTCATTGATTATTGCAAAAATGGATGATAAACGCCGGGAATTTGCCCGAAAGCTCGGACTATCACTGGCATTGATTATGCGAATTGTTTTACTGCTTGGTATTGGCTGGGTTATTGGCTTGAAGCAAACTGTATTTTCCTTGTTTGATAATCATTTTTCCTGGCGTGATATTATTCTGATTGGTGGCGGATTATTCCTGTTAGCCAAAGCAACCCAGGAAATTCATAATGATATTGAAGGTGATGCGAAACATGATGTGGGCGTATCGAGGTTTTTCATCCTGGTGATTTTCCAAATCATTTTGGTTGATCTTGTGTTCTCAGTGGACTCTATCATCACTGCGATTGGCATGACGGATCATGTGGAGATTATGATTGTTGCTGTGATCGTTGCTGTGATCGTGATGTATTTTGCGTCGAAACAAATCTCTACTTTTATTGAGCTTCACCCGAGTACGAAGATTATAGCGTTAGCCTTTTTGCTCCTTGTTGGTGCTGCGCTTATTGCGGAAGGTTTTCAGGTTCATATACCTAAAGGTTATATCTATTTCGCCATGGGGTATGCGGCGTTTATCGAATATCTGAATATCAGGCGGACGCAGAAAAAAAGCTGAAAAACATGGCTGGGGTTCAAGGTTGTTTCAATCAACCAAATGATTTGAAACAAGATTTTCAAATATTTGAAAGTCTGATGGTTCGTTTATGTTAAAGAACGGGTCGGTGATGTGGTCGTTTATCTCAATATCATCAAACTCTATGCTTGCGTTGTTACAGGCATCTGTCCAGGCTCTGATTTTTCTTAAGCCATTGTCGAGATTTGTCGCTAAATCATCCTTGAGTGAGACGGGCCATAAACCAAAAATAGGGTGGTGGCGTCCTTGTGATTTGGCGAGGATGATCGTGTCATTCGGTAAGGCGGACGCTGTCTCTAACATTTTTTCGGAGTAGTTAAGTGGGAAAAGTGGTGTGTCAGCTGCGACTGAGAGGATGTGAGTCTTTTCTGGCTGATGTGTTTCAGCCCAGATCATAGCTGAAAGTATGCCGGCTAGCGGGCCAGCGTAATTTTCAATCGGGTCTTTGACTACGGGGAGGCCGTAGGCTGATAAACGTTCGACATCGCCATTGGCGCTGATAATCAGTGAAGGTACCTGAGGGCTGAAACGATCGATTACCATATTCAATATCGTTACGTCTTTGATTTTCTTTAGGAATTTATCACCGCCACCCATGCGACGAGATTGTCCTCCGGCGAGTATAACACCGAGGAGCTGTTCACTTTTCACTGCATTTGATTTCGCAGTATCAGGCGTACTCAATTTGCCTGCTCCGTGATCTGGTTTTTGTTTGCATTGTTGATGGCTGATTTTTTGTAAGGTGTTTGTTCTTCGTCATAAACAATGCGCTCAAATCCGGAAAGGGCGACAAAACGTTTACCTCTGGCACGGCCAAGCAGAGTGAGATTTGCGGCGCGAGCCAGTTCGACGCCCCAGGCGGTAAACCCTGATCTTGAAATAAGCAGGGGAATACGCATCTTGACTGTTTTGATGACCATTTCACTGGTAAGACGGCCGGTTGTGTAGAAATATTTATCATCCGGGTTGATATTGTTCAGTAGCATATAACCAGCGATTTTATCTACGGCATTGTGCCTGCCGACATCTTCCATATATATCAGCGGTTGTTCACCCTTGCAGAGAACACAGCCATGAATTGCGCCAGTTTTCAGATAGAGGCGCGGTGTCTGGTTGATGGTTTTCAAGAGTGGGTAAAGGGTGCTGATATGTAATTTGTTGGTGGTTGAAAGTTCAATGCCTTCTATGTTTTCAATTAAATCACCAAAAATAGTGCCCTGACCACAACCGGATGTCTGGATTTTACGTTTCAGTTTTTGTTCAAAATCAGTTTCATGTTTTGTGCGGATGACGATGGTTTCGATATCGTCATCATAATCAATACCGGTGATTTCATCTGCGTTCTGGAGCATGTTCTGATTGAACAGATAGCCAACTGCAAGCAGATCAGGGTAATCGCCGATTGTCATTAAGGTGACGATTTCTCTGGAGTTGAGGAAAACGGTTAAAGGGCGCTCATGGATGATTGGCGCTGTGATCCTGTCTCCATTATGGTCCAGTGCTTCAAGCTCTTTGTAGAGTTTGGCATTGTCTGGCTGAGGGTGAATTATTTTTTCAGTCATATCTCTCTGACACCGTTCTTATACATTGGGCTAAAGTATAGAAGGGGGGATGATCAATAAACAAGCACTTTGATTGACTTCTCGTGTTTCCTGCAAATTAATTTCCCTATCATTTTGATGAAGTGGACATATTGACCAGATTAACTGGACAGAATGACCAAAACTTCTGGTTTCGATCTGGTTGCTTGTTGGCTACTTGAAATTTGGTTGCTGTATCTGGTGGAGATCAGGCCAGGATTGCTGTGGGTGAGATACGTTTTTTTGGCAGCACTATTTATTCGCATAATATATATTATGGAAAATAAACTCTATATTGATTTCACTACCTTTCTGATTATGAATTAATAACACATTGATTTTGCTGTAATTTTATGGACATTGTTTATTAAAACGAAGATTGTATGACTAAAATTTGGGAAGTTGAGCAATATCAAAAACTTTTTATCCTGGGAATGTTAAATCTACTCATGGGTGTATTGATGTTGTGTTGATATTAGCTTCGACTTTAACTCATATCGTGGGAACAATGTTATGAAGGCTGTCATCAATCTTTGTGTTCTGGGTATCTTGTTTTTCCATTTTACTAAATTTCATACAGATTATTTTTTAGAGAGCCCTCTTTTCTCTACTGTCAAAGCGGCTGAAGGGATGAGCAAAAGCGTGGTTTCTGATCTGGCTCTCGATGGTAAACAAACATTTCTACGTTATTGCGCTTCTTGTCATGGAGTACATGGAACCGGAGACGGGCCGGTATCGAAAAGTTTAATTGTCCAGCCAGCTGATATTTCTCGATTGAAATATGACAATCGAGGGAAGTTTCCAATTGAGTGGGTTTTAAAAACTATTGATGGCCGTGAAATGCCAAGAGCACATGGTCTATCGGATATGCCTGTTTGGGGGCAATGGTTTTCTAGTCAGGCTATGGCTGAAGGTGTGCTGCAAGATGATATCAATGGCATAGCAAAACTGGTTAGAAAACGACTTGATAACCTTGTTGCTTATATCAAGACTTTACAAAAATAGCATGCTCTCATTAGAGGAGTTTCACGGATGAATAATCCTTTCGTAAAACATGTTCAGTTTTACATGGCCAATATCTGTTTCGTAGTTATTATCAGTAGTGCTGGATTGGGAATTGCTCAAACTAAGTATGAGATCGACGAACAACAAGACGGCATATATAAAAAGAATGGAGATGCTTTGGCAGGACAAAGAATTGCAGAGCAGCTTTGTTCTGGTTGCCATTCTATTAAAAGCGAAGGGAAAAGTCCTTTCGCACCTGCACCGCCTTTCAGAGATATTGTTCAGAAATATCCGCCTGAAAATCTGGCTGAAGCGCTATCTGAAGGTATAGTTGTTGGACATGATGCCATGCCGGAATTTCAATTTGGTCCTGAAGTTTTGAGTGATTTCCTGGCGTTTTTAGATGCGCTGAAAGTTGATTAAGGTCTCAATTCTTAATGCATTGCAGTTGTATATTTTCTGGAAATTTGATTTTCTAAACATAAAGGGTGCCTTTATATGCAAGCACCCTTTATGTTTTTTATGTTATTCAAAATTCTCGGCAATCCAGTTGTTCAGCAGATCTACGCCGTAGCCTGACCCCCAGCTTTGATTGATGGGAGATTTATTTGAGGCCATGGCGACACCTGCGACATCGAGATGAGCCCAGGGGGTTTTGTTGACATAACGCTGGAGGAACTGGGCTGCAGTTATGGCACCGCCCCATCTGCCGCCGGTGTTTTTCATATCCGCAAATGTGCTGTTGATCAGTTTATCATAGGCGGAGCCTGGCTCACCGAGCGGCATGCGCCAGACGCCCTCTCCTGTGTTTTTGCCTGAAGCATCAAGCATTTCAGAGAGTTCGTCACTATTTGAAAACAGGCCGGCATATTCTTTACCCAAAGCAACCATGATGGCACCTGTCAGGGTGGCGAGGTTGATCATAAATTTTGGATTGAATTTTTCCTGTGTGTACCAGAGGGCATCAGCGAGAACCAGGCGGCCTTCTGCATCTGTGTTGATGACTTCGATTGTTTGTCCGGACATTGAAGTGAGGATATCGCCTGGTCTTGTTGCCTGACCATCGGGCATGTTTTCAACTAGGCCAACGACACCGACAACATCAACTTTGGCTTTGCGCAGCGCCAGTGTTTGCATAAGGCCGACAACGGTGGCTGAGCCGCCCATATCGCCTTTCATGTCTTCCATGCCTGCGGACCCTTTGATGGATATGCCGCCGGTGTCGAATGTGACGCCTTTGCCAACAATGGCGAGTGGCTTTTCTTTGGACTTGGCCGGAGCGCCGTTCCATTTCATGATGGCGAGATAGGAGCCTTGCCTGCTGCCCTCACCCACGCCCAGCAGTGCGTTCATGTTGTTGGCTTTTAATTCTTTGTCGGTGAGGATTTCAATTTCAAGACCAAGAGATTTTAGGTCTTTGATGCGTTTGGCATATTCATTCGGGCCAAGAATGTTTGAAGGTTCATTGACTAGATCTCTTGCAGCGAAAACACCATGTTGCAAGGGCACAATCTGGCTGGTGTACAGTTTTTTGACAGTTGTGTGGTTTTCAGACTGAATGGTGATTTTCTTTGGGTTTAACGTCGTAGGCTCATCTTCTTTATTGGATTTGGTCTGATATTTTTTGAAACGATATTGGCGCAGGACCAGACCATGAGCGAGATTTGCGGTAATTTCACCGTCATCATCATCTCCAAGAATTTCATCACAAATCAGCGTGGCTGTTTCAATTTTTGACTTGGTGAGGTGAGCGGAAAGGTTGCCGCCGATGTGGCGCCAGTCTGGTGTAGTGAGCTGTTTGGTATCACCTGTGCCGACTATGATGAGGCGGTCAAATTTCTGGTCAGCCGGGCTGAGGATTTCAAGGATTGATGATTTGTTTCCTTTGAAGCCGGCAATCTTGATGGCGTTTGTGATGAACTTATTGTTTTTGTCATCAAGCTCTTTTGCAAGTGCTGAAAGTTTAGCTGATTTTGTGGCAAAGAGGACGACTGTGTCGGATTGGGGGAGGTCAATTTTTTCAAAGTTAATTTTGGCTGTTTTGCTCATTCATTTTTCACTTTCGGCTTTAGGCCTTGTTTGTTGTCTGATGCTATGAATTTGATCAGTTTTTTAAACATGCTGATTGTTTCCCGCACAAGTTAAACTGTTCGTTTGATGATCTCAAGAGTGGTTGTCTGTTATGAGCTTAATTTTAGGATATAGAGCATACTTAAAGAGTTTTATTGATTGAGCAGGTACCCTCTCCTTCTGCCTCATATTTCATCGCTAATGTGGAAAGATGTGATGCAGGTTTGTAGTTGGGGAAGGATGGTATATGGTCTCACTTTAGCCTCAGTGCATTTTTATGTTTTGGAATGCCAACAGGTGTGGGTTTACTTTAACAGACTGAAAGTAATGGATTTATTCAGCCGATATGTGTTCCGTCAGGTGTTGAACGCCCTTGTGATGATTCTCGGGTCATTGACGGCGATCGTCTGGATCGCAACATCACTGAAACAGATTGAGAATATTTCCGGTGGTGGGTTCTTTTTGTTTCTGAAAATGACCACCCTGGCGATGCCGCAAGCGATGGCGATTGTGATACCGTTTGCGTTTCTTATTGCCTGTCTTTATTCACTTAACAAACTCAATCAGGATAGTGAGCTGATCATTATGACGGCGAGCGGTGCGACCGTCTGGCGGTTCATCATGCCTTATGCTGTGCTTGGGATTGTTGTTTCACTGACTGTGCTGGCGAGTAATTTAATTGTTCAGCCGGCCAGTTTACAGAAGCTTCGTGAATATATCATACAGGTGCGGACGGACCTGATTTCTCATGTGCTGCAATCAGGAAAGTTTTCCAGCCCGACAGGGGGGATGACATTTCATATCAGGGACCGGGCGAAAAACGGAAATCTGCTTGGCCTGCTGGTGAGCGATGAGCGTGACCCCAATCAGGTGCTGACCTACCTTGCTGAAGAGGGGGAGGTGATTAAACTTGACGGGCGCGGGTTTCTGAAAATGTCAAACGGTCATATCCACCGGAAGATGGTGGGTGATGACGGGGTGCAGATTGTCAAGTTTGACCAGTATGTTTTTGACCTATCCGAATTTGGTAAGGCGAAAAGCGGCGAGACGTATCATAAACCACGTGAGCGGTATTTAAGTGAACTACTCGCACCTTCTGAAGCGGAGAGACAGCAACCCAAAACCATGGGTCGTATTAATGCTGAAATTCATGACAGGTTTTCCAGTGCGCTTTATCCATTACTGTTTGCGTTTATTGCCGTTGCCTCGCTTGGTATCGCACGGTCAAACCGACAGGGCAGCAATAAGTTGCTGATTTATGGGTTCTGTATTGGTCTTGGCGCGCGCATGGCTGGTCTTGGTGCGATAAATTTTTTGAAAGCTGAGCCTTCTGCTGTCTGGCTTGTATATGGGGTTCCTTTGGGCGGGACCATTTTATGCGTGCTCTATATCTGGTTTAATATGGCGCCTGAGTTGTTTCAGAAAATTTTGCCCGGTTTTATGACCGGGAAGCGGAAACGGCAGGCAAATCATGCTTAAAGTCCTCAACCGATACATGACCCTGAAGTTTCTGATTAGCATTATCATGGTGTTTTTGCTGTTTTGTCTGCTGATCATGCTGATTGATTTTATTGAGTTGTTGCGTCGTTCCGGCAAGGTTGGTGACATTAAACTACTGGATGTTTTGCTGCTGGCTTTGTTGCGTGTTCCGTCATTTGCTGAATTAACCTTACCGTTTGCCGTTCTGGTGGGGACAATTGGAGGTTTTTTATCGCTTGGGCGCAGTTCTGAGCTGATTATTATTCGTGCTGCCGGAGTTTCTGTCTGGCGGTTTATATTACCGGCAATCTGTGTTGCAGTTGCGCTTGGTATTTTATCGATTACCGTTTATAATCCGCTTGCTGCTTATTCAAAAGCTGAATCCGAGCGGGTGTATGCGGATTTATTCGGGGGGTCTAAGTCGATGTTGCGTTCGGCGAACAATCAGATATGGTTTCGCCAGGACGGATCCGACGGGCCGTCTGTTATGAATGCAAAAGCTGTTGCAAATCATGGACATAGCCTTATTGGCGTCACCACCCTTCATTATACGAAAAATTCTCGCTTTGCTGAAAGAATCGATGCAAAAAGGGCTGATCTTGAAGAGGGGCGCTGGGTTTTGCGTGATGCGTGGGTTTCATCGCTTGGGCAGCAGCCGAAATATTACAAAAACTACTTATTAAGTACTTATTTAACCCCGACTCAGATATCAGATAGTATGGGTAGTGTTGAGACCGTTTCTTTTTGGGCACTGCCAAATTTTATCGAGATTGCGAATAAGGCTGGCTTACCTGCAACACGTTATAAGATTCAGTATCAATTGTTGTTATCAAAGCCGTTTTTACTTGCAATCATGGTGCTAATTGCAGCAACTTGTTCATTACGGACGTTTCGGTTA
>JAJFHX010000042.1 GCA_021775425.1 Hyphomicrobiales bacterium
TGACGCGGGCGGCCTGTTCACCATCGACCAAAACACAGGTGAAGTCACCGTCGCGGGCAATCTCGACTATGAGACCGCAACAAGCCACAACATTGAAGTCACAGCAACAAGCTCTGACGGTTCAACCGCAACACAAAACTACAACATCAATGTCGAAAACCAATATGATGTGGCTCCAACTGACATAACTTTCGAGCAAAACTCAGGTGTAAAGTTAAATAGCGATGGTAGCAACAACACGAAAATGAGCGTTGCTGACAGTGGTGATATCGTCGGCGGTCTCACCTCAATGACATTAGAAACACAATTTTCATCAACCAATGATTTATCCCTCGATGGCGATTACATGGCGTTGTTCAGTTATCATGCTGGCGGCGGCAGTGATGAAATTGAACTTTCATTTGATAATAACGGCGGTGAACTCCAGCTTTCTTTAGAAATCGGTGAACAGACCGTCTACACATCAGGTTACGATACCAGTCAGTTATTGGATGGAGGAGATCACCAGGTTTCTGTGACCTGGGATAATGTATCAGGTGAGTGGTCCATATATGTTGATGGCGCAGTTGTAGAAAGCGGCACGGGCCTCGCTACCGGACACACAATTGCCTCAGGCGGTATGATAGTCCTCGGTCAGGAACAGGACAGCCTCGATGGAGGATATGACAGCAATCAGGAATTTGTCGGTACTTACCAGGATGTCCGCATTTTCAATGATGTCCGTACAGCGCAGGAAATAGCTGACAATGCAAATATAGAAATCGCGGCAGATACAGCAGGCCTTGTCGCAGACTGGCGCATGGATGGTATTGAAAATGACCAAATCGTTGACGCAGTTTCTGGCAACAACCTCACTATAGGCGAGATCACAGGTGATGGCTGGGTCTCAGGTTCAGATGAACAGGTCGCAACAGTTGAGGAAAATGCAACAGCTGGCACCGTTGTAACAACCCTTAGCGCCACAGATACCGAAGCAGGCGATAGCTTCACCTATGCACTTACCAATGACCCTTCTGGGAATTTTGAAATCGTCGGTAATGAAGTCCGTGTCAAAGCTGGCGCCGATATTGATTTTGAAACAGCGTCAGACCATGATTTGACAATCGAGGTCACAGACAGCGGCGGCAACACATATTCAGAAGTCATTTCAGTAAACGTTGCAAATATTCAAGAAGGCGCAACACCTACGGATATTGTCTTTGAAGGTAATAGCGAACTTACAGACCAAAGCCAGTTAACCGCAGGAACCATGGTTGCAAGCATAGTCTCAGTCGCAGATGCTGATACCAATGAAACATTCACATATGAATTAATCGATGACGCTGAAGGTAAATATGCAATAGATCAGAACAGTGGCGAGATCACTCTAATAAACAC
The DNA here is from genome assembly GCA_021775425.1 of Hyphomicrobiales bacterium. Lineage (GTDB taxonomy): Bacteria > Pseudomonadota > Alphaproteobacteria > Rhizobiales > HXMU1428-3 > HXMU1428-3. The sequence goes on from JAJFHX010000042.1 coordinate 1,378, forward strand.
ACATTCCTCAGGTACTGTTCATAGCGATACAGTCAGAGTTAAAGTTACTGATTCAAGAGGTGAAACTTATCAGGAAACCATAGGTATTCAACTAGGTACAGATGATGAAGACACCCAGACAGGCACATCACACACAGATATCATCTATGGTATGGGAGGAAATGATACCCTGAACGGTGGATCTGGTGATGATTATCTTGTAGCAGGTGATTTTGAATATTCTACATCTGGCGGAAGTGATACAATTGGGTCAACGTTTTCGATGATTTATCTTGGCACAAGAGCTGACATCGATACTGATGAAACTAATGGGGTAACTGAATACGCCGCCGACCTATTAGGAGTCTTTGGCTCTTCAGATTCTCCATTGCATAATCAGATCGTAAGCGGACGAAGCAACGATACAAATAGTGATGGCATTCTGAATGATAATGACGCAGGTGGCACAGCAGAGTTCATGACCATTGGCGGTGTAAACAAAGCTTTAGATTCTAACCAGGTCTATTCTGCTACCGTCACTTTCAATGATGGCTCTACCGGCACTATTTCCGCCGTTGTAGCTCAATATTCTGATGGATCGGTATATTTAAATCCGGAATTAACTTCGAATGAGGATGCAGCTTTACTATCAAGTAAACCAATCAGTTCTATTTCATTAGACTCAGTATTAACCGTCGACAGCAATCTTGCAGCAAATCGCCACGATATGAGCTTTGCCCTACCGGATGGTGAAGTAATAAATGGCGGCGATGGCAATGATGTAATCATAGGCGGCGCGGGCGCTGATCAGCTAGATGGCGGCGCAGGCATTGACACTGTCAGTTACGAAAATGCCGGTGAAGGCGTAACCCTAGCTTTCAGTGACATTGATGACTTTGGCCTTGCCGGGGCATATACTGGTGAAAGTGCTGGCGGCATTGCAGGTGACGCAGCAGGTGACAGTTTCAGCAATTTTGAAGTCTTTGAAGGCTCTGATCATGCCGATAATGTTTACGGCGCTACCACTGAGATGACATATAATCTGGGTGATGGTAATGACACTTTCGATAACTCAGAAGCTCTGGATACTGTTGACACCGTCAATGGCGGTGCTGGTGATGATAGAATATGGACCGGCAGCGGCGATGATATCATCAGTGGTGGCACTGGCAACGATGTGCTCAGCGGTGAGGACGGCAACGACACTCTGACTGGCGGTGCAGGCAACGATGATCTCTATGGCGGTGATGGCTCAGACCTTTTCATCTTCCAGGAAGGTGACGGAAATGACTACATCGACGGCGGCGCTGGCGGTGGCTGGACAGACACCATAGAACTGCAGGATGAATTTGGCGGCAGTGATCTGGGCACTTATGGTTCAGATTGGACAGTCACCCTCTCTGAAGGCAGCATCGATGAAACAAACGCAGATAGCCTTGTCTTCTCTGATGATGCAGATGGCACCATCACCCTGCAGGATGGCAGCACGATCGACTTTACAGATGTCGAACGTATCGAGTGGTAAAACTTCGAATTTACAGAAAACTGGCCAGACAATCATAGCGATTGTCTGGTCACAATTTGTCCATCAGCAAATTTCACTCACCGCACAGCTTTTAAAAGCAATTTGGCAATGGCCAACCCAACCAGCATTGAAACCACAAAAACAAGCGCACCAAGCCCGCCAAATGTAACGCTTGTCAAAGCTGGCCCCGGGCAAAATCCAACCAGCCCCCAGCCAACACCAAAACAAACCGCACCGGTAACAAGCCAGCCATCAACTTCACCCTTAATCTGTTTTTGAAATTCAGCCTCCGGTGCAAACAGAGGCCGCTCAAACTTCTGCCAGATCAACCGATAGCCAACAAATGTTGTCAGCACAGCACCCAGCATCACAAAAATTAAACTCGGGTCAAACGCCCCCAAAAGATCAAGAAAATTTTGCACCTTGGAAGGGTTGCTCATCCCCGAAAGCACCAGCCCATAACCAAAAATCAATCCTGCAATCAATGAAATCAATATTTTCATGCCGCCCCCCTCAAACCACGTGCCGTAAAATAAAAACGGTCACAATAGCACTCACCATAAATAAAATGGTAGCAACGATTGACCGTTTAGAAAGCCGCGCAACACCGCACACACCATGCCCTGATGTGCAGCCGCTACCAATCGTAACTCCAAAGCCAACCAGCAAACCGCCAACAACCAGCAATTCAACATTAGAAGTGACCGCAAACTCAGGAATAATGCCGGTTAATTTTCGAAACAGATAAGGAGAAAGAATAAGACCGGCCAGAAACGCAATGCGCCACCAGGCATCAGCAAACCGAAACCCAAACAAACCACCAAGAATGCCGGAAACTCCGGCAATCCGCCCGGCACTCAACATCAGCAAAAGCGCCGAAACCCCAATTAAAATACCACCAAGAAACGAAAAAACAGGTGTAAACTCTGTGATCATCAAACGCCCTCCGTCAATATGCTGAAACAGAACTATAAACCAGATTTCATCTGTGATCAGCCCCTTTCACTTCAAGACAATGATGAGCAGAAAAGATAAAACTAGAGCCTCCACTTAACATTTGTTAAAAATGCACAACTGATTCTCTTCCAACCCAAACCAGCAGAACAAAAAAGTATGAAATGGACACCGCAACAGGACGCTGCCCTGACCAATGTTGACGAGTGGCTGCAACACGGCAGCAGCCCGGTTTTTCGGTTATTTGGCTATGCAGGCACCGGCAAAACGACCCTCGCCCAGCACATCGCAGAAAATGTCGATGGCAAGGTTTTATTTGCAGCCTTTACCGGCAAAGCAGCACTGGTTATGCGCGACAAAGGCTGCCCCGGCGCTTCCACCATTCATAGTTTGATCTACCGCCCCGGCGAAGGCAATTCAGAAAACCCTGATTTCTTCATGAACAGAGACAGCCCTGTCAAAAAAGCCGATCTGGTCATCATAGATGAATGCTCAATGGTTGATGAAGAGCTTGGTCGTGATCTGCTGTCATTTGGCACCAAACTCCTGGTTCTGGGTGACCCGGCCCAGTTGCCACCAGTAAAAGGCGCCGGATTTTTCACAGAGCATGAGCCAGATTACCTCCTCACCGAAGTCCACCGTCAGGCCAGAGACAATCCCATCATCGCCCTTTCAATGGATGTGCGCGAAGGTAATGATCTTGAATATGGCCGCTACGGCGAAAGCCGCATCATTACAAAAGATGATTTAGAGACAAGCGATGTGCTGGCCGCTGACCAGATCCTTGTTGGCACCAACAAAACCCGCCGCAGTTTTAATCAGCGCATGCGTCAGCTTAAAGATTTTGAAGGTGACATGCCAAATGTCGATGAACGCCTGATCTGCCTGCGCAATAACAAGTCAAAAGGCTTACTCAATGGCAGCTTGTGGGATGTGACCAAAGTTTCAAACGATGTGAAAGGCCGCTTGAATATGCGCATCAGCCCGGAATCTGAATTTATGAACGCAAAAAATATCCGTGTGAAAGTCTGGCGCCATTTTTTTGAAGGCCGTGAAAAAGAACTCAGCTGGACCCAGCGCCGCAACATGGATGAATTTGATTTCGGCTATGTCATCACCACCCATAAAGCACAAGGCTCACAGTGGGATGATGTTGTGCTGTTTGATGAAAGCTGGGCCTTTCGTGAAAACGCCCGCCAGTGGCTTTATACCGCCATCACCCGAGCCGCAGAAACCATCACCATAGTCAGATAGAATAAAGTAAGATAAAGCTTAGCTATGTTAGCAACAGGTTTAAGGGTTTAAGTCGAAACCAAGAAGATCACCAAGCCTGTTTATTTTCGTATAATATTGCAGGGTTCCATAAAACGCATCCGGCTGATCATAATCTCCAGAAACACCAGCCGAAAAACTCATTTCTCCATTCGAAAATTTATAACGCGAAAACCCACCAAACCTGAGCGCATCAAACTCCTGGTTGCCAAAAACCCCTGCCTCAAGCCCGAAATCAAAATGCGCATTAAACGGCACCCCGTAACGCCCATGCACAACATAATATTCACTACCTGTCGAATAGGCGCCATAAGCTGAAACCCAGTGTCCGCTATCAAATTCCCTCCAGGATTCGAGCAAAAATTTGGCACCATATTCTGAGCCTTCTAAACTGTTTTCAATATCTGCCGGGTCAATATGGTTGGTCTCAGAAATCAATCCGGCATAAGCTTTAAAAATTATGGAACTTAATCTGAATTCATAACCAACCATCGCTTCGTAAAATTCAGAACGACCCATAAAATCAATATCAACATAAGTCCCTCCCACATTACGTGAAGACGTATATTGATAATAACCGCGCCCATAAACGGCCCGCAACTTCAACCCCTTCAATGACAAATGCGGCCCAAGCGCACCCGTGACACCGCCAGAATAGAAGCCAACCTGATTTTCTGTGCCATCCACGCCACTGAACGATTCAACAACCGGTCGTCTGTGTTCTGGTGATCTGACACTGACCTTCTCTTTGTCTGCTTTTTGCGCTTTATTTGAAACAGGGGCCATAGCCCGCCAATCTACATCATCGCGAATATCAGGCAAACCATCTTCTGAACGCCGGGTGACTTGCGGCACAATTTCTTCAGCCATCGCCGGCGTTATCAACGTTGCACTCAGTAATGAAAGAGAGGAATAAAATGAAGAAAGAGGAACGGCGAAATTACCCACGTAACAAAAACAACAGACCAGCAGAACGAAAGCAGAGCTTGAAAATCTAACCCCCTGCTTAAGCCGAAAAACCACAAACCTGCCGCGTCTCTTACGTATCAGCATGCACCCCACCACAATCGGGCATGCACTCCGCCTACAAATAATCAACGCACGCCATGGTTGTCAGAGTAGGAGAAAGACACGTGAACAACAATAAAATAGTTAACAAAAAGTTAAAAAAATGAACGCTGTTAAACAAAAACACTAAAAATACTGATCACAACCAGCCTGACTCATCAGAAAAACAGTATCGAATTATTGACGAACCCAGACAATTCGCGAAATCCATTCAACTTCCCCCAGATCGACAAACTGATCCGGTTCGCTATTTTGCAGCGGCGCCAGCTCCACCCGTTTCGCTGTTTTACGGATCAGCTGTTTAGCAATAACTTCCCCATCAACCAGCTTCACCACCACCCTGTCCCCGCGCCTGACTTCCGCCGCCGGGCTGATAACGATTATATCCCCTGCCCAGTAAACCGGTTCATAATCATCAACAACGATTTCAAGAGCAAACATGTGTTCATCACTGACTTCAGGAAAAACAATTTCATCCCATTCAGCCTCAATCGGCTGCCCGTGATCGCCAAAATATTCCCCGCTTCCCGCTAGGTCCATATCAATCAAAGGTATTGATTTGCCGTATATTTCGGCATTCGGACTGGCCGACATCATCAGCCTGACAAATTCGTCAAAATCAGCCCCGGTTGCGTCTAGCACTTTGGCAATGCTCTCTGTGCTGGGCCAGCGCTCTCTGCCACTTGCAGTAAACCGTTTTGACTTGTTAAATGTAGTCGCATCAAGCCCGGCAGCACGGGCCAATCCGGAAGGAGAAAGTGAGTTGCTTTCCGCAATCCCATCAATTGCTGCCCAAATGGTCTGGTGAGTAATCATAATTAAATCCATCGAGTAATGAAGGTATAATTACCTTTTATAGGCACAAATACCTTTAATCAACCCAATAAATGTAACAAAAGCTAATATTTAATCAAATAATATGAAATAATTCCTAACAATTACGCGGCGCATCAAATTTATACATGCATTTCAACAGCTTCAACAAAGTGAGCCTCATACCTATGACAACCATATTTAAAATCACCACCAAAGCGGAGTGGCAGCAAGCCCAGACAAAAGGTCTGTTTGAGGGCTCAGTTGATGACAAAAGAGATGGTTTTATCCATTTATCAAACCAGCAACAATTACGAACCACCCTCGACAAACATTTCAAAGGCCAAAAAGACCTGATTTTACTGGCTTTTGAAGATAGTGACCTCGGCCCCTCATTAAAATGGGAACCATCAAGAGACGATCAGCTTTTCCCACATCTCTACGCCCCATTGCCAACCGACTATGTTTTGTGGGAAAAGCCTATATCACAACAAAGCGACGGAACTCACATCCTGGACATCCCGGGCATGTCAACTGAATAAGAGGCCAACAGTGATAAACCTGTATAAGCTGGCTCGACCAGCCATCTTTAACATTGATCCTGAAAAAGCCCACCATCTCTCCATCAAAGCCCTTAAATCCGGTCTGATGCCAAAGGCAAACGGAGATGAAGACAAGCGCCTCGCCCAAACCCTTTGGGGGCTGGAGCTGAAAAACCCGCTGGGCATGGCACCCGGCTATGATAAAAACGCTGAAGTCGCAAACGAGCTGATCAGGCTGGGGTTTGGCTTTGTAGAAGTTGGCACGCTCACTCCAGCCCCCCAGGAAGGTAACCCAAGGCCGCGCATTTTCCGTCTTGTGAAAGATCAGGCCATCATCAACCGCCTCGGTTTTAATAATGAAGGCCACGAAGCCGCCTTGCTCCGCCTGCAGGCACGTGACATGCAGGGCATCATCGGCGTCAACATCGGCGCCAACAAAGACAGCAAAGACCGTATTGAAGATTATATAAAAGGGTTTAAAAATTTTCAGGGCGTCGCTGATTATTTCACCATCAACATCTCTTCCCCCAACACACCAGGCCTGAGAGATCTGCAAAACCCTGAAGCCCTGGATGAACTGTTAAAAAGCCTGATGCAGGAAAGAGCCAGCATCATCAATCATGGCGGCAAGCGCCGGCCGATTTTTGTAAAACTGGCACCTGATATTAAAGACAGTGAATTAGAGCCAGTAATTTACAAATTACTCGACCATAATGTTGATGCGATCATCATTTCCAACACCACCCTTTCAAGAACCGGGCTACAGGATCCCCGATACAAAAATGAAGCTGGCGGCTTATCCGGGCGCCCTCTCTTCAAGCGCTCAACCCGCATGCTCGCCCGCACCCACCTCATCACAGAAGGAGCGATGCCAATCATAGGTGTTGGCGGCATTGAAAATGATGAAACAGCCTGGATGAAAATTGAAGCCGGCGCTAATCTATTACAACTCTACAGCGCCATGGTCTATCAGGGGCCAACAATTGTCTCAAACATCCTGAAAGGCCTCAGCCAAAGGCTGGATAAGGAAAATCTCCACTCACTGAACAGCATTCGTGGCCGAACAGCAGATAAATGGGCTGAGATGCAGGTGGATTAAGCGTAAGACCTGCAATTCCAGCAAACAAATTCCACATTCACACCCCTTGTTTATTTCAATTGCACACCCATTTGAACATAGCCCCATTGCATAGTGGCCAAAACCATGCCAAGAAGCCTCAACTCTCAAGCCTGATAAGCGGGAGCTGGCCTTCTAATTTTTATTAATTCTCGAAAATCTTAAATAACAACCCCAAAGAGGGATCAAATGACCGTACAAATCTTCCATAATCCACGCTGCTCAAAATCGCGTCAGGCCCTGTCATATCTTGAAAATAAAGGCATCACCCCCGAAATTATCCTCTATCTTGAAACACCGCCAACGCCGGATGAGCTGCGCATGGCGATTCTCAAACTCAACCTTTCGCCGCGAGAAATCATGCGCACCGGCGAAAAGCTCTATAAAGAATTAGAACTGAACGATGAAGCCCTATCGGAAGAAGCACTGATTACTGTCATGTGCGCCCACCCGATCCTGATTGAACGGCCCATTGTCATCAATGGTGATAACGCCAAACTGGCGCGGCCAGCAAATCTGATTGATGAAATTTTATAATTTGCGAATGAGCAATCCAAATCGGGCACTCATCTTCGCTGCGTGGTTGATAAGGGCTTAGTCTTTATTGGTCTTTTCTTTGCCAATTGCAAACAGGCGTAACAGCAGCCAGACCGGAAACACAATAACAGCGCCGAGCAGGAAATATTCGCCAACCCAGGCAAAGGCATCAAAGCCAAGACTGTAAACGTAATGGATCAGTTCTTTCAGCTTCCTCACCAGCGCAAAAGCATCCAGATTAAATGCAGCCATTGCCACACCCAGCACCAGCGATATTAAAGCAAGCCGCAACAAAACATAAAGTGGTGATCCACCAAAAAACTTATCCATAAATCTACCTGTTCCCTAAAGACATAGTCACACTTTTACCAGTTTCTATAACAACTTATCAAATTCGCACGAAACCGGCCACAATCTAAACTGTGCAAAAACAACGAGAAATTACAAATATTAATTCTCGTTAACCTTTTCATAAAGCGAATCGTTTGACCATAGCATGAAATACAATGGGCACAGCATATTATAGCGGCCCCATAAAGCAATGAGTTGACGCCTATGGAGCATACTTTACTCCAGCAAGTTATTAGAAATCAGGAACATATCGTCCTTTGCGGCAAAAATTTCTACGCCCATCCAACGGGCGCATTAATCTGGCCTGAGGAAGAAACATTAATCATCGCGGATACCTATCTGCGAAGCGGTTATGTGCTGAATGCCCTTATGGCAGGCTCAAACAAGCCACTGGCGACAGAGATTATCAATTCGATAGCAACCCTGATCAAAACTTACAAAATCAAACAAGTCATTGCCGTTGGCCGCGTTTTCCGCCGCCTTGATGACCCCTATCATATGGAAAGCAAGGATCTCACCACACTTTACAATATGCAAAAAAATGTCGACTGGATCTGGGTTGCCGGGCCGATGGCAAGGCAGTTACCAAATATGGTTGGCGGCATTCGCGCCGCCAGTTTTAATCATGCAGACATAAATTTCAGAATCACCCCTCTAAAAACCGAAACCAGTCACGAAATCGCCGCCGGTATGTATCCAATGGCAAGAGTGGAACCAAGGATAGAGACAAACGTAGAGGCACAATTTGAAGAACAATTAAAAAATCACAGCAGTCAGCATCAAATCACAAACGTTTCCACTGCCAATGTCATATCCTTCAATCAGGCAGCAACACAGTTTCAGAATAACAGGGCCCAACCAGCTGAAATGCATTACAGCGCGCCAGAAGCCCCCTCCCTCGCGCTCAATCCTCAGCAAAACGATGCGGCGCTGGAAAAGGGCGTCATGCCGTGCTTTGTCTCAAACGGCAAGCGTCTGCTAATGCCGGCATTTGGCGGCAAACTCTGTGCCCGCAACATTCTTGGCGATGAATTCCTGCCACTGTTTGGCTATGATGATCTGATGATCCAGGCGATAGACAGTTATAAAACCTACCCCATCCCGCACCACGAATTACTCGCAGGCTAATGCCGCTTAGGTTCACAAGGTCGTTTCATCTGAAATAGCCTAGAAATTCTGGCCGGAAGATGAGCGATCAGCCCCCTAAAGCTTCTTACCCTGCATCAGCAACGGCACATCACCATTCAGCCCGGCCGCTTCACGCACAAAAAATTCCTTAAGCGGCGGCAACCGGTCAACCAGCCTGAGGCCAAAATCTCTCACCTCACGCACAAGTGGCACTTCTGACGCAAATAACCTGTTCATCCCATCCATAGCGAAAGCTGACATCACACCATCAAACCGCCGCCATTGCTGATACCGCTCAAGCACCACTTCAGAACCAATATCGAGCCCTAACCGGCGCGTCTCAACCACAATCTCAACCAGCGCCGCTACATCTCTTAATCCGATATTCATGCCCTGCCCGGCCAAAGGATGCACCCCATGCGCCGCATCACCAATTAGCGCGACACGCTTATCAATAAAGGAATAAGCAAGAAGCAATGATAGTGGAAAGTGTGCCCGCGGCCCCGCCAGTTCAACCGTGCCGAGCTTCGGCGAAAAACGCGCATTGACCTGGCTGATAAATTCTTCATCACTAAGCGCGCACATTTCAGCAGCCAGCCCCCGCTTCTCCGTCCATACAAGAGAGGCCCGATCCCCCGGCAACGGTAAAATCGCAAAAGGACCAGAAGGAAGAAAATGTTGAACCGCTTTACCATGATGCGGCTGGCTCAGCGCAACAGTCACGACAATCCCATCCTGATCATAGTCAGAGCGATGCACTTTTATTTCAGAAAGAGACCGAACAGATGAACCGCGCCCGTCAGCGCCAATACACAATCGCGAACGCAGCTTTTCTCCCCCCTTGAAAGAGAGCTCCACTGACTGCGCGTCACGTTGCAAATCAGTTATCGGCGAGTTTTCAAAAACAGCTATTTCAGTCTTTGCACGCAAAGCCCGGTAAATCGGCGCGGCAAGCCGTTCATGCTCAATGATATAAGCCCCGACCCTGCCATGCTCAATCTCCCCGCTAAAGCTGAGGAACACAGGACGAAACGGGCTTTCAAGCTGACTGTCAGTGACTTCAATTTCTTCGATCGGCTGCGCAAATTTGGCCATCTCCTGCCAGAGGCCCAGCACATCCAAAATCGCCCGCGACCCTTCAGACAAAGCATAAGCCCGCCCTGAATATAACACCTTACCTTCACCTGGCTGGTCGGTTTGATAGCTAGCATCAAGCAACCCCGCTTCAAATAACGCGACCTTAAAACCATCACCGCCAAACCGGTCAAAACAAAGTGCCGCGACAGCACCCACAAGACCGCCACCAACCACAGCCACATCATATAGCGGCTCATGTATGAAAGGCTTATTGCTATCTTTATCTTCAGCGGACATGAAAGTTCCTGTTACGTCTTCAACCATTTAAAACCTTTTCAAAGCTGGTACTATGTGCCACTTTCAAGTTTCATAATATAGCGCAGATATATGAGGCGCAAACTGAACCAGCCTGATAGATCCTTATCAGTTAACAGGCTGGAAAATGTGCTTTGCAAGTCAATGAATGGCAAAGCGAATAAAAGAAAAAATCGAGCTGCAATGATAGACCCCAAAAATCTACTCCAGTCTACTCTCACCTTAGAACAAATTGGCCCCTTTGAATATAAGGCGCAGTCATTCAATCCCGGCTGGAACCGAATTTATGGCGGACAGATCATCGCCCAGTCAATGCTGGCAAGTTCAAAAACAGTGACAGATAAAAACTGCCATTCAATTCACAGTTATTTCATGCGCCCGGGCGACCCGGAAAAACCCGTGACCTTTCACGTTAATCCGATCAGAGACGGCAGAAGTTTCGCCACCAGAACCCTGGAAGCCTTCCAGGGTGAAGAAGCCATTTTCACCATGTCCGCCTCCTATCATAAAGATGAACCTGGATTTGACCACTATGACCCCATGGGAGAGGTAAAAATGCCAGATGAGCTGGAAAGCATCACAGACATCATAAAAAAAATGGGAGATCAGCTCCCAAAACCCGTCACCGCTTATTTTAACCGGGAACGCCCGTTTGAAATGCGCCCCATCAATATCTCTCGATATTTAAATCCTGTTCCCGGAATTCCAGAGCAGTCTTTCTGGTTAAGAGCAACTTCGGAAGTTGCAGATGAACTGCCTTTACAACAGGCAGCTTTAGGATACGCAAGTGACTTCACCCTGCTCGATACAGCCCTTATAGCCCACGGTAAATTATTATTTGACCCGAACATCATGGTTGCCAGCCTCGATCATTCGATCTGGTTTCATCGTCCCTTCAAAATCAACCAGTGGCTTCTTTATAAACAAAAATCCAGCAATGCCATGGGGGCTCGCGCCCTCACACAAGGCCAGTTTTTCAACCTTGAGGGCACCCTTGTCGCCTCAACGACGCAGGAAGGTCTTGTCCGCCCGATAACAAGCCCAAAGGGCATTCCGACAGCAAGATAAGCAAATGCTTATAATTTAGCCAAAATCTCCAATATGCACATTTTATGTGCAGAAAATTGAGCAAAAATTAACCTCCCCCAAAGGGTCAGTTAAGATTCTCTTTACTTTTCAATAACTTAAATTGTGGCTGCAATTTGGCACGTGCCTTGAAATACAAATGCACAGTCGTCCATTTTGGTCGGCATCTATTTCATTTGATATGAAGGGGGATGACGTGAAACTCATTACAGCGATAATCAAACCTCACAAGCTAGATAGTGTCCGTGAAGCCTTAAGCGAATTTGATATCGCCGGCCTAACGGTTACTGAGGTTAAAGGCTATGGACGTCAACGCGGCCAAAGTGAAATCTACCGTGGCGCAGAATACAGCGTCAGTTTCGTTCCAAAACTAAAACTCGAAATCGGCACACCTGCTGATCGGGTTGAAAAAATCATTGAAGCAATAAAAACCTCAGCCGGCACCGGTGAAATTGGCGATGGAAAAATCTTCGTCACTTCACTTGAGCAGGCAGTGCGTATTCGCACTGGGGAAACTAATGAAAACGCGCTTTAAAATCAGGAAGGTACAAATGTTACAGGCACAAAAATTTTTAGCACCGGGTATTGCGGCCTTGGCTCTCACCATCGCATCACCGGCTTTAGCACAAGAGGCAGCAGCCGCCGCGCCAGCAGCAAA
>JAJFHX010000043.1 GCA_021775425.1 Hyphomicrobiales bacterium
GGTGAATAGTAAGTGAGTACCGTTTAGTATTGAGTCCCATAGGTGTTGCGTAGGGTTGTATCAGTACGGATTAGTTTGAGTTGAACCGGAGTGTATCGAGTACAGGGACTTTGTCTTCTAAAGAGCGGGTTATTTTGAACAGTTAGGGATTGGATTTTTTAAAGGCTATGCAACCATATTTTAAAACCACATCATCCGATGTTTGTTTTGGTCGCCGCGCCAGACTGCCAATACCGAAAACTGTTCTCAGGCCCGCTCTTTCCTTATTGAGGGCCAAAAGCCAAAAAAGAATTTTGGACCATGTTGCTGTTAAGATGGCGCGTCTCCCCCTCGGGCCAGATGAATGCAACGGGCCTCGAACGAAAAGCGGCTTTTCGTGCCCGACAGTTAAACCAGCGTACCGGGCTCTTCATGGCACGGATTTAGTAAAGCGTAATTTTAAGTCATTTGTGAATTTGGGATGGCGCCGCTCTGATTTTCTGCCTTTAGAAAAACAGACGTCCATCTCAGTGGCAAGCGTATCTGAAGTCCTTTCTACCCCGAGATACACTGGTTTTAGTGATGCGTAGGATGTGTGTCTAATTCTGGCCAGAGCGCTTGCCACCCTTAATTATTAGTAATAACCGCCCCGTTTCATCTTTGACGTTTCGTCTGATGAATGGGCAATTAAAGGAATAAAGAGTATGTCACGTCCTTTTCATGTGAACCCGGTTGAATGGGAACTAGCTTTGTCACTGGCGCGGTCTATCTGTGCTGATATGTTTAAAAAGGGCGGCACACCTGCAGACGCCCTCAAGGCTTATGGAATGCGAAGGTCTTACACTCACCCGAACTGGCAAAATGCCATTGACGCAATTGCCTATTCCAACTGCCATCTTTCAACTGAGCGTGCTGCGTAATTTGTAGCGAAATATTTCCCCAATCAATATTTCCTATTCGTGAAAAAACCCTCACTGATCTGTGAAGATCAGTGAGGGTTTTTTGTGGTTTTTTTCTCTCACGGCATTTTTGATGCGCTTCGGTTGCCCGTTTTTAAAGTGCGCCTTCAGGTTGCTCACCAACAACCGGCGCGGTAACCGCTATTCTTAGATGTGCTTTAGGTTGCTCACCAACAACCGCACTGTGCCGGGCAGCTTTGCAGCCATGCACGTTCCGCCCTTGTTCAGGGCCGGAGCTTGGGTCTTCGGGATGTTGGGGTAGTGTTTGGTGTCTGGAAAGTGCCATAACCAAACGATCAGCATAACCATCAAATTAAGCGATTCCTCTTTTTTCACAATATTAGAACACTAAATACGAGGTCTTCTTGGCAGTTCTTTACCTGGCTGTTTATAGGGTGTGTTACTGCTGCGCAGCAGTATCAAACAATATTTTCGAATAATTAACCAACACTACTACCTTTATTTTAAAGGATTTCGTGCAAAGTAATTCGCAGAATTTACAATTTTACGAGAAGGCAAAGTACAGACTGGGAGCCAATAGAGAAAATAAAAGCTGTTTATCACGCCGCACGTAATAATTGCGTGAACTGTAATTTAGGCGACAAAACCCCAAATAGCGATTTTGAGAGTAGACATGAAGTTTGAACCAGCAACACATTTTGTACTTGCGCACATTGCCAACCTGTCATTCCGTACGCTTGCGATTATCCTACTGATGGCTTCTAGTGGGACTATGGTGTATCTTGCCAATACGTTTTTATCTCACCAAATCAGTAACCAGAACGCGGTGAAAATTGCCCAAGTATACAATGTAATCAATACAGCAAGATCTTCTCTTGATCGTGCCTTTAATGAATCCAAAGGTGCTAGTTGTTCAGATGAATTTGTATCTTCGTTAAGAAAAGTCGCTTTTATTCCTGACGGCTTGAACGAGTTCTTGTTTGTCCCATCCAACAAAGTTTTATGTGGAACGACGCTGGGACGTTTGTCAGAGGCGGTATCGCTTGGTACACGAGATGTGAGGGAAAGCGAAAGTGGGTTATCTTTTTGGTTTAATCGAGAATTGTCTTCAATTGGCCGTCCTGGCTCTCGCGGAACAATAATTGAGCGAGAGGGATTTGCGTCCGTCATTCCTTTTTTCCCAGCGAGCGAAGCGCTACAACCCTGGATTCAGATGGAACTTTTTGCTTCAAACAAAAATGGATCCACCTATCATCTCGCTGGTGACAAAAACTTAGTCCAAAGCAACTCATCAACTTCTGTTGTGAAAGGTTGGCGAAATAACTTCTTTCATTCCGTAAGTTGCCATTCAGACCAAGTTTTCTGTGTTGCGACACGGTTTGATCTAAAAATATTTTTATATCACAACGCTCCTGTAATACTCTTCGCTATCGCTCTCTTATATGCACTCACCTGGTGGGCTATATTGTCCCTCTATAGGTTGCTACAGATATACAATTCTTTCGAAGCGAGATTTTTGCGAAATTTGTCCACCGAGAACATAGTGCCATATTACCAGCCTATATTGGACATTCGTTCTGGACGTGTGATCGGTTGTGAAGTCCTTGCACGCTTTCGCGATTTCGATGGAATGATTGTTACACCAGACAAATTCATTGACCTGGTTACGAGGGCTGGTCTCACGATTGAATTTACTAAGTTAGTAGTAGACCGAGCTTATGAGGAACTCTCTCACCTTATACCGAAAGACCAGCAATTTCAGGTGAATTTCAATGTATTCCCGAGAGATGCTACCAATCCTGACATATTGGACGTTTTCAATAAGTTTCAAGACGATCCTAACACCCAGTTTTCACTTGTGGTCGAAATCGTTGAAACTGAAGAACTAGAACTTCCAAAAATAAAGAAGGCATTGAAAATTTTTAAAACTGCTGGCATCAAAGTTTATATTGACGATTTTGGTACCGGATATTCAAGCCTAGAAAATTTATTTTCCCTCCCCTTTGACGGAACGAAACTCGATCGCTCCTTTGCGCTTGCCCCTCCTGACAGTCTTATGGGAAAGATGTTTATTCAGGTCCTACACCTCTTGAAGGCGTCCAAACGACCAGTAGTCGTTGAAGGTATAGAAAACTTCAGCCTACTCGCAATGCTGCAAAAAACAGGCAATGCGCATTACGCTCAGGGATACGCAATCTCCAAACCAGTCTGCGCTTCAAAATTAGAGGAACTCTTTGTCATGAAATTTGACTTCGAAAGGAATAGAGACGCTGCATAGACACGTAATGGTTCAAATAAATTCGTAAAGTGAACAACCGTTGAAGTTCCAATTCTATGTGTTTCACGTTCGAAAAATTATTATGGTCTGAATTGGGTCACTAGCAGTCAATTATTTATCGCAAAAATGTCATAAACTTCCCAAGCTTCCTTACTATCTAAGATACCCCGATATATAACAGAATTAGTTTCGACTGTTTGAGAGTGATGAACCAGTGCGCAACAAAACCCCTTTTGATACAATGCATTGTATCAAGCTTAACTGGGTTCTGTTCAGCCACTTAATTCAGTGCAGCTGTCAGTCTTGAGGTTGTTTCGTTTTCGGCGCCGAAGTGGCTTAGGTAGCGGTCGTTGATGTTGGCGGTTGGCAGGATGATCATCACGTCTGTGGTGCCGAACTGATGATCGATCACGGCGCCTTCGCCAATATAAGCCCCAAGGCGCAGATAGCCTTTGATCAACGGCGGCAAAGCTTTTAGCGCTTTTTTGATGTCGATTTCTTCTTTTGGCATCATATTCATATTCACATAGCGGTTGTCATGCGCTTTGACATGCCATTCGGCCGGGGCGCTGGCATGATGGTGCAGAAAGCTCAGGGCAAGGGCGTGAGCTTCCGGGTCAATGCCTTCAAAACTGGCGCAGCCAATCATCACATTGGCTTTGTTCTCGCGGATGTATGCCCAGAGCCCGTGCCACAACAGCTCAACCGAGCGTTTGCTGCGATATTGTTTCAGCACACATGAGCGGCCGAGTTCCAGAAACTTATGCGTGTCTTTATGGCGCTCAAGCAGGGGGGTTATGTCATATTCGCCTTTGGTATAGAAGCCGCCATACCGGTTGGCCATTTCCTGGGTCAGGATGCGGTAGGTGCCGACAATTTTGGTTTTGGGTGAGAACGGATTTTTTTTGCTTTTGTAATTGTTGTCCAGCACCAGAAGATGATCACAGACTTTATCGTAAGCATCAATATCGCGGCGCTTCATTTTGGTTTTCATATCCGGGATGGCGGACATTTCTTTATAAAACACATTGTAGCGCAGCCTCTGGGCTTTTTTAATTTCCTTCTTGCGAGAAGCGAGGCGCACTTCAAGATTCCCCATGCTGCCATATGATTGTTGTTGCTTTTTCTCTTTCATCCGGAAGCGGGATGTAAAAGCGCCCTGGCCCAACCCTGTGGGCGGACGGCTGAAATATTGTTTTGAAAGCAAAGCGAATTTAGCCAGCTGGCCCTTCTGTTCGGTTGAGGGTAGCTCGTTAACAGGTTGGATTTTCGTTTTCAGTTCCATAGAAATGCCTTTTCGGTACAACTATCGTTGGTTGCGCAAGCTTTTTGGAATGCGGCCAGTAAAATAGTTGGCTTCACCATGTTGTTTACTAAAAAATCGATACCCATTATTCGTTTTGTTCAACGGGCTAATGGTCTGGCGCCCTTTATACTCAGTATTGCTTACTCAGCGAACTTAAAGACTAGATGCATACAAAATGACTGCTTTGGCTTTGTACTCTTATTTCACTTTGAGCCTAACCAAATCCTTGTGAGCTTATAGAATAGTGACTTTTTAAAACTGCATCTGTCATCACCGGATTCATTAACGCTCTATGTTGACAGTCCTGTGACAATATAAAGAAAAAATGACTGAAATACCGGTGAAATTAGAGCTTTTCTCTTGTTATTGGGTTATTTGTGCCGCGATGGTTTGATCGTTTGTTCATTCGCACAACAAACCTCGCCAGAAAAAGAGCTGGCGAGGTTTGTTTTGGGCTTACGAATTGACTGTAACGGGCGTAGCAATCTTTCGTTCTTAGCCAATTGCGGCTGAGCTTTGTTTGACCTTCTGGGTGGTTGCGCTCGCCAGCTCTGTGGCGCGGGCAATTTCCTGAACACCGTTTGAAATTTCTGTCACACCTTCGGCTGCGGTTTGCATGTTGGCTGACATATTGCCAGTGACCGCGGATTGCTCTTCGACAGAAGATGAAATCATCAGGGAAATCTCATTGATCTGGCTGATGGTTTCAGTGATGGTTTTAATCGCCGTTACCGCTTCTTCGGTGGTTGATTGAATGAGAGAAATCTGATTGCTGATATCTTCCGTTGCCTTGGCTGTCTGACCGGCCAGTGATTTCACTTCTGAAGCAACCACGGCAAACCCTTTGCCGGCTTCGCCTGCTCTGGCTGATTCAATGGTGGCATTGAGCGCGAGAAGATTTGTCTGCTCGGCGATTTCAGAGATAAGGCTTACGACGTCGCCAATTCTCTGGGCGGCATCGGCCAGACCTGAAATGATGTTGTTGGTGTTATCGGCCTGACTTACGGCATTTGTTGAAATGCCCAGCGCATTGGTTACCTGCTCATTGATAGCCTGAACTGAACAAGACAGCTCTTCAAGACCGCCCGCAACGGCCTGAACATTTTCAGATGTCTGACCTGAAGCGGCGGCGGCTTCAGTTGCCTGAGTGCTGGCGTTCATCACGGCTTCAACTATTTCTGCAAGGCCCTGATTAATCTCTTTTTGTGCCGCTTCCCGGCGCAGGCGGTCATTCACGCGGTCTGTAATATCAGAAGCGAATTTTACGACTTTGAACGGGCGCCCGTTCATATCCATAATCGGATTATAAGAGGCCTGAATCCAGATTTCTTTTCCACCCTTGCCAATACGTTTAAAAATATTTGACTGAAACTCACCTCGCCCCAGTGCCTGCCAGAATTTCTTATATTCTGCGGAACCGGCTTCTTGCGGTTCGACAAACATTGAGTGATGCTTGCCTTCTATTTCTTCAAGGCTATAGCCGAGTGTATTTTGAAAATTCGTGTTGGCCATGATGATTGTGCCATCCATGTTAAATTGAATGACGGCCTGAGATTTGCTGATCGCCATGATCTGGCCATGGAAATCTGCGCTTTGTAATTTTTCAGCCGTGATGTCAGTTGCAAATTTTACGACTTTGTAAGCCTTGCCGCTTTTGTTGAGAATGGGGTTATAGGTTGCCTGAATCCAGATCTCTTTGCCGTTCTTACCTAAGCGCTTATATTCTGCTGATTGATAATTACCATCTGCCAGCTCAGCCCAGAATTGCTTATATGCGGCGCTGTTTTTATCTTCCTCTGTGACAAACATACTGTGGTGCCTGCCCTCTATCTCATCGAGGCTATAGCCCACAGCCGCCAGAAAATTCGGGTTTGCAGTGATAATCGTCCCATCAGTATTGAATTCGATTATGGCCTGAGATTTATCCAGAGCGTCGAATTTATTCTGTAATTCACTCTGGGAAGAAGAGAAAGATAGCAACATTTATTTCACCTTAATACATAACTGAAGGGTTCTTGTTATTTGATTATAATTTAAGATAAAAGTTAAATGGCAGGGCATTAACATGGTCTTAATTTCCTAGTAGTTTCAACCTATTGCTGCATGCTTTTCTATCTATAGTTGAGCATATAATAATTATTGATCATTCATCAGATGAAATGAAGTGGATTAATAAATTTGAATGTCGACACTGAAATTTTTAACAGACTTTCAAAGTCTTTCGATTCTCCCCTTGTCAAGACCGTTAAAACTGCTTATTTCCTTGTCTCTCAGGTGTGAACTCTTAATACTAAATTGTGATTGGCCTATATTTCCGCACAATTTTCAGCGACATATACTTGTCGTATTGGGGCTCGCTACCTATATACAGGCTATCTTAACGTGCTTGTGAAGCTTTTTGATGCGGATTTAGCAAATTTAAGAAACCGCGTTGGAGCATTTAATTTCTAAGACCTGTTATACGGTTTTCCAAATATTTGGTGCTGATTATTTCGCTCATGACGGTTTATTAAAAACATATGAAGGCAGTAGGAAATGTCGAAAGTTTTTGGAATTGATTTAGGTACCACAAATAGCTGTGTATCAGTTATGGATGGTTCTGCTCCGAAAGTTATTGAAAATGCTGAAGGTGTGCGCACAACCCCCTCTATGGTGGCGTTTACCGATGATGATGAGCGGCTGGTTGGTTTGCCCGCAAAACGGCAGGCGGTAACTAACCCCGAAAATACTTTGTTCGCTATTAAGCGCCTGATTGGCCGCCGGTTTGATGACCCGACGGTGAGCAAAGACCAGAAGCTTGTGCCATATGATATCATTAAAGCTGACAATGGTGACGCCTGGGTTGAGGCTCAGGGCAATCAATATTCTCCTTCGCAAATCTCAGCGTTTATCTTGCAAAAAATGAAAGAAACGGCTGAATCTTATCTTGGTACTGATGTTACTCAGGCTGTGATCACTGTGCCGGCTTATTTTAATGACGCACAACGTCAGGCAACGAAAGACGCTGGTAAAATTGCCGGTCTTGAAGTTTTAAGAATTATCAATGAGCCGACAGCGGCTGCACTTGCCTACGGCCTTGACAGAAATGAAGGTGCGACGATTGCCGTTTATGACCTTGGCGGTGGTACATTTGACGTTTCTATCCTTGAAATCGGTGATGGTGTTTTTGAAGTAAAATCAACCAATGGTGATACATTCCTTGGTGGTGAAGACTTTGATATGCGCCTTGTCGATTATCTTGCTGATGAATTTAAGAAAGAAAATACCATTGACCTGCGCGGTGATAAGCTGGCGTTGCAACGGTTGAAAGAAGCTGCTGAAAAAGCGAAAATTGAGCTTTCTTCTGCTACACAAACCGAAATTAACCTGCCATTTATCACGGCTGACCAGTCCGGCCCGAAACACCTGACCATGAAATTAACCCGCTCTAAATTAGAGAGCCTGGTTGATGATCTTGTGAAGCGGACCATTGCACCAATGGAAAATGCGTTGAAAGATGCTGGCCTTAAAGCCGGTGACATTGACGAGATTGTGCTTGTAGGTGGCATGACACGGATGCCGAAAATTACTGAGACAGTGAAGAACATTTTCGGTAAAGAACCAAACAAGGGCGTGAACCCTGACGAAGTTGTGGCCATGGGTGCTGCAATTCAGGGCGGTGTTTTGCAGGGCGATGTGAAAGACGTGTTGCTGCTGGATGTGACGCCACTTTCACTTGGTATTGAAACCAAGGGTGGCCGCTTTACTCGCCTGATTGATCGCAACACAACCATCCCGACCAAGAAAAGCCAGATCTTTTCAACTGCGGAAGATAACCAGGATGCTGTGACCATTCGGGTGTTCCAGGGTGAGCGGGAAATGGCAATGGATAACAAATTGCTTGGTCAGTTTAATCTGGTTGGCATTCCCCCTGCTCCAAGCGGCATGCCACAAATTGAAGTTACTTTCGACATTGATGCGAACGGCCTTGTTAATGTGGCGGCTGAAGATAAAGCCACCGGCAAAGAACATTCAATTCGCATTCAGGCTTCTGGTGGTCTTTCTGATGATGACATTGAGAAGATGGTGAAAGACGCTGAATCTCATGCTGAAGATGACCGCAAGCGGGCTGAACTGGTGGACGCGAAAAATCAGGCAGAAGCACGGATTAATTCAACCGAAAAATCTCTTGAAGAGTTTGGTGAAAAAGTTGGTGCAGAAGATAAAGAAGCCATTGAGACAGCACTTGCTGAACTGAAAACGGCAACAGAAGGTGAAGATCTTGATGAGATCAACGCCAAATCTGAGGCCCTTGCTCAAACTGCCATGAAGCTTGGTGAAGCAATGTATAAAGACGCCAATCTTGACCAGGAAGGTGATGACAATTACGCACCTGAAGAGGACTCTTCAGATGATGATATTGTTGACGCTGACTTTGAAGAAGTTAAAGATGAAGACGAAGGGGATAAGAAATCCGCTTAAGGGTTTTGCATTCTTCAGGTTCCGCCGGAATTTTTCCGGCGGGGCTGTTTTTGTTTTTAATGGTTTTATTTATTAGAATGGTTTTTTATTTACCCTGTGCTATGACACATAACGGATGTGACCGCAGGATGAAATGAGGCAAGGCTAGATGGCAAAGCGTGATTATTATGAAGTCTTGGGCGTCGCACGTGAAGCTGACGAAAAAGACTTGAAATCTGCTTTTAGAAAGCTGGCTAAAGAACTGCACCCAGACCGTAACCCCGGCGATGCAGAAGCTGAAAAAAAATTCAAAGAAATTAACGAAGCTTACGAGATCCTGAAAGATCCGCAAAAGAGGGCGGCCTATAACCAGTTTGGCCATTCCGCATTTAATGGCGGTGGCTATGGGAATGCGAGTGGCGGCGCCGGATTTGACAGTGATTTTGGCGCTTCGATGTCGGATATTTTTGATGACCTGTTTGGTGATTTTATGGGCGGGGCTGGCGGGCCGCGGCGCCAGAAATCACATAGCGGACAGGAGCGCGGCTCTGATCTGCGGTATAATCTAGAAATTTCACTGAAAGATGCATATAGCGGGAAAACGGCGGAAATTACTGTGCCTGCTTCTGTTGCCTGTGAAAGCTGTGCGGGTAGCGGCGCGAAAAAAGGGACATCTGCCAGTGTTTGTTCTTCCTGCGCCGGGCTTGGCAAAGTCAGGGCGTCACAAGGCTTTTTTACCATAGAGCGCACATGCCCGGCCTGTCATGGCCGCGGTGAAGTGATTTCAGACCCGTGTGAAGATTGTAATGGCAATGGCCGCATTATGAAAGAGCGGGTGCTAAGTGTGAACATTCCTGAAGGGGTCGAAGACGGCACACGAATTCGGCTTGCCGGTGAGGGTGAAGCTGGTATGCGCGGCGGGCCTTCCGGTGATCTTTATATTTTCCTCACCATCTCACCTCATGAGATATTCAGCCGGGATGGGGCGGATATTTTCTGCAAGGTTCCGATTTCAATGATTTCAGCGGCGCTAGGCGGCCACCTTGAAGTGCCGACCGTTAATGGTGAGCGCACCAGGATGAAAATCCCTGAAGGGACATCGACCGGGAAACAGTTTCGATTAAAGGGCAAGGGTATGCCTGTGCTGCGCTCAAAAGCGCAAGGGGATATGTATGTTCAGGTTGAGGTGGAAACGCCTAAGAATTTATCCCGCCGCCAAAAAGACCTCTTAAAGGATTTTGAAAAAGCTTCCAATGATGAAACCAACCCGGAATCAAGTGGCTTTTTTACCAAGGTGAAAGATTTCTTTGATAAATCAAGCGACTAACACCCGTTTCGGCCATTTCTGGGCGGACTTCAAAACCTTTCATCTTAGATTGAAACAATTATAAGTTACAAAATTCAATCACTCGATTGGGGGAATTTCATGAGTGTGAAACTATTATTTTTTGCGGGTAGTGCGCGCAAGGCTTCATTAAACAAACGTCTGGTGAAGGCGGCTTCACTGAAGGCTGAGGAATTTGGTGCTGAGATCACGATTGTTGATCTGAAAGATTATCCGATGCCGATTTATTGTGGTGATATTGAAGAAAGTGATGGTGTGCCCGAAGCTGCGCAAAAACTGGCTGAGATCGTCAAACAGCATGATGGTATTTTCATTGCCTGCCCTGAATATAATTCTTCTATTACACCTCTTTTGAAAAACACACTTGATTGGGTATCACGATTAAAAACTGATGCAACACCGCCGCGCACACCGTGGCATGACCGTGTTTATGCCATTGGTGGCACCAGCATGGGCATGATGGGCGGCCTTCGCGGCATTCAATATATGACTCAATTGCTAATCAATGGCTATCAGTTACAGGTGATCCCGCAAACAGTTGCGGTTGGCAGAGGGCATGAGATCATTGAAGATGATGGCAGTATCACCAACCCGCAAGTTGAAGCCATGCTAATAGGGTCTATGAAAGCTCTGGTTGAGACAGCACAAAAGCTGAAGTCATGACACACAATGAAACAGCCATAAAAACTGACCGGCTTATCATCGCGCTTGATTTTCCGACCATTGATGAAGCCCGCAGCTGCGTCCAGAAAACCAGCCAGCATTGCTGTTTTTATAAAATCGGACTGGAGCTGTTATTTTCTGGCGGGCAGGACTTTGTGAAAGAGTTGCTCGCTGACGGGCACCGGGTGTTTGTAGACGCAAAGCTGCTCGACATTGGCGCGACGGTTGAAAAAGCAACCGCGAACATAGCCCGGCTTGGTGCTGATTTTTTAACCCTGCATGTCAGCGATACGAAAACCATGCAGGCGGCTATCAAAGGGCGGGGCAGTTCTTCCTTGAAACTGCTTGGTGTTACTGTGCTGACCAACCTTGAAACGGAAGACCTTAATGAGCAGGGCATTTCTGGTAAAACGCCAAAAGAGCTGGTGTTACACCGGGCAAAGCTGGCAAAAGAAGCCGGGCTTGATGGGGTGATCGCTTCCGCTCAGGAAGCGGCTGATATCCGCGAAGTTGTCGGGCCGGATTTTTTGATAGTGACACCGGGCATTCGCCCTGTTGGCAGTGACATTGGTGATCAGGCACGGGTGATGACACCCAAATTAGCGATTGAAGCTGGCGCTGATTTTCTTGTGGTTGGCCGGCCGATCAGCCGGGCAGATAACCCGGCAGAGGCGGCAGATCAGATTGCACGGGAAATTGCCGCGGCCATAGTTTAAGTGAGCTTGAGCTGATCAGCTGCTTTTTTCGCTATCGACATCTTTATTTTCAACATTTGTGGTGACGATATTATCGTTGGTCGGTGGCTCGGGGATCAGGTTATTCAAGGCACCTGCCGGATTATGGGCCGGGTTTTGGCCAAGATCTGCACTTTCCAGCATTACCTCAGTTTCCTCAAATTTTGTTGATGCCTGATTGTCCGACTGATCGCTTTGCTTATCTTTTTTCAATGTGTTCTGGAATATCGCCTTCATCCATCTTTTCGGTTGAATAAAACCGATGCTTTTCTGGTCCTGGCGATCAATCAATGGAACAGATGACGCCGCTTCACCGACTACGGTTTTTTCTTCAATGTCGTCACTTTCTACTGCATCGCGTTGCTTAGGCCCGGTGGATATAAAATTTGAGACCTTATCACCTTTTTTGGTAATGGCGTTTTTGGATGCACCTAGGAAGAAACCCTCTGAATGTTTCACAGGTTCCTGTTGTTGCATGGTTCGTCTGTTTTTAGTTTTTGCAGCTTTTTTAGGTAATTTGGGTTTCTCCAGTTTAGGTCCGTTGAACTGATCCCACAGGTAAACCTGGCGGGCTAGGTTCTGATAAAATGTCTGCTCGACATGATAGGCAGAGGGGTTGTGTTTATCGATCCTGATATTTTCACCAGCGATGGCCAGAACTTTATTCACATGTGGTTTTTCATCTTTTTGCAAATTGCTCATATCAATGACAGCAAGATAGCCGGGCAAAGGCGATGGCCCGCTAATAGCGCGGAAAAATATCTTGTTTGTTTTGATATCATTTGGTTCATGGCCATAAATGTCTGTCGACATGCCAAGTCCATATTTCATAATTTCAGCCGGGCTGCCGGTGTTTTCATAAGCTGCGGTCTTTGCACCGATCATGCCGGAAATGAACACAAGGCTGTCAATGGCAATGGCAAGCCCCAGTGCCAGATAAGCCAGCCAGTTGCCGTCATCAAATGCATTTAAAGTGACGACAAAGTTTTTGGCTTTGTCATCCCGGTTGAGATTGATGCGGCTTAAAATGCTGCGAAATTCATTAGCATCCTGCTCTGGCAAGCCAGCGCCCTGAATGCAGTTTTGCCCCAGTTTCAGCAGGCTATCAATGCGCGTTGCCTCACTGCCCTGGCCAATGGTGCAGTTTGCGCTTAATTGTTTTTCAGCCGCTTGCAGAGTGAAAATGCGCGCGGCGATGGTGGCGGCCGCTGCGCCCGACTCACATGAGATAGAGCGGATGTCAGCTGCGATCTTTGGTACTTCCGCCAATGCATTATGAAGATTTGTGCAGTTTTTCTGAATGCTCAGGAAAGTGGCCTGATTGGGTTCCTGACGGAATCTGTCTCTTGCTTCGTCAAGACTATCTATGCTGGCTGTTGCGGAAAGATCTTCGACTATGGTGGCTGACTGGCGCTTTGTCTGGGCGTCTATTAACTGCTGCGCGACATTGGCTTTGGCTTCTATTTTGGCGACTTCACCATTTATAAGGGCGAGCTCCTGCGATAATTTGGCGATGTTATTATCAAGCTGCTCTAGCCTTGTGGAGGCCAGATTTTTTTGCGTGTTAAGAACATCACGCTCAGCCACAAGGCGGCGTTCTTCTTTTTTAAGCGCGCGGAATTTCGGGCCTTCCCCTTCGCGCCCTGTTGCGCCAATGCCGCGGGCTTCCTTGGCGGCTTCGGCCAGTGTCTGGTCTATCAGGCGTTGTTTTTCCCGCAGTTGCTGGCGCAATTGCTCAACTTCGGCGCTCAGGCCCGGGCGGTCACTTTTCAGGCGGGTGATATTTTGTTCAATTTTTGATTGCTGGGCTTTAATTCCGGCTTTCTGCCCTTTCGCCTGGGCCAGGGTTTCCTGATGGCGGGCGATTTCTGCCTGTTCACCGCGCATTTTGCTAAGCAATTGCTGTTCTACAAGCTCTGGGGCTTCTCTGGCGATTTTGGCCAGCTTGTCCATGCGGGCATTATATTCCTGCCAGCCTTCTGATTTGAACAAGGTATCAACGGCTTCAAACTTTCTGGTTTCAACCCGTTTGCTGAGATCTGTTAGCACACCACTGACCTGACTTTGAGCGCGAATTTCACCAGCACGCTGGCGTTCATCATCTGAAAAAATGGAACTGAACAGACTATCAAATGAAAAGAATACCGAGATCGCCATGGCAAACAAAAATACGACCCACAACAGCAATTTCTTTAAAAATGAAGAGGGCGCTTTTTTAACAGGTGAGGGTTCATATTCAGGGTAGTCAGTTGTTATTGGTGCTTTTTTTGAGATGGCACTTGATTCACCGATCATCCAGGAGCTAACAAGCATAATCCCCTGCACGCCAAAAGTGATGAGAAAGCAAAGTACAGGAGAGCGGGTGAAATTGGTCATGCCTTCAAATGTTGTCCACCCGGACGCAACAGAAAGCGCAATGCTGGTGATGCCCATCAGGAACAATCGCTCATTGGTTAAAGCGGTCCGCATCAGGCCACCAAAGACCATTCCCGTAGCACGCATGAATGCCATCTGGATTTAACCCCTCAGTCAATTTATCTGGCCGCATGATATTGGCGAAAGACTTCGTCAATATGACCGTATTGCCCCGTCTGGTTGAGAACATTCAACCATAATTCGTTCGATTCTGCTAACTAGAGCCACAGAGGTGCTATTGTTCTACACATTCCGGCATTTTCCCCTGTGGCTATGACCTATAGCAGAAAACGGGCATATTATCTTTAGAGAAAAGGCAAGGATATGGCGGAAGCGGGGCTTATTCACTTTTTTGATGGCCCTTCGGTTGCCCACTTTTTTGGTGGCCCTTCGGGTTGCCCACCAGCAACCGGGCCTGGTACGACGGTGAACTACGAGTGTTTGCTTAAAAATCAATTCTTTAGTGGCTCTTTAGTGGCCCTTTAGGTTGCCCACTAGCAACCGGGCCTGGTACGACGGTGAACTAAGAGTGTTTGCTTAAAAATCAATTCTTTAGTGGCGCTTAGGTTGCCCACCAGCAACCGCGCTGGTACGCAGTCGCGTTTGAGAGCTTTTGTTTTAGTGATTTCAGATGTTTGTTGTTCTCACGGCTGCTTCATGAAGGGTTGTTGGGTGCTTTTGAGGGTTTGCGGGCTGGTGTTTTTAGCTGAATGAAGAGGTGAGGCCGGAGCTGACCCAATATTCATGATCGCCGATTTTAATCAGTGCCTCACCTTTTTTCAGTGTTTTATAGGCCCAGGGTAATGATACAGCCGGTGTTACCTGATCCCCATCAACATCCACGCCCTCTTCTGTCGCCGCATTTACTGAGATGTTCACTGGCATGTTCAACATGGTCTGATAGCATTGATCAAGCCATGATTGCCATTCGGCACCGGCTTCGGCCCATTGTTCTTTTGTCGCGCGATCAAGATCATCAAGATATGTCTGGCAATAGAGGGCCTTTGGATCTTGTTGCAACAAAGCCCCAATGCCTGGAATTGTTTCTATTAACTGCAGACTTGTGCAGGTTTCAGGCAGAGTGCCTTCCGCTTCTGACTTTTGTATCACCTGAAGCTTGCCTTTTGACGCGACCTCCATCATATCTCTTTCATCCGCCGACTGGTCAGATATCGGCACCAATATTAAATTTGGATTGGTTTGCAGATATGGCTGTTTGACCTGATGATGATGGAGTGCCAATGCACCAAGTGATGTGGCGGCTTTGGCCTGCTGGTAGGTGTTGGGCGGTGTTAAAAAACGATAGCCGAGTTTTTTTGCCGTTGATTGAATGAGCGCACGCAAGGGCGGGAACAGAGATGTGCCACCAGAGATGGAGAACAGTCGTTCTGGCAGGTTGTCTCCCTCAGGTTCAGACAATGACTGATCAATGGCGCGGGGCAAAAACTCAGCGAGAAAAGCAAGATAGGTTGTTAACGGGCCAACTCTCTGGGCAAGGGTTTTTGCT
Source organism: Hyphomicrobiales bacterium (assembly GCA_021775425.1). GTDB lineage: Bacteria > Pseudomonadota > Alphaproteobacteria > Rhizobiales > HXMU1428-3 > HXMU1428-3. The sequence goes on from JAJFHX010000043.1 coordinate 15,588, forward strand.
TCCAGTCGCAATTCGATGCGCCAGTTCTCCCCTTGTTCATCGCTCAGGCAAACAAGCTGTTCGCCCCTTAACCCATGCCATAAGCTGACCGGTTCGCCATTTAACTTTACTGAAGAGGCAATAGAAAATGGCCACTGCCGCTCGTGAGGGGATTGTGATGTGGATTGTTGTCGATCTGTTTTTTCTTCTGTCTCTTCTGGTCCGGAACTGCCGTTTTTGCTGGCGCCTATACATATGTGCAGATCATTGCCAGCCGGATCTTTGGTGTGGGTGATGTTTACCAAAGCATTTCTAAGGCTTTGCAGAAAATTGAGGTGGCTAAACTCTGTTTCTGTTGCTGGTGTTTCAGCGGCGCGGATTTCATCTCCGTTAAGTGGCAGCTCTGTTTCCCTGATGATGGCTGCACCCGCACTTATCGCGGTTTCGATGACTGATGTGATTTCTTTGGCAAGTGCCAGCTCCAGTGCTCGGCCACCAAGGGGTAAGTCAATGGTGCTGTGAACCGTTTCAATCAGTGCATTTGTTTCGCCCAGCCAGGCTGTTGATGCCACCAAGCCTGCATGTGATGCACCAATATCCATATGAATATGCTGGACTTTTTTGCATCTGGCGGGTTGTTCGTGTTCAGCTGTGAATTTCAGGCTGTGGTATGCAGCGGCTATTGTTTCATTGATGAGGTGAACATTATTTCTAAGCTGATCCTGGCTGGAAAGGCCGAGTAGTTCTGCCACCGCGCCGAGTGACGAAAAACTGCCCTGCTCATATGACTTTAAGGCGGTCGCACCGGCGTTTTTATAGCGGCGCAAACCAAGGTTTGATAACTGGCCATTATGGGTAAGGGTTACGTCTGCGCCCATAAGCTGTTTTCCGGTTTTTGACTGCTGCTGATTTTCAAGTGAGTTTCGCGTGCCTGTCAGATAAGTGCCAAAGAAATTGTAAAATTCATCAAGACAATCTGCCATCAGCCAGCCCGGATTGATTGATGCCGCGTAGCCTATGGTGGCTGGTTCATCCTGCTGCTGGCGTTTTATTCTGGCGATGGCCAGTTTGTTTTTTGGCAATTGTTCGATCAGGTTGTTTTGCGAAAATAAACGCTTGAGGTTGACCAGTGTCGTGTCAGTTGTTTCTTTGCTTGCCGGCAGGGCGATATCATAATGGCGATGCTGGCGTTTGAGCCGTTGTTCAATTGCATCCTGCTGCCAGGGTAATTTGGCGTATGAAATATTGAGTGGGTAGTTCTTTGCGTGCCAGTTATGCTTATCAGCTCTATGGATGCCTGCTTGTTGTTGTTCTGCTTGTTTGTTGTTTTGCTGTTTTGCTTCCGTTTTGCCTGAAAGCGTCACTGAAGAGGGGATGAACTCAGGCGAGAGAAAAGCAGTTTCCGCGAACTGACCAAGAGCAAGATTGCTGATCTGTTTTTCACCCTCATTCGCACCTGCAACCTGGCCGGCAGCGCTTATGGATTTTGAGCCGATGTCTATCGCGACTGACTGGCTGAACGACTTTTCCAAAATTTTAATGGTGATTTTAAAGTTTTCAGTTTTTTGCTGATCAGGCCAGAAGCATTTAATTCGAAATTCTGATTTTTGAATTTTCAGTTTTTTATTCAGGGAAATACGGTTCAGCAACAATAAGTGCCTGTTATTATTGGTCACTTCTGTGACTTCAGGTTTGACTGTATACAGCGTTGCGTCTGACTTTGCTGGCGTGAGCGCAATGTTGACTGGCCCTTCGGCTTTTTTTGTCTCAACGGTGTTTTTAGAAATGCTGCTATAATATTGCAGAGAGAGCAGCTCACTTGATGGTATCGCTGTTTCAACCGTTGAGAGTGTGAGCTCTGTAATTCGGATGGCTGAAAGCTTTGGCTGCGCTGGTCTGTTGACCGGCAGGATGATCGGCGTGGCCAGTCCTGCACCGTCACTGATGATGAGCCAGTCTTCATCAGCCATATCAACCGAGATATCAATTTTCTGGCTGATATTCTGGCTGGGTTCTGGAATGATCAGCTCGAGCTGGCCTTTGATGGGGCGGTTGTGGTTGGCCCTGATGAGCAAAGCCAGCTCCTGCCAGAAGGGGTCATCAAAAGGCGCGTTGAGGCTCACAGTCCAGGGGCCTCGTTTTTCTTTTGGCGCCGAAGGTATTAGTGGGCCGAACACTTGCAAACCTTTTGGAAACTCAATTTCATGATCAAGCGGGTAGGCTTCATAAAGTTCCGAATAGAGATGATGATCTTCTATATATTCAAAGGGCTGTTCGACATCCCCCTCATAAAGCCTTAAACGTTCTATCAGGCCAAGGCGCAGATTTTGCCACTTTTCGGGCAAGAGAAAATCACATAGCAGAACACGCTTGTCTGAGTCTGGATCAAGCGGACCCTGATCAGATTTAAGAACCGTTATTGCCAGATCAAAACGGCCATTGCCACCGCAGTTCTCAGGGTAATTCAAGGGCTGATGCATTTCCAGAATTGGCGCAAGATCAAGTGAACAATTGGTTTTCGGGCCATGATATAGATTAACTTCAATATCCATGACGCCCTGATCTGAGCGGATGAGACTTTCATCGTTCTGATCAAGTTCGTTGATTTCAATTTCCAGATTAAAGCTGTTTTTCAGCGAGAAAGTATCAATTTGTTCACGCAGCAGGTTCAAATCCGCATAAAGGCTGGCGATGTTTTGCTGGTTGTTATCATCGCGGCTGATCTCACGGCCAGCGGGGGCGTGTTCGGTGAACCAGGTCAGTAAATTGAGGGGTAATTTATATGGTTTTTCGCGGCTGCTGGTTCTTAACCTGATGGCCTGAATGCGCAGACATTCACTTTGCCCATGTTCAAATGAAACAGGGCTCAGGTAATCATGATCACCCGGGCTTGCCAGATTAATATGAGCTTTGAATTTTTTAACCATGCTGCCTCAATTAATTGATATTTGAGGCAAGATACAGTCATTATTTTTAATTCACGGGTTTTTATTCACTGCATTGATGAAAGATGCTGAATTATCTCGATAATACAAGGCGCGCATGTTGGGCAGAGGCGTGAAATCTTTCAGCTGCATCTGAGAGTATGGTCATCATCCTCAGGCGTAATAACAGGTGGTCTTGCATTGGTTCCTGAGCCATATCACCAGCTAAATCAAATTGCTGCTGGTTGGGGAGGGTGTTGGATAACCGCGTGACATGCTCGAGAACAATTTCCTTGCGGCCGGTTCTGGCGAGATGGTCTGTCATCGATTGTAAGATTGAGATGACCTGTTCTGCGGGCAATAAATCCGGGTTGAGGATGATGGCCTCAAAGCTTTCGGCCAGGGCGCGGCTGTTAATGAGCGCATGTATCCATTGCTGTGAGACAACTGAGGGAGGCAATAACCGGCGGGCCAGTGCTGCTGCATCCTGGATGTAGCCATCACCTGAAAGGGCGAAAATGGTAAAGCTTACATTCAGTTTCTGGGTGAAGGCCCAGTCTCCGGTTTCCAGAATACAGGCTACCATATCTGAGACCTGCTCATATTCAGACAGGCAGACCAGTTGTTCTGGTGTCATATATGGGTGGTTTGAGACATATTGCCGAAGACCGTCTGCTGCCCCTTCGATGATCCGTGAACGGTATTCCAGAAATGGCTCAGATATTGGCAAGCGACCGGCAAGGCAGAGCAGGTCTTCGATCTGATTCAGAATTTCAGGGTCTTCTATGTTGAAAGTCTCATCGCGAATAGCACAGCCAAGTGCGAGAGAAAGTTTTGAAATTTCGGGCTTAAACAGCTGATCGATATTATGCAGCAGTTTCTGGTAAACATGCGGGGCGCTATCAAAATCTGAAAACAGTGTATAAAGCCCTGAAATATGATCAGTTGTGTCTTCGCCCTTTAAAATCGTGTCATATGCCAGAAGGTGTGGTTGTTCCGGTGAAGCGCCTTTTTTCAGTGATGAAGCTTCTGCTCTGATGTTGATGCCGATTTCGTTGAGCACCTGACCAAGAGAAGCACTGGTTTCACGGGCAAGGCCGGTTAACTCATCAAACAGGCCTTCTTCTTCAAACAGGTCGTCATTGTCTTCAAATTCATCATATTCGTTCAGATCAATCTGAGGGGCATAGGCATTTTTCAACCGTTCAGCCAGCAGGCCGCGCACATGCTGACATGTGCTTTCTAATGTCGCGCCTTTTGGCAGGGCGGCAACCGGTTTTGAAAATGCACTTTCAGCTATAACGCGGTCGTTAAAATATTGCAGGGCGCAAATCGGCTGGCGGTGCTGAAAGCCATAAGAGAACGAAATTGTGTGCCTAAGGGCTGCCGGTATTAATTTTAAAGAATGGCTGAGCGAGGTGAGGAATTCTTCGGTGGTTTTAAAACTTTCTGTGCCAAACTGCCCGGGATAACCTGATGCCAGTGCCCCCAGAATAAGCCCCACGCCTAATGGAAGCTCCTTTAATTTCATCTCAGTTTCATGGCCGGGTTTTAATTTTTCCGGATTGATGACAGAGCAGCCGTTTTGACCGGGGTTGAGGTATTTCTCAGTTTTAAAGGGCGTGTTGGCAAGGTCTGCAATCAGTTGTGGAGCGTGGCGCTCCCAGAGCCGTGCATTGATAACAAAACTGGATGAGAACAAATTCTCCTGTTTGATCTCATTTGAAGTTTCGCCAACAATTCTGACCTGGCTTACAGCCATCCAGCAATTGCTTGAGTTTGCACTTGGGTCATAGAAGGGGCGTGTGGCACGAATGCACAAGGCACCAGTTTCACTTGCTTCAGAGGTTAGTAACCCGCCTACATCGTGGGCGCCGACCATACCATCCAGTTCACATAAAGGGCGGGCTTCTTCTGGAAAGCCATTGCTTACAATTTGACAGGCCATTGTCTGCTCTGGATGGGGGCAATTGGTCTTCTGATCCAGAAGGGTGCCAATTGAAAAAATATGAGCGTCGACTGTCGATGGGAATTGAAGCAGCATGTTACTTTCCGAAACTAATATGACAAACCACTAAACTGCCTTCGCATGATTAATATGGAGTTACCAATTTCAGAAAATGGGTAAAATTTACAAAAATATCTGTTTTATATTTTTCCTGATCTTAAAGAAATTTTAAAGCCCTCTGCTTAACTGGCTGATTTGACCGGGGTAAATTTCCTTAAAAAGACTTTGCTTTCAATATAACGGATAATCTCCCCGGCGAGATCTTTGCCGGTTATTTCTTCAATGCCTTTTAAACCCGGTGAGGAATTTACCTCCAGAAGGAGCGGTCCTTTATTCGAGCGCAGGATATCAACACCAGCAAGGCCAAGGCCGAAAACTCTGGCAGCTTTTATCGCGATTTTCCGTTCCTCACTTGTGATTTTGACTTTATTGGCCTGGCCACCCTGATGAATGTTAGCGCGAAATTCCCCTTCATGGGCGCTGCGCATCATAGTGGCGATGACCTTATTGCCAAGCACCAGACAACGAATATCCGACCCGTCTGATTCGGAAATAAATTCCTGAACCAGAAAATCGGTATCAATGCCGCGAAAGGCATCTATGACCGTAACAGCTGCTTTTTTTGTTTCTGCCAGGACGACACCTTTGCCCTGACTGCTTTTTAACAGCTTGACGACCAATGGCGCACCGCCAACCAGTTTGATCAGATCTTCGGTGTTTTTTGGTGAGCTGGCAAAAGCTGTGACGGGCATTGGCAGATCATGCCGGGCCATCACCTGATGGGCGAGCAGTTTATCTCTTGAATGTAAAATCGCTTCCGCCGAATTGAGACAAAAAGCACCCGCCATATCAAACTGGCGCATGATGGATGTGCCATATGATGTGATTTGCGGACCAATGCGAGGGATGACAGCATCAAACCGCGGTAATGGTTCGCCATTATAATGCAATCCACCCTGACGGGAATTGATGTTCATATAACAGGATGTGGTCTCAATCGTTTCAATAACATGATCCTGTTGCTCGGCCGCGCGGATGATTTTTTTGTTTGAATAGTTTGAAGGCTCCATTGTCAGCAAGGCAATACGCAGAGCTCTTGCAACCGGTGATCTAGTTTTTACAGTTTTATAAATATCGTATGAAAGTGTTTCCTGCAGAAAATCCTCAGATGGTTCAACCATAATATCAGATGCATCAAGGGCATCCCGGCCCAGTAATAGCGGGTAGGGTGCGCCTTCTTCACTACTGAGGGAAATTTCTATTGGCCAGCTTTTTGGGCCAAGCGATAGTTCCGTTTCAATGATAGTTCTGAATTCGCTTTCAGCGCTGATTGTATCACTTGCTGCTGGTTTGATGTAGCGCCTGTCTTTTATGGGAGCGGTACAATAGATGATGAGGTTCTGGTTGCCTTCAACGGGGCGAACACCAAAACGAACTTTGGGTCTGTTGATCGGGCCAAAGGTTTCTATATGAAGAGCGTTTAAGGTCGAGATTTTAGTGGCTGTATCTATTTTTGCGCGCAAAGCACCAAGGCCGAGTTGTGGTAACCTGACCCATTCTCTCCAGCCAATGACTGTCATCTCATTCAGATTTATTTTTTCTTCCAGTGGATTAGACTCTCTTAGTGGCCCTTCAGTTGCCCACATGGCAACCGGGCCTGGTACGCTGGTGGGTTGGTGTTCTGTGTCTTCTAGTGGTCTACTCTTTTTAGTGCGCCTTCGGTTGCCCACTTGCAACCGGCGCTCTTTTTAATGCGCCTTCAGTTGCCCACTTGCAACCGGCGCTCTTTTTAATGCGCCTTCGGTTGCCCACCTGCAACCGGCGCTCTTTTTAATGCGCCTTCGGTTGCCCACCTGCAACCGGCGCTCTTTTTAATGCGCCTTCGGTTGCCCACCTGCAACCGGCGCTGTACGTCGTCGGGCTTTTTTGCCTTTATTCTAATACCGGGTACCACTTTTATGTGACACGCTATAGCACGATATTGCTACAGATATGTGGCGGGGTTAGCCGGTTAGTTTGTCAAATGCGGTTTCATAGTCCCAGACTTCCTGTTCTGTCGTGCAGGCCAGAATGACTGATTTTAGTTTTTGGTCGGTTTTGAGGTGGTTGATAATTTCTGTCATGGCGATGAGTGCGGCGCGGGCTTCCGGGAAGCCGTTTTCTCCGGCTGAAATTGTTGGAAAGGCTATCGTTTCTATGTGATATGACTTTACAAATTCAAAGCAGTTTTTATAGCAGTTTTTCAGATAATCGTCTTCGTTCGCCTCACCTCCGCCCCAGGCCGGGCCAGCTGTGTGAATGACAAAATTTGCTGGAAGATTGTAAGCTCTGGTTATTCGGGCCTCACCGACAAGACATGGCGCAACGAGTTGGCATTCTTCTGCCAGTTTTGGGCCAGCAACTTCGTGCAGATGCTTCTCTAGTTCTGTTGCAGGCAACAAACTGGGGTGGGCCGCGTTCACAATGGCATCAACACTCAGTTTTGTTATGTCTTCTTCTCTGATTTCTATTCGCGATGGCATGGGCTATCCTCTTTGCGCGTTAACATAACGCATAAGTGATTCGCAGGCAGATGATAATTGATTTGCAACAGACGGGACGGGTAGAAATTTACCGGGAGAGTGTGCTTGAACTGTGAGCTTGGCGCGTTTTGTTTTAACTGCTATATGGTATATTGTAACATTATGAAATTCGTCTGAGCCCACGCAGCTCACTGATTTCCGTTTTCGCAAATTTAAAAATTGCAGGAATTAACACTGATGCCGCACAACCACGCACATGACCATTCATTGTCTCTGTTTCCAACCGACGACCATGATCATTCTGACTGTACCAGCAATCTGATGAGCTACGCTGAGCAATTTTGTGAAAAGAAGGGCTTGCGGCTGACCAAACTCAGGCGGGACATCCTCAAAGAAATCGCTGCCAGTCATAAAGCTATTGGAGCTTATCAACTGCTTGACAGTCTGGCGGCGAACGGCAAAAAACTGGCGCCAATTTCGGTTTATCGCAGCCTTGATTTTTTACAGGAAGCCGGACTTATTCACCGCCTTGAAAGTACTAATTCTTATTTTGCCTGCCAGCGGAACTTTGAAGATGATGAACGCGCCTGCACCAACGAGCCATTATTGTTTTTGATTTGTGATGACTGCGGCACCATTGGTGAAGTGGATGGGACAGCCATTGAAAGCCTGATTGGTGACGTGACCAGCAAGGCTCAGTTCGCTGTTGAGCGCAGCCAGCTTGAAATTCGCGGCATGTGCCTGTCTTGTCAACAGAGTGAAACTCCAGGGGCAAGTCATGAGTGAAATGACGATTGACACTGTTCAGCCGGTCGCACAGACAGAAACCAGTGATCTATTAATTAAGGCTTCATCAGTTGGGTTTAAACGGGATGCCCGCTGGATTTTAGAAGGCATTGATTTTTCAATTTCACGCGGTGAAATTGTCACTCTGATCGGGCCGAATGGCGGCGGGAAAACCACATTTGCGCGCATTTGTCTTGGCATTCTTCAGCCTGACCATGGCAAAGTTGTCCGCAAAAATGAGATGACTGTTGGCTATGTGCCCCAGCGCCTGAAACTTGACCGGACCTTGCCGATGACAGTGAAGCGGTTTTTAACCGTGCGGCAGAAGGTCAGTGATGCACGGCTTGAAGAGGCGCTGCTTGAAGTTGGTTCGGCCCATCTAATCAAAGCGCAAATGGCGGAACTTTCTGGTGGGGAAATGCAGCGGGTTTTGCTTGCCCGTGCGCTGGTGAACCGTCCTGACCTGCTGGTGCTTGATGAACCAGCGCAAGGGGTCGATTTTGCCGGTGAAGCCGCGCTTTATGAGTTGATATCCAAGATCCGTGATAAATTTGGCTGTGCTGTTCTGCTGATCTCTCATGATCTGCATATTGTGATGGGGTCCAGTGACCGGGTGTTGTGCCTGAATGGACACATTTGCTGTGCCGGTGTGCCTGAACAGATCAACAAACATCCTGAATATGCACGCCTGTTTGGCAAAGACAGAGCTGAGGCTTATGGCATCTATGCTCACAATCATGATCATGAACACACCCTTTCAGGGGATGTCACAAGCTCAGATGATGCAACAGGCAGTGATACCGGACATCCTCATCATGATGGGTGCGGCTCGGGCTGCGGGCATGACCATGGGGCTGGCCCTGAGAAAGACTGAACCAGATGAAACTGTCAGTACTGAAAAGTTATGCCCTAACCAAAAAATTATGGCCAAACAGAATAACTCAGCTGCGAAGAAAAAGGTTTTTTTGATTAATGGATGATTTTTTACTGCGTGCTTTGCTTGGTGGAACTGGCATGGCATTGATCGCGGCGCCGCTTGGCTGTTTTGTAGTCTGGCAGCGGATGGCTTATTTTGGCGAAACGATTGCCCATGCGGGGTTGCTTGGCGTGGCGTTCGGGCTTTTAACATCAATTAATCTGACGGTTGGGGTTTTTCTCGCTGCATTAATGGTGGCGTTTGGTCTGCGCCTTGTTGAAAAAAATTCACCTCTTGCTAAAGACACGGCCCTTGGGCTGCTGGCTCATGTGGTTCTGGCCATCGGCTTGATTGTAACATCGCAGTTTCAATCCTTACAGATTGACATGATGGGTTTGCTGTTTGGTGATATTCTGGCGATCTCTATGGTTGATCTGTTGATGGTGGCTGTTGGGCTGATATTGATCTGGGGTCTAATATATTATTTATGGCAGGATTTGCTCACCCTTTCGATTGACAGAGAACTGGCCCTTGCCGAAGGCGTGCCGGTATCGCGGGTTGAATTTTTATATTCAATAGCCATTGCGGCGACGATCGCCCTTTCTATGAAGCTGGTTGGCTTACTTTTGGTGACGGCAATGCTGATCATTCCCGCTGCAGGGGCGATGAATTTTTCAAAAACACCGGAGCATATGGTATTTTTTACCGGCATTATTTCTATATTTTCTGTTGTTTTGGGCTTGGGGGCGTCACTATATATTGATATACCAACCGGGCCGGCGATCGTTGTCGCCATGGCTGTGTTCTTTTTGTTATCTCTGGCTGTTAAACGTCATATGAGTTAAAGGTCCATTTTAAATGGCTTGCCAGCATGAACTATGAAAGGTTGCTTTTTCTGTGTCTGATACCATTTCTGCACCAATTTTAAATGTTGAGCCGACGCCTGTTGAGCCATTACCTGCATCAACTTCGCTTCGTCATCGCACCACGGCCGTAGCGGTTGGCCCGGTCCTGGTTGGTGGTGATGCGCCAATTGTTGTGCAATCGATGACCAATACGGATACGGCTGATATTGAAAAGACAACTTTGCAAGTGGCTGCACTTGCCCGGGCCGGGTCTGAACTGGTGAGGATTACGGTTGACCGCCAGGAATCTGCGGCGGCTGTACCTTATATCCGTGATAATCTTCTAAAGCTTGGCATTGATGTGCCGCTTGTCGGGGATTTTCATTATATCGGCCACACATTGCTCAATGACAACCCGGAGATGGCGCGGGCACTGGCCAAATACCGGATTAACCCCGGCAATGTTGGTTTTAAGAATAAAAAAGACAAGCAATTTTCTGAAATGATTGAGTGCGCGCTGAAGTTTGATAAGCCAGTGCGCATTGGTGTGAACTGGGGCTCTCTTGATCAGGAACTATTAACGAACCTGATGGACGAAAACGCGAGGCTTGCCGTGCCGAAAGACGCGCGCGCTGTGATGCATGAGGCGATTGTTCAATCTGCCCTGCTGAGCACAGCCCGAGCCAATGAACTTGGCATGGGTGATGATAAAATCATTTTATCTGCCAAAGTGAGCGCGGTGCAGGATCTGATTGCCGTTTACCGCTTGCTGGCCAGCCGCTCGAATAATGCTTTGCATCTTGGGTTGACCGAGGCTGGCATGGGATCGAAAGGGATTGTTGCTTCAACAGCAGCCTTATCCGTTCTGCTGCAGGAGGGCCTTGGGGATACCATTCGCATTTCCCTTACACCTGAACCCAATGGCGCGCGCACCAAAGAGGTGCAGGTGGCACAGGAGATTTTGCAATCAATGGGGCTTCGGGCGTTTGTGCCCGTGGTGGCTGCATGCCCCGGATGCGGGCGCACAACCAGCACCGTGTTTCAGGAACTGGCGCGCGACATTCAGGACCATATTGCGAAAAGCATGCCGGAGTGGAAGACCAAATATCCGGGCGTTGAGACTTTAAACCTTGCTGTGATGGGGTGTATTGTCAACGGGCCGGGGGAATCGAAACATGCTGACATAGGCATCAGCCTGCCCGGCACTGGTGAAAGTCCGGCAGCCCCCGTTTTCATTGACGGGAAAAAAGCGCTTACCCTCAGAGGTGACAAAATCGCTGAAGAATTTCAGGTGATTGTTGAAGATTACATTGAGAAACGATTTGGCTGATTGCAGCTTAGTTTTTGATACGTCGGTATGGGTTTAATCTGTTTTTGCGATCAATTTTACGCATTTGATTGGTTTTGCTTCTGAATTCTGGTTCACTTATAAAGCCATCTTTATTCTCATCTATCAGTAATAGCGCGTTGTTGATCCCTGTCAGATATTCTTCACGCTCAACTCTTTCATTATTATCGATGTCGAAATCCATTGTGATAGACCGGTTATTTCTGCGCCTGTTGTAGCGTTTGTGATTTTTGTTTTGTTTGATGCTGGCGACAGCTTCATCAAGAGTGATTTGCTTGTCTTTATTGGTATCCATCACCAGATCACGGGCGACAAGTTCATTTAATATCTGAATGATCTGCTCTCTGGTTTTGGCAATGAAAACTCTGTTAGAGCGGATGGCGATGGCGGCTTTTTTCTGGTGAAATATTTCAAGCTCTGATTTTGTGACCACCAGGTCCTGATCAATATCTTTTCTGAACCATACGGTGAGTGCAGAGGCGAAGCTGTTTCTACTTCTTTCCTGGTTTTGAATTTCAATATCTTCAGCGGTTATGCCATCGAAACCATAATCTGACTGGTCAAAATATTCTAAAAACTTCTGCCTGATTGAGGAAAGCGGCGCGAGCTTTGTTTCTCTGCTGCGAACTCTATAATAGCCACCGTTGTTGGCCAGATTTTTTAACACCCAGCTCTCAACTGACGATTGACGATTTTCGGCTGATGCCGGGGCTGAATTTATCATAAGGGATAAAATGAAAGCTGATATCAGCAAACTCAATGTTGTGTTTCGCATTACTTCGCTCCTGAATGACTGGTCATGCTCATGACCCTTTCAGTCTGTCGTCTGTGGCCTGTCTTCTGTGACTAAGGCTTAACTTATTTAGCTTTCATTTTGATAAAAATATATGGGCAACAATATGTTAACGGTCGCGTTCGCAGACAAATGTTATAGCCTCACGTAAAGTGTCTGCCTTTTCGCCAAAAGGTTTCAGCGCATAAAGCGCCCCATCTTTGAGGTTATTTAAAAACAATTCCGCCTTACCAGCGCCAAGCGTTGAGACAAGGGTGGCTTTGCCGACATCAGCATCCTTGCCGGGTGTTTTGCCAAGGTCCTTAGAGTTGCCGACAACGTCCAAAAGGTCATCTTTTAGCTGAAAGGCCAGGCCAAGCTTTTGTCCATATAGCTTGAGCGCTTCTTTTGAAGTGTTATCTGCTCCGCCAATGATCGCACCGGCAGATGCCGCAAATGTAATCAACGCGCCGGTTTTTTGTGAATGGATCAACAGGATGTCAGCAAATTGAGGGTCGTCATTATTTTCAGCTGCCATGTCTCTGATCTGGCCACCGACCATGCCGGCTTTGCCTGCGGCTACGGCCAGCTCATTTATCAATTCTAATTTCATTAACCCATTTGAAAGCGTGGCATTGGTCGAAAGAATTTCAAAGGCCATGGTCTGAAGGCTGTCACCGGCGAGTATGGCCGTGGCTTCATCGGTAAATTTCCAGAGGGTCGGACGACCGCGGCGCAGTTCATCATTGTCCATTGAAGGTAAATCATCATGAATGAGAGAATAACAATGAATGCACTCAATGGCGAGGGCCGTATCGCGTACAAGCTGTTCATCAGCTTGAAACAGAGCCGCCGTTGCATGAACAAGAAAGGGGCGGAAACGCTTGCCGCCATCCAGGCTGGCATAGCGCATGGCTTCTAAGAGGCTTTCAGGTGCTTCATCCCGCTCAGCCAGTTTTGTTTTGAGATCTTTTTCGATCTGACTGGCAGCGTGTTCAAGCTGGGTTTGAAAATCTTTCATCATGTTTGGGCAGGTCTCTGTTTTTGTCCATGTGTTTTTGGCCATGTGTTTTTTGGTAACTTAACTTATGATCACTTGCTTTTGGTCATGTCGCTGTTTTGAAACCCTGTCATGAAATGCAAGGCCGCTAAACACAAGGTCTCTGATTTGTCTTTTGAATTATAACTATAATTTATGATGGGCCTTTATGGCCACTGTTCTATATGATTAAACTAGGGATACAAAGTTTTTTGCCAGTGATGAGTTTGAATGAGAATGATTAGTCAATATCTGCCGCCGCGTTCCATAGATTTTCTTGGGCGGGGTTTTACCATGGTCTGGTATTTTGGCTCTCGAATTGTGCTTGGTGCGATTGGCTTTGCGTTGATCCTGATGCTGCTGCTCATTTTTTTCAACCCGCCAATTTCAGCCGAGATGATCCGCCAGAAAATTGAAGGCGGGCCGGTGAACCAGAACTGGGTTGATATTGAAAAGATTTCCCCCCATCTGATCAGTGCTGTGATTATGTCTGAAGATGCGCGGTTTTGTTTTCACAACGGGGTGGACTGGCGGCAGGTGGAAAAAGCCTGGCAGGAAGCTCTTGAAGGGGCTAAAAAACCACGCGGTGCCAGCACTATCACCATGCAAACAGCGAAAAATCTGTTTTTATGGTCTGACCGCTCCTATATCAGGAAAGCGATTGAATTGCCGATGGCCTATCTGATGAACCTGTTCTGGAGTAAACGGCGTCAGATGGAGATTTATCTTAATATTGTTGAATGGGCGCCTGGGGTTTATGGCGCTGAGGCTGCGTCCCGTTTTCACTTTAAACGAGCAGCAGAGAAATTAACGACACGACAAGCCGCACAACTGGCGGCAGCCTTGCCAAACCCGATTGAGCGCCGTGCCGGCAGACCAGGCCCCTATACCCGGCGGATCGCCTCGATTATTCATAAAAGAATGGGGGGGGCTGCGCCCTGGGTTAAATGCGCCGTTAAATGATCAATTACCGGATATATCTAACCGTTCAGGCAATGATTTCAGGTGAGATGGTTTTAGAAACGGTGCTGAAGGTATTTGAGACGGCTTTTTTTAAATTGGCTCTAGCCAAATATCGAAAAGACATGTATATAACGCCGCTTAGCCCTTTTGTTTGCCTTATTGTGCAAATTAGTGAGGGATTTTACCAAGATTTATGATACTTGATAAAAAAGCCCTTAGAGGCTTTCTATCCGTGCCAGATGTTTGTTAATAATATCAAGCTATTACATGGCAAACCAGATTAATTTTTTTTGAAAGTTTAGAGGCTGTTATGGCTGTTCCAAAAAGTAAGATCTCGCGCATGAAGCGCGGCAACAGACGTTCTGCTGATGCGTTGAAAAACCCGGCATATGTTGAAGATAAAACATCAGGTGAGTTGCGCCGTCCGCACCACATTGATTTGAAAACCGGCATGTATCGTGGCCGTCAAATTCTTGATGCCAAAGAAGATTTTTAAGCGTCAAATGCTGGTGGCGTTTGCCTAACTATTTGTTTTATATTATTTTTTGTGCATTCTCTGGCAGGAAAACTGTCTTCAGATATGTCTCTAATTGATGTGTCCTGCTCAAACTTTTCAGATAAAACTTTGTGTTTGGTGGGAGGAGCGTTTAAAGTTCTTCCCAAATAACACACGTTTTTTGTTTTGGAGTTTGAAATGCTGTTAAACCTGCCCTGGACGATTGCCTCACTCATAATTTACAACATCATTGCTTTTACCGGCGGTGCCGATGAAACCGGAGATTTTGCCGGTGCTTTCAGCTATGAGCTGTTCTCTATCGGGTTGATCTCGGGCGGAACATGGACATTTACATTAAGTGATCTTGTGCTGCTTGTTGCGTTTCTGGCTTTGTTTGTCGAAATTATCAAATCTGCCAGAACATCTGACATCACACTCGTAGATCATTCGCTTTCAGTGCTGGTGTTTATTGTCTGTCTTGTTGAATTTTTAATGTTAAAACAAGCGGCTACCTCATTATTCTTCTTCATTTTACTGACAGCACTGATCGATGTTGTGGCCGGATTTTCTGTCACTTTGCGGACAGCACGGCGGGATGTTGGTTTTGGTGGTTAGGGTCTTTTTTTGGCTCTATCGGCGTGTTTTTGTTCAATAAAAGCTAAATGGTCATATTAATTACTTTTATTTGGCTTTATATATTGGCTGGAACTACAATAGTGGCTCGCGCATTGTGAACTTAGCTCATCAGACTGCGCAACGAGCTGGATAATAATAAACGGTGATTATATAGGAGTGGCCCCGTCATGATTTTGAGTTTACCCTGGTTATTGGTTTCGGTGATTGTCTATAACATCATCGTCTTTATTTTTGGCCCTGACAAAGCAGACGCCGCCGGCAATTTCGACCCCTCTGTGGTGTTTAATGAAGTGCTGTTTCAACTGCCGATGTTATCTGGTGCGACATGGAGCTTCACGCTTGGCAATCTGATGGTGATTTTCTCACTCATTCTGTTGTTTATGGAAATTTTAAAAGCAACACGTACCGGCGGTAACAGCCTGGTTGATCATGGTCTTTCGACCCTTGTTTTTGTGATTTGTCTTATTGAGTTTCTGGTTGTTAAAGAAGCAGCGACATCAGTGTTCTTTATCATCATGATTATCTGTCTGATTGATGTGATTGCCGGTTTCTCAGTGACCATCAGGGCTGCAAGGCGCGACCTGAATGTGGGCGCTGGCTTGCCAACACATTAATCTGTTATCGCAATTCAAAGCTTAGAATTTTTGATGAAGGCACCCTTTTGCAGGGTGCCTTTTTTGTTAATGGGTCAGATAGAACGTATCATCTGGTTAACCGGATATTGCCAGTCAAGATGGGTTTCCAGAGTTTGCTGATAGGCTTTGAGGTGGTTTTTTTTTCTATTGTCTCTGGAATTGCTGGCAGTTTTTTTATCTTTCAACGGTTTTTTTGTTGAAGGCTCAGTCAGCAGTACTGGCGTCATCACTGGTGTAAACAGCTGAGAAGACTGTCTGTTTCCTTGTGCTCTGCGATCCTGGTGACGTCTGTCTCTGCGGTCCCTTGCAACAGAACTGTTTAACCGGCGATCAAAAGCTGAATAATGACCGTTTTGAGTGTATTCTATTTGTTTAAGGTTCGAGATCATCTGACTACACCATCGTTTTCTGTTTTAAAATGGGACAGACAGGCCTTTTTGATACGTCATTTGTTTAACTTTGCCTGTTTTCAACCCTGTTAAGTAGAAAATAGCAAGTGCTGTACCAGATGGTTTTTTTACTTTTGGCAAGTCAGAATTCAGCTCAGCGCGGTTAATGGTTGGTCGTCTCTTTTGTCTCTGCTTCTAGCTTTCATGCATCTCATTTGCCTAAATTAACTAAGAAACAACATTAATTTGATAGGGTTTGTGCTAGTCCGGTTTTTGTATGTGGGCATCTTTGGTGAGATGCAACGGCCCGGTTAATGATTATTTGATGGGATGAGCTATTGTCAGATGAGCACAAAAATGATGGACAGGTTTTTTTATCTGTAAAGGAAGGTAGAAGCGCTTTGGAAGAGACCGGGGTTCCGCCTCGAAGCAATGCGTCCACACCGCCCCCATTTGTGCCTGAAAGACAAATGCCAGGATCTGACAATCGGGCACCACTTGCTATTTCCACCTCTGAATTAACTTCAAAACAGATGGATACTTTAGATGACCTGTTGGATAATGAGAGCGAGTGTATCGAGACTGAACGCCTTAAATTTTTAAGCGAGCATGACGAATTAACGGGCCAAAAAAATCGCCTGAAACTGCATGAAGCGCTGGAAGACCAGATTGTCTGGGCGAAAAAAAACAATCAATTCAGTTCATTTATTATGGCAGCGATCGATAACCTTTCTCTCATTAATGATACGTTCGGCTATCAGCTCGGAGATGAAGTGATTGCGGCTGTTGCTATTAAACTGGCTGGCGCTCTGCGCAAGCATGATGTGATCGGCAGATATTCCGCCAATAAATTCGGGCTTATTTTACCCCGCTGCGGTCCTGATGCACTTCATAGCACTTCGACCCGATTAATAAATTCAATTGCTGATGAACCTGTTCGTACATCCAAGGGGATCATCCCGGTGACGATTTCTATTGGCGGTGTGGTGTTGCCGCAATTTGCCAATAATGCGCAGGATGCCGTATCCCACTCACTTGAAGCGCTTGATAAGGCAAAGAAAAAAGCCGCCAATGGCTATGTGATTTATGAGCATTCTTCTGAGCGCGAAGCGCACCGCAAACGTAACCTGCAAATTGCTGATGAGGTTCTGAACGCTTTAAACAGCAAGAGAATGCATCTTTCGCTGCAGCCGATTGTCTGCGCCAAGACGCATCAACCTGTACACCATGAATGCTTGCTGGTGATGGAATGCAATGATGGTGAAATGATTTCCGCCGGAGAATTTTTACCGATTGCTGAAAAGCTGGGTCTTTGCCGGCTGATTGATTACCGCACGCTTGAATTGACGATTGATCTGTTGAAACAGGATCCGTCTTTGCATCTTGCGCTGAATGTTTCAAGCCTGACGACTGCTGATTCTAACTGGCTGATTGTGATGCGGGCTTATGCCGGGCGTGATCGTTCTGTGATGGAGCGGTTGATGGTTGAAATTACCGAAACCGTTTCGATTAATGATCTTGAAGAAACAGCAAGTTTCGTTTCCAGCCTTCGTGACCTTGGCTGCTCTGTTGCGATTGATGATTTTGGTGCCGGTTATTCATCCTATAAGAATTTGAGATTTCTTGATGTGGATCTGGTGAAGATTGATGGCGCTTTTATCAGAGAAGTGCTGACCTCAAAAGCTGACCAGATCTTTGTTGGTTCGTTGATTGATTTAGCCAAAGCTTTTGATATGAAGATTGTTGCCGAGTGGGTTGATGATGAGGAGACGGCGACTTATCTCAGAGATGCCGGGGTTGACTATCTGCAAGGTTTCAAATTTGGCAAACCCGAGATTGTTCAGATCAGCAAAGAAAAAAAGCCGGGTGAAGACATCGCCTATGTTGATGGGTTGTCTGAATCAAAAGAGGCAAGTTAAGCCCAAGGTGCTGTAGGCGGGCAGTTCAGAAACTGGCGCTAAAAGCAACTGCGATTGCTACCACTGAATTGACGGGTTTATGCGGAGGCTGTCGCGACTGATTGTTCCGCATTTTTTTTGGCTTTAATAGCGGCTTCAAATTCAGCATCAACTTCACCTTTGAGCCATAACCAAAGCATTTTAAAATTATAGACAAATGACAATAGCGGGCGCTTAAACGCAGCCGGTTGGTTATGCTCTATCGTGAAGTGTCCAAACCAGGCCAGGCCATATGCGAGCAGCAGACCAACAAGCATCAAAAGTGGCTCTAAGGTAATTGCACTTGCGAGAAACATACCGATGCCAAGTAATGTGCCGGCATAGTGGAGATTTCGTGTTCGCTCATCAAGGTGAGCTCTCAGATATGCGTACCAGATTTCATTTTCTTTGTTTTGGGTGTCACTCATAATTACTGCCCTTTTGAATCTTTAACTACGTAACTTATGTGTTGGTGGTGTTGGTTAGTGTTCTAATCCGTTCTCTGAAGCTGTGCAAATTTATTAACTATCGTTGTTAATTTTTTGTCTGAATTATAAAAAAATGACCAACTCTCATACAATTGTAACCTCTGTTTGTTACACTTATAGCATGAAACAATCGTCTTACATCAGTTTTTTCATTATTTTACAAATGCTTATTGGCTTTGGCATTGTGCCTATTTTTGTGCTTGATGCTTTACTGGGCTACAAGGCGGTGATTGTCTTTCATATGACCTCACTGCTGATCATAACCGTTTATGGTTTGCGTTTGTGGCTCAATGAACCAAAATGCGCAAAACGTAAATCTCAACCACAGTATAATACGGCAGCCGTTAATGCGCTTGGATTTGGGCTGGTGTTTGCCTTTATCATGGCTGAGATTGTGGCGGTTGTTCTTGTTTCTGAAATCTAGAATTCTTTGGCCCGGCCTGACTTGCGCAAATTCGTTCACAGTCCAGCCCGGCATTGAGCCGCCCGTCCTTAAATAATACTTCTAAATCGAAGAGTTTTTTTAGCTCTTTTTTGAGCAACCATTGTGACTTTTCGCACTTCGGTGATGAGTTATTCAGGGTAAAAGATTATGGACAATCAGATGTAATAAGATTATGACTGACTGTCTGAATGTAGTTATAAGCGGTTTCCGCTTCCTCCAAATGATAGAGACTTTGTAAAATGGGATATAATGTCGCCATTGTCGGTGCCACAGGAAATGTGGGCCGGGAAATGCTGAATATTTTAGATGAACGCCAGTTTCCTGTTGATCAGGTGTTTGCCATTGCTTCTCGTCGCTCGCTTGGGCGCGAAGTGAGCTTTGGTGATAAAACACTGAAGTGCCATGATCTGGAACAGTTCGATTTTTCACAATGTGATTTTGCCCTGCTTTCCGCAGGTGGAACAATTTCAAAAGAGTGGGCGCCTAAGATCGCCAAAACGGGCTGTGTTGTCATCGATAACTCCTCGGCATGGCGGTATGACATGGATGTGCCGCTGGTTGTGCCTGAAGTGAATGCGCATGATCTGGATAAGTTCGCGAAAAAGAACATTGTTGCCAACCCGAATTGTTCAACTGCGCAACTGGTTGTGGCTCTTAAACCCTTGCATGATGCGGCGACCATTAAGAGGGTTGTTGTTTCAACTTACCAGTCTGTTTCTGGCGGCGGTAAAGAAGCTATGGATGAGCTTTGGCAGCAGACCAAGGGCATCTTTGTAACTGACCCGCCAACACCGGTGAACTTTACCAAGCAGATCGCGTTTAACGTCATTCCGCATATTGATGTGTTTATGGATGATGGTTACACGAAAGAAGAATGGAAGCTGATGGTTGAGACCAAGAAAATTCTCGACCCGAAAATCAAGCTGACAGCGACGGCTGTGCGTGTGCCTGTTTTTGTTGGCCACTCTGAAGCGGTGAATATTGAATTTGAAAAGCCATTATCGCCTGAGGAGGCCCGCAAAATTCTCAGAGAAGCGCCTGGCATTATGGTGGTTGATAAGCGGGAAGATGGTGGCTATGTCACGCCTGTTGAATGTGCGGGTGATTTTGCGACCTTTGTCTCACGTATCAGGGCTGATTCAACGATAGATAACGGTTTGTCTCTATGGGTTGTTTCTGACAATCTTCGCAAAGGGGCGGCGCTGAATACAGTTCAAATTGCTGAATCAATGATCAACCGGAAACTGGTCAAGGAAGCTGCCTGAACCAGGCTTACCCAGAACCATTGATTTTTATTTTGACAATGAGAGGCCCGCTGTTGCGGGCCTCTTTTTTTGGGGAGATCAATATATGGTATCGGGCGCTCTCCGATTTTGGGCCATAAAAAAACGGGCCCTTTTTTCAATGGGCCCGTTAGTCGATAGAACTGTTTTTATTATTCTATCTTAGCTCTTCTTTATAATTAGAAGAGGCGAAGTACGTTCTGGTCAGCTTGTGAAGCCAGTGACAATGAAGTTGATGACAATTGCTGGCGAGTTTGCAGAGCCAACAGGTTTGCACCTTCTTCGTTTGTATCAGCCAGTGTCAGGTTCGCTGCACCAGTTTCAAGCACATTGATCAGGTTCTTTGTAAAGTCCTGGCGTGTTTCCACAACAGAAAGGTTAGAACCGAACTTTGATGACTGGGCTCTTAATGAACTTGTTGCTGTTGTCAGATCAGCAAGAGCAGCGTTGATGTCGCTGTCTTTCTGGAATGTATCTACAGCTGTATCAATACCAAGGCCATTTGAGTTAAAGTTTACACCTGTCACTGTCAAAGTCGATGAGCTGTCTTCGTTGAAAGACACTGAAAGACTATCACCAGCAAGCAGATTGTTGCCATTGTAGCTTGCGTCTGCTGCCAATTGGTCAATTTGAGAGCGAAGCTCATTAAACTGAGTGGCAAATGCAGCACGTTCTGTGTTTGCAGCTGCTTCAGTTGTTGCAACTGAAAGACCAAGAGTTGCAGCAGGTGTGTTTGTGCCTTCTGCGATTGTAAGGTCTTCACCGTTTGTAGCTTCAACTTTCAGGAAGCCATCATCAGTTACAGTTGCTGAGACATTATCAATTGCATTTAATGCAGCCAATAGCTCATCACCTGTATCTACCTGGCCAGTACTGCTACCAAATGTGATGGTTGTTGCAGCAGCTGAACCAACCTGAACAGAAAAACTGTCACCATAGGCAATGCCTGATGTTGCTGTTGTGTCTGCTGTTGTTGCACCAGCGGTCAGGCCAAGATCAGCAAGAGGTGTGTTCGTACCTTCTGCAATTGTAAGATCACCGCCATCAGCTGTGATGCTTAGGAAGCCTGTTGTGCCATCAACTGAAGCTGTTACATCAGTAAAGCCATCTAATGCGGCTTCAAGTTCAGCCAATGTGTTGACTTCACCTGAACCACCATCAGCACCAAAAGTAACGGTCTGAGCAGCAGCTGCGCCGACCTGAACGGTGAATGTGTCACCATTTTCGATGCCGAAAGAGTTAGACGCTGTTGTTGTACCTGCTGTGATGCCCAGCTCTGTCAGAGGTGTGCCAGTGCCAGCTGCAAGGGCCAGATCTTCACCGTTTGTTGTGGCGATAACAAGGTTATTAGAGCCATCAACTGAAGCGGTGACACCGTCTACAGCTTCAAGAGCTGCGTCAAATTCAGCAAGTGTGTTGACTTCGCCAGCACCTGTACCAAATGTGATGGTTGTTGGTGAGCCTGAGCCCGCATCAACTGTGAATGTATCACCATTTGAAATGCCAAGTGTATTTTCAGCGACAAATGGACCAGCTGTCAGGCCAAGATTAGCAAGGCCAGTGCCACCAAGGGTGAGGTCTTCACCATTTTGAGTGGTGATGGTGATTGCACCAGAACCATCAATTGATGTTGCGCCTGCGCCAACAATGCCATCAATGGCAGAGATAAGCGCTGCTTCAGTGTTGACGTTACCAGCACCAAGAGTGATGGTTGAAGCCCCGCCGCCATCGAGATCGATGGTTAGTGTTTGACCAGCTGTAACTGCTGTATCACCAACAATGTCAACTGAACCTGAAAGGCCTGCGACGTTTGAACCAGTTGTTGTGGCTTCAAAATCATCGAAGTTTGTCGCGTTAACCGTTACACCAGTGCCGGTGTTAGTTGCGGCAAAATCAAAAGCGCCAGCGCCATCAAGATCAACGTTACCAGTTGCTGTTGCTGTTGATGCAAAGTCAAAGCTTGTTGTAGCTGTTGTATCTAATGTGCCTGTTGAAGAAGCTGTTGTGCCAGCTGAGTTCAAAGCCTGTCTTGCTGTAGCTTCAGCACTTTCAACCAATTTGGTGATCGCCTGAATGCCTTCATCAGCAGCTTTCAAAGTTTGAACTGAGTTGCCTACGAAGTCTTGTAGACGAGAAAGATCGTTTGCACGGCTATTCAGAGAGCTCGCAGTGAAAAACGCGGTTGGATCATCCAACGCGCTGTTTACTTTAAGACCTGTTGCAAGACGTTCCTGGGTTTTTGCTAGTGCATTCGCTGTTGATTGAAGAGACAACAGATTTGTGCGAACTGCACTGGATAGTGTGGTTGTTCCAGCCATATTACTCAATACCTTTTCTAGGTGGATTTATATTTTCACTTTCCTTCATGGAAAGCGGCCGCACCCCGATCAGACGCGACAAATCCCGTTATATGAAAAGGGGCCGAATTAAATCTTAACAAATCATTTTTGTTGAACCTATAGTTAACGCATTCTAAATTAGTATCTCATAGCAAGACAAAACCCTGCAATTTCAAAGAATTGACAGGGTTTTGTGTTTTTTCAAATACCAGATCTATAATATTTAAAAAGGGCTTTGCTCGGTTCTCAGTGTTAGAGGGCGGTGTCGATATTTATGGCTGCGCGGCGTGTTACGCCAGCGTTTCCAACATGCCCACCCGCATTATAAACTTCAGGGCCGCTCTGCTTTTTGGAAAGTTTCGTGGCCACCGTTTGCAGGATACGCTCGGAGACGGCCTGCATGGCTGTAAGTGCGGCATGGTTCGATTCTATTGATTTCTGAAATTCTGCTTTCTGCATTTGCAGGCTTTTTAATTCTTCGGGCGCCAGTTGACGCATGATTTCTGCATTGTTTTTAAATTTGCTCATGTGGTGGCCGAGTGTTGCCGTTAATGCATCTTTGCGCACATGAAAGGGGGTGATCTCTTCGGTTTTTGCTTTGCGCAGCAGATTTGTTTCCTGATCCAGCAGGGCGATGAGTTCCTGTGTGGTGTTAAACAGCTGGAGGCAAAGTTTTTGCGCCTGATCTTTTGTCATATTTTCTGACATTTCTGCTTCGGTCATGGTCGGGTCTCTTGTTTCAGCGTTTGTCGTGTTTAAGTTTTGCGGGTTGGTCATTTTATCTTTGCCCTTCTTGCATACTCAGAATTTCGCGGTAAACATGATCTGCAATCCCTATCCCGCCAGCGGTTGTAATGGATTTTGCATATTCACCAACTACCATTGATCGATAAGCTTTTTCTGCATGGCCACCGCCGAAGGGGGCTTCTGCGCTCACCCCGGTCCACATCTGTTCGAGCATGGTGGTGAGGAAGCTTGATTCAAATTCTTTTGCCGCTTTCAGGGCTGACGCATTGATGGCTTCTTTGCTGCCCGCATTTTTCACTGTTGCGGACATGGACTTTATTGTCTGCTTTGGTGTTGAATTGAGCTGCAATGACAGCAGTTGTGCTTTGTCTATCATCAGATTACCTCAATTTCTGCCTGGAGGGCGCCAGCGGATTTAATCGCCTGTAATATGGAAATCATATCTCTTGGGCCAATGCCCAGAGCATTCAGGCCATCGACCAGATCACGCAAGGTGACACCGGTGCTGAGGATGGCCAGTTTTTTATCTTTATCATCTGTCACACCAAGAGTGGTGCGTGGCACCACCACCGTTTCCGCGCTTTCCGGCGCAAGACCTTCTGGCTGGCTGACGACCGGCGTTTCGGCGATAGTGACAGTCAGATTGCCCTGAGCAATGGCAACGGTTGATATGCGAACATCCCTGCCCATAACAATGATGCCTGTGTTTTCATCTATGATAACTTTGGCTTGCTGGTCTGGTTTGATGCGCAACTGCTCTATGTCTGTCAGCAGGCCGATGATGTCACCACGATAGGAATAGGGAACATCAAGACGAACGGTGGCCGGGTCAATGGCATTGGCGGTTTTTTCGCTGGTGTAGGTATTGATCGCGGCAGCGATGCGTTTGGCTGTTGTCAGATCAGGGTTGCGTAAGGCAAGACGCATGGTGCGGCGATCTTTTAATGCATATTTCACTTCACGCTCAATGATCGCCCCGTTGGAAATGCGGCCGACGGTTGGCACGCCCCTGACGATGCTGGCACTCTCACCTTCTGCTTTAAAACCTGAAATCGCCACAGGGCCCTGACCAACGGCATAAGTGTTGCCATCAGCTGCAAGTAGAGGGGTAACTAGTAATGTACCGCCTTGCAGGCTTTTGGCATCACCTATGGCACTGACTGTAATATCCATTCGGGTGCCTTGTGTTGAAAAGGGCGGAAGATTGCCCGTCACCATGACAGCCGCGACATTGGCAGTTCGCAGGTCAGCCTCTCTGGTGTTGACACCGAGACGCTCAAGAAGTGCCTGTAGTGATTGTTTGGTAAAGGGCGAATTATTCAGGCTGTCGCCCGTGCCGTTGAGGCCGACGACCAGCCCATAACCCACCAGCTGGTTTTCTCTTATGCCCTCAAAATCTACCAGATCTTTAATTCGTGAAGCGGCCATGGCCGGGACAGAAGCCAATGAGATCAGTTGAGTGGCAATTAACAGACTTGCAATGACTTTTCTGGCCTGCACTTTATATATGAAGTCCAAATATCTGAAGGCCCGCTTTGCGTCTGTTTTTTTCAATGAAGGAACATCGCTGTTATTCGCGAAAGCGCTCATGACGATTTGTTTGTTATTTTCGTTTTTTTTCAGAAAAAATTTCATTTTCTTCGCGCTTCTCATCTATAGAGCCTTACCGCTTTTCAGATCATCCCGGTTTTAGAACGGGATAGTTTGATAACCAGAGCTACATTTTCAGCTCTGAACAGCGGTTGACCAATTATCTAGAAGTCAAATAGCGAGAAACGTGCCAGAACATTTTTTATTTTTAACCTATTGTTTTTATTGTATATTTCTTGTTTCCTGCGTTTATCTTATGTTCGCCTTTGTGGAAAAGCGGTAATTTTTGCCGATCATTAACGGCTCATTAAGTGATCATTAGGCAAATTTGACCTAGTTTGATATTCGCTTTGTCAAATATAGGTCGATGTTGTGAAACTGCGTCTCATTTCATTTTCGGGCATTGCTATCTTATGCCGGGCTTTAAAAGACGTTTCGGTATTATTTTAAACTCTATGGAGGTTTATTGATGCGCATTGAGGGGCCAAAAGATTTATCTAAGACTGGCAAAAAGTCGTCGCTCAATAAATCCCGAAGCAGCGGACAGAAATTTGTGCTTGGTGGCGCCCCGGGTTCGCAGGCCGTATCGTCCGCAAATGCGCCGCAAACCATTAGTAATATCGGAGCATTAATCGCCGCACAGGAAGTGGATGGCAGCACCGCACAAGTGGATTTTGCCGTAAAACGGGGTTCTGATATGCTGGATATGCTCGATAAACTTAAAATCGGGCTGTTAAGCGGGCGGGTTGCCCCGCACACGTTGCATCGGTTAAAGACGCTTGCCAATGAGCACCAGCGCCTGGATGGCCATGATAATTTAAAGAAAATTATAGGCTCTATTGAGCTTCGAGCGGAAGTGGAACTGGCCAAACTGGCGCAGAACAAGTCAAAATAATGTTATTTGACTGTCACTGGAATGCACTTTTTTTAAGCTTTCAACCAATGCGTATACCTTAAATTTCAGTTTCGCTTGACTTCCACTGTCAGCACGATAAATACCTTTCACACTCAAAAATAAATTCGTCTCGTTTCGACGTATGAGTTTAGGGAGGGATGTGATGGCTACGAAAAAGAATTCTGCAAAAGCAAAAACCGTGAATGGCCGCGTTGTTCTGCCTGAAGGATATGTTCCTTCAGATAAAGAACCGTTTATGAATGATTTGCAACGTGAGTATTTTCGCCAGAAATTACTGAGCTGGAAAGCTGAAATTCTGGAAGCGACGAAGGAAACCATTCAGCATTTACAAGATGAATCTGAAAAACATCCTGATATTGCTGACAGGGCCACTTCTGAAACGGATCGCTCGTTAGAGTTGCGCACCAGAGACAGGCAACGCAAACTGATTTCAAAAATTGATGAAGCGCTATTGCGCATTGATCAGGGTGAATATGGTTATTGTGAAGATAGTGGTGAGCCGATTGGCGTCGCCAGGCTTGACGCAAGACCTATTGCCACGCTTTCACTTGAAGCGCAGGAACAACACGAAAAACGTGAGCGGGTATTTAAAGACTCTTAATTTACCTCTCACGGCTATTGCAAACGCGAAAAGCGTTTGCGCCTCCGAGAGGGCGGCGCTTGCGCCGGGCGCCGCTGGTGCGGGACGCCATACGCGTTCTGCCCTCTCAAGGGCAGAACTTAATTTGTTTTCATTCTCTCACAGCTTTTTGATGTGCTTCAGATGCCCACAAAGCATCCGCACTGGCCGGGCGCCGTTTTCTGCGATCAATTTATCCATACTCGCTACGCTCCGTTTGGACTGATCAGATGTGCGGGACGCCATGCGCGTTCTGCCCTCTTATGGCAGAACTTAATTTGTTTCCAAACTCCACTCTTTTAGTGCGTCTTCGGTTGCCCATCAACAACCGACGCTGATACACTGGTGTGTTTTGTGGGGTGGGTGGTTTAATTTTCTTCGATTTTGGTGATGCCGTCGCGGGCGAGTTCGACGGCGCGTTCGTTTAGGGGGTGGCCGGCGTGGCCTTTGACCCAGCGCCAGGTGACGTTATGTCTCTCTTCTGCTTCAACCAAAGCCTGCCAGAGGTCAGCATTTTTCACTGGTTTTTTCGCAGCGGTTTTCCAGCCGTTTTTTTTACAATTGTGAATCCAGCTGGTGATACCGCCTTTTACGTAATTGGAATCCGTAAATAACACCACATCTGACGGGCTGACTTTTAAAGCATTCAGTGCTTCGATCGCGGCCATCAGTTCCATTCGGTTATTTGTTGTCTCCGCTTCGCCGCCATTGAGTTCTTTCCGATGCTCACCTTTAATGAGAACCGCGCCCCAACCGCCCGGCCCCGGATTGCCAGAACAGGCGCCATCAGTATAGATGGTGATGCTATTGATGTTTTCTGACATGAGAGGACCTTTAGTTCAGCAATTTGTTTCTGTGCTTATTGGAGACTGGTCTGTATTATCTGGCTGTAAAACCATAGGAGCCGGGGTTGGTTATCGACTGGTGAAACTTTAATTTACGAATATATTCTTTCGGATCTTTTTTGGCCACCAATGCCCCTTCATTTATCACCAGCCAATCATGCGTTCTGGTCAATAAAAACCTCAGGGCTGCTGCCCTTGAAACCACTGGTAGTGCGGTTATTTCTGCTTTATCTATCGGCCGGGAGCGGCTATAAGCCTCCAGCAGGCGGCTGGCTTTGGTGACATTGAAGCTCAGATCAGGTTCAAAGCACCAGGCATTTAGTGTAATTGCCAGATCGAAAATGAAAAAATCCGAACAGGCGAAGTAGAAATCTATTAGACCGGAGATTTCATTGTTCAGGAAAAACACATTATCCGGAAACAAGTCAGCGTGGATGATGCCAGCTGGAAGTCCTTCCGGCCAGTGCGTTTCGATATAGTTTAACTCTTCTTCGATGAGCTGACGCAGGTCCGGTTCAATGGAATTCACATCGCCTTCAATATCTTTATAGAACTGTTGCATGCCTTTGACAGAAAAACTGTTCTGACGTTGTTGCTGAAAAGTTGAACCGCTCAGATGAAATTCTGCCATCGCTTTGCCAAGCTCACCACAGTGATGTGCAGTTGGCCGGCGAACTGACATGCCATCCAGAAATGTAAAAAGAGCTGCGGGGCGACCAGCGCAGGTTTGCAGGGAACGACCTTCTTTATCATGCAAAGGGGTAGGGCAGGAAATGCCGCCTTTGGCCAGATGATCAATCAACTCAAGAAAAAACGGGAGGTCATGCTCGTTGACGCGTTTTTCATAAAGGGTGAGAATGTAGCGGCCCTGATCCGTCACCAGCAGAAAATTTGTATTTTCAACCCCTTCAGCTATTCCTTTGAAGGCCGTTGGTGTGCCGACTTCATAATTACTCAGAAAGGCGTTTAATTGTTCATCTGATACGTTGGTATATACAGCCATTTTCTCTCACCTCTCCTGTTCCATGCCTGACGCTGTTATTCAGGCGTCTTCTCTGAGCTGGCGTGGTAATTTGAAGGCAACATTTTCTGTTGCTGTGGTGATGGTAGAAACGGTCGTGTCATACCTTTCTTTAAATGCTGAGATAATTTCATCAACCAGTATTTCCGGTGCTGAAGCACCAGCGGTGATGCCTAGTGAGGTAAAGCCAGAAATTTTATCCCAGGGGATGTCTCCTGCGTTCTGGACCAGATAAGCGGCCTTCGCCCCGGCCCGCTCGCCGACTTCAACAAGACGTCTGGAATTCGAACTATTTGGGGCACCTACAACCAGCAAACATTCGCATTCAGCGGCGATTTTTTTCACCGCTTCCTGCCGGTTCGTAGTGGCATAGCAGATGTCTTCTTTTTTCGGATATTGAATGGCCGGAAAACGCCGTTTCAGGACATTGACAATTTCAAGGGTGTCATCAACTGAAAGGGTTGTTTGTGTTATATAACTCAGTTTTTCCGGGTTTTGAGGGTGAAAGGTTTCCGCGTCTTCAACTGTTTCTACCAGTTTGACAACGCCTTCTGGCAGTTGCCCCATTGTGCCTATCACTTCCGGGTGGCCAGCGTGACCAATGAGGATGATTTCAGCACCTTCTTCGTAAAGGCGCTCAGCTTCGATATGGACTTTTGAAACCAGCGGGCAGGTGGCATCTAGATAAAAGAAATTTCTTTTTTCAGCCTCTTCTGGCACGATTTTGGCGACACCATGGGCTGAAAAGATCACCGGGGCATCTGTATCAGGTATTTCGTCCAGTTCTTCAACAAAAACGGCGCCTTTTTCCCGCAGGCTATCGACCACATATTTATTGTGAACAATTTCGTGTCGGACATAGATCGGCGCGCCGTATTTTTCCAGTGCCAGTTCAACAATTTGCACGGCTCTGTCCACGCCGGCACAGAAGCCACGCGGTGCTGCCAACAGAATTTTTAATTTATTTGATTGCTCAGGCATCATAATTCTCTAACATATCATTTAAATCACGTATTTTGCGGGATTTTTCAACATTGATTTCGATGTTATTTCTTTGCCGATCTTTTTTTTGCCCGATAAAGTGGGTAATCTGTGGATCTGCCGGTAAATTGGTTTACTATTTTCAGGGACAGTTCTTGTCTCTTTTGGGTGTTCGGCTTATCTATTGCTCGCGCTTTGTATTGATGCCACTTTGTATCAATGCCACAGAGTGATTACAATATCTATTGGGCATATCAGATAATGCCAAAAGGGGATTGGGTTTTTATGCAGTTTTTTACGCTCATTCAGCGGTCAGCAAAGTTATGTTCTTTGGCCGGTAAATTGTTGCTCGTTATGAGTGTTGGTTATTTTGCCGCCGGCTGTAGTCTTGGCAGCATGCCGTCTTTTGGGGGCAGCCTGTTTGGTTCTTCGGAAAAGAAAAAAGAATCCGCTTCAACAGCCGTTTTAAGCGAAGAAAAGCTGCTTGCTGACGCTAAGCAGGAAACCACAGCCCTTGACCAGAACAACAAGCTGGCGACCCTTTGCACCAAATTTAAGATCTGGGACGCTGAACGATATCTGACCGTTTATGACGTTGGGCAATATGGTGACGGGCTGGCCGTGCTTTATCGCGGTGAACTAACCAAAGCTGCCCGTGAATGTGTTTTGCAGCCAGGCACTGTACATTTGAAAATCGGATTTGCTGGCCGTGTGCTGCTTGGGCCAAAAGGCAAGGCCGGGATTGTTAACTTGCCCTTGCACCTTTACCTGACTGATAAGAAAGGTAAAATTCTTAAAAATGAGAAAGTTTCCGTGCCGGTTAACATTGAAAGCGGCAAACCGATTGGTTATTTCTCTATGGTGAAGAAAATGGACATTCCCTTAACAGATGGGAAATCTGGCAAGGATTTCAGGGTTTTTGTTGGCTTTGATAAAATTGACGAAAGCTAAACGCTTCAAAGTGCAGTGAATTTTATACGCTGCGGGACAGCTGAAACATCTGTTGTACTGGTTATCATTACTATAATTATATTACCATCGCCGTTTTACTTCTTATGATCAGCATCGTTTTGCTTTGATTTATTTTGTTTTATTTGAATAAATAGACAAACGAACAATTGAAATGGCGTTTCTGATGCCTATCATGCGGCGTATATATTGTCAGTTAAGAACTGCGAGAGAGATCAGGGACCTTGCATTAAATATGACAGCATTTGCTGTCGTTGATATTTAATCTCCCATGACGCCGAAGGAGCAACCCCCCGGAAACTCTCAGGCAAAAGGATCGCATTTTCGATGACATTCTGGAAAGCAGATTGGCTGAATGGCTAATCTCACCCAAGGTGAAAAAGGGGTTTGACTGTTCTGACTTTGTCTTAAACTGAGGCATTGTTTTAACTATTCAGGCTCTTGGACAGTAAATTACGGCTGATTATTATGATCAGTATTATTTTTCTGTTCCTTAAATCTCTCAGGTTCCGTGACAGAAGGGGGAAGGTCTTAATTCAAGGCCATAATCTGTTATTTGCGGAGCTGTCATGACAACAAAAAATGATCTCTTAAAAACCGTGTTTTTCGATTTGCACCTTAAAAAGGGTGCGAAAATGGTGCCGTTTTCCGGCTATGAACTGCCGATCAATTATGAAATGGGCATCAAAGACGAGCATCTTTATTGCCGTAGCAAAGTTGGCTTGTTTGATGTTTCGCATATGGGGCAGGCCGAACTTGTTGCTGAAAGCTATGACGATGCTGCCCGTGCCATTGAGGCGATTGTGCCCGGAGATGTGTTGAAGTTGCAACCAGAGCGGATGCGCTATTCTTGCCTGTTGAATAAAAATGGTGGCATTGAAGATGACCTGATGATTACGCACCGGGTCAAAGCTGATGGCTCGCATGTTGTCGGGCTGGTTGTTAACGCAGCGCGCAAACAGCATGATTATCGTTATATTCAGTCTCACCTTCCGGAAAATATTGACCTTAAAATTGATGAAGAGCGTGCACTTTTGGCCTTGCAAGGGCCGGACGCTGAAAAAGTCATCGCGATCTGGTGCGGTGAAGCGGTTGGCATTCCTTATATGTCTGAAATCGAAACTACGTTTTTTGATGTTCCCTGCCGGGTTTCGCGCTGTGGTTACACGGGTGAGGATGGCTTTGAAATTTCAGTGCCCAATGACCAGGCGCTCAGAGTTGCCGAGATGTTACTGAGCCATGATGACGTTAAGCTCATTGGCCTTGGGGCGCGGGACAGTTTGCGGCTGGAGGCAGGTTTTTGCCTTTATGGCCATGATATTGACGAAACAACCAGCCCGGTTGAAGCTGATTTAAGCTGGGTGATCAATAAACGACGCCGCAAAGCCGGTGGGTTTTCAGGTGCAGAGCGGATTTTAACTGAGCTTGAAGACGGGCCAGCAAAACGCCGCGTCGGATTGCTGCCAAGCGGCACCGCTGCCCCTGCCAGAGAAGGCGCTTTGCTGTTCGCTGAAGACGGTTCGCAAATCGGTGTCGTGACCAGCGGTGGCTTTGGGCCGACCATTGGCGGACCTCTTGCCATGGGCTATGTGCTTTCAGCTTATGCGTCGCTCGGCACGAAGATTGACGTTGAAGTGCGCGGCAAAAAATACCCCTGGCATGTGACAGAGATGCCGTTCACTCCCTACCGTACTTATAACGCAAAGCAACCAACTCAACATTAACGCATCAACATTAACATAACCGACCGCATAAATTTTAAGGTTTATTATAAAGGAATTTATCATGAGCAAAACATATTACAGCAACTCACACGAATATGTTCGTGTTGAAGATGGGGTGGCGACCGTTGGCATTACCTCTTTTGCCCAAAGCCAGCTTGGCGATATTGTTTTTGTTGAAATCCCTGAAACTGGCACGGCTCTCAACAAAGGTGATGAGGCGGCTGTGGTTGAAAGTGTGAAAGCGGCCAGCGAACTTTATGCCCCGCTTAGCGGAGAGCTGACAGCGGCCAATGATGCGCTCGTCGCAAACCCGGCGCTTGCCAATGAAGACCCTGAAGGGGAAGGCTGGTTTTTTAAACTCAGCATCAAGGATGAGGGTGATCTCGCCGAATTAATGGATCAAAGCCAGTATGAAGCCTTTGTAAAAGAGAGTGAATAATGCGATATCTGCCCCATACTGAGCGCTCTCGTGCGCTGATGCTTGAAGAAGTTGGTGCGGCTTCAATTGAAGAGCTATTTAACGACGCAGGTGCACCTGTAGGCCTTGCCCCTTCGAAGTTGCCAAATCATAAATCTGAGCTTGAAGTTGACCGTTATCTACGCAAGCTTTCTGAGCGCAACACTGTTGCGGCAAATGCTGCGTTTTTTGTTGGTTGTGGTGCGTATCGTCATCATGTCCCGGCGAGTGTTGACCATCTCATTCAACGGTCAGAATTTCTTACCTCATACACACCCTACCAACCTGAAATCTCTCAAGGGACATTGCAATATCTGTTTGAATTTCAAACGCAGGTTGCCAATCTGCTTGGTTCTGAAATTGCCAATGCTTCGCTTTATGATGGCTCAACCGGGTGCGGGGAAGCGGTATTGATGGCGCACCGGATCACACGGCGGAAAAAGGCTGTGCTTTCCGGTAATCTGCATCCGCATTATGCTTCTGTGGTCAAGACAATTTCGCATATGGCGGATTATCGCGTTAAGGAAGCAACCATTGATGCCGGGCTGGCAAATACGGATGCGATCCTCTCGATGATTGATGAGGAAACTTCCTGTGTTGTTGTGCAAACGCCTGATGTGTTTGGCACGCTTTATGACCTTAATGCCATTGCTGAAGCGGCGCATGAAAAGGGCGCATTGCTGATCGCGGTTGTCACTGAAATTGTTTCCCTTGGGGCGATTAAGGCACCGGGTGATATGGGCGCGGATATTGTGGTTGCCGAAGGGCAATCGATTGGCAACGGGCTTAACTTTGGCGGGCCTTATCTTGGCCTGTTTGCCTGCCGTGAAAAATACATTCGCCAGATGCCGGGCCGGGTTTGTGGCCAAACCACGGACGCTGACGGCAAGCGGGGCTTTGTGCTGACGCTTTCAACCCGGGAACAACACATTCGCCGGGAAAAAGCGACCAGTAACATCTGCACCAACTCAGGTCTTTGTTGCCTATCGTTTAACATTCATATGACCTTGCTTGGTGAAACGGGCCTTCGGAAACTGGCGCATGTCAATCACACCAAAGCCGTGCAGCTTTCAGAGCGGCTTTCTGAAATAGACGGCGTTCAGGTTTTAAACTCCAGCTTTTTCAACGAATTTACAGTTGAGCTTTCTAAGCCCGCAGCCCCTGTGGTTGAAGCTTTGGCCGCTAACAATATCCTTGCCGGTGTGCCGGCATCGCGGCTCTGGCCGGAGGCGAAATCGCTTGAAAACACTCTCATACTTGCTGCCACTGAAACTGTGGTGGACGAAGACATTGACCAGCTTTGCGCTGGATTAAAGGAGCAACTTGATGCTGAATAATAAGGGACGGGTTACGCAGCCGCCTGAAGGCGCCCCTCAAGCTGATGCTACACTTTCCATTCAAAGCCAGAGCCATAGCGGCCATAAAGGGCTTTTGATGGATGAGCCGTTATTGTTTGAAATTGGCAGTGTTGAGAAAACCGGCGTTGATTTTCCAGGGATTTCTGATGAAGAAGCTGGCGAGGAAAGCAAGTTGCTTGCCGGCCTTTATCGAGACGAAGAGATTGGCCTGCCCGGTCTTTCTGAGCCAGAGGCTGTGCGCCATTATGTGCGCCTCAGCCAGAAGAACTACGCCATTGACAGCGGGTTTTATCCGCTTGGCTCCTGCACGATGAAGCATAACCCGCGGCTGAATGAAAAAATGGCGCGGCTACCGGGCTTTCTTGACATTCATCCTTTGCAACCACAATCAACCGTTTCCGGTGCCCTTGCATTGATGGAGGAGCTTTCGCACTGGCTGGTTGAGTTAACCGGCATGGACAGCATCGCGCTTTCGCCCAAGGCCGGTGCCCATGGTGAGCTGTGCGGCATGATGGCGATTAAAGCGGCGCTTGAAGCTGCAAACAGCGAGCGTAACATAGTGCTGGTGCCTGAAAGTGCGCATGGCACCAACCCGGCAACCGCTGCACTGCTAGGCTTTAAAGTTGCGTCTATTCCGGCAGATAAAGACGGCACGGTGCGCGCCAGCGCGGTTCAGGACGCGATTGAGAAAAACGGTGCTGAAACTATTGCCGCGATTATGCTGACCAACCCTAATACCTGCGGTTTGTTTGAGCGCGAGATCAAAGAGATTGCCGATGCCGTTCATGAGGCGGGCGGTTATTTCTATTGTGATGGCGCCAATTTCAACGCCATTATGGGCCGGGTGCGCCCGGGGGACCTTGGTGTCGATGCGATGCATTTTAACCTGCATAAAACCTTTTCAACGCCGCATGGCGGGGGTGGCCCCGGCTCTGGCCCGGTGGTTTTATCAAAACGGCTCACGCCTTTTGCGCCGGTACCATTTCTGAAGCGAGATGGTGACGCGCTCACTCTTGTTGAAGATGCCGATGAAACCAATAAAGCCTTTGGCCGGCTGACTGCGTTTCACGGGCAGATGGGCATGTATGTGCGGGCGCTATCTTACATCCTTTCCCACGGGCTGGATGGGCTGGCGGCGGCGAGCGGTGACGCGGTTCTGAACGCGAACTATATCCGCACGAAACTAAAAGACCTTCTCAACCAGCCGTTTGGTGATCAGGCTTGTATGCATGAGGTGCTTTTTGATGAAAGTTCACTTTCTGGCACTGGTGTGACGACGCTTGACCTGGCCAAACGTCTGATCGACGAGGGCTTCCACCCGATGACGATTTACTTCCCGCTGGTGGCCAAAGGTGCGATGCTGATTGAACCAACGGAGAGCGAATCTACCGAGAGCATTGATCTGTTCATTCACACCATGCGGGCACTGATTTCAGAAGCCCATGCGGGTGAAGAAGAACGCTTCCATCAAGCGCCGATACATACGCCGCTTCGCAGACTGGATGAGACGGGGGCTGCTAGGAAGCCGGTGCTGAAGTGGGTTGAGGAGGCTTAAGTTGTAGAGCGGCGTTTTGTTTTCTCTCACGGCTATTTCAAACGCTGAAGCGTTTGAGCCTACGAGGTGCGGCGCTAAGCGCCGGGCGCCGCTGGCGCGGGACGCCATGCGCGTTCCGCCCTTTCAGGGCCGGAACTTAGGTCTTCGGGTTGAGGGGTGTGAGGTTGGTGCAGTTGCTTATATCAACTTACCGTTTTCATCAAAATAGATGCATTGCTCGAATCCGAAAACATTCCATAGAAAATCCATTTGCTCGGCAATAACAGATTCGTAGTTATCATCTTCACGGTATTCTGTGATTATGGTTGGTGGCAAATGCAACTCCTCACGATTAAAAGGTGGAGGTACATAGCCTGCCATTATATCTTTAACTCGTATACTCACCCCATAAATATCCAACGCCGAAATTTGTAAAAATATTGGCGGTGATGCACCCAATTCACGTAACCCTATCATGTATAAAGAAAGCGCCTTGGTAAAATTTTGAGGTAAACCTGGACATTTAAAATAACGTTTACCGTCTCGTTCAACTAACATACTTGCAGTTGTGGCTTCTACAGAACCGTGCCTGAAAATTTGCGTATAGCCATGGCAGACTTCTCCACCCCGGAATACACAGAAACCATCAAGATTGATTCGTTGGGAATAACCAGAAGCGCCGATGGGGATAAAACTCTGGGTCCTTGATTCTAGAATGGAGATATCAATTCGACGATTTGCGCCGAAGTCAGGCAAAGGTACTAGATGCATGACCAATATGCCAGTTGATGCTGGGAGCGGTAGGGCACCGTCTTTTCCCTGTATCCGTAAAAATCGTTCACCTACAAATGTATTTACCCGTTCTTCAATACTTCGCTGCTCGCCGAAAAGCGTTCGGAGCTCTGAAAGTGACAATTCATGAGTTCCCGCAGAATTTCGAGCGTAAAACCGATTGCTGTTTTTTATGATGACGCGATGAGGCGGGTTAAAGCTACGTGGCACATGGATAACGATTACACTCCCACTATCCACATCAATTCGTCTCATCCGCAATCCAACAATTGTCGGCTCTATACCACTACGAATGATGCTTTCTAGCCTCTGTAGCTCATTATCAACGTCAGTCCCTGGCAGTGGCACTATAGATGAGGCTGCTCCTTGATCCTCATCAATGCCAATGATAAGGATACCACCAAGAGTATTGGCAAATGCAGAGATATCTTTTAACAGCTCTTTCTTGACTGCATATGCCTTCCCGTAACAATCGCGCTTGAACTCGAGATTTACAGATTCTGACGCACTAGCATCAATAAGAGATTTGATCGATGTCAAATCGATATCATCTATATTTTTCCCGAAAAGCATAACTCTCCTTGTTGGCAAAAACCAGCCGCCAGATGTTTTCTATTTCATCAAGTTATACTTCGTATCCAGCGTGAAACCAAAGTCAAGTGACATCTAACTATGTTTTTTTCTACATTTTGTATATTACCTAAGATTTGATTTAATGCAGCATAGGTCTCTTTCATACCTTAGAGAAGGCCGTGGCTTATTGCAGCACCGCTAAGTGTATGAAAAGTTTAATAACTAAGTTCCACCCTTGAAAAGGGTGGAACGCGTATGGCATCCCACGCCAGTGGTGCCCGGCGTGAGCGCCGCCTCTCGGAGGGCCTGCCGCTTTGCGGCAGAATAGCCCGTGAGAGAAAAAAACCGGTCTCTTTTCAGAGACCGGCTAGGTTACGAGGAGGAGTATTGAAGGTTTGTTTTTAGTTGTTATCTTTAGTGGCACTGGCCGTCGTCATCGTCGTCGTCGTCATCATCATCGTCGAAATCGAAATCTATTTCATAGCCTCTGTTAATCTGTTGGTTTTGGTCGTGATCATTTACCCAGCCTGCGCTGGCGCCTGTTGTTGATGCGCCTAATACTGAGATGATAAGGGCTGCACATGCGAATATGCTGATGACTGTTTTCTTAAAGTTGATCATTTTCGTCTCTCCGGTTTTTGCGATTTAAATTCAATGTCCGTTTGTTTATCTTGTGCGCTCTTCCCGCGCTGTTGATGATTAGACATTAGGAGATGACGTGCGGAGATTCTGTGATAAATGTCACATGATGAAGATTGATGTTTCTTGTGTGAGAAGGTTTTGGTTTCGCGAAAATTTTGATGCGCTTCGGTAGCCGACTGCACCCAGGTTTAATTCACCTCATTTTCGGCAAAGACTTCTTTAGCGGCTGTGATACCATTGAGGGCACGGGGGAACCCGGCATAGACGCTCATCTGGATAATGGTTTCTATAATTTCTGTCTTTGTTAGTCCGACATTCAGCCCGGCTTGTATATGCACCTTTAACTGAGGCTTTGCATCCCCCATCGCAGTGAGTGCCGCTATGGTTGCGATTTCTCTTGATTTCAGGTCAAGACCTTGCCTCGCATATACATCTCCGAACGGATATTCGATAATGTATTTTCCAAGATCTGGTGCGATGTCTTTCAGGCTCTCAATCACTTTTTCACCAGCCTCACCGTCAATCTCTTTTAATTTTTCCCAGCCTCTTTGGTAACGTTCCGATTGTTGGTTCATTTCTTTTGTGCCTTTTTTAGTTTCTTCAGCCAGAGCTGCATGGCTGAACACCACGATCTGCAATAACAGAACTGACATGGCTGTTATTGTCATTCTTTGCAAACTCATCACATTTTGAAAAATGAGGTTATTTATGCTCATAGCTTTCATTCTCTTCTATGTGTTTGTTGATTAACTGGTAATAGCCGGGCATCAGGCTTTCAATTTTTTTGCGCCCTTTTGCCGTTATCTGAATATGTTTTGAGCGCTGGTCCTCTATGTTTTGCCTGATCTTGATTGCACCTTGTTTTTCGAGGGTTTTCAGGGTTTTTGAAATCACCGTTTTGGAAACATCCAGCCTGTGGCAAATTTCAGTCAGGGTGAGGTGAGGTTTATCGGGTTCTCTTTCCAGGACAATCAAGGTCAGAAATTTGGTTTGCGATAAATCATGTGTTGCAAAGTAAGCTTCCAAATCCCTTATCAATAAGCTGGCAGAGCGCATCATATGAAGCGCACGATCAGTTTTCTCAACATCCATGTCTGGGTATTTTCTGGCGTATTGCTGAAGTATCGCTTTGCCTGGAAGTTCTTTTAGAAAAAACATTCATCACCTTAGATGTTTTTAATAAACTGCTTTGTTGATATTTAGTTATCATGCTAACTACTTATTGTCGAGTTTTTTCTCTTTTCCATTAGCAAAATATCGGACTGCTTAACCAGCAGTTGATTTGAAGTAAGGGATGAATTTTCTTTTTTCTAAATTCGAGTGTTTGTTACTTCACTTGAAATTGTATCGTGCCTTTAAAGATCTCACGGATGGGTGATCCATTCTCACACTCGAGTGAAAACCGTTCACGAATTATCATCAATATGAAGCTGATTTTCAAACCCGTTCACCGGTGCGTGAGGGGCTCTTTTCTTCGCTTCGATTGAGGCGCATGTTTTCTCCAACGGCGACACAACAACATTATTTCGTGTTCGCTTCACATTTAAATTTGGAGAAAATTAATGAAAAATATTCTAGCTATATCTGTTCTTTTATTCACACTTGTTGGCGGAGCTTTTGGCGCGCAGGCAAATGAAACCGTTCAATCCGGTTCAGTCTCAGCTGAGAAAGTAAACCCTTTTGGCATTATGTACCCCGGCACCCACAACAACACCTTTGGGATTGAATATCCTGATATGCCGTAGTTTTCTCTCACGGCTATTTCATGAGCGGAGCTTATGGGCCTCCGAGGGGGCGGCGCTTGCGGCCGGGTGGCTGTGCCGCCATTCGCGTTCCACCCTCTCAAGGGTGGAACTTATTCTTCAGTATGTGAGTGTGGGTTGTCAGATACATATGACGCCCCTTCAGTTGCCCACCAGCAACCGGGCTTTTATGATGTCCCTTCAGTTGCCCACCAGCAACCGGGCTTTTTTGATGCCCCTTCGGTTGCCCACCAAGCAACCGGGGCTGATACGACGGCGCGGGGTTGAAAAACAAAAAAATCCCAATCTATCTGTTCGATAGATTGGGATTTTTTTTGTTTATTTCAAACTGGCCGTTTTGCGGCCACATAAACTCTTTAGTTCATGCGTTGTTTTAGCTCCGCGATGGATTTATTGATCAGTTCGTCGCCTTTGCTGCCGGTTGTCTGGCCGGTTAGTAATGTTTCAGAAGCTTTGATCGCGGCTTCAATGGCGGCTGATCTTACTTCGTCAACCGCTTTGGCTTCAGCCTGTGCGATTTTCAGATCAGCAGCTTTTGAGCGGCGCTCTAAGGTTTCTTCCAGCTTGGCTCTTGTTTCTTTGGCAAAGCTTTCAGCTTCTTTTTTCGCCTGAGCTACGATTGTATCCGCTTCCTGTTCAGCTTCTCTGGCTTTTCTCTGATAGTCAGCGAGGATGTGCTGAGCTTCTTCACGCAGTTTTCTGGCTTCGTCCAGTTCTGATTGAATGTCAGCTGAGCGTTTGTCCAACGCATCGGTGATCATGCCGGGGACTTTTTTCCAGAATAGAATTCCGAGAAAGATGCATAAAAATACGGTGACCCATGTTCCCGGATTTCCAAAATCAATCATGGCTTTCGGCCTTTCTTAAAGGTAATAAACTTTAGCTTTTCAGAGCTGTTTCAACTTCACTGGCTTCTGGCTTCTGGCCAAGCAGCTTTTCAATGATGGTTGTGGTTGTTTCAGCTGCAATCTTGTTCACGTCAGCAAGGGCGGTTTCTTTCGCCTTGCGGATGTTGGCTTCAGCCTCTTCAGCTTTTTTGGCGCTTTTTGCGTCCATCTCTGCATTTTCAGCGTTGATGGTTTCGTTTAGTTTCTGGCGGGTTTCATCTGCGATGACGTTCGCTTTCTGACGCGCGCTGGCAAGAGCCTCTTCATAAGTGGTGATGGCTTTGTCTGTTTCTTCTTTAAGACGGCTTGCCTCATCCATATCACGCTGGATACGGTCCTGGCGTTGTTCCAGAACTTCACCTATGCGCGGGATGGCGATACGTGAAAGAACCAAATAAAGAATTGAGAAACAAATGACCAACCATACTAATTGCGGGGCAAATGTGCTTGGGTCAAAGGGAGGGAACGCTTTGGCGTGATCTCCGCTTGGGACTTGTGTTTCAGTATTTGTTTGTTCTGCCACTTTACTATCTCTTTGTGTATCTGGTTTTCGTTCAGTCGAACCTTAACGACTTTGCATTCCTTCAAATGGTCAGACAGACCAAAGAGACAGAGGACTGGAAATTCAGCCTCTATCTCTTTTGTTGTCTACATTCATGCTAAACGCTGAATTATACAGCGTAAAGAAGGATCAAAGCGATAAGAAGCGAGAAAATACCAAGTGATTCAGTAAACGCCACACCAATCAACAGGTTGGTGAACTGACCAGGGGCTGCTGAAGGATTACGCAGAGCACCTGCCACATAGTTTCCGAACAAAATACCAAGACCAACGCCAGCGCCGCCCATACCAATACAAGCGATACCTGCACCGATCAATTTTGCTGCTTCTGCTTCCATTTTGAAAACTCCTTTAAAATTTTGTATTTGTTTAACTGGTTAAAATAACTGTTTCAGATTTGTTTTACATTCAGAGTATTTTGAAAATTTCAAAACTCTCTATGTCTTTGTTTCAGCGTGTCTTTAACTTCTGGTGACATGCCCTAGTGAGATGGATGCATCGCATCATTTAAATAAATGCAAGTGAGCGTTGCGAAAATAAAGGCCTGTAGAAACGCGACCAGAAATTCCATTGCTGTGAGGGCTACACCCAACAGCAAAGGACCGACCGATAAGGCGCTTAACACACCGCCTGCACCAGCCAGGCTGATGATAAAGCCTGCGAAAACTTTTAATGTGATGTGACCGGCCAACATATTAGCGAACAGACGAATGGAAAGACTTACCGGACGGGCCAGGAATGAAATGACTTCAATCGGCACCAGAATGAATAGCATCGGCAGTGGTACGCCGCTTGGTACGAATAATTTAAGGAAACCAAGGCCGTTTTTATAAAAGCCATAGCCAACAACAATGGTCATCACCAGCATGGCAAGCGCTGCAGTTACGACAACGTGGCTGGTCACGGTGAATGAACCCGGTAGCAGGCCAAGGAAATTACAGGCCAGGATAAACATGAATAATGAGAATACGAGGGGGAAGAATTTCATCCCCTCAGCGCCAAGGATGTTTCTTAAAAGGTTTGAGACTAATTCATAAAACAGCTCTGCGACAGATTGCCAGCGGCCCGGCACCAGTGCACGGCCCCGCATGCTGAGAATGAGAAAGCCTGAAATCAGCACGACGGCGATCACCATGAAGAGTGAGGAGTTTGTAAATGAAACATCTACACCCATGATTTCCATAGGGAAAATCTTGCTAATCTCAAACTGATGAATAGGATCTAAATTACCACTATCTCCGGCCAAAGCCTCTCTCCCTTAAAGTCAAAATATTTCAGTCATTGTCACGCTTTATCAGTGTGTCACGCTCAATATTTATGTCACGTTTGAGATCAGTATTCTGTTAGCTTTTACCCTGCTGGTTGTTTTTATCCATCTGTTTGCTTGTGCGGATGATCCCTAAAGTTCCGGCCGCAAAGCCTAATAAGATAAAGATAAAAAGCATAAATGGCGTGGTTCCCAACCACTTATCCAATTGCCAGCCGGCGGCTCCACCGATTAATACTGATACTACAAATTCACTTCCCATTCGCATGGCAATGGCCATTCCATTGCCAGCTTTATTCCCCTCAGCATCAGCCTCTGGTGAATGTCCTGATTTTTTAACACCCTTTACAGCATTAAACTTCGCCGCATCCATTTTATGCCCAAGTTCATCAAGTCTCTTTTTAATCTTGTCCCGCTCTTGCTGGTTCAAAGAAGAGTGATCTGATTTACCTGGTTCTGATGGATCCGTCATGTTCAATCCTAACGGGCGATCACACCCTTTTCAGGGGCTCTCAACCAGGGCGGACCATAGTCTTGACAATTTGTTCTGTCAAGCGCCGCTGCAGGGTTTTGACTCATTAAAAGGCAAAATAATACGCATCCTGCAATTTTAATAAGCCGATCAATTCCAATTCTTTATAGTTGAAGCAAAGATCGCCCGGTGAATGACGTGTTTCCGGCTTCTTTTGCGCCGTTAAATTGTAATTTTACGGCAAAATTATCCGAACAATGCCGCCCTATGGGATATTCAAACACTGAACTTCGCGTCAAATTACCGCATTCAGGTGAATTAAGGTGCTTTTGCCTCGATGGCGAGGGCGTGAATTTTATCTTTTAGTTCTTCGCTTAACAGCCTGTTGATCATCTGATGGATTTGAAGACGGCTTTTGCCGACAAATTCTTTGGAGACGATTTTCACCCTGAAATGGCTTTCACCAGTGCCAGGGGAGCCGCTATGGCCACTATGGTGATGGCTTTCGTTGATCACTTCAAGACTTTCGGGGGCGAGCCCGCTGGTTAATTTTTGTTCGATAATGCTGACCATTGTCATTTTAGAAACTG
Source organism: Hyphomicrobiales bacterium (assembly GCA_021775425.1). Lineage (GTDB taxonomy): Bacteria > Pseudomonadota > Alphaproteobacteria > Rhizobiales > HXMU1428-3 > HXMU1428-3. The sequence goes on from JAJFHX010000043.1 coordinate 58,646, forward strand.
TCCTTTGATATTTGCCTGATCTACCGTTTTACGCCGGGAGAAATATAAGCTATAGTGCGACGCCCTTTCGTGGTGAGAAATCATTTACAACGGTGGGGTGAAATAATAATTCAGTTACCAGGTTTATTGCCATTTTTCCTGAACTTCCGATGAAGTTCGCTCATTTGAAATTAAATAAATTATTTGAGAACGTGAATGCTTCATTTGCTCTCGTGATTTTCTCTTTTGTTTCATGTTGAGAACGAAATCTCTATATATAGGGCGATGGCAGAGTTCTATTGGTAACAATTTTGATTATCATTTCAGTATAGAAATTTGGCCAGCAAAGAAACAGGTTTTATGAAACTCACTTCTAAATATTTTGATTCAATCCGGGTGAAACCAGAGGATGACCGCAGCCAGCAAAACGAAGGCGCTGTTTGTAACTGGAGAAGCTGTGAAAGACCAGGCAAATTCCCGGCGCCAAAGGGGCGAGATAAAGAAGGGGAGTATTATCTTTTCTGCCAGCACCATGTTCGTGAATATAACAAGAAATATAATTATTTTGTCGGTATGGATGCAGATGACATTGTTGATTATCAGAAGGAAGCCTCAACCGGGCACCGGCCAACCTGGTCATTTAAAGATAAGGACAAGGCGTCAAGTGGTAAGGTTTCGATTGATGACCCTTTAAACTTTATTGATGACGACACTGACCAGCCACAGAAAAATGCTGCAGGCAGGCGGTTACGGAATCTGGAGAGAAAGTCATTAGATGAGCTTGGTTTGCCTGCAAGTGCGTCAAAAGATGACATCAAAATGCGCTATAAAGAGCTTGTCAAACGGCATCATCCCGATTTGAATGGGGGTGATCGTACTTCAGAGGACAAGCTGAGAGAAGTGATCACTGCTTATAATTACCTCAAGAAGGTCGGCATGGTTTAAGCAGACCACTTTGCAGAAGGCATTCATTTTTGCCAGTGAGATTTACTTCGGCTCCTCTAATTTATGGTCGGGCCTATTAAGGGTGGCCTATGCCCCACCATCAGGTTTTCTGGTGTTTTGCCTTTTTCTCCTGGTGTGGCTTTGAATAAAGGCACGGTCGAATGATGTGCCGAGCTTTTGTTAGATTGACAGACTTTAATTACCAATGAGGAAACTCTAAAAAACGAAACTTATATTGATCGAAATGGACGTTAGTTAAATGACCGCTATGAATATACCTTCAAATGAATTGATGCCTGATACAGAGATTTCAGTTCAGGATACATTTGGATTTGAAAGCAATTTAATGATGCCGGCTTTTAGTGAAGCCGAAGAACATGTGCCTGAAATTGATAAAGACTATCTCTTCAACAGAGAAGTGACACTCGCCATTCTGGCCGGGTTTAAACATAACCGCCGGGTTATGATTCAGGGATATCACGGGACAGGTAAATCAACCCACATTGAACAGATTGCTGCCCGGTTGAACTGGCCTTGTGTCAGGGTCAACCTAGATAGCCATGTCAGCCGGATCGACCTTGTTGGTAAAGATGCCATTGTGATTAAAGATGGCAAACAGATTACTGAATTTAAAGAAGGCATTCTGCCATATGCGCTGCAATCAAACACGGCGCTTGTGTTTGACGAATATGACGCTGGCCGGGCTGATGTGATGTTTGTTATACAGCGGGTGCTTGAAGTTTCCGGTAAGCTGACACTGCTTGACCAGAGCAAAGTTATTCGCCCGCACCCGGCATTCCGTTTATTTGCCACCACCAACACAATTGGCCTTGGCGATACTTCAGGCCTCTATCATGGCACGCAGCAGATTAACCAGGGTCAGATGGACCGTTGGTCAATTGTCGCAACTTTGAATTACCTGCCGCATGACGATGAAGTGAACATTGTCAGGTCGAAGGTGAAAGATCTTGGGCAGACAGAAGAAGGCGCTGATAAAATCTCTAAAATGGTGCGGGTTGCTGACCTCACTCGCAGTGCTTTGATCAATGGTGATCTTTCTACTGTGATGAGCCCGCGGACAGTGATCACCTGGGCTGAAAATGCCGAGATTTTTGAAGATGTTGGTGTGGCTTTTCAACTCAGCTTCCTTAACAAATGTGATGAGCTGGAAAAAGGCCTTGTGGCAGAATTTTACCAACGGTGCTTTGATGAGGATTTGCCGCAATCTACAGCTAACCTTGCTTTAAGCTAAGGCGAGGTTTGCATCACTATGCCCCCATCCAACAAATTTAATTCTGAGCAGGCCAGAAAGACGGCCCTTGCCAAGGAACGGTTTCGGGAATCCCTCAAAGGAGCTTCCCGGGCCATTGCCGGCAAGCCTGATATGCTGATGTCGTTTGGACAGGACGGCCCGACGCTGATGGGCGACACTGCCCTGCTGCCTGAAATGCCTTTAAAGACCACTGCCAAAGATGTGCAGGTTATGCGCGGCATGGCTGACAGCCTTAGCCTGAAGGCGAGCTGCCACAATGCTTCACAGCATCACAAAGCCGCCCCGCACGACGCTGAAGCGCGGATGATCTATGACGCACTTGAAGAAGTGCGTTATGAAATGATTGGTGCCAAGCGCATGTCTGGTATGGGTGAGAATTTGTGGGCACGGCAACAAACCGAGCTTGAAACCCGCTATACCGAAATTATCATGAGCTCGGACGATGTGCCGCTTTATAAAGCTGTTAGCCTTCTGGCGCGTGAAACCCTATTGGGTGAGCCGCTAACCGGCAAAGCGGCTGAAGTGGCCGAGCACTGGCGCGGACAGCTTACCGTGAAGAGACCCAATTTTTTTGCGGGCCTTGAAGATAAGCTTTATGATCAGAAAGCTTATGCTGAAGAGGTGATCAAGATCCTCAAGGCGCTGAATATCGACCCACTGACTGACAGTCCTGGCGAGAATGAAACCCAGAGTGAGAATGAAGTTGTTTCCCAGCAGATGGAAGAGAATTCCGAAGATCTGGATGACAGCACAAGCCAGGATCAGAGCACTGAAGGAGATTCAGAAACGTCTGATGAGGGCGAAGGGGACGAGCAGCAGGACACTGAATTTAACGATCAGTCAATGACTGACGGGGAAGCGGACCAGCAAACTGACCCAGCGCAACAAAAGGCCGGATTGCCGAATTTTTCCGTTCTCGAAGTGCCTGAGGCATTTGGATATAAGATTTACACGAACCGGTTTGACGAAGAAGTTGCCGCTGAGGATCTTGCCCAGCCCAATGAGCTTGAGCGCTTGCGCGGGCTGCTTGACCGGCAGCTTGAAACTTTGCACCGGGCTGTATCGAGGCTGGCGAATAAACTACAGCGCAAACTTCTGGCGCAGCAAAACCGCTCCTGGCATTTTGACCTTGAAGAAGGTGTGCTTGATGCGGCCAGGCTTTCCCGGGTTGTAACTGACCCGTTATCACCGCTTTCGTTCCGGCAGGAAGCTGACACGGAATTTCGCGACACCGTCGTGACGCTGCTAATAGATAACTCAGGTTCGATGCGCGGGCGACCGATTATGATCGCGGCGAGTTGTGCTGATATTCTGGCGCGGACGCTTGAGCGCTGCGGTGTTAAAGTTGAGATTCTCGGCTTTACGACCAAAGCCTGGAAGGGCGGTGAGGCTCGTGGCAACTGGGAAGAAGCGGGCAAGCCCGGCCAACCTGGCCGGCTCAATGATGTGCGCCATATTATTTATAAGACGGCAGACAGCCCGTGGCGACGGACACACCTCAATCTGGGTCTGATGATGCGAGAAGGTTTGCTGAAAGAAAATATTGATGGTGAAGCGCTGACCTGGGCTTATAAACGGTTGTTACACCGGCCGGAGCAACGCCGGATTATGATGGTGATTTCTGATGGCGCGCCGGTTGATGATTCGACCCTTAGTGTGAACCCGAGTAACTATCTTGAAAAACATTTACGCAATGTGATTGCCGAGATTGAAACCCGTTCTGAAGTTGAACTGATTGCCATTGGTATTGGCCATGATGTGACGCGTTATTACAAACGGGCGGTAACCATTACTGATGCTGAGGACCTCGCCGGGGCGATGATTGACAAGCTAACCGAGCTGTTTGATGAAAACCCAAGAAGCAGCGGACGGCGGGCTGGCAGACGATAAATTACGAAACTCCGGGCCGGATTGGTTTTGCACTGGCTTGAGCGCTAACTTGAGTACTTGCTAGATTAGTGGCCCGGTTTTTTCTTTCATGATTACAGCTTTTACAATGCATGAACTGCATCACAGTCAGATCTGATCCTGTGGTTTATTTCCAGAACACCCAATGTTTAAATTTTACAGACCGGTCTGGTTGTTGTTTGGCCATAGTTGTGTGCAAATTTTTTTTAAATTTGAGTTGTCAGCCTGCTGTTGTGATATTGATGTATGGCACAATGACTTTATGGTCTGCTGGCTTGAAAAGATTTCCGCATAGCTTGACCATGATTAATTCTGGAGCATATTGAATGAAACGGCTGAATGAAGGTTTTTATTCCTTATTTGTAAAACTTATGCTGGCTTTGTTTTTTGTTGGCTTTTTCAGTTTCCTTACAGCTGGCTCGCAGTTTGCCGATAACGCTGTGGCCGGGTCTAAGCCTGATGTGGTCTCATTAAAGCCGCACAAGATTACGATTTCTTCACGACCTGTCAGTTTTAAGCGCGGTAATTATAAACAAACCGTTTTTGGCTCTTTAATCTACCGGAACGGGTTTCAAATCTCATCCCCTTCTTCTTACTGGGGTGGACTTTCCGGTATAGCGATTTCTAAATCTGGCAAGAAGGCGGCGCTCGTTTCTGATGCCGGGTTCTGGTCTATGGTCGAGCTTGACTACAAAGATGGTAAATTATTACCGCCCGACACCAGTTTTATTGGCCCATTGCTGACAAAAAAGGGCAAACCGCTGAAACGAGGCAAGGACAGGGACGCGGAAGCAATTACTCTTTTAAAGGATGATAAGTTTTATGGTGATGCGCTTATCTCATTTGAAGATAACCACAGGATTGGCCGCTTCAGGATCAGTAAGGAAGGCATCAGCCAACCGCACAAATATTTAAAACTGCCAGCTATCACCAGACGTTTGCGCGGTAATGCGGGGCTTGAAGCGATGGCTTACCTCAGGGGCGGGAAACATAAAGGCACGCTGGTTGCCATCGCCCAGTCAAAACAGGACCGGCACAAGAACTATATTGGCTGGCTTGTCAGAGGCAAGAAAATCACGAAAATCCGGTTTACGCCACCGCCACTTGATACCTACCGGATTACTGATGCGGTTGGTTTATCAAATGGTGATCTGTTATTGCTTGAGCGGCGCTATAAGTTTCTGACTGTGAATATTCAGGTGCGTTATGTGCGCCAGTCTGAGCTATTCACTGGCAAACCAATTAAGGGCCGGGTTGTGCTGGAAGCCAATAGCCATGAGCATCTGGTTGATAATATGGAAGGCATCGCCGCGCATACCAATGCGAAGGGTGAGACGATTGTGACGCTGATTTCAGATGATAATTTTAACAGCTTTCAACGGACATTGCTGATGCAGTTTGCCTTGCCGAAAAACTGGCAGGTGGCCTGGAAGAAATAATCACTGGTACAGTTTGTAATGGTGTGTTGGTGACAAAAATTTGGGCCAATAAATTTAAGACAAGAAAAAAGCCGGTAATCATACCGGCTTCTTCAAAATTTCAGAATTTGCAACTTTCAACTGTTTAAACAGAAGCGTTTGCAGCTTTCTTTTCGATTTCGCGTTTAATACGGCGTGCATTGATTGAAAGCTCTGTGTTGCGTGCTTTTGCCAAAAAGGCATCCAAACCACCGCGATGCTCAACAGTGCGCAAGGCATGGGCACTTACACGCAGGTTGAAATTGCGGCCAAGGCTTTCACTTTGCAGGCTTACATTGCACAAATTCGGTAAAAAACGACGACGGGATTTATTGTGCGCATGGCTAACATTGTTGCCTGACAGCACTCCCTTGCCTGTTAATTCACAGCGCCTAGCCATGTCTTTAATCCTTATTCAATTGCTATCAGACTGAAAAAGCCGACAGCCGCACATTGATGTGCTTTCACAAAATATCGCTTGGAAAAATAAATGCACCAGACGCTAATCTCGTGCATTAAGGGCCCTTTATAAGGGTATTTCGGCTGAAACGTCAAGGGTCACGTCTTGTTGAATGGTTTTTTTTTCATAATCTTACTAATATTAAGCTTTCGGTGATCATTATCGGCGTAAATTAGCTGATGGTTTCGTTATCTGAGCTTCATGATGACCGGATATGCTTGGTTTCTCATAAATGAAGTGGTGGCGATACCCTGGAATTTTTTTTTGTTTTTGGAGTAATAGTGTAACCACCGTGTATAGCCTTAGATTTGACCTATTCAGGCTCTAGTTCTGGATTCAGACTTTGAGCTTAGCTGATTTGTTTTGTTATTTCCGGACATAAACCAGAGATAGAACCGAAGCACTTGAGTTAACCCCAAACTGACTGAACAGATTCTTGACTAATAATCAGTGCCTGATTGATGGAAAGATTTTTAGATTTGGTGGATAGTTGGAAGCAATTCGCTTTCATAGGGTCGGGTAATTAATATTATGATACGTTTTACTGAGTTTTTTTCTAACGTTGATGCGGTCAAACGATCGTGTGGGTTATTGACACTTCCTTTCTTTCTCACTTCATTGTTTGTCATCACTGGCCATAGTGGTGCGGCGCATGCTGGCGAGACGACTGTCAGGGCCGTTTATGATATTGCTGCGCCAATCGGCAGTGGTAAATTTCATTTCGCTTCAGCGCAATCGGGCAACCGCTATAAAATGCAGGGATCAGCCAGATTTAAAGCGTTTCTTGGCATTTATAAATGGAACAGTTCTGTTGCCAGTAACGGCTATATCAGATCTCATAAACCGCGGCCGAACATTTATGCCTTTTCAGCCAGAAGCGATAAGAAAGCCGAAGCGATCCGCTTGAAGTTTTCGCGCAATGGTGTGAATAAAGTGCAGGCAGTGCCACCAACACGGCCACACCCTAAGCGAATTGCGCTGACCAAAGCTCATCTGAAAAATGTTGTTGACCCATTGAGTGCAATGCTGACCTTTACTGACAATGCGCCCAGCCTGACAAACGGGACACAAGCCTGTAATCGCTCAATCAAAATTTTTGACGGACGCCAGCGCTTTAATGTGACGCTTAGCTTTAAACGCAAAACATATGCGAAGCTTTCAAACGGGCAGTCGCGCACAGCGTTTGTCTGCCGCGCGAAATACAGACCAATTGCCGGGCATAAAATGAACCAGGCCGTTACTTATATGAGCAACTCAAACGGGCTTGAAATCTGGCTGGTGCCATTGCCGCAGGCTAAGATGTATGTGCCTTATAAAATTATCATTCCGATTATGATCGGCACAGCAACGGCTGAACTGGCAAATTTTAAAGTGACTGACCCGAAAACGGGTGTGATTGCTCTGGCTAAGTAACCAATTACTTTCGCACAAACTACAATCAGACATAAAAAACCCCGCAGATACGGAACTGCGGGGTTTTTTGTTTTCTTCTAAATGACCCAATTCAGGAAAATCAGCATTATGTTATGCTGATTTGCTGTTGGTTTCGCTTTAGTAGAGGCTAGATACTTTTAACAGCTCGTTACTGATGGTCAGTGATTTTGCATCCTGATTACAGACAAACTTGATTGAGCGGCCTTCACTGCTGTCAACACTGGTGGTGTTGCCTGGTGTCAGCTGTACTTTCACGCGTGATGCTGATTGATAATCGCCATTTTTAATCGGTTCCGCTTCACTGATCAGAATGGTCACATCACATGAGCCAGCATTGGATTGAAACACTGTCATTGCTTTTTTAGAGCCGGCAACAAAGCTCATGCCATTGCCTGGTTCTAATGTCAGTTTCCCTGTTGCCTGCTCAGCTTTCGCTGATTGTGCGGCCATTGTTGCGGCGATGATTGCAGACGCCAGAAAAGTTTTAGAAATAATTTTACCAGTTCGCATGGTATGTCTCCTAATAATTGAAAGCTATGCTCGCTGAAACCTTTAACGGCTCCATGTTTTAGAGCGGCAAACCTCTTTCGTTTGTTGAAGAAAAGATAACCATTCCTATGCCCTTCAGGTAGGGGCTAAACCTCATTGCTGCCATGCGGAAATGTGCTGCGTCAAATTGCGCTGCGGCAATGTGTGCTACTTTAAAGTTAATGCCCTTGAAATGACGTTTTACAGGCACATCAGGGCGTTTCAACCCTGTTTTGGCGCGTTTTCAGTTTTTTTACTCAGGCACTCACCAGTCTGTTTTTAGCGTGGCCCTGCGACAAAAAACCCGCCGCAATCAGCGACGGGTCTAACTGTAGATTATGAGCCGATAATCAGGGCTTAATGAGTGAGGTCTTTCATGCCGCTATGGGCTTCATCACCCCAGAGGTATTTGATTCGTTTATCGCGACCACAGCCATGGCGATAGATTTTATATCGTATCGGGTTTTTCTGGTAATAGTTCTGGTGATAGTCTTCCGCTTTATAGAACATTTTGGCTTTGATCACCTTTGTTACAATTCGGCCATTTAACTTACCGGTTGTGTTTTCCTGTTCCTTGGAAGTTGTCGCCGCTTTCATTTGTTCTTCGTTGGTTGGAAAAATCGCTGAGCGGTATGACGTGCCTTTATCACAGAACTGACCACTAGCATCTGTTGGGTCTACGCTGCGCCAGAAGCTGTGAAGCAATTGCTTATAACTGACTTTAGCTGGATCATAGACAATTTTAACCGCTTCGTAATGGCCTGTTTCTTTGTAAGTGACTTCTTTGTAGGTCGGGTTTTTGGTGTGCCCACCTGTATAACCGGAGATGGTTTCCAGGACCCCCGGGACTTTATCAAAATCTGATTCAACGCACCAAAAGCAGCCGCCTGCAAAAATGGCTGTTTCCGTTTTGCCAGCGGTGACCGGATGCTTATCATTTGTTTGCTCAGACTTACCAACAGAGATCCAGGTGATACAAAGCAACAATAGGACACCAGCTATTCTGATGAGTTTCCTGCTTCTTTTATGTAAATTTAACATTGCCTGGCTTTTCCTTCTGGCCTGTTGGATGAAGCGACCTCAATTGAGTTCGACGTTTCGATCCGGAGAATTTATTGTCACAGGTTTTAAGATAGTGCATTCCTCGAAGATTGCGAGAGAGGCTCACAGAAATCTGAACAGAATTGAACGATGATTACCTCTTAGCTGCAACATGCGTTGCCTCATGATGGCCTTTTTGGAGTTTTATTTTGTTATCGCATTGTTGCAATCGTGTTCTATATGATGTGGCATCTGAGCCAATAGTTTGGTAGATTAAGATTTATGTACACTCATCCTTACCTCAGCGCAGGCATTCCCGGAGAAATATTATGAAGGACAGGCCCTTTGATGCGGCTTAACTGAATAGATTTTTTTGGGTTTTCATCTGATTTTTTCAGGCATTGTTCAAATCTTGTTCTTGAAATTCAGATGTTTTTTATAAATATCAGACCCTCTAAAAAATGCGGTCCACTAACTTTGAGAAGTTTTATGTCCTCACCCATCAATAGCTCTGACCTTTATGGTAAACCCGGCGCATTAAATGTTACGGCCGTGCTTGGGCCGACCAACACCGGTAAAACACATTTGGCGATAGAGCGGATGCTTGGCTACCAAAGCGGGTTGATTGGCCTGCCCCTCAGGCTGCTGGCACGTGAAGTTTATGACAAGATTGTCGCTCGTATCGGCCCTTCTGATGTGGCGCTGATTACAGGTGAAGAAAAGATCAAACCGAAAAACGCCCGCTACTGGATTTCAACCGTTGAAGCCATGCCGCGGGATATTGATGTTGAGTTTGTTGCGATTGATGAAATTCAACTGGCCGCTGACCCGGAGCGGGGGCATGTTTTTACTGACAGGCTGTTCCACGCGCGGGGTAGTGAGGAAACATTGCTGCTTGGCGCAGAGACCATGCGCACGGCGCTCAATAACCTTATACCCGGGCTTAATTTCATTTCACGGCCACGGCTTTCTAAGCTGAGTTACAGCGGCTCGAAGAAAATTTCGCGGATGCCGCGCAGGACCGCAATTGTCGCTTTTTCAGCGCGGGATGTATATGAGATTGCCGAGCTTATTCGCCGGCAACGGGGTGGAGCAGCTGTTGTTCTTGGGGCGCTTAGCCCGCGCACGCGCAATGCCCAGGTGGCAATGTATCAATCCGGTGAAGTGGATTTTCTGGTTGCTACTGATGCTATTGGCATGGGGCTCAATCTTGATGTGCATCATGTTGCCTTTGCCGGCAACCGGAAATTTGACGGCATTAATCATCGTGATTTGTTTCCGGCTGAAATCGCGCAGATTGCCGGGCGGGCTGGACGGCATATTAATGATGGCACGTTTGGGGTCACCGGGGATGTGCAACCATTTGACTCTGATGTGATCAACCGGATAGAAGCGCATGACTTTGACCCGGTTGGTGGATTGCAATGGCGGGCACGCTCACTTGATTATGCCTCCTTACCGCGGTTGCTGGCTTCATTAAAACTATCACCTGAAAAACCGTTTTTGCAAAAGGCCAGAGATGCCGATGATTTGCTGGCACTTGAGTCGCTGGCGAATGACCCTAAAATCATAGCTTATGCCAACGGCCCGGCGCATGTGCAGCGCTTGTGGGAAGTTTGCCAATTGCCTGATTATCGTAAAATCGGTGTTGGTGAACATACTGAGCTTGTAAAACAATTGTTTCACTTTATCATGCAGGATGAGGGGCTTATCCCGACCGACTGGCTGGCTCAGCAAATTGAGCAGCAAAACCGGGTTGATGGTGACATTGACACGCTTGCGGCTCGGCTTGCTTATATGCGAACCTGGACCTTTGTTGCGAACAGGGTAGACTGGCTTGATGATCCGGCTTATTGGCAGGGACGAACCCGAGAAGTTGAAGATAATTTATCTGATGCGCTGCACGAGGCATTGACAAAACGATTTGTCGATAAGCGCACCAGCACTTTAATGAAACGCCTTAGAGATAAAGACGAACTTTATGTTGAAATTGATGATCAGGGCCAGATACTGGTTGAAGATCATTATGTTGGAAAAATTTCCGGCTTTCAGTTTACACCTGATGAGACTAGTGCTGGTGTAAACGGCCGGGCTGCAAGGGCAGCGGCAACTCAAGTATTGACTAAAGAATTGGCTATGCGTTCAGAACAAATTATTGCAGCGGAAAAAAGTGAATTCAGTTTCTCCGCGACTGGTGAACTTTTATGGAAAGACGATGTGGTTGCCCAGTTGCAAAAAGGGGATCACATACTGAAACCGATGGTGGTTGTGCTTGCTGATGAACAGTTGACTGGATCGTCGCGCGATGATGTGACAGGAAAAATACAAAAAGTCACTGAAGAGCTGATTGCTGAGAAACTGGCACCGCTTGTCAATATGCATCAGGCGCAGGACCTTGCCGGCATGGCACGGGGCATTGCTTTTCAACTAACTGAGAACCTTGGCATTTTGGAGCGAGGACCGATAGCGAATGACGTACGCCAGCTTGATCAGGAAGCCCGGCGGCAATTGCGGAAATACGGTGTGCGGTTTGGTGCTTTTAACATATATTTCCCGCTTCTTTTAAAACCAGCTGCGGCTGAGCTTTGTCGGCTTTTATGGCTGGTTCAAAACGAAAACCTCCAGAAGGCTTCCGAATGGGTATTACCGCGGGCCGGGCTCACCTCTGCCGATTTTGATAAAACCATTGATGTTGCTTATTATCGAACCGCCGGGTTTCATGTTTGCGGCAACCGGATTGTCAGGGTTGATATGCTGGAGCGACTGGCTGATCAGATCAGGCCGCTGGTTTCATGGCGCAAACCGAAAGTGAAAGCGGCTGATACTAAAACGGATGAAATAAAAACCGAAACACAGGCTACTGCTAAAAATGAGCTGAGTGTTGAAGCTGAAGTTAAGCCAGAGGACAGCCCGAAAAGTGAAGAAGCTGAGGCTGCACCAGAAGCTCAACCGGATGGTGCTGAGCAGCAGATTAAAACGGTCACTCCATCGGCAACTGAGACACAGACTGCAGAAAGCCAGGCCCCTTCATCAAAAGCAGCGGCTTCTCTCGATGTAGCCGTTGAAAAAGCAGTGCCTCAAGAAGATCTGGCCCCAGCTGGCGCGACCGGGGATGGCGGGTTTACTGTTATTCCTGAGATGATGTCTATCATGGGATGTTCGGCTGATGAACTTGGCGAGGTTTTGCGCTCACTCGGGTTTTATGAAGATAAAAAATCTCAAAAATCTGCTACGCCAGCACCAGAAGTGAAGCAAGAACCTGTTCAGTCTGACGTGGCGGAAAGTACAACATCGGCTGAGGCAGATGACACACCGGAGACAAAAGCTGAAACTGAAGCTACTGATGAATCTGAAACCACAGGAGAGACTAAAGCTGAGGAAGACGTCATTGTTATCTGGCGACCGCGCAAGAAAGCGGGTGGCGGGCGATATCGGGGTGAAAAACGCACTGGTGCACAGGCAAAGCAGGGCGGCCAGCATAAACGGGACCATAAACAAACTGATGAGGGCGAGGGAGGTAAAAAATCTTCCTTCAAACACAAAGGCCGGCATGGCCAAAAAGGGCGGCATAAAAACGGGCGCGGTGCAAATGGACAGGACACAGCCCATGGTAAAGGGAAGACTGGCAAGAACGGGCAGGGTTCTCATTCTCATAAGCCACCGAGGGAAAAGAAAATTGACCCGGATTCACCATTTGCAAAACTACAAATCCTGAAAGATCAAATTAAAGACAATGCCTGATGACTAGAATGCAAGCTGGAGGGCCAGCTGGACGCCGGATTGATCAATGGCTTTTTTACACAAGGCTGGTTAAGTCACGTAGTCTTGCCGGACGGATGGTGGAAGCTGGAAAAGTCAGGATTAATAAGGTGAAAGTTGGCAAAGCAGCTTCACTTGTTCATGAAGGTGATGTCATCACGGCGATGATCAACCGCAATCTGAAAATTATTGAAGTTGTCGCGCTTGGTGAACGCCGCGGCCCGGCAAGTGAAGCACATACTCTTTATAATGACATCACGCCGAAAGAAGAACCGAGGCCAAAACCCGGTAAATTCTCTGCGAAAACGCCAACCCGTCCTAAGGGAGCTGGCAGACCGACGAAAAAAGACCGCCGAAAACTCGATTCTATAAAACCTGATGCTGATGAATGAGATAATTGCAGTAAACTAATTCTAATACCCTGCTTGTACTCTTTTTCGGAATAGGCTAGATCATAGTTCTTCAAATTTCAGAACATGAAACTATATATTTATTAGATTAGATTATTCTCTTTTCGGGTTTATTTTCTGACATTCTGACCCGATTTTATAGAAAATTTATTATTTTACCTGAATTGCTCAGTGCAATTCATCTTTAGAGGCAAACGATGACTTATATTGTCGATGACAAATGTATTAAATGCAAACATACGGACTGTGTAGAAGTATGTCCGGTTGACTGTTTCTATGAAGGTGAAAACATGCTGGTTATTCACCCGGATGAATGCATTGACTGCGGTGTCTGTGAGCCTGAGTGCCCGGTTGATGCGATTAAAGCTGACACCGAAGATGGCATAGAGAAATGGCTTGATATCAACCGGGAATATTCTGAGAAGTGGCCGAACATCACTTTGAAGAAAGAAGCTCCGGATGATGCTGAAAAATATGCCGAAGAAGAAGGCAAGTTTGAAAAGTATTTTTCTGAAAAGCCTGGTGAAGGTGATTAATCACAGCCGTTTTATTTTTGAATATCAAGATTCCTCACTGGTTTCAGCTCTTATTGGATGGCATGGACACGGCCTTGCCTCTGAAAATCATTGACCGCACCGGTACAAAATAACTGCCGCTGCCATGATATGTTCCATTTTTTATTTTACGCTTTTAAGCATATGATATAGTTTACTTCTTAGTGGTCCTTGAACAGAGCGGCATAACTGCTTGTTTGGGGTTGGTTTTGCGTATTGACCCTTTAAGAGATGAGAATGCTGAGACTGTTTAGAGTGTTTTTGGGGATTTCCCTTTGCTTGGGATTTTCTCTGGTGGTTATTTCCGGTGCTTCTGCCGAAGTTGACAAAAACCAGCAAGAACTCATCGGCATTGTGGAAAGCTCCTGTAAAAAAGCTTGTAGTGGGGACCGGGGTGAACAGGCATTTTGTACCTCCTATTGCAGCTGTGTGACCGACCAGGTCAAGAACCAGGCGAAAAATACCGAAATTGCAAAAATTCTGAACGGTAAGAGCAACCGCGAGGCCCTTATCAAGCAATGCTCAGGGCAGACGGCTGTAAAATATTTCGGACTTTCGTGTCGTGATAAATGCAATGGTGCGCCAAATTGCAATGCTTATTGCTCGTGCCTTGAAGACAAAATCAAATTCAAACGAAAAATGGCTGAGATTGGCGACTTCTTTATTCAACTTGGCAAGAATGAAGAAAAATATGTGAGCCGACTGAAACGATATGAAACTGCCTGTACCCGATAAATACGTCATTTCGGCGTTTTTTCTATCGGCTCAAAGATCAATTGAAATGTGTTGTTAACACTATCTTAAAATTATCGAATTCCCTCAATTTAACAGCATTCTGATGGCCAGTATGGGTTTACCGCTTCTTTTTGCTGGATTTTTTAGCAGCACTCACCGAGGGTGCGATTCGAAGATTATGTGCGAAATGCTTATAAACAGGCGTGAATGTCTTTTCTAATTGATAAAAATGTGTTATATTCGCCACTGGGTTTGATTTATTTAATGTGGATGACAATTTTGTGAACATTCGCTGTTGTTTTAATCAAGCTGATTGCGGTTAGACAAAACAGAGCCTTTGGGAAATTTGTTTTTGTCAGGCTATCTGACCTTTCGCTCGATTTGAAGAGTGTGTCTGGTTGGAAGCTATCTGACATTTTTGAGGGTTTGTCTGGTTTAAAATTTAATATGAATTTGTACTGAGTGGTGTGTGCTTAGTTGCACACTCTATTCTCGGCTTTTGTATGTTTAACGACTAATCGGTGTTTAGTATTCTGATCATTTGATCTTATCAGGTAACGAAGAGAGATAAATTACCTGTTGGTTTTATGGTCCAAAAAAAGGGCTTAGATAAGTTTTTTCTAAAGCTCATTAACAATTTTTACTGATGAAGATCTTTGCTGATAAGAGGATTTTCATAAGTTAAGAGGGATAAGTCATTGGGCGATCAGGTGTGGGTTCAGTTGTTACTGTTCACTTCACAAGTGTTTGATTGCGCATTTTCTTTCTGTCTTCCCCCTCACATGTAGGTTTGGGTGGATGTGCTGATGTTTTCAGCTGTTAGTCCATTTCAAACTGAAAGACTTTACGAATTTTTGCATCTGCCTGGTGCAAATTTTCAAAATTGAAAGAGAGAGAGTATGGCCGCGCGCAAAAAATCAGTTCAAAAAAACGGTTTCAAAATTAATGAATATGTTGTCTACCCTTCACATGGGGTTGGGCAAATTCTTGAAATTGAAACCCAGGAAGTTGCTGGCATCAGCCTTGAATTGTTTGTTCTTGAATTTGAACAAGACAAGATGATCCTTAGGGTGCCCACTGCCAAGGCTGAAAGTGTTGGCATGCGGAAACTGGCTGAAGAAGCTGTTGTTAAGAAAGCTTATACGACACTTAAAGGTAAAGCCCGTGTGAAACGGACAATGTGGTCGCGCCGTGCACAGGAATATGAAGCGAAAATTAATTCTGGCGATCTCATCTCAATTGCTGAAGTGGTTCGTGATCTTTATCGCTGTGATTCTCAACCTGAGCAATCTTACTCTGAACGTCAACTTTTTGAAGCAGCGCTTGGCCGTTTGGCCAGAGAAGTTGCCGCCATTGAAAAGCTTGATGAAGCTGGTGCTGTTCAACAGATTACTGCGGTTCTCTCCAAAGCGGCACAATCCAACCGAGCCAAAGCGCTTGAAGCGGAAGCGGCAGCTGATTCTGATGATCAGGAAGCAGCGGCTTAATTTTTTGCCCTTCTTGCCCCATCCAGGTTAGATTTTAGTGCTTTGCACAAATCAGATTAAATTACATGAAACGCCCGGTCTAGTTACCGGGCGTTTTGTTTTACTGATTTAGCTTTTTTATAGATCAGAAACTTTAATCACTTTCCTGCTCTAGCATCAGGGAGGTGTGCAGGCGGATCATCGGGCCATTCCAGAAATCCAGCCAGCCTCGGATTAATACCGTTTTTCCAATCAGTGATTTCAACTCAGGCCACTGGCTGTCTTTTCTTTTGATCAGTCTTGAGCTGATGACAGCTGTAAAATCCTGTCGCCAGTCATCTGAAAAATTGAGAAATACATTCGAAGCTGAACGACCAACATTGACTATTTTACCACGGACAATCTGAAACGATCCCTGAGGTTGGCGTTTCAGATATTTCATATCATCAACACTGACAATTTTGAAGTTTTTGCCTGCTCCCCATTCACCCCGTTGGCTATTTCTCGCCAACTTTTCGCTTTGCAGTAAAAGCTGGGCGCAGTTGATGTTATTGGGGATGGCAATAGCTTGTGCTTTCCCCTCCATTACCAGACTGGACTGAAGCCAGTATGATGTCTGATCATTTACGAGCAACTGAACCAGCAAGCGATTGTGCCTGTCTTTCTTACGGCCTGAAAAATAATAGCTGACCTTTTTCCCGATCAGGAACTGAAGCGGATTTTTTTCTGAACTGGCATCACTGAGTAAAATATTTGCCAGATATAATCGCTCCCCTCCTTTGAGTATCACTTCATTGTATTTTGTTATTTTCTCAACGACACCTGATTTGCTTTCATTGCTGGCACAGGCTCGAAGCTGTTCTGCTGCATTGAGTTGAGAGGCTGTGAGACAAGTGAAAAAAATCGTCAAGATGATCGCAAAACTATGAAATGGCCTGACTGACATTTTCTGGTTCTCTCGGCTTACCGAATGTGGTTTAAAGCTGCGTTGGTAAATTTAATCTGTTTTTCAGCTTGTAGGGAGGCTGACTTGAATTTGACTATTAAGACTTTAACCGGTGATGAGCTGCAACACCATCTGCCTGATGTGGCTTCTTTACGAATTCGTGTTTTTGCTGATTTTCCTTATCTCTATGACGGTACCATGGATGATGAAGAAATCTACCTGGCAAAATTTGCTGCTATTGAGGGCGCTATTATAGTGGCTTGTCATGATGGAGAAAAAATCGTCGGTGCTGCGACTGGGGGGCCGCTTATCGGTCAGATGACAGAATTTTCTGACCCGTTAAAACATGCGGGGTTTGATTGCTCTGAAATTTTTTATTGCGGTGAAAGTGTTTTATTGCCTGATTACCGCGGGCATGGGGTTGGCCATCGTTTTTTTGATGAACGGGAAAACCAGGCACGTCGGCTTATGCTGAAACGGTCCTGCTTTTTATCTGTTATCAGACTGCATGACCACCCAGCGCGGCCCGGTGATTATTCACCGCTTGACGCTTTTTGGCGCAAGCGTGGTTATGCGCCGCTTGACGGATTAACTGCGACATTTCCCTGGAAAGAGCATAGCACCGACGAAGAAGTTGATAATCAGCTACAATACTGGATGAGGGATTTATGAGTTTTATTGTTGCCACCAGCAGTTACCCCTGCGGGACAATTCATACATTTTCCGAGTATGAAGATAAACTCAATTCATGGCTCTCAGAAGCGAAAGCCGAAGGGGCTAGCCTTGCGGTTTTTCCAGAATATGGTGCCATTGAAACTACCCCGATTGGCAACACTGAACTCTCTCGCACACTTGACGGGCAGATTGATATTATGACTGAGCTGCTGCCGCAGTTGCTTACCTTATGGCAGAGGCTCAGTGCAGACCATCAGATCTCTATCATTGCGCCTTCGGCTCCTTTTAAAACGGTTCAGGGGTTGCTGCTGAACCGGTGTTATTTTATTGACCGTTCCGGATTTGTAGACTTTCAGGATAAAATGATACCTACCACTTTTGAGCGAGACCAATGGAAGTATGCCTCGGTCAATGCGAGTGGTCATGATGTAAAATCCTTGCCAGAACGTTGCCCGCTCAAAATTTTTGATACTGGGTTTGGCCGGTTTGCGATTTTGATTTGTTATGATTGTGAATTTCCGGCCCTTGCCAGAGCTGCTATTAAGTCTGGAGCAGAGATACTGATCGTCCCCAGTTGTACGGATACGCTGGCCGGATATTGGCGAGTGCGTATTGGCGCGATGGCACGGGCCCTTGAAGGGCAGTGTTATGTTATCCAATCTGCACTGGTTGGTGAGGCTGACTGGTCTCCTTCAACTGATATCAACATTGGCGCGGCGGGGGTGTTTTGCCCGCCAGATCTCGGCTTTGCTGATACCGGTGTTATCACTGTTAGTGAGTTGAATACGCCGCAATGGGTGTTTGCTGAAATTGACCTTGGGAAAATCAGTCAGGTTCGGCAGTCCGGAGCTGTTCGCGGCGTACTGCATTGGGATGAACAGGACCAGTTTATTCATTCAGCAAAACTGGTGAAGCTGCGATGAGAGGCACAAGTAAAGTCAACAAGTGAGCTTTTACAAAAGCTTTTTTATTGACCTGATGGATACAATTTCGTTTTATGATTTATCTTTTTGTCCCCGTAGCTCAGCAGGATAGAGCACCAGATTCCTAATCTGGGGGCCAGAGGTTCGAATCCTCTCGGGGACACCATGATTTCAATGGGTTATGAATTTGTAGGTATTAAATTATTACTCCAGTAAGCACATAGTAAGCACGCTGATTAGGAAATATATGACTGATCCGTTCACCATAAGAATATTTGTGCCTGACGGTGATCCAGAAGGAAAAAGGGTCATAGATCGAATGAACTGGACAGGTTGTGCTGTTGCGTTTCCTCGTGAGAAATGGCCAGAAGCTCAAACTCGTGATGAATTCTCAAATATGGGTGTCTATATTCTATCTGGTTATGCTGGAGATAGTGATTTACCCACCATTTATGTCGGGCAAACTGATGAGTTGAGAGTGTGTAAGGTGCGGTTAGCAGCGGAACATTCAATTCATTGATTATAGCTTTTCTCTTAGCGTTTCGTAAGGCGTTTTTCCATTGAATGCCCCATGAGGTCTGTGGAAGTTATAAAAGCGTTCCCATTCATCAAGCTTTGCCTCAAGATCGACATCACTTTTATAAGTTAGCAGTTGATAAAATTCCTGGCCGTCAGATCTGTGCGACCTTTCCACTTTTCCATTTAATTGAGGCGTGCCACGTTTGATATAAGCATGCCGGATCCCTTTATCTTCTACATGCCAGTGGAACTTGGCTTGTAACTCATGACCATTATCAGTCCTGATTTCTTTAATGCGGAACGGGAATTTTTCAATGACATGATCCACGAAGTCAATCGCGTTGGCCTGGGTGTGGTTTTTGTAGACTTTCAGCGCTCTGACTCTCGTTGCATCATCAATGGCTGTATATTGAAAGCGGCGTATCTTTTCACCTTTATCTCCTATGAAAGTCAGGAACTTAACATCCATCTGAATATGATGGCCGGGAACCTGTTTATTGTAACGCTTGGTGTGGACTTTGCGTAAGCGCGTCCCTCGAGGAAGTCTGTTCATACCATTTCTTTTGAGTATCCGAGAAACGGTTGCATCCGAGACCTTGATACCGTGATAACGCTCAAGATACCAAACAATCCTAATAGGCCCGAGATGATATTTAGACCGAAGGTGAAGAACTTTTTCCTCAATCACAATAGGCGTTCTGTTGAAATGACGCTTCGGTATGGATGGGTGATTAATCAGTCCATCTTCACCATGCTTTTTATAAGCCTCTCTCCATCGATAAAAACTTGTTCGACCAACCCCAAAGTACCTACATGTCTTTGCAACGTGACCAGTCTTGTCAGCGTGTTTTAAAATGCGAAGTTTGCGTTGTATCTCGCGCTGATCTTTGTTCATAACATCTCCTTAACCCCATGTTTGGGAGTTTATCGAAAATGTTCCGCGAGTAACGACATATCTACAGTTCAAACACACTAAAATTATTAGCTGTTATAAAATTTCCTCGCGCGCGTGTACGTGTCAAAATATTATGAAGCATTTAAACCAAATATTTTAAAGATACTCATTTTTTAGATGAGTATCTTTAAAACAGAAACTGTTTTTTAGGGAAGTTTCCAGACCCACTTTCCGTCCTTTCCACCTTGTCTTTCTGAGCTAATGTTTAGCTGAGCTTTAGCTCTATCCAGAGTGCTTTTGGATATGCCTTGTTCCCGAGCCAACCCATAGACTTTATTTGCGTCAGTTGGGGCATTAGCTAATAAGTCCTCCAAGAAATTACAGGCTACTTCAATGGCACTGGTTTTGTCTGAGGTAACCTCAAATGCAATGACCTCAGCGGCAGTAAATTGAGACTTACCTAGCCATTCAATAAAAGGAATATCTTGGCACTCACCAACTACATCCTCACTGAGAATTTCATAACTAAATGAAGTATCGTCTCTTGCCCAATTTGACTTGACTGACGCCAAGACTCTACTGCCATCATTATCTGGACTATGCCCAACAACAAATCCAGCTCTTGCGGCATCTAAAAATCCTGTAGATCCTGTAAATCTGGCATAGCTACTTTGTGAGGTTGATTTATTGAGGTGTTGGATAAACAATATCGCAAAATTATGCTTTTCAGCCAATTTAGCAAGAGGGGCCATGATCCCCCTGGCGTCACTATTTTTATAAGTGTCAACACCATTCATAAAAGCCATGAGTGGGTCGATTATGACAAGTCTTACATCTCCCAAACCAGCAATGAGGTCACCCAGCGCTTCAATGTCAGAGCCTAGATTAAGAGAAGGCCTCATTACCACAGAACCATCAGATTGTTTTTCCTGAATGGCATCAAATATTTGTACCATTTGAAGGTCTGCCTTAGCTGCCATCAAACGAGGTACAATCACTTCTTCCGCGGTGTCCTCAGCTGAAATAATCACAACTTGCCCCTGTTCACAGGGAGAGCCATCTGGAAAATCATCACCGCGTGAAATGGTCGCTGCAATGCTTATTGCAAGTTGAGATTTTCCGTGCCCTCCATGACCCGCAACAATAGTACAAGCCGCAAGTGGTATGACATTCTTCCATAACCAACGCACCGAACGAGGTGATATCTCTGCTGCATTACGCGTTAACAGCTTTCTGTTATTTTCACTTTCAGATGGCTGGAATGACCAGTCTTTACTTTTAATTTTTGACCCTTCACTCACCGTTCCACTTTCAGGCTCAGGTTTGTTATTGCTGGCCGAGCTGTCCTCAAGGACCTCATCATTTGTTTTGGTTATACCAAGGTCTAACTGGCCTTCAGCATTTTCATTTTTCTCTAGTTTAGTTGAACACCCACCCCCTGACAGGTTCTTTGTTTTTTTATCAGTCATGAAAATCGACACCCAATTCGGCACGCTCCACATGGGAAAGGAGCAAGATAGAACAGCTCACAAGTCGCTGTTCAAAAAATGATGGGGGCATGAAAACCAAACCATCAGTGAGCTTAGCGGTGCTCGCTATGCTGGCCTATAATCAGATGTTGATTGAAAGCGGTTTGCTTTAACCCAGTCTTCAAGATCTTCAGCACGATAAACAACTCGGCGTCCGAGCTTTGAATAAGCAGGGCCAGCTCCAGTAAGCCTCATCTTAGCCAAGGTGTTCTTTGAAATCCCCAATTTTTGAGAGGCATCATCTGCATTCAAAATAGATAAGTTCGTCATCCAACTATCCTTCACTGTAAACACCGGTTAATTCCGGTAAGTGAAGACATCATCTGCAAAATATTTTTACCGGGAAACAGTGAAAGGCTTTACAGCAAAGATAAATGTAAGCAGCTAAATACCAAATATTGCTATATAAACAATGAGTTAATCGTCCGGACCTTTACCTTGAATACCGCCAGTTTCATCTTCGGGACGACGTAGAAATGTGGCCATATTCTTAATCTTTGTATTTGTTTTATCACCCAAATTTTCTGGCCAATTATCGCTTAGCCAACTTTCAATAGTTTTTTTAAGTACTCTGGTTTCAGACTTAAAAGGCATTTCCTTAATAGCCCTGAGCATAAATTCCACATATGGATAGTTTTCAATATTAAGATCACGCTTAATATCACTTCCTAAAGTTTCAAAATGCAAAGCATCCGGACTTGTCAAAAAATCAGAACGTAACACAACCGGCCCGTTATATCTGCGTGATATTTTTCCATTACTAAATGTGAATCTAGCATTACCAAATTTGAACAAATCATGAGCTTTCTCACTTCCCCATGTTTTAGCTGAAATAGAATTATAATTACCATCATGGTCAAACACGTAAGCAACAATTGTTTTTTTATTTAGAGCGTTGCGCATTTCATTAATGCATTGAATCCAACGATCGTAAGCCTTTAATTCTTCGCGCCATTCATTCTGTAGTTCAGGCTGCACAATAGCCCACCAATCTGTTGCCTCTTCCTTGGAAACAATAACTTTGTCATCATTTTCATCAATAATGAAATATTCTATGTGAGTATCTGGCTTCTCATAATTTGCTTCAGACAATTGCCAACACCATGGTGGATCTGGTGGTTCAATAAAATTCCTGGCTTGTTTTTCTTCGCCTGACCAACCGGGTATTTTTTCTTTACCCCATTCGCACATGGCTTCATGCAAATTTATATAATCCTCCGGGATCCAGAGTTGTTGATCCTGCATAAAGGCTTCATCGCTCTGGACTGTCCCCAAAATAATTGGGATCCATTTCCGCCGCCTGAATTTATTCTGACCATTAACAACCGACAATATTATCTCCTGGTGACTTAATAATATTTTTACTTTTATATATTTCGTGGGCTTTGATGGTGTACATACTATTATTTGCCCTATTACAAACCCAGCGCTAAATAAAGTTATATAATTAGTTCAATAGAGTGTTACCACTCAACGATTCCGCCATAACGTTTGACTTGCGCGGCACTAATATTATCAGCACCGCGCCTGGTATGCACGACAACGCGCAACCCCGCGCCCATAATTTTATCACTATTTGTTAAGCTACTCCCAAATTTGAAGTAACAAACACACTCACAATTTCATTGATGGGGAAAAATAATTTATAATGATTTAGTCCAAATCTAAACTAAATCACCACCTACCCGATTCTCCAGCGCGGCATTGCGCGGCGTTGAATTTTTAATGACGCGTAATGCCGCACCTAAACTATAGCAGTGATTAATAGTCTTCTAATCAGGATCAATGCAACTGATTTTGTTATGAGCATAAGAGGGCATTTTAGATCAGGGCCATTAAGAGATTAAGGTTAAAATACTCTAACCTATTTACCGAAAAATTATGGCTATTGACGTAGATGTGCGATGCTTCTTTATAATGGTCCATAGGTTGTATAAATTGGAGTTAAGTCTTGAAAATATTATTGATTGAAGATGATAAAAGGCTCAATGAATATATCTCGAATGGATTAAGAGAAGCCGCGCATGTTGTCGATAGAACTGATGATGGTAAAGAAGGGCTTTTTCTGGCAACGACAGAAAATTATGATGCAATCGTTCTTGATCGCATGCTCCCTTCCCTTGATGGATTGACGATTTTAAAGACATTGCGTGGTGCTGGAGATAATGTACCCGTGATTTTACTTAGCGCGCTGGGTGATGTAGATGATCGTGTCAGTGGCCTTCGAGCAGGTGGGGATGATTATCTCATCAAACCGTTTTCTTTTTCTGAACTCCTGGCTAGAATTGAGGCTCTTTACCGCAGAGGTTCGATGGAAGGCATTCGCCAGGAAACACATTTAAAAACCGGGCGACTGGAAGTTGACCTCCTTGGGCGCAAGGTCATTGTTGATGGGGTGAATATTACATTGCAAACCCGGGAATTTAACTTGCTTGAATATCTCATGAAGCATAAAGGCCAGGTTGTGACCCGCACCATGCTGCTCGAACATGTGTGGGATTATCATTTTGACCCGCAAAGTAAAGTGATTGATGTACATATCAGTCGTTTGCGTAAGAAAATTGGTGATAGCGATGCTGAGATCATCAAAACCGTACGCGGAGCGGGGTATATAATTGAAGATCAGTAAGAGGAAGTATTACGCCAGCTCCAGTTTTAAAATGGCGGCACTTTTTACCTTATTACTTGGTGCCTCAGCAACTCTAATCGGCACTTATCTTTATGATTTCAGTCGGCAAATCTTTATCCAGGAAACTGGTGCGGCGATTGATATCGAAATTGAACATATCCTGATAGCATTAAATGGTCAGTCACAGGCAGCACGAATCGCTTATATACAAAGTCGATCAAATAAATCATCTAACCCAGTTTATTATTTTCAGGACCAGAATGAAAAACGCCTGGCAGGTAACATCCCTAAACTTCCGGATCATGTCATTCCTATAAGTGCCGGCATCATTGGTTTTTCAATTGAAGCACAACAGGAATCTCGGGCTTTTGGTGCAAAAATTCACACATTTGATGATGGCTCACGATTACTCATAGGCCGAGATATAAATGAGATAACCAAAAGATATGACCGCTTGAGAATTTTCAGTATTCTCATTTTGTTGTTTATGCTTAGCGTTGTTCTGATCAGTTTTTTTATCAGTACGTTTGTTGTCAGCCGTATAAATATGATTAGTCAAACGGCTCAGAATATTATGACGACAGGTGATCTATCCCAGCGCATTTCAATCAACAGCAATTGGGATGATTTGAGCGACCTCGCCCAGACACTGAATGCGATGCTAGAACGAATAGAAGTTCTTCTCATCGGCATTCGGGATGTTAGCGATAATATTGCGCATGACCTTCGAACGCCTTTAGCCAGACTGAGGAGCCAATTGGAAGGCGCAATTAAAAAGCCGCTATCAGAACAAGAGATCGATGAGTTATTGACTGAAACGGATAAACTCCTCGAAACATTCAATGCTCTTTTGCGAATCTCACATATTGAAAGGGGAACGCAAAATTTTGAGTTCAAACCAACATCATTGAAAACAGTCATTGAAGATGTGATTGACCTTTATGAGCCTTTGGCAGAAGAACAACAGATTACGATCAAAGCTCATTATGCTGACTTACAGCCACTTTCGGCCTATGGTCATTTGCTGTTTCAGATGATCGCTAATTTAATCGATAATGCATTAAAATATTCCCCTCGGGGAAGCATTGTAAAAATCGAATTACTTCGTCATGAAACAGGGCAGTTAATCAGGATCACGGATCGGGGTATTGGCATCGCCCAGAGCGAACGTGAAAAGGTTTTTGACCGGTTTTACAGGTCTGATAAAAGCCGGCACACTGAAGGAAATGGCTTAGGACTAAGTCTGGTTAAAGCAGCTCTTCACCTGCATAATGGTGAAATCACTCTTAAGGATAACCAGCCAGGTCTTATTGTTGAGATCATTCTATAGCGCTAGATTTGTGGTAGCGCATCTATGTTTAAAATTTTGTAACCTACCATTAATCAGTATGTTACGTCCGCTAGGCTATCACTGTGTACGTACACAAAGGCTGGCTTATGAAAATTGCAATAATTGGTACTGGCATTTCTGGTTTGGGGGCTGCGCATATACTCTCTCAGAAGCATGACATAACTCTTTATGAAAAAAATGATTATGTTGGCGGGCACAGTCGCACAGTTGATATTAAAACTCCTGATGCGAACTTGTGTGTTGATACGGGATTTATTGTATTTAACGAACGTAATTACCCGCACCTTTTAGCGCTATTTTCAGACCTTGGCGTACCTGTTACGAAAAGCAATATGTCATTTGGAGTAAGCATAAACGAGGGATGGCTAGAATATAGCACTAGTTCCCTGATGAAATGTTTTGCACAAAAACGAAATACAGTTAGACCTAGTTTTCTGAGAATGCTGGCCGACATAGTAAAATTTCACAAGATGGGTATTACACATCATACGGCATCCTCTGATGTCTCGTTGGGTGACTGGTTAGAACAATTAAATCTAGGCCCCTGGTTCAGAGACTATTTTTTGCTACCCATGGGCGGTGCAATATGGAGCATGCCTGTAGAAAAGATGCTTTCATACCCAGCCAGTACTTTCATTCGATTCTTTGAAAACCACGGTCTGTTGGGAGTCAATGATGCACCGCAATGGTACACGGTGATTGGGGGGTCACGTACTTATGTGGATCAGATTTCCAAAAATTTTCGGTCCCGAATTAAGTTAAATTGTGCTGTAAAACAGGTGATCCGCCAGAATGACCGAGTAGATATTATAGACGAGCAGAATGAAACCAACTCCTATGATCAGGTGGTTTTTGCCTGTCATAGTGATCAGGCACTTGCACTGCTTTGCTCGCCCACTACGGAGGAGCAGCAAATACTTGGTTCAATTAACTATCAGAAAAATGTTGTTGTCCTGCATAGTGATAGCCGATACATGCCTAAGCGTAAAAGTGCCTGGTCAAGTTGGGTTTATTTATCGAACCACAAAAATGATAAATCAGAGAGTATGAGTGTCAGTTATTGGATGAATAATCTTCAGCCGCTTGAAACCAATACACCTATCATCGTCACACTGAACCCCAGTGAAATGCCACGTGATGATCTTATTTATGACCAGACAATTTTAGAGCATCCTCTCTTTAACAGCACTGCAATCAAAGCACAATCAAACCTTGATCTCATACAAGGGAAAGACAGAATATGGTACTGTGGTGCCTGGCAGGGCTATGGCTTTCATGAAGATGGCCTATCAAGTGCGGTTCAGATGACAGGAAAAATGGGAGTGCTCCCATCATGGTGTTAAGACTTGACGATCAACCACTCTTGTTTTTAGGTCAGGTGATGCATCAGCGCCTGCTGCCAAAATTTAATGGTTTTTCATATCCAACTTTTTATCTGAACCTACCACTTCAACTATTACCAAAACTTGCCATAGAAAACACAATCACGATAGATAAATTTGCACACCTGAGTTTTTACAATATCGATCATGGTCCCCATAAGGACAAAGCCAATCTTGAGCAATGGTCTTTTGAGCAATTGAACAAATTTGGACTCGGCAAAAATATTGAGCGGATCAGCCTTGTTACCATGCCGCGCATGGTAGGATATGTTTTTAATCCTGTGAGCTTTTGGCTCTGTTTTGATGACCAGGGACTTATTCGCGCACTCATTTATGAAGTCAACAATACTTACGGAGAAACGCATTGTTATCTCTGCGCCCATGAAAATGAGTCTGTTATCAATGAAAAAGATTGGTTAGTTGCGAGGAAAGAGTTTCATGTATCTCCCTTTTTGCCGCGTGAGGGGTATTATAAATTTCGTGTTTCCTTAAAAGAAAACAAACTGAGCCTCTGGATTAATTATTATAATGCAGATGGGCTTCTAGTACTTCTTACTTCACTGAAAGGCGAACTCACCGCCTTGAACCCTGAGTCGTTAAACAGGGCATTCTGGCGCTACCCTTTGATCACGTTTCAAGCCATGACGCGCATTTACTGGCAGGCCTTGCGGTTGAAAATAAAGGGATTGAAATTTATCAGCTTACCCAAACAGAAAGAGAAACGAATTAGCAAAAATACACAAATTAGTGAAGGCCAACAGTTTGATAAAAACACACCATTGTCAAACGCCAAAGATTACCAAAATGTAACCTCTCAGTGAACTGCCCGCATGCTTCATCTACTTAAAACTATATAGAGAGAATAATTGAGGGACTTTTAATGTTTCACGAGGCATTTACCTATCGTTTTTTCAAAGTTCTGGAAAAAATTGATTATGGGTCGATCCGCATAACAACACCTGATCAGAAACTTTTTGAATTTACGGCACCAAACCCAGGTATAGATGTTGAATTGACGTTGCTTGACTGGAGTGCTGTGGCAGCTTTTGCATTTCATGCTGATATTGGCTTAGCAGAAACATACCGTGATGGCTTGTGGGAAACTGAAGATCTTGAAAAATTTCTCTGTTTTGGTCTTCAGAATAATGCCGCCCTCGAAAAGTACATTAATGGCAACTCATTGCGTCATGTCATCTCCCGTATTATGTATTTGTTCACACAAAATACTACACGTGGTAGTCAAAAAAATATCCATGCCCATTATGACCTTGGTAATGAGTTTTATAGACTCTGGCTCGATCCTACCATGTCTTACTCAGCCGCTCTGTTTCATAAAGACAACGAAACGCTTCCCACTGCTCAGTTAAATAAATATGACCGTATAGTCGCATGCCTGGATGAACCTAAAGGACCTATTTTGGAAATCGGCTGTGGATGGGGTGGCTTCGCTGAGCGCGTGGCTGAAACAACTGACACCAAAGTGGAGGGTATCACAATTTCAAGTGCCCAGCATCAATATGCCACCAAAAGACTTGGAAATAACGCAGATATTGTTCTTAAGGATTACCGTAAACAACAGGGGCAATATGATCATATCGTCTCGATTGAAATGTTTGAGGCCGTGGGAGAAAAATTCTGGCAAACTTATTTTGGAAAATTAAAATCACTCCTATCTGCCAACGGCAAAGCGGTTATTCAAACGATCACAATTGATGACGCGTATTTTGAGCTTTACCGTAAAAGCGGTGATATGATCCGCACCTTTATTTTTCCTGGAGGCATGTTGCCAAGCCCCACCCGGTTTGAATACGAAGCCAAAAAAGCCGGGTTTATAGTTGGACCGAAATTTAGCTTTGGTCATGATTATGCCCGAACTATGCAGATATGGCAGAGCAGTTTTGAAAACAACATAGAAGCTGTTACCGACCTCGGTTTTGATGAAAAATTTATTCGTCTCTGGCGGTTTTATCTGGCGAGTTGCATCGCACTTTTTCACAGTCAGCGAACTGATGTGATGCAGATTGAGCTTGTCCATGCGTAACAGGATTATGATATTAACTATTGTCGCATCAATAGTGGTGCCTGCATATACTTATGCAGCTGAAAACTCACCTTCTCTAAAAATTCCACCTCAAGAAGTCATATCCAAATTGTTACCGGGTTCCCAAATACTTGGTTCGGGCCAAATGAAATATCTTGGTTGGTTGGTATACGATGCAACGCTTTATTCTAAAGACAGAAACATCAGTCCAGACAAACCGTTCGCTTTAAAGCTAAGCTATAACCTTTCTGCAAGTAAAGATCAGATTGCCCAGCGCTCACTTGAGGGTATGAGGGAGGTTGGATTTACCGATGAGGTAAAACTGGCAGCATGGTATAGGCAGATGCTGAAAATATTTCCGAATGTGAGAAAAGGTACTCAATTAACGGGGCTTTACTTACCCAGTAAGGGTGCGCAGTTTTATCTCGGTTCAAAACACATAGGCACTATTAAAGATCCACAATTTGGAAAGTGGTTTTTCAACATATGGCTCAGTGAGAGAACAAACCTTAAAAATTTACGACGACAATTGCTGGGGATATCATAAATGCAAGCTGATACCTCAATAAAAACAGGGCCGTTGATACTCTATGCCTTTATCGCGTTGCCGATAGCTTTTGCTGGCTTTCCTATTTATGTGCACGGGCCAGATTATTATGCGAGTCAATTTGGTGTTTCTTTAACCAGTCTTGCTTCTATCTTACTGTTTTTAAGAGTAATTGATGGCTTGCAGGATCCGGTTATAGGTATCGTTTGTGATCGATATTCAGACTACCGCCCATATATTTTGATATTTTCGAGCCTGATATTGATATTAAGTTTCTGGGCACTGTTTCACCCGTTGTTTCAAACTCAAATTTTATTATGGTTCACTGTTTCGGTATTTCTGGTCACTTCCGCATATAGTGTTCTGGTGATTAATGTGACGGCGCTTGGCGGCATGTGGACTACCATGAAACATGAGCGCACACGAATTGCAATGTACCGTGAGAGTTTAGGACTTATCGGATTATTGTTGGCAGTTATTTTACCCTCAGTGCTCACTTTACAAATGATGCCGCAACGTGCCTTTACTATTATGTTTTTTGTTCTGGCTGCACTGCTTTCTTTTGGTCTGGTCCTTTTTCTTAATTGGTATTTTAAATATCGAAACACGATTGAGATAAGTATATCAAAAACAAAAATGCCTGGGCTGATAGCCACGTTAAAATCTCTCTCTAGCCGGAATAAGCAATTCTTCCTGATTTATGGAATCAGTATGTTGGCTTCAAGTATTCCAGCAGTGCTAGTTATTTTTTATATAAGAGATTATCTGGCAGCCCAATCATACCTTGGTTTGTTTCTTATGCTGTATTTTCTCTCAGGTGCATTTGGCATGGTATTCTGGACCAGGCTTAGTCAAAAACTTGATAGCAAAGAGACGACTTGGGGCCTCGCAATGGTGATGGCAGTTCTGACTTTTTGCTGGGTCTTACTCATCGAGCCAGGCGATCTGTTTTCCTATGGCATTATCTGTATTGCCTCGGGGTTAGCTTTTGGTGCAGAACTTTCTCTTCCTCCTTCTATTCTCGCGGATCATATTACTGATAAGAAACTTGAGGCTGAAAATACTTTCATTTTTGCTCAGCTTACATTGCTGGCAAAACTGTCTCTTGCTGGCGCAACCGTTCTTGTTTTCCCACTTTTGGAATCTGCCGGATTTCTTCCTTCAGAACAAAATGAACAGAGCACTTTAATGTTATTGGTCTTCTGTTACGCAGGGTTACCTTCTCTTATCAAACTTGTTTCAATCGCCTTGTTGTTCCACCATTTAAAAAGAAAACAAATACCGCAAGGGACCTAATACTAATGAAGAAATTAACACTGTTTATCACTGCACTCATGCTGCTCGGAGGTATTTTTATGTTCAATCGCTCTCAGGTATCTCAACTCGATTATTATCAGAACACTGGCCCGAAAGCTGACATACAGCAATACTTCAGCGGACCGATAAAAGCCTGGGGCTTAATACAGGACTGGCGCGGAAGGGTTGTAACACGCTTTGATGTTGATATGGTTGGCAACTGGGAAGGAAATACCGGTACCTTAAAAGAAGACTTCCGCTATTATAATGGAGAGAGCCAGCAACGTGTTTGGACAATAACTAAGTTGGCTGATGGAAGCTACAAAGGCCAGGCAAGTGATATTATTGGTGAAGCTATTGGCTTATCTAAAGGGAGTGCCTTGCTCTGGAACTATACAATGAATATTCCAGTTGAAGACAGCACCTACCAGCTGAAGTTTGATGACTGGATGTGGCAAATGAATGATGGTGTTTTGATCAATCGTTCATATTTGAAAAAATTTGGCTTTACTGTCGCCGAATTAACTCTATTCATGAAAAAGCAATAATGACCATATTCCAGGATGAAACTATTTGGATAGTTGGTGCCAGCTCTGGAATTGGCAGGTCGCTTGCTGTAGCGCTCGCAGCTGATGGAGCTAAGCTTATTCTTTCCGCGCGGCGATCTTCTGAGCTAGAAGTACTGAACAGAGAGCTTGGCGGCAGGCATCTTGTCTTACCTTTTGATGTAGGCGAGCGAAGTGCTGCCGATAGAATGATTGAGACAATCAACAATGAAGCTTTAGTGATAGATAGAGCTATTTTTTTACCAGCTCTTTATGAACCTCAGACTATTGAGAAACTGGATATTGAATTTGCTGAAAAACTACTCAGAGTAAATGTGCTTGGCTGCTTTGCTTTTGCCAAAGCACTGATGACTTATTATAAAAAACTACAACATAGAGATCGGAAAAGACAGCTGGCCATTTGTGGTAGTATTGCCGCTTATATGGGCTTGCCAAATGGCCAACCTTACAGCGCCAGTAAAGCAGCAGTGCAAAACTTTACTGAGAGCTTATATGCAGAAGCGCCGTCATACATCGATGTGAAGCTAATTAGCCCGGGCTTTGTTCGAACACGCATTACTGATAAAAATGATTATATTATGCCGTTTATTATGTCCGTAGAGGAGGCAGCTATGCGCATTAAAAAAGGGCTTCTTTCAAATCGGTTTGAAATTCATTTTCCCAAAAGATTGACCTGGCAATTAAAATTGTTGACCTTCTTACCCTATAAGCTGTCACTAATTATCACAAAACACATTTCATAAATTTTCTTAACTGACTTATAGTCAGCATACCTGCATGTCTTCCAGAAGGTCCTATGGAACAGATCATAGTGAAGTCGAACTCTTTATTTGATGAGTTTGATGGGTGGGAAATGGTATTGATTCCGAATACCAATTATTATTTTAAAGGTTAGTATGTCAGCTATGTGCCATGAGCGGAACTTATCAAATTGAAAATTCTCACTCCTACATCATTCTTTAAGTTTTGGCTTACTGAAATTTATGTCGCAATAGTCCGCTTAAGCCATCAACAATGGCGACAGCAACAAGAATGACGATTAATATTGCTCCAACCTGTGGATAATCGAGAAGGCGAAGTGATCCTATAAGTTCTGTGCCTATGCCCCCTGCGCCGACCATACCCATCACCGTAGATGCGCGAAAATTATATTCCCAGCGGTACATGGTCACGTCTGCAAACTGGGCGAATACTTGCGGCATAACCCCATGGGTAATCACTTGGAAGGATGTAGCCCCCGACGCAGAAGCTGCTTCAATAGGAGCAGGGTGAGCATGTTCAATTGCTTCCGCGAAAAATTTTCCAACCATACCAACTGAATGAAGTCCGAGAGCTAACACGCCTGGTAATAAACCAAATCCAACAGCTGCGACGAAAATAATACCCATAATGAGTTCTGGAATGGATCTCAGTGCATTAAGTATCATTCGGCCAAAGCCAAAAACAAATATTGATGGTGCCGTATTTCGCGCCGCCAGAAATGCTAGTGGTAAGGAAAACAGTACTGCGAGGGCTGTTCCAGCCACAGACATGGTGATGGTGTCAATCATAGGCATAATCCAAAATTGCCAGCGGGTAAAATCTGGTGGAAACATTTCAGCACCAAGCACACCTATGGCAGGCAGTCCTTCAGACAGCCGGAGAAGGTCAAACATTCCTGTCGCCCAAAAGCAGAGTAAAATCACTATCGCCACCAACGCGATTTGAAGTGTCACAAAACGTCGACCGTGTTGCTCTTCTCTGAGCAAATCATCCATACTTTTTTTAAGCATGTTTGCAGTTGCAACTTCAGTCATGTTTCACTCCGATTTATTCGCGTTGGTACTTCTTTGTCTGACTAATAAATATTAGCTGTTGCCACCTTGGACTTTCTTACGAATGTCTCGGATGATGTCATAGTCTTCATCCTTAATTGCAGCGAAGCCGTCAGCTTTAAATGGTTTCAGAACTTTATCGCCATCTTTCGTGCCTTTTTTCAAAGAGTAAAAAGCATTCTTGATGCCATTTTTAAGTTTTTCAGTTAAATCGGCGCGCATAACCCAAGGATATTGTGGAAGTGGGTTTGAATAAGCTAGAACCTTGACTTTAGCTTTATCAATCATGCCTTTTTCTAAAAGACGCTCCAGGATCGGGCGGCTTAAACCACCAACATCTGCATTTCCGCGTTCTACGTTTTTTGCAACGGCATCATGAGCGCCAGTAAAGTTTTCTTTGTAGTCTTTGCCTGTAAGGATACCAGCCTGCAACATAGTATATTTAGGTGCAAAATGGCTGGATGTAGAGGCCTGATCACCAAATGCCACCTGAAAATTTTTGCCCTTCATCTCTTCAATTTTTGAAATTTTTGCCTTCGCGTTCGCAATAATGACAGATTGATAAGTAGTTGCACCACCTTTTAGCCGAGCAGCGAATGGCTCAATATCGAGTTTACCACCCTTCATTTTATCTTTTGCAATTGTGTATGATGCTGGACCAAAATATGCCACATCAATCCGACCGAAACGCATAGCTTCGATCATTGAAGAGTAATCTGTCGTAACGATTAGTTTAATCTTTTTTCCCAGTTTTTTTTCCAGATAGTCTGAGAGCGGTTTGTTGTCTTGTATTACGGTTGCCGCATTCTCATCTGGCAGAAGTGCCACTTTCAGCTCATCAGGATTGTGACCAGCCGCCGCCAACGCAGTCACCGTGCTAAGGGACACAAGGCCAGTAAGTGCTAGTTTTGTTAAAAATTTTGCTAAGTTCATGGTTTAACTCCTTAATGTTAAAATTCTTCCAGCTCTCCTATTTGGAGTGGAAGTTTTATTTCAATCTCAAAATCAGTGATCAGGCGTTGTAAATATTTTTCAGAGCTTTATCGTCCAGTAAGCTTGGAGGACCGTCAAACACGACCAAACCATTTGATAGCCCAATAATCCGATCTGCAAATTTGCGAGCATATTCAAGTTGATGCAGACTAATAACTGCTGGAATGTTGTCTTGTTTACAAATATCTAGCAGCATTCCCAAAACCCGTTCAGATGATGCTGGATCAAGAGATGCTACTGGTTCATCAGCCAGAATAAGGTTTGGATGCTGCGCTATAGCGCGGGCAATCCCTACTCTTTGCTGTTGTCCACCTGATAAGGCGTCGCAGCGTGACAAGGCTTTTTCCATCAGTCCGACACGTTCGAGACATTCCAGGGCCCAACGACGTTCTGTTTGTGGAAGTGGAAATAGAGTTCGGATTGAAGAAAAGTGTCCAATCCTGCTTAGTAGAACATTCTGGAGAGCAGACAGACGACCGATTAACTGATGCTGTTGAAACACCATGCCTGTGTTACGCCGGTGTATTCTTAATTTACTTCCTGGTTGCAGTGCGCCCATACCTCGAACAGTAACTTCTCCGCTCGTTGGGCTAACCAAATTATTAAGAACCCTCAACAATGTTGATTTACCTGCACCGGACGGGCCGAGTAGAACTGTAATCTCATTATCAAAAATTTGTAGATCAACTGGTTTTAGGGCAACAGTGCCATTTGGGTAGATTACTTCTACAGCTTTGACGGATAAAAACTCTGATGAGATTTGGGTTCTAGTTTGATCGAGCACAGTTTTATCCCTCAAAATCTACTCACAAATGGGCCCAGTAATTTTTACATGGCGGCCGTAATGCAAAAAGCAATGAATTGTTTTTTTCAATTGATGGTGCGGTTCAATTAATGTAAGCAATACACATGCTGATTGACAGTTTTATGAATATTTTTCATACGATTTGGGGAATGTGACAGGCAGGAGACAATAAAAGTTATGTCATTCAAAATTGTGGTTGCAAATCAAATTCATAATACAGTCCGGGAAATGCTGGAAATGCAGGGTGACGTTATAGTCAATTCCAGTTCAGAGCCGTGGACAAATGAGGAATTATTGTCTCACTGCTATGATGCAGACGCTCTCATGGCATTCATGACAGAAACCATCAATGATGATTTCCTCGCACAATGCGGGCAACTTAAAATAATAGGCGGGGCACTTAAGGGTTACAACAATCTGGATATTCATGCCTGTGCTAGGCGCGGCATTGCCGTTACCATTGTTCCAGACCTTCTTACAGACCCTACTGCTGAACTTACTGTGGGTTTGATGATTGCGGTTGCTCGAAACTTTGGGGCAGGCGATGTGTTTGTACGCAGCGGAGATTTTAAAGGATGGAGACCTAAATTTTATGGTGGATCAATTCAAGGATCTACTGTTGGGGTTCTAGGTGCTGGCGCTGTTGGGCAGGCCATCTTAAGGATGCTGTCAGGCTTCAACTGCAAGCGTCTTTATGTTGATAAATCTCCTCTATCTGCTGTAGTTGAAAATAGTTTAGACGTTACAAGATCTCAGTTAAATCAAGTTCAACAAGAGGCCGATTTTATCATTCTTGCCATGCATCTCATGCCAGAAACATTACACATGGTCGACGAAGATTTTCTCTCCCTTATAAAAAAAGGATGCTATCTTATCAACCCGGCTCGTGGATCACTGGTTGATGAAGCAGCCGTGGTAAATGCACTTGAGCTAGGCATTCTCTCCGGCTATGCAGCCGACACATTCGAAATGGAAGACTGGGCATTGCCAGCGCGTCCACTAACAGTACATGAAGGCCTTCGTAATTCTGACAAGACTGTGTTGACGCCTCATCTTGGCTCAGCTGTCAGATCGGTACGTGAAGAAATTGAACGGTCTGCGGCAGAAAGCATAATTACTTACTTAACCGGAAAATTACCAGATACTGCCGTGAACCAAAATGATTTAACTATTACAGGATAACAATTTCCATGCTGAACCTGTCATTCGTTAAAACATTCGTGACCTTGGTAGAAACTGGAAGTTATGTCGAAACAGGAAAGATATTAGGTCTCTCCCAGCCGACAGTTTCTCAACAGATACGCAAGTTAGAGATTACTCTTGGAACTAGCCTTATTCACAGATCAAATTCTGCCAGCACACCTACTCAGCATGGACGGGCTGTTCTGCCTCATGCACGTGCTTTATTAAAATCATCTGAAAAATTTGTGATGGCTGCTGAAGGAAATCACGTCAGTTTAGGTTGTAGCAATAACATTGCTACCTACTACATATCTTCAAATCTTAAAAAATTTGTCGATCATGAGGTTGACCCTATTAGCTGGGACATACGTTCTACCACAAACCCTGAGATTGGTGACTTGTTGGAAAATGGTGAAATTGATATAGCTGCGACCGAGTGGGCAGATCCACGACCTGGTACAATTATTAAACCCTGGCGCCGCGAACCTTTAGTTGTAGTTGTCTCTCCTACCCATTCTCTTGCTGGTGAGAAGTTTATTAGCATTAAAAAACTTATGAATCTTGAACTGATCGGTGGAGAGCATGGGAGTGGTACGGGTACTTTATTAAACAAGGCTCTTGGGGCAAAGGCCAGGAATCTGAAAATGGTCAAAAACCTTCACAGTACTGAAGCCGTCAAGAATGCCGTTCGAGCTGGTCTTGGATCATCCATTATACTTAAAGGCGCTATAATTGATGAAGTTCAATCAGGTCACCTTGCATGCCTCTCCATAGAGGGCATTACTTTAGAAAAGACATTTCATCTCGCTCTTCCTGCAGAACTTCCTGAAGAAGCATTACCCTCTCGCCTGGCAAATTTCCTTACACAAGAAGAGAAATATGAAAAGTAAAGCACTTTAATTTCGAGATTTATGATTGAAACTAAGTCCCCCTTGGGTCAATAGGTGTCATTTAAAAATCATTGGAGATCAACCTAATCTTCTCAAAGTTCCCCCAAAGCTGAGGCAATCTTGGTTTAATATTGAATGGGGTGTTATATGGAAAATGGTGCACCAAATCATAGTAAAGTCGAACTCTTTTTTTGACAAAATATATGACTGGGAATTGATATTGAGTGGACTACAAATTAGGGGGCTTCAATGCAGTGGATCATGACCATGGTAGTGCTTTACTAGCCTCAGTAAGCATATCCACGAATAGTTTTACCCGAACAGACAAATGTCTGTTTTCTGGAAATAAAACGTAAATATTGCTTTCTGGTGAAGATGTGTATTCAGGCATCATGTGAATCAGTTGTCCCGTCTTTAAGTATGGGGCGACTAAAAATATTGGAAGCAGACAAACAGCTACGCCATGTAAGCATCCTGCTAATAACATTTCTCCACTATTTGCTTTGAGTGTTGGTCTGAGTTCTACACTTCCCGGGACCCCTTCAGGATCAGTGTAATTCCACTGTGTATACCGACCATGTTGTGTGTAAATGAGTGCTTTATGATCTTTCAGATCGTCAGGTGTTTTAGGTAAACTATGATTTTTAAGATATTCAGGACTACCACAAAGTAGAAGTGGACAAGTGGCTAATTTGCGGGCGATGAGGGAGGAGTCTTCTAGTGTACCAATTCGTACAACAACATCATAATTTTCTTCTATTACATTGACCCTACGATCATCTAAATCAATTTCTAATTTTACTTCGGGATATTCCTTAGCAAAAGTTGCAATCGCCTCTGTTAAGTACTGCCTTCCAAAAGATAGTGGTATGTTAATTTTAAGCACACCGGTGGGGGTCGCTTTTGTTTCCTGTATAAAATTTTCCGCTTCCTGCAAATCTTCTAGTGCACGCCTGGCACGTTCATAAAAAATAGCCCCCTCCTCAGTAAGTGTCACTTTACGTGTTGTTCGATGCAGTAATAATACATCCAAATGGTCTTCCAAATTCTGCACATGCTTACTAACAGCTGAGCCAGTCATTCCCAGCTCGCGCGATGCGGCAGCAAAACTCTGGTGCTTGGCCACTTCAAGAAAAACCCCTATTCGTGAAATCTTATCCATTTGCGCACCCCGATTGATTACTTTTTGGAATTAATGTAATTCCAGATTGCCTTATTATCATTTTTTCTGAAATAGGCAATATTGGATGATCAATTCAAGTAATCAATTTCAGGAGAATGGAAATGTTCACAAATTTTACTAAAAATGACTACTCAACAGTCATTACAAGAATTGCGCTTGGTGGCTTATTATTATCGCACGGTCTCATAAAGCTCTTCGTTTTTACCGTACAGGGAACAGTGGGATTTTTTGAAAGTCTTGGTCTGCCAGCTATCACTGCATATCTCACCATATTTGGTGAAATCGCAGGTGGAATATCTCTGATCCTGGGTGTGTACTCGAGACTTGTCGCCATTTTATCCCTGCCAATTTTAATCGGTGCATTATGGGCGCATAGCTCAAATGGCTGGTTATTCAGCAATAACGGTGGTGGTTGGGAATTCCCACTGTTTTTAATAGTCATCACTTTTGCAGTCATTATATCCGGAGATGGTCCTTTTGCCCTGCGCAAAGTTCCATTCATCGATCAATATATTCCACAAATTTTCAAAGCATAAACTCGTATAAAGGACAAAAATCATGGGACTGTTAATTGATGGAAAATGGCACGACCAATGGTACGATACCAAAGGCAATAGTGGTAAGTTCATACGTCAGGATTCTGCCTTTAGAGAATTTATTGGCTCAACAAGATTTCCTGCTGAAAAAGGGCGTTATCACCTCTATGTCTCTCATGCATGCCCTTGGGCTAATCGCACCACCATCTTCAGAAACCTAAAGGGCCTTAAAGATATCATCACTCTAACCGTTGTTGATGCTCTCATGCTCGAAAATGGTTGGACTTTAAAAGAAAGCTCTGACCCGATAAATGGTAAGAATTATTTGCACGAGGTTTATACTCTTGCCGATCCTTCATATTCAGGCCGGGTAACAGTGCCTGTGCTTTGGGACAAAAAAGAGCAAACAGTAGTCAGCAATGAATCAGCTGAAATAATTCGAATGTTTAACAATGCATTTGATTCATTAACTGGTAACACAGCTGACTTTTACCCCGAAAGCTTAAGGCCAGAAATAAATGAAATTAATGAGTTGGTTTACAACACCATTAACAACGGTGTTTACAAAGCAGGCTTTGCAACAGCACAAGATGTCTATGAAGAAGAAGTGACAGCGTTGTTTGAGTCACTGGACGTTATCGAAAAACGCCTTGAAGTGCAGAGATATCTCATTGGTAATGTTTTAACCGAAGCAGATTGGCGATTGTTTACAACTCTGGTGCGATTTGATCCGGTGTATGTCGGGCATTTCAAATGCAATATCAGACGTATTGCTGATTATCCAAATCTATCAAATTATCTAAGAGATCTTTATCAAGTGGATGGTGTTAGAGAGACCATCCATATGGATCATATCAAAAAACACTATTATGCCAGCCACACGATGATTAATCCAACTGGCATTATACCTGATGGTCCGGTTCTTCATTTTGACGCCCCACATAATAGAGACCGTTTTCAGGTGGCACAAAACTCATGATACGAATTAAAAGATTTGAAAATTTGCAAAACATGAAGTTATCCTGGCTTCATGCTCGCTATCACTACAGATTTTTTCAATTTTAACAATTTGGAAGCTTGTTCACTTAGCACTATCAGACTGATAAAAGACGATGCCATACGAGCTGGTGGTGGGTTTGATGACGGACAGTACTTCAGCTCCTTCCTAAATTTTTGGGCAAAATATATTGAGATATTTATACAGACAGCACCGATAGACATTATTTATTTCATTTACCAGAAATCCGCAATCAACTGTTTGTCCCACATCATCCCGGTTTCCCATCAACACGAGGTTGAATGAGAATAGGAAAATAGACCCAAACATAAAGAAAATATGCTACGGACCAGAATATGATGGTGGCTAACATCGCCGAATTTGAGTATGAGCCTAGAAATGGTGCAAATGACCGAATGATTACGGCACCAAGTAATAGAAGATATGCTGCCGTTATCAGATGACTGACAATTAATGTGCGCCCAGTATGCCCCAGTGCTGCCCGAGACATAATTCCAATCATGTAAAGGCCAATTGTACCGACAGTAAAGCTGTGCAGATAATAATTGTAAGGCAGATTAAAGATGCCTTCCAAGCCTTTTAATAATAAGGCAATCACCAACCATAAATAACCGAGATGCAAAACCCAAACGATCGGGTTATCTAAAACTTTTAATCCACCCCACCCGGATAATCGCCAGAGGTGCACTGCCCCGGCCAAAAATGCTATCGCGTAGCTTAAGTTACTATGAGGCATAAATAAATCAACCAAGGCATTTAAGAAAATGAGTAGATAAGCGGGCTTTTCAATGTAAGTTGATTTACTAATTATGTAGGTGCTGTTTTTCAGTTGAAGGTAATTTCGAGTAAAATTTGGGGTGACCCGACCACCAATTACCACGATTGCAATCATGATTATGTTTGTCGCCAGAATGCTGCCTAAACCTGATCTTTCGATGCCTATCTCTTCCAAAAACCCATTTAACTCACAAATTAAGAGTAGGTTTGCACTGGTCAACGCAAGCAGAATTCCAATAAAGATAAAATTGCGTTTGTTACCTGTAGTGATGAAAATTTTTGAAAATCTCAATGTTTGCGAAACTGGTAACATCAGATCAAGAAACAATAAATACCCAAAAATAGGATGGTCAAAAAACAGATACAGCCAAAATACGAACCGACCAATCAGCCAGTAATAAACCAGTCGCTTTAAATCTTTACCGATGATAGGTGACGTGTTGGTCCAGTTAGGGATAGCAGACAATAGAAATCCGCTGATCCCAGCAGCTACAAAACCAAATATCATTTCATGAGCATGCCATGTCTGCATCGGAACGCTCGGTTGCAGAAAGCCGGCTAAATTTAACCCCCAGGGTAAAATTGGTAAAATGGCATATACACCGGCTAGTAAAAAAAAAGGACGAAATCCATAGGTAAAAATGGAAAAGTTTTTTGGTGTCATCTGCTGAGATTTCACGGCGACCTTTTCCATGATAATTGACCTTTTTTCATCAGGTTATCTGTTTGGTGAAACAGTTCACACCTTCAACAATAAGCTCCTCTCAAATCATAGTATGAGCAAAGCAATGAGGTGCAATTATCTTTAATTTGGAACATAAGGATTGACCGCTTGCATTGACCAAGGTCAATTAAGCGGTTTTAATTTCGTCATCAATAAGTGATTGCGGATTGGGGCAATCATCAGTTCCGTGCAATTTGCAATTTTCAGCAAGTATATGATCGCAAAATTCGCATAAAGCCGTGCGTGATGGCATGATGATAACATCATTCTCAATTTTAAAATTTTTCTTCTTAAGTCGCTGCAAGGCACGAGAAAACGTTTCCCGTTTCATATTCAGATATGAAGCAATCAGTGATTTTTCATATGGCAGCTGAATAAACTTTGAGCTACGACCATTCTCTAATGCTAATTTTAACAAAAACCAGCCAAGACGTTCATCCACTGATTTTAAACGAGCAACTTCTATTTCACGAATTAGATTTTGAGAGCGGTAACACATGCTTGATAACAGATTTACCGCAAGATTATTATTTTTTTTCACCTGCTCTCTAACTACAGGTGCTGGAATTGATAAAAGGGTGGCATCCTCAACTACCTGGGCACTAAGTGGGTATGTTAAATTGAGGTATGCAGCTGTTTCCATAATACTGTCACCAGAACTAAGCATGAGTAAAATGGCTTCATCCCCAGCAGCCGTCCCTTTAAATATCTTAATCCAGCCTTTTAGGATGATGTATAATCTGTTTGCCTGCTCTCCTTCTAAGAACAGTAGTTTTCCCTTTTGGAATTCTCTAACCTGAGCGTGGCTCATCAATGTCTGAAACGTGTTGGTTGGCAGATTTGAAAATATTTGCAATGAGTCGATCAGCAGTGCATGTTTGGTGAGAGCCGAGTTTGCATAAACTGAAGACGTAAGTGCTGCCGGTTCTTCGATTGTCTCAGCTTCACTATCAAGCAGACTATCAATCAGTTGTGGTGCTATTTTTTGCAGAGCATCAATCTTATCAGTCATTAATTTGAACCATGTCTCTGATGTAAGCACAGACAATTCATCTGAACATGGTGAATGACGAAAAAGGCTGTGGTAATGGTCTATTTGTTGACAAGATGTAGTGTTTAATGCATCCAAAATTGGTTCTTTTTGTTTTTCATTCGCTAGCACCATGAATGTGTTTTGATAGTTCATTTGTTCAGAGAGTAAAAATATTAAACGCTGGATCAATTCCTCGTTGAATAAATTTTCACCAATAAAAACACGCGCACCTATGGCGCGTTCGAGCCCGATGCGTTCTTTCCATTGAAGAAAAGCATTAAACGCACTTACTAAAGTCGGGTTTGACCCTTCCATGAACAAAGCAATTTCAATACTCTCTTGTACGAGGGGACAAATAATCTGATGCGTGTAAAAATCAATCACTTGAGACGCACTCAGCTCTTGATTGGTGATTTTGCCGCGCTGCTCAATTAATTCATTTTTCTTTTTTAGAAGATCTTTTATTTTATGTATATTTGAGGCTTTTATTGTTTTTAAATCTGACCAGCGCTCGAGGCCTTCAGACAATATATCTAACGATTTATCACTGGCAGTGAACTGCAATCGAATATCGTTTGAAAATAACTTTCCTTCGCTAGCAAGAAATATGGCACTACAGCCTCTCTCTCTTTGCAAATGATGAATAGCATCGACAATGTTATAAAGTGCTTCTTTCACGCGATACTACTCACTTTCATGAATATCCAAACAATAATTTTATATCAGAAGTGGTTGAATTACAATCATTGCAACTGAT
This sequence comes from Hyphomicrobiales bacterium, assembly GCA_021775425.1. GTDB lineage: Bacteria > Pseudomonadota > Alphaproteobacteria > Rhizobiales > HXMU1428-3 > HXMU1428-3. The sequence continues at coordinate 101,606 of JAJFHX010000043.1, forward strand.
TGAAAATCCATACAAATGAAGCAGGTAAAAAGGTCGATGATTTGTATATTTTTTTAGTGCCATGAATTTATTTTTCAAAAATTGACCTGCGTCACATCCTACTTTCCAGTTCCAGTCAACATTAGCCTTGTTAACGCATCAACGGAGCAGGGCCAATGACAACAAAATCCGTAACAGCCAGTGAGCAAACTCAAGCATTGACCGCCAGTACGCTCGCTTTCACTGTATGCTTTGCAGTATGGACCATTTTTTCTATTATCGGCATCAAAATAAAATCTGAGCTGGGATTAAACGATACCCAGTTTGGTGTTTTGGTAGCGACACCAATTTTAACCGGATCTCTAAGTCGTATATTCCTTGGAGTTTGGGCAGACCAGTTCGGCGGTCGCCTGATTTTTACACTGCAGATGATTGCAACAGCCATTGCAACATTTTTGCTAACTTTAGTTTCCAGTTATCCAATGTTCTTATTAGCCGCTCTTGGCGTTGGGCTTGCTGGTGGCAGCTTTGCCGTTGGCGTACAATATGTCTCCACTTGGTATCCCAAAAACCGACAGGGAACAGCTCTAGGTATCTTCGGTGCTGGCAATGTCGGTGCGGCTGTAACTAATTTTGGTGCACCAATCTTACTGGTTGCAATGGGGAATGAATGGGAAGCAGTAGCACAAATATATGCAATCGTTGTCGCAACAACAGCCATCCTGTTTTATCTATTTACTAAAGATGACCCAGCGCTTGCAGAACGCAGAGCAAAAGGTGTTGAGCATGTACCTTTCCTCAAACAACTTGAACCGCTGAAACAATTACAAGTATGGCGGTTTTCTCTCTACTACTTCTTTGTATTTGGTGCATTCGTTGCGCTCGCCCTTTGGTTACCGCGTTATTATGTCGGTGCGTATGGCCTTGATCTGAAAACAGCCGGTCTTCTTGCTGCGTGTTACGCAATGCCTGGAAGTATCTTCCGAGCGCTTGGTGGGTGGTTATCAGACAAATACGGGGCTCGCGCTGTCATGTACTGGACATTCATTGTTTGCGTTATCTGCACCTTCTTTCTCTCATACCCCGCAACAGACTACACCGTAGCTGGCATTGAAGGTCCTCTCACTTTCAACATTACAATTCCGCTTTGGTTGTTTGCCTCTCTCACTGTCGTGCTTGGCTTTTTTATGTCTCTTGGAAAAGCCGCTGTCTATAAACACATCCCTGTTTACTATCCGGGGCATGTTGGTTCAGTTGGCGGTATCGTTGGGCTTGTTGGTGGATTAGGCGGCTTTTTTCTTCCTATCTCATTCGGCATCATGAATGACCTGATTGGTGTGTGGACAAGCTGTTTCATGCTTCTCACTGTACTTATATCAGTAGCCTTTATCTGGATGCATATTTCCATCCAGCAACAGGAACGCCAGAAACATCCTGAACTTCGTGGACCAAAATATCTACCCGAACTCATCAGCGACGAGGAAAGTGTCATGGCTTTTCTTGAAAGCCAGGCGCTTGAGCAACGTAGCGAACTATTGGCTCAGGAAAGTCAGCAAATGCTGACCAGAGCTGAAATTCTAAAACAACAGAGTGATGAATTGCTCGAGAAAAGCAAAACGCTAAAACCAGCTTAACATTTTAAGAAGGGTAATCCCCAAATGGCGAATGATTTAAAAAACTGGAACCCCGAAGACGAACAACAATGGGAGAGCTATGGTAAGAAGATAGCTAACCGAAATTTATGGATTTCAATTCCTAGCCTTTTATGTGGATTTGCTGTCTGGCTGTTCTGGGGTATCATAACAGTACAGATGCTCAATCTGGACTTTACTTTTTCTAAGTCTGAGTTATTTACCCTCCTCGCCATCGCCGGTCTCTCTGGTGCAACACTGAGAATACCAAGCTCGTTTTTCATTAGACTGGCTGGTGGGCGTAATACAATTTTTTTAACAACCTCTCTCTTGATCTTACCAGCTTTGGGAACTGGTATTGCTCTTCAGGATACCAGCACACCTTTATGGCACTTCCAACTTCTTGCCTTGTTATCTGGAATTGGGGGGGGCAACTTTGCTTCTTCAATGTCAAACATCAGTTTCTTTTTTCCAAAGAAAGTGCAGGGTTATTCGCTTGGTATGAATGCCGGACTTGGCAATTTTGGAGTTACCACCATGCAAATTCTTGTACCACTGGTGATGACAGTCGGTATTTTTGCCGGTGAAGCAATGATCCTGAACAACACAAGTGGTACGCTGATCGGTAAAATCCCAGCCGGGACAGAAACCTACATCCAGAACGCTGGTTATATCTGGCTTTTTTTTCTCATTCCCCTATCCATCGCAGCATGGATTGGCATGAATAATATCGTTGATGATCACGTCTCACCAAACATTGGTGGTACGCTGACTTCTTTCTTTAAAATTATTGTGATGCTGCTTTTGGGGCTGACAATTGCGGCTGGTGGCCTTTATCTGATGCTGCCAGTAAGCGCTGGTGGATCCGGACTAAATGTGGATAAGCTCATAGTGATGCCGCTGGTTATTGTGCTAACCGTTTTGGCTCTAAAGATTTTGCCACTTGGTAATGACTATAAAAACGGTCTCTCCCGCCAATATAATATTTTTGGTAATAAGCACACATGGGCAATGTCTCTCATATATACCATGACATTTGGCTCTTTCATTGGCTTTTCAGCTGCTCTTGCACTTTCAATCAAAGTCATCTTTGGCTTTCAGCATTTGATGGTCGATGGGGTGCTCACTCATAGCACAGCCAATGTCAATGGGCCCTCAGCACTGATGTACGCCTGGATGGGACCGTTTATTGGTGCGTTAATACGCCCTATTGGCGGGATGATAGCAGATAAATTTGGCGGGGCTAAAGTCACTCAAATCGTTTCCGTAATCATGGTCGCCAGTGCCCTTGGTGTGGCTTACTATATGAAGCAGGCTTATGCTTCTGCCACTCCGGAAGATTATTTCTGGCCGTTCCTAATTTTATTCCTGCTGTTGTTTGCCGCAACCGGTATTGGCAATGGCTCAACCTTCAGAACCATTGCAATTGTGTTTGATAAAGAACAAGCCGGTCCCGTTCTAGGCTGGACGTCAGCTGTCGCCGCATATGGCGCTTTCTATATCCCTAAAGTTCTGGGTGAAAACATCAAAGCTGCAACTCCTGAATACGCTTTATATGGCTTTGCCGCCTTCTACATCATTTGCATCATCGTTAACTGGTGGTTCTATCTGCGCACGAACGCATACGTCAAAAATCCATAAAAACTGAGGAAAAACAGATGAGTCATATCGTAGACAAACTTACATTCTTTACAAAAAAATCACCTGAAACTTTCTCAGAGGGGCATGGCATAACGACAGAAGAAAACCGTGAATGGGAGCGCGCCTACCGTAACCGCTGGGCTCATGACAAAGTGGTGCGTTCAACTCATGGAGTTAACTGCACCGGTTCATGCAGTTGGAAAATTTATGTCAAAAGTGGTCTTGTTACCTGGGAAACCCAGCAAACCGATTACCCTAGAACCCGGCCGGATTTACCAAATCACGAACCGCGGGGCTGCGCCAGGGGTGCCAGCTATAGCTGGTATCTATATAGCGCTGCCCGGTTAAAATACCCGATGATCAGATCAGACCTTCTTAAAACCTGGCGCAAGGCAAGAACTTTTCATAGAGACCCTGTTGATGCCTGGGCTTCTATTGTCAGTGACCCTAAAAAATCAACAAGCTATAAAAAGTTACGCGGTCTTGGTGGTATGGTACGTGCCCACTGGGATGAAGTGAATGAGATCATCGCCGCATCAAATGTTTATACAGCAAAAACATTTGGACCCGACCGTATTGTCGGATTTTCTCCAATTCCAGCGATGTCGATGATTTCTTACGCAGCTGGCAGCCGCTATCTTTCATTGATTGGTGGTACATGCATGAGCTTTTACGATTGGTACTGTGACCTGCCACCAAGTTCACCTCAAACCTGGGGGGAACAAACTGATGTTCCTGAAAGTGCTGACTGGTATAATTCATCTTACATCATAGCCTGGGGCTCTAATGTGCCACAGACCCGCACGCCAGACGCACACTTCTTTACTGAAGCAAGATATAACGGCACCAAAACAGTAGCCGTGACCCCTGACTATAGTGAAGTTGCCAAATTATCTGATAGCTGGCTGCCTGTTAGGCAGGGAACAGATTCAGCTCTCTCCATGGCTATGGGGCACGTTATCTTAAAAGAATTCCACCTTGCTGAAAAAAGTGAATATTTTGACGATTATTGCCGCATGTATACGGATATGCCCTTTCTTATCATGCTTGATGAAAAAGATGGCAAACACGTTCCTGGCCGTATGCTGCGTGCTTCAGATTTTGACAATAACTTAAATCAGGAGACTAACCCTGAGTGGAAGCCGGTTATTTTCGATTCCAACACAAGCAATATTGTGGTTCCAAATGGCACGATCGGCTCACGTTGGGATGAGAGCGGCAAATGGAACATGGAAGCCAAGAATGCAGCCAATGGTTCTGAAATCTGGCCAGAGATTTCTACCCTCAATAATAAGGATGAAATCGTATCAGTTGGGTTTCCCTATTTTGGTAACATTCCAAATGATCAGCCGATTTTTGCGCACACAGATCATGAAGGCATCCAGTATCGCAATATACCGGCGCGGCGTGTGCAGATTGGTGAAAGTAAAACAGCCCTCGTTGCAACAGTATTTGATTTGTTAGTCGCTAATTACGGCATTGATCGAAACTTAGGTGGCGGCAATGTGGCGATCTCGTATGAAGAAGATATGCCTTACACGCCTGCATGGCAGGAAAAAATTACTGGCGTCCCGGCTGAGCAGGTTGTCCGTATCGCTCGTGAATTTGCAGACAATGCAGATAAAACGCGTGGTCGTTCCATGGTTATTTTAGGCGCGGCGATCAACCACTGGTACCATATGGATATGATCTATCGCGGCATCATCAATATGCTGATGATGTGTGGTTGTATCGGCAAGTCTGGTGGTGGTTGGGCTCACTATGTGGGGCAGGAAAAGTTGCGCCCACAAACAGGTTGGCTTCCGCTCGCCTTTGGGCTCGATTGGCACCGCCCCCCCCGTCATATGAATTCAACCAGCTTTTTCTACAGCCACTCTAATCAATGGCGCTATGAAAAACTTGAGGTTGATGAAATTCTATCACCACTTGCAGATAAGGAGAAATGGAAGGACACCTCACTCATTGATTGCAATGTCCGCTCGGAACGAATGGGCTGGTTACCTTCCGCACCTCAACTGGAAGAAAACCCACTTGAGCTGAGCAAACTGTCTGCCAAAGCTGGTAAAGATACAAAAGACTATATTGTAGACAGGTTAAAAACTGGCTCTCTAAAAATGTCTTGTGAGGATCCTGATAATCCTAAGAACTTCCCACGTAACATGTTCATCTGGCGCTCTAATCTGCTGGGATCTTCAGGTAAAGGGCATGAATATATGCTCAAACATCTGCTGGGCACAACGAATGGTGTGCTGGGTGAGGACCTTGGAACGCTCAATGGCAAGAAACCAAAAGAAGTGACATGGCATGAGAAAGCGCCAGAGGGCAAGCTTGATCTTGTCGTCACGCTTGACTTCAGAATGTCAACAACCTGCATGTACTCTGATATCGTTCTACCCTCCGCCACCTGGTATGAAAAAAACGATTTAAACACTTCAGACATGCATCCATTTATCCACCCTCTATCTAGGGCCGTTGACCCGGCATGGGAATCACGCAGTGACTGGGAAATTTATAAAGGGCTTGCCAAAAAATTCTCTGAAGTCTGTGTTGGTCATTTGGGCACTGAGACGGATATTGTAGCCCTCCCTATCCTGCATGATACGCCTGGTGAAATGGCTCAGGCACTCGATGTTAAAGATTGGAAAAACGGTGATTGCGATCCAATACCCGGCCTGACAATGCCTAATTTTGTCACCGTTGAGAGAGATTATCCAAACACTTACAAGAAGTTCACCGCCCTTGGGCCTTTGATGACAAAAATCGGCAATGGTGGCAAAGGCATAGCCTGGAATACTGAAAAAGAAGTGAAATTCCTGGCAGAACTTAATCACACTGTCACTGAAGATGGCATCTCCAAGGGCTTGCCCTCAATTCAATCCGATATTGACGCGGCTGAAGTCGTCTTATCTCTTGCTCCTGAAACAAACGGACAGGTTGCCGTTAAAGCCTGGCAAGCTCTCGGAAAAATCACTGGGCGCGACCACACCCATTTAGCCAGACCCAAGGAAGAAGAAAAAATTCGCTTCCGCGATATTCAGGCACAACCACGTAAAATTATATCCTCTCCGACGTGGAGTGGACTCGAGGATGAACATGTCAGCTACAATGCAGGTTATACCAATGTTCATGAACTCATACCCTGGCGTACTTTATCTGGTCGCCAGCAGTTTTATCAGGATCATGAATGGATGCGGGATTTTGGTGAAGGACTGTGTGTTTATAAACCACCTATCAATACCAAAACTATCAAACCTGTGATTGATAAGTTCGGTAGTGGACGCAAACAAGTGGTTCTCAATTGGATCACCCCTCACCAGAAATGGGGCATTCACAGTACATATTCAGAAAACCTGTTAATGCTAACCCTCAGCCGCGGTGGTCCTGTTGTCTGGATCAGTGAGATTGATGCTGTAAAAATCGGCGTCAAGGATAATGACTGGATAGAACTTTACAACACAAATGGTGCCATTGCAGCTCGAGCGATTGTTTCCCAGCGAGTGCCAGAAGGCATGAGCATGATGTATCACGCGCAGGAAAAAATAATTAACACACCTGGTGCAGAAACCACCGGCACACGCGGCGGCATTCATAACTCCGTAACAAGAACAGTCGTCAAACCCACCCATATGATTGGGGGGTATGCTCAGCTTTCTTACGGGTTCAATTATTATGGCACAGTCGGATCCAACCGTGATGAGTTCGTGATTGTCAGAAAAGTTGAAAATGTAAACTGGTTAGAAAACCAGGAAAAAAACCTTGACCATGAGGAGATTGCCTAATGAAAATTCGCGCTCAAATTGGAAAGGTGCTTGATCTTGATAAATGCATTGGCTGTCACACATGCTCTGTGACCTGCAAAAATGTCTGGACCTCTCGTCAGGGTGTTGAGTACGCGTGGTTTAACAATGTTGAATCAAAACCAGGTGTTGGCTATCCCCGTAATTGGGAAGATCAAAAAGTCTGGAACGGTGGTTGGAAGCGTCATTCCAATGGTAAGTTAACTCCAAAAATGGGTGGCAAGTTTCGCCTGCTGGCCAAAATATTCTCAAACCCTGACTTACCGGAGATTGATGATTATTACGAGCCATTTACTTTTGAGTATGAACGTTTGCAAAAGGCACCTGTTTCAAAAGCAATGCCTACAGCGCGGGCCCATTCAGCAATAACAGGTAAAAGAATTGAAAAACCTGTTTGGGGACCAAACTGGGAAGAAATTCTTGGCGGCGAATTTATTGAGCGTAGTGAAGACTATAACTTTGAAGGAATTCAAAAAGAAATATACGGCGAATTTGAAAATACCTTCATGATGTATTTGCCGCGTCTTTGCGAACATTGCCTAAACCCAACCTGCGTTGCCGCCTGTCCAAGCGGGGCGATTTATAAACGTGAGGATGATGGCATTGTGCTGATTGACCAGGATAAATGCAGGGGCTGGAGGATGTGTGTTTCTGGTTGCCCTTACAAAAAAATATATTTTAACTGGCAATCAGGTAAATCAGAAAAATGTACATTCTGCTACCCACGCATTGAGGCTGGTGACCCAACTGTTTGCTCTGAAACTTGCGTTGGTCGCATTCGCTATCTTGGTGTTGTGCTTTATGATGCAGACCGGATAAAAGAAGCTGCTAGTGTTCCGAATGAAGAAGATCTATATCAGGCGCAACTTGATATTTTCCTTGACCCGCATGACCCATTAATCATCAAGCAGGCAAAGAAAGATGGTGTGCCGGATAGCTGGATACTGGCCGCGCAAAACTCGCCTGTTTATAAAATGGCAATGGACTGGAAGGTTGCTTTCCCTCTCCATCCTGAATACCGCACCCTGCCGATGGTGTGGTACATCCCACCGCTTTCCCCAATCCAAAACGCAGCTGAAAAGGGACAAGTTGAAATGCAAGGGGTCATCCCTGATGTGAGAAAATTGCGAATTCCGGTTAAATATCTCGCTAATCTCCTCACAGCCGGGAAAGAAGGCCCAATTGTCCAGGCCCTTGAGAGGATGATTGCGATGCGTGAATTTAAACGCGGGCAGAATGTTGATGGTGTCAGCGATATTGATTTGCTAACGCAAGTTGACCTTGATGAAGCAACCCTCAATGACATGTACCGCATTATGGCTCTTGCCAGTTATGAAGACAGGTTTGTCATCCCGACTAACCACCGTGAATATGCTGGTGAGACCCCTTTTGATAACGAAATTGCTTTCGACGTTCGCTCAGCCTGCGGCTTCAGTTTCGGTAATGGCTGCTCTGGCGGCGACAGCAAGCCAAACCTGTTTGGCGCAAAAACACACAAGAACACCATGAGCGGAAAAATCCATCAACCAGGTAGCAAAGGAGCCTGACCCATGAAAACGTTTAAGATCCTAGGACTACTCCTGACTTACCCTGAGGGCTCAGTCTTAAAATCTGGCCAGGAATTAGTGGAGGTTTTACGTAGTGAAAAAGTGTTGCCCGAAGCCTCCTTTGCATCCATTGAGGAGTTTATAAATACCCAATCAAGCAGAGATTTGATGGAGTTGCAGGAAGAATATGTAGAATTATTTGATCGTGGCCGTTCCCACTGCCTGCATTTGTTTGAACATATCCATGGCGAATCCCGTGATAGAGGTCAGGCCATGGTCGATCTGGTTGAGACCTACACGAGCAAAGGCCTGTTCATTGATCAAGCCGAGTTGTCGGATTATCTGCCTTTATTTCTTGAATATCTTTCATATTGTGACTTCAAGGAGGCCAGTGAACTACTGGGTGACGCGATTGATGTCATATCCGTGATTGGTCGAAAACTGGAAAAGCGCCAAGCGCCATATGCTCTGGTGTTTTCAGCCATCGAGGCTTTATCCGCCGTCAAACCCAATAAGATAAAAATCGAAGTGGCCCTGAAAGAATCCCCTAAAGACCCTGAGACATTAGAAGAGCTGGATGAGCAATGGAAGGAAGCGGAAGCCTTTACTGGCGACCCTGTCGCTGATTGCACCACCTGTAACGCATTCCCCAATGCGACTGATGCGCTCAATAAATATGCTGGAGGTGTAAAATGACCCTAAATTATATAAATGAATTTCTGTTCGGATATTACCCCTACATTTGTCTCTCCGTTTTTCTAATCGGCAGTATTTTGCGTTATGATCGTGATCAATATAGCTGGAAGGCTGATTCAAGTCAGTTGCTGCGAAAAAAAGGCATGAGGCTCGGCAATAACCTGTTTCATATCGGCATTATTTTGCTGTTCTTTGGTCATCTGGTTGGTCTTCTTACACCGCACGAAGTTTATCATCACTTTATGACAGCAGAAACCAAACAGCTAATGGCTATGGTTGCTGGTGGTGTATTTGGTATAACCTGTTTTTTAGGTATGACCATTTTAGTTATCCGACGGTTGTTTGATGATCGGATCCGTGCAACCAGCAAACCTTCAGACATATTAATTCTGCTCATTCTTTATATACAGCTTATATTAGGGCTTCTTACTATTCCGGCTTCAGCTGAACATCTTGATGGCAGCTCCATGATCGCCCTTGCCAACTGGGCTCAGCACATCGTCACTTTCCGTGCTGGTGCGGCTGAATTCATTACTCATGAGGCCCTTATATTCAAGCTTCACCTAGTGCTTGGTTGTACAATTTTCTTATTATTTCCCTTCACGCGGCTTGTGCATATTTTTAGTGGCATCTCTGCGCCAATAAAATATCTGACCCGTTCTGGTTATCAGATCGTTCGCAAGAAAGGATAAGCTATGCCGATATTTGTCAACGACATTGAAATTTCTGACGATGAAGTTCATGAGGAAATGCAACATCATCCTTCAAAGGATGTAAGTGAAGCGCGACATAAAGCGGCTCATGCATTGGTTATCAGGAAACTGCTCTTAATCGAAGCAGTTGAACAAAACCTTATAGAAAAACTAAATGGCTGCTCTTCTTCAACAGAAGAAGACGCTATTGGCCAGCTCATTCACCAGCAGGTTGAATTAAAGCAAGCAGATGAAGAGAGCTGTCAGCGTTATTTTGAAAACAACCAACAAAGATTTAAGGATAAGTCCAGTGATCAAATATTACCCTTTGAACTGGTTCATTCTCATATACGCGAATATTTAGAAACTCGCTCACTACAATCCGGCATCAACTACTATTTAAAACAACTTGTAGGGAAGGCACAGATTGTCGGGTTTAAACTTGAAAGTTGCGATGGACCACTCGTCCAATGAGAAATTGATAAAAGTTATGTCTAAAGGATTGAACGATTATCATGAAAAATGAAGCATTTAGTAATCTGGTTGAAGGCTATCGCCATTTTAGAAATAATTATCTTAGCGAGCAATATGTTGCTTATAGACTGTGGGCCACCAAATCACAAAAACCTCGCATCATGATGATTGCCTGTAGCGATAGCCGCGTGAACCCGGTTATTTTAACTCACGCAGGGTTGGGTGACGTGTTCATGGTGAATAATGTTGCTAATCTGATCCCTCCCTACAAAGAAGGAAAAGACACTCATCACAGCACCAGCTCTGCTCTTGAGTTTGCTCTTACTGAATTGGAGGTTGAAGAGATCATTATCCTTGGTCATAGCCAATGCGGTGGTATAAAAGCTCTGATGAATGATATAAATAAAACTGCGTCTGGTACTTATAGTTTTATTGAGCCCTGGGTTCAGATTGCCGCCAAAGCGAAAGAGAAAGTTCAGTCGAATTATCCGGAATGCTCTCATGCAGAACAAACGACACTATGTGAAAAAGAAGCATTGCTGGTTTCTTTGGAAAATTTGGAAACTTTTCCCTGGGTTAAATCGGCACTCGAACAAGGCAAACTCAGAACACATGCTTGGTATTTTGATATTGGTAGTGGTGATATTTATGAATATAACGTTGATAAGGCCTGTTTTCTCCCATTACTCGATATGGAATGAAAAAATCTGAAAATCGCAATTTGCACTGCTGCTATGAGTTTCCTGTCTTAAAGAGTGATACTAAAATGACAAATGGTGTGCCAACATTAATGAAGATTTTAAAACATCATTCTATCCCCAGAAGCTAAAGACACAAAAGACAAACCAACCAGGATCCGATTTGATGAGCGTCAATCAGATTCAGCGAGCATTGCTACAACTCCAATCAATGTCCGCTTCGGGTCAGAAAGTGACCTTTCTTCACTTTACTACAGATAGTCACTTTAGTGTAAGAAGCAGAAATTCGCATAAATGTTCCTCATCAAAATCTATGGAACAGATTAAAATAATTGATTAAGAGTTTGTTTTAGCCGCCATTTTTAATGGTTTCATCGCTTGTTCAATGCGTTCACCAATTGCATCATTAGCTGCCATTAATGGATCAGCACTCAGATGAGCATAACGGGCGGTCGTTTGAGGTTGTGAATGCCCGACCAAACCACCTAATATTGGCAAAGAGACACCTCCAATTGCACCAATGCTTGCAAATGTATGGCGGAGATCATGTATCCTTACATCTTCAAGGCCTGCCTCTTTTCGAATGCGTCTCCATGGGCGTTGAATATTAATCAGATGATTTCCAGATTTTCCACCACAAATTACAAACGGGTTATTATGAACACGTGGTAATTCAGCAAGCACTGTTAACGCTGGGGGACTGAGATAGATACTTTTTTGTCCTGTTTTACTGTCAGGCAGTCTTATCTGATGGTTTTCAAGTTGGATATGTTCCCAGCGCAATGTGAGTATTTCACTTAACCTCGCACCAGTGAAAAGTAAGAGTCGTATCGCAGCTACCATCCATGGTGTGGCCAGGCCTTTTTCTTCTGCATTCATCAATGCAATTCCAAGCCTGCCGAGTTCCTGTGAACTTAAAAAACGCTCATGTTTCTTCTCTGGATATTTCTCAATATGCCGACAGGGGTTTGAGCCCTCTATTCTGGAACCATGCTTTTCACACCAATTAAAGAATTTAGAAAAAACCGCCAATGTTCTATTAGCAGCATACGGCTTATCTTTCATATTATGATGTATATGAGCTATATCAGATCTATTCACTTCTGATATTTGGCGTCGTTTAATATATTTCGGAATGTGAAGTCGTTTAATACGATGGTATTCATCCGCAGTATTTTGTTTGAGTTTCGTGTCAACATGAACGGTAAAAAATTCTTCAAGCAATTCACCAAGTGATTTTTCAGCCTTTGCCTTGTCTCTTGATTTTGCTGGGTCGTGCCCTGCGGCTACTTCACCCAATAATTTTTTAGCTGATAGCCGTGCCTGCTCTGGCGTGACGACACCATGCCGACCTATGGTCATCCTTCTTGTTCTACCGGCTCGGCCACCAAGACGATACTGTACCAGATATGTTTTCCGACCGGTCGGTGTGATTTTTAAACCAAACCCAGACAGTTCGCTATCCCAGAGATATACATCTCTTTCTTCAGCTTCGATTTGACCCACTAATCGTTTTGAAATTCTACCTTTTGCCATGTGCTTACTGACGCCTCCAGTAAGCACGGTGAAAGGAAACTTCAAGGTGCCCAATAAATGACTATATCTCTATGATATTGATTTTATTTACTTTATGAACGTAAATAGATCTAGAGATATCTTCATATTTCTTATGAATTGAGATTCCTAATCTGGGGGCCAGAGGTTCGAATCCTCTCGGGGACGCCATTTTTGCATGGGTTAGCTGTTTATTGTTTGTTTTATTTCTCGAGAACCGTTCACAGCGCCGACACCCCAACCGTTCCAGATATCATTGAAGCCAAAGAAGATGTTTAAATTATCAGTCCCCCGATAGGAGATGACAGTGCCACCATCATAATTATAGGCAACGGCGTAGAAGCCTGCTTCAATTTCATCTGAACCTTCAAGAACATTACTCTGCTGACTTATAACTGCATTACCTATTTGTGAGCCTACACCCCCTAGGCCAGCTATACCTTCATTATAACCACGGTTGTATGAGTCCATTGCTAGAATGGCCTGCATTAATGTTGGTGATACAGTCATTTTTATCTCTCCGTCTTAAAAGCGCCACTAGCCAATGAATTTGCAAATCTATTATTCGATTTGATGCTCTCATAACGACTACCATCAAACATTATGTTATAATATTGCTGTATCCACCCCAAAACCTTCTCAACCCGCCCGCGGGTCACAGGCTCGTCTGTGATCTCAAGTGTCAGACTTTTCAGCTCAACGCCTGGTCCAAATGTTGCCTCCAGATTTGAAGGGTTGACTTTCTCAACACTGGCCGGGTCATCAATGTCAGTGAAGGTCACAAGCAGGGGATAATTATCTAGGGGAACTGTAAGAGGAGCACCGGTCTTTGCCACCAGAACGGCCTGGAATTTATCATTACCCCACACTCTTTGTTTCGAGCTAAATAAAATTCTTGTCGCTAAATTCGCCGTAAATTCAGTGTTTCCAGAATAATTTAATAAAGCAAAAAGATATTTGTTCTCAGGTAATTCAACGACAACAGCTTCACCCTTAATTTCAGGAAGCCACGCAGCCCCTTGCCCCAGAACAACAGAAATTATATTCCTATTCCAAAAAACGGAACTCACACTAGAGCCAGTATAAACCTGACCATCTTTTTCAACCTCAATGGTCATCTTCTCATGCCAGCTATAGTGCGGCCAGAAAAAGAACCAGTAAGCCAGTGGCAATAAAATAATTAGAATGAGAATTTTCCATAATCTCATATCAACCGCCGTTCCCTAAAGAATGAATTTCACTGTTTCAAATAGAACCTTATCTATTTAGACACACCAGATTCTTAAGTATTGTTTTCTTGGTTCGCCCCACCAATCTCCTGAACAACTTGTTTACCGTCTTTGTTCTGCCCCCGTAGTTTGAAGGTCTGTCCCTTAAACACATCGTCTCTCAACCTGGCAAAAAGACCAGCCATGATTTTTTGATCACCCATGATATCAAGTAACCAGTTTATCTCCCCTGAGCGCCATTCATCAGGGCGCAGTGTTTTTCATGACTTGTCACTGTTAGCACGGCATTGAGATTTATTTATTAAATAAACCAACAATTTCAACATGGTGGGAGTGGGTGAACTGGTCGATGAGCTGGACGGATTTTAAATTATAGCCGCCTTCTGTCATGATGCGGGCATCGCGGGCGAAGCTGACAGGATTGCAGGATATGCTGACCAAGGTCGGCACGGCAGATTCTGCCAGCCTCATTGCCTGCAATTTTGCGCCTGCTCTTGGCGGGTCGATGATCACGGCATCATATGCATTTAATTCTTCTGGTGTGAGTGGTTCGCGGAATAAATCCCGCTGGTGTGCTGTTAATTTCGCATGATTCATTTTGGCGGCATTATTCAGAGCTTTGACTGCGGACGGATTGTTTTCAAAACCATCCACTTTTCCTTTTTCCAGTACCGCGCCAGAAAATGTTCCGCAGCCACAAAACAGGTCGGCAATATGTTCTGTCTGTTTTGGGAGCAATGACTGTATCGCCTCACTTAGGGCGCGTTCACCTTCAACAGTGGGCTGCAGAAAAGCGGCGGGGGGAAGCGCCACCTGAAGTTTGCCAAAGCTGATCTGCAATGCTTCTTTTTCGACGATGATTTCTGTTTCATCTTGAAATGACTCACGCCAGGAAACACGTGCGATTTTTGTTTTCTGTATCAGTTCGGCTGCCATTTCCAGAACGGATAAATCTGGTGTATCTTTCTGGCCGATTTGACCAGTTAATACGAGGTCAAACCGATCACCTATTTTCTGAATGAACACATCAACCGGGGTTGCTTTTCGTAGCACAGGATCGAGAGCATCTTTTAAAACGGAATGCAGTTTCATGATATCTGCATCAGCTATCAGGCAGTGGCTTATGTCACTGATTGTTTTTGACCGACGCTTATAATAGCCGAGAAGCACGGTACCGTTTTTTTGTTTTAATGCTGTGAAGGTCACACGTCTGCGGTTTGCTGAAGATAGAAACAAAGGCGGCAGGGTTTGCTCTGGTTCGAGATTGTGCCTGCTGAGCGCTTCTTTGACGAGTGTCTGCTTCCAGTTTTGATAAAATTCTTCGCTGACATGCTGCAATGTGCAACCGCCGCAAACGTCATAATATTCACAAGCCGGTTTTATGCGATCTGCTGAGGGTGAGATGATGCGGAGGATTTCACCCTGTCTTGTCCCATCAGCTCTTCCCTCAAATTTAATTTCCAGCTGGTCACCTGGTACTGAACGATCTATGTAAATACGCCCAAGCTGGTCTGTTGTATAGCCGTCCCCTTTTGGGCCGAGGCCTTCTATTGTGACTTCGCTGATTTGTTGTTTTTGTTTTGCTGATTTTTTTGATGATCGCCTTTTGTAAGACGACTTGCCTGATCGACGATTGTTCAAATTTTATTTTTGCCTTTTCTTTTTATGACCAGCTCTCCCAAGACGACTTAACCTCATGATAGCGCTTTGATTAAATCTTCCGTTTGTTGTTCCAGCTGTTTATGGTCAGGTACATAGGCCTTTAGTGAATTGAGGCTTTGTTTCACCCCTTCGGCCTGAACACGCAGGGCAGATCTGGCGCTTTTCTTTTCTGCCATTTCGGACAAAACTTTCAGGATTTTCAGCAAATGGCGCATCACGCTTGGCATGGTCTGAGCGTTATATCTGATCTGATCAAACGCGGTGAAGATGATATCAGCCTCATCACTGCTGATTGCTTCGATGCGTTTTGTGCCTTTATCATCAATGATTTTGTCTGATCTGGTTCGTTTTTCAAAAAGGATCGCCATGGCTTCTGACAATTTGTCGAGTACGCTGATGGCGGTGAAACTGTCATTGATTCCGGGGGATAGCGCGCGCACGGCGATTTCAACAAGATGGCGGATTGAATATTCTATGTCCTGAGTCTGGGTTCTTGTGTCCCCGATGATGAAGGCTTCTTTTATGCGGTTTATGATGACATCTGAAATCACTTCTGATGGCTTTGAAGGATATCGCACAAAGACACTTTCTTCCTGCTGGATGAGAAAGTGGCCGGCTTTGAAGTTAATTCTGATGTAAAGATCGTTATCTGTCGCAATATCAAGAAGCTGTTCGTAATCTATCAGTTGTACGTAACCTGATTGTTCAAATATCAGTTTTTTGCTTTTTTCTTCAAAATCCTCTGGCCAGTCTGAAGTGTCTTTTTGAGCCTCTTCGTTATCTGTTGTTCCATTTGTTGTCAGGCGGCATAAAGCGTCTTTTAAATCGTCTGCGACTTGTTTTATCACGTTATCCGCTATGCAGGACTGAGCGACGTGATGGACAAATCCCAGCAACACAAACAGATTTATAAAACACATCATAAACACCAGACTGATGGTGATTTGCGGGGTGAAGGATGAGGTGTTTCTTGAATGCAGGATGATGGTCAGAACGAAACAAGCGACGACTGTTGCGAAGAACATGCCGAAATAATCTTTGGTTCTTTGGTTGCTCATAAACGTTTTGATGAGACGGGGGCCGAGTTGAGAAGCCGCGAGTGACAGAACGACCATGGTGATGGAGATGGCAAGCGTTGCCATGGTGATCATCGCGGAAAGTAATGTCACTATGACTGATTTGGCATCATCTGTTGTGCCCTGAAAAATATAGCCAGGCAGGTCTATGCTTTGAAGATATTGAAACTCAATGGCATAGGTCGCAAAGACCAGCCCACAGGAAATGAGACAATAGATGCCGGGTACAAAAGCCAGGTTGCCTTTTAAAATTTGCCAGATGTTAAAAATTTTCGAGAACATGCCGTTTTGATTTCACTTGAATTTATGCTGTTATTTACTGTTTATCTGAATATGTAGCATAGAGCGGAGACATGCTAAAATTTAATTATGATTTAGACTTCTGAACTCAGTTTAAATTTTAAGATTAAGCTCAGTAAGTTTGGTAAATTTCTGATTCATAATCACAACACTTTTTAGTTGTAACTGTCTCTTGGTTGTTTATCATTGATGGATTGGTATTTGTTGCCATAAACCTTCATGCAGGTGGTCGGCTTCTCATATCTCGACATTTATCACTGAATGGATTTTCGTATAAGAGTATAGTCACATGAAGTACCTGCTCATCATATTGAGTTGTTTATGCTTTTCTCTCTCTTTAGCTCAGGCCAATGAGATTCATGAAGAGCGCATTCAATTTGAAGCAGGGAAATCCGGTGCAACCATCAATGGGCAGATCAAAGGCTATAAGATCGTTGATTATCTGCTGCATGCTGAGGCCGGGCAAACGATATCTGTCAAGTTTGCCGCGAATTCTACTTCGGCTTATTTTAATCTGCTTCCCCCTGAAAATCCGATTGCTCTTTTTACCGGCTCTATCGCTGGTCATTCCTATAATGGTGTGCTGCCACTTACCGGCGTTTATAAGATCAGAGTTTATCTGATGAGAAATGCTGCACGGCGTGGCAGTACCGCAAAGTATAAGCTAACTCTTAAAATAGAAGGGAACTGAAAAAATGTTACAATCAGACAGGTTAAAGCAGAGGCCATTCATCGTGGCTATGTTTGTTATGATTGCATTTATCTTCGTCACCATTTCTTCTGCCAGCGTTCAGGCAAGAGACAAACATCATAATCGCAAAGCGGCAGCTATTATTGGCGTCATCGTTGGGGCTGCTATCGCGGCCAAAGCTGCTAAAGACAGAGACCGGCATGGGTACAGACACAGGCGCTACAATCGGAGATTTGATGACCGGCCCAAACAATGGCACCCGAAAATCGGTGTGACCTGCTATCGCAAATTGCGGTCCTGTTACAAAGTCGGGCATGGGTATAGCGCGCGCTGGACACGGCGCGAGTTTCATTAAAGCTGAGTTTTTAAGGAGTTAAGTCAATGAAGTGTTTGTTCAAGCTTGTTTGCGCCACCGTTCTATCTTCTATGTTTATCTTTTCTCAAACGGCAATTGCTAAAGAGGCGAAGCCTTATGATGGCCATGAAAATGCCGCATGGGAAAAAATGCAAGAATCATTACTTATGTATATGTCGGCAGATGTAGCCTCACGGTTGAAGCTAATTGTTTATCATGGTGTTGCTTCGACACTTTGTGATGGAGTATCCACCGATGCGGAAAAAATTAAAAAAGCAACTGATGATATTCACCCGGAAAACTGGGATAAATTATCTGAGGAAGAACATACAAAATGGACCAATGCTTTTTTGATCAATTATGGCATGGTGTTTGGAGTGATGCTGGCAGAACATGCCGATAACACTGCCCGGTTCTGTCAAGATGTTGATGCTTTGATCGCTGATAAAGATGAAGCAAAGTGGACTTATTTTAAAGCCAAATAATTTTTTTCCATCATGAGGGTAACGCTTTTGAGGTGTTGGTCTAATATGTGTTTGAGGTGACAACATGACTGAGAACCAACCAACACCGCAAGATGTTGCCGGAGGGGATAGAATTTCGTGGCTCGAATATAAAGACCGTGATTTTCCATTTTATAATGGATCACCAATTTATATCACCGCTGCTCAATGGTGCTTCATACTGGTTATGGTTGCGCTGGGGTTTGCTTTACTTATCGCGCCCATCACTTTGTTTCATGGAAAATTCGCTCAGTTTATACCTGCTGTCTTATTTGTCATTGTGCCGTTGGCAGGTCTTTACATCGTCACCCCAAAACACTGGACTGCACTGTTTCGGCCCATAGCTGGCCGGGATATTTTATGGATGTTGGTTTTTGTTCTATTGAACATTGTCGTGTCGTTTGCCGTTGGTATTCTTGTCAGCAAATATTATGGAGCGAGTTCAAACCCTGCCATTGCTGAGTTGAAAAATTTTTCCGATATAGATCGTTTGTTGTTTTATCTGAAAACATTGCCTCAACTGGTTGGTGAAGAAATTTTATCCATTTTACCGTTTTTGGCCTTGTTGACATTTTTTTACACTCAGACAAACACCGGGCGGACCAGGGCTGTTGTTTATGCCTGGCTTCTTACTGCATTGTGGTTTGGAGCGGCACATTTGCCGACATATGACTGGAATTTCGTGCAGTGTTTTCTTGTGATTGGCAGTGCACGATTAATCCTTTTACTGCCCTACATCATGACCAAAAATCTTTGGATCTCCAGTGGAGCGCACATCATGAATGACTGGATTTTCTTCAGTCTTACTATTTTTGGCGCTTCACTCAGCCAGTCTTAATTTTGTAACTTTCGAGTTCATTATTGCCCACGTTCCCATACATACCATCTTCATTCTCACTTCAATTGACTCACTTCAATTGAGCTGTGTTTTAAGGCCTCATGTTTCATCTGCTTTCATCAATGGCATTATTCAAAAAAATGGTCTGGTCAATCTCTTAACTCAAATGCTGATATCAGCTTTATCTGCAAGTGAGAGGGATAATTGTTAAAGCTGTTGACAATCATATTTGTAATGTTATTACATAACATAAATTTCAGCAAAAACACTCCATCAAGAAAAGCCGTTTGTGCATTTTCTAACGAGTGAAATATGATTAGGATTTACTCCATGTATTACAAAACCTTACCAGTGGTATTGTCACTTGTTTTCGTTCCTTGTGTGGCATGGGCGGAAAAGCATGATCATAAACACGAACATGAAGAAACCCGGCAGGGTCATGTCCATGAACATGGTGTCAGCGCCTTAAAAATTGCTATTGAAGGCAAACAGATTGAGATGGAACTTGAAGCACCCGGGCATGATATTGTCGGCTTTGAGCATGAGGCAAAATCAGATGAAGATAAAGCGGCAGTTGAAAAAGCTATCAAACTTTTAAAGCAACCGCTTTCGTTGATCAGTTTCCCGGCTAAAGCGGGCTGCAAGCTGGCATCAAGTGAGGTTGAAGTGCATAAAGAGGGAGAAGAAGGGCATGCGGAATTTCATGTTCATTGGGAATTTACCTGCACTGATATGAATGCGATCACACCGCTTCAGACTAAAATTTTCTCTCAGTTTCCGAATATGGAAGAAATTGATATTGAGGCCATTTCTGAAAAAGGACAAACTGCGATTGAATTAGAAAAAGGTGCTGTTGAGATTGACCTTTCTGCTGTGGTCGGATCCTGAAACTACATCGCTTAACAACTGAGCGGACAATGATGAATAATGAGAAGAACAGCACTGAGCAGGGTTTCGCTGTTCGAATGACAGATGTGGATTTTGGCTGGACACAAAAACGTGCCCGGCCAAAAACCGTTGCGGCTCAAACCTCTAACTATCAGGTTCAGAATCCTAACGAAGGCTTCCGCTTTCAGATTCCTTCTTTTGAGGTCAAAAAAGGGGAAAGACTTATTCTCGTTGGTCCATCTGGCAGTGGCAAATCGACTTTGCTTGGTTTGATCTGCGGGACTTTGGTACCACAGGCAGGCAGAGTTGAAGTCTTGGGCGAAGACCTCACCCAGCTTAGAAGCGCGGCGCGGGATAAATTTCGCGGTCAGCATGTTGGTATTATTTTTCAGCAGCTTAATCTCGTGCCTTATCTTTCTGTGATTGAAAATGTGTTGTTACCGCTGCAATTTTCCCCAGCCCGTATGAAAGCTGTTGGTAAAAATGCTGCTGCTTGCAGATCGTCAGCGGCAGATATACTCGACGCTCTTGATATGCCGGTTGAACAATTTGGCTCGCAAAAAGCGGGCACACTTTCTATCGGCCAGCAGCAAAGGGTGGCAGCGGCTCGGGCCTTTATCGGCTCGCCGGAGATTATCATTGCTGATGAACCGACATCTGCGCTTGATCGCTCACGACAAGTGTCCTTTTTAGAGCATTTGTTTGAACAACAACGCCAGACCGATGCGACTTTATTGATGGTCAGCCATGATGAGACGATAGCGGAGCATTTTGACCGTGTGGTTCAGCTTGGTGACATTTGTGATATGGCTGGCTCTGAAGGCAATGACCTTTCTTTAAAGCATAACAATAGTGAGGCTGGATGAACCTGCTCTCTTTGACATTCCGGTTAACCTGGCAAAGCCTCATGAACCGAAAGGGCACGGCGTTGCTGACTGTGCTTTCAATCGCTCTTTCAGTGATTTTATTGCTCGGTGTTGAGAAGGTCCGCATCGGTGCGAAAACCGCATTTCTGAATACCATTTCAGGAACGGATGTTGTGGTTGGTGCCCGGGCCGGCGCCGTGCAGCTGTTGCTTTATTCTGTGTTTCGGATGGGGGATGCGACGGCCAATATCAGCTGGAAAAGTGTCAAAGATATCGAAAAACGGGCTGATGTTAAATGGGTTGTACCGATTGCGCTTGGCGATTCTCACAAGGGGTTTCGGGTGATGGGGACCAGTGCTGGCTATTTTAAGCATTTTAGGTACCGCCGCAATCTGCCGCTTCAATTTCAATCTGGCAAAGCATTTGATGATCTTTATGAAGCGGTGCTGGGTGCTGATGTGGCGAAAGAACTCGGCTATAAATTAGGTGATAAAATTGTCGTCGCTCATGGGGCCGGGCGGGTCAGCTTTGGGGCAACACATAAAGACAAACCCTTTATTGTCTCAGGCATCCTTACGCAAACCGGCACCCCGGTTGATCAGACGGTTCATGTCAGCATGGAGGCGATTGAGGCCATTCATGTTGGCTGGGAAGGCGGGGCTGCACCAAGAGGTGATAACATAAAATCGGCAGATGCTGTCAGGCAAATGAACCTTGAACCCAAATCAGCGACGGCACTATTTGTTAAATTGAAATCTCGCATTGCGACTTTTTCTTTTCAGCGATATGTGAATAATTACAGGCAGGAACCTTTGACCGCTATTTTACCCGGGGTGGCTTTTGGCCAGCTTTGGTCAATACTGTCTTCAGTTGAGATCGCACTTTTGGTGATCTCTGTTATGGTGGTTTTTACTGCTTTTTTAGGGATGATGATTTCAATTCTGGCTTCATTAAATGAACGGCGCCGTGAGATTGCCATTCTTCGCTCTGTCGGGGCGCGACCAGTTCATATATTCAATCTGTTTTTAGCCGAAGCTTTGTTACTTTCTTTTGCAGGGTTAATGATTGGGTTTGGCACTGTTTATTTTCTAATGATTTTTGCGACGCCATTAATTGAACAAGCTACTGGATTATTCATTGAGCTAACTTACCCGGATGTTCGAGAATTTGGCCTGCTGCTGTTTATTTTATCAGGTGGTTTTCTGGCCGGGTTGCTGCCCGCTTTTCGGGCTTATAAAACATCACTTGCTGATGGTCTTATTATTCGTACTTAAACTGAGGTGTTTTGTGATGAACAAATTTTTTAAATTACTGATGGTGTTGTTTGCCGGGCTTTTCATAACATCAACAACGCTACAGGCCAATCCGCTTACAATCACATGGGAAGACCTTGAGCCAAAACAGGGCGCGGGGGCGGAACAAAAATTTGCCGAAGAAAACACCAGGGGACTGCCAGGCGTTAAGGAATTTGGTGGTGACAAGGGTGAGCTTGAGCTCTTTTTAAAAGATCTCAAATTCATGAAAGACACGCAGCCAAAGGGGAACATGATCAATAAAGAGCTTCATGGCAAGGAAGTGCGCATAGCAGGTTATGTCACGCCTGTTGGGTTTGATAAAGGTGACGTTACTGAGTTTTTGTTTGTGCCTTATCTTGGGGCCTGTATTCACGTGCCGCCACCGCCTGCTAACCAGATTGTATTTGTGAAAGATGCCAAGAATTTAAAGATGGAGCAGATGTATCAACCGATCTGGCTTACGGGTAAGCTTGAAGCGATACCTGTTTCTACTGCTTTGGCCAATGTGGGTTATTCGATGATTGGCCCGAAGATTAAGCCTTATAAGCAATAAGCTAAGCAAACTTTTATAAATTTTTCACCCTCCCCGGTGAAGAGGTCAGCCAATTCTGGCTGGCCTTTTTTGTTTTCACTCGCTTGTTTGAATTAAATTTTCTTTCCATTTTGTGAAACAAATTCTTTTGTATTGATTGTTTGTTATTTTTCCGTTCCGTGGTTACGATCATTCATCATATAGCCGCATAAGTCTTTGTAACATTCCAATTTAACTAAACTTACAAAGTGACTACAGGACTTGTTTACAAAAGATTTGGCTGATTGTTAATTTTTAGTCATTGGTGTTTTCGTTGGTTCATTCAATGTTGATCTCGGTAAGCTGAGCCTCATCGGATGAGACAGGTGTTCTGAATGCCATTACTTATTCTGTTGTGGAGGAATAATTCTTTGAATTTAATGTCATTATTAGCTGCTCATAAAGAAAGCGGCAAAACAGTACGCGCTGGTGTGATCGGGGCAGGTAAATTCGGCTCTATGTTTTTAAGTCAGGTGCCAACGATTGACGGGCTTGAAGTTAGTGTCATCGCTGACCTTTCAATTGAACGGGCGAAAACCGCTTGCCGTAATGTTGGCTGGAGTGAAGCGCTTATTGAAGCGACTGATTATATTGAAGATGGGTCTGCCCTTTGCAGCCGTGATGATGTTGATGTGGTGATTGAGGCTACGGGCATTCCTGCCGCGGGTATTCACCATTGTCTTGCCGCGATTGATAATGGCAAACATATTATTATGGTCAATGTTGAAGCTGATGTGCTGGCTGGCGCTGCCCTTGCCAAACGGGCGAAAGCGGCTGGTGTTGTTTATTCAATGGCCTATGGTGACCAGCCTTCGCTGGTTTCCGAAATGGTGGACTGGGCGCGGGCTACCGGATTTAAAGTCATCACAGTTGGTAAGGGTACAAAATATCTGCCGATCTACCATGATGTCACGCCTGATGATGTCTGGACTTATTATGGCCTCAGCCCTGAAGAGGCGAAGGCTGCTAATATGAACCCGCAGATGTTCAACTCATTTCTTGATGGGACGAAATCAGCAATTGAGATGTCTGCGATTGCCAATGCCTGTGATCTGGCTGTGCCGGATTCAGGCTTAATGTTTCCCCCTTGCGGTGTTGACGATCTTGCGCAATTGCTGCGACCCAAATCAGTTGGGGGCATTACCGAACAGACGGGGACGGTTGAGGTTGTCTCTTCTCTCGAGCGGGATGGGCGCCCTGTATTCCGTGATCTGCGCTGGGGAGTTTATGCGGTTTTTGAAGCACCGAATGATTATGCTGCGGCTTGTTTTAAACAATATGGCCTGAAGACTGATGATAGTGGGCGATATTCAGCGATGTATAAACCTTATCACCTGATCGGGCTGGAGCTTAGCTTTTCTGTTCTTAATGCGGCGCTGCGCAATGAAGCGACCGGATATACCAAAGCCTTTCGGGGTGATGCTGTCTCGATTGCGAAAAAAGACCTGAACGCTGGTGAGATGCTTGACGGTGAAGGCGGGTATACCGTTTGGGGGAAAGCGATGTCTGCACCGCGCAGCCTAGAGCTTGGCGCCCTGCCGATTGGCCTTGCACATCATGTGAAACTGAAAAATTCAATTAAACATGGAGAGCCTGTGACTTTCGCTGATATTGAAATTGATGAAACCAGCGAAGTGATGCGCCTGCGCCGTGAAGCTGAAAGCCTGATTTAATCAAAGAACTGCCAGATGATATGGCCCACTATTTATTGTTATTTTCTTTTAAAGAAATGACAATCAGGTCGTGGCTTATCATCTGGCTCGGCTTGCCGGATTGACTCTAATCTCATAGGGTGGCGGCTTCCCTCTCATTCTGTGTTTTGTTGCAGGGCTATGGTTTGATATAGGTATTTTGATATTTGTCGTGTTTCAAGTTTCGAGGTGATTGATGGCTGATGGTATGAATGTGGCTGTGATTGGGCTTGGCTCTATGGGCTATGGTATGGCTTGTTCGCTGATCAGGGCGGGGCATAAGACATATGGCTTTGATGTGGTCGACAG
Source organism: Hyphomicrobiales bacterium (assembly GCA_021775425.1). GTDB lineage: Bacteria > Pseudomonadota > Alphaproteobacteria > Rhizobiales > HXMU1428-3 > HXMU1428-3. The sequence continues at coordinate 126,589 of JAJFHX010000043.1, forward strand.
TCAGGTAGAGCGGTTATTGTCTGAGGGCGGTCATAAAGGCGAGCTAACAGAAATCGCTTCAGAACTTGATGCGGTTGTTGTGGTTGTTCTGAATGCTGCCCAAACGGAAGAGGTGTTGTTTGGCGCTGCTGGTGTTGTGCCGCATTTGAAAAGCGGTACAGTTGTGATTTCATCAGCAACTGTTGCACCGGACTTTGCCAGAGAGATGGCCGATCGCTGTGCTGAAGTGGGTGTTCTCTATCTCGACGCACCGATTTCGGGTGGGTCTGTGAAAGCTGCAAACGGGCAATTATCAATCATGGCATCCGGGAGTGACGCGGCTTTTCAGGCTGCAAAGCCTGTGCTTGATGCAACTTCTGAAACCGTGTTTCAACTTGGCAGTGAGGTCGGGGCGGGCTCAGCTATGAAGGCGGTGAACCAGCTTTTGGCCGGCGTACATATTGCAACCATGGCCGAGGCCATTACGTTTGGTATGACGCAAGGGATCAGCCCCGATAAATTTATCGATGTGATCAGTAAATGTGCCGGTACATCATGGATGCTTGAAAACCGGGCGCCGCATATTGCGGCGGGAGACTACACACCGCACAGTTCCGTTGACATCTGGCCGAAAGATCTTGGCATTGTGCTTGATATAGCTAAATCGGTGAAATTTTCAGCCCCGATTACTGCTGCGGCCTTGCAACAATTTATTGCGGCCTCAGGTGCGGGATATGGCCGAGAAGATGATGCGGCTGTTGCTAAAATTTATGCCCGCAATGCCGGGCTGCATTTACCGGGGGAAGACTAAATGTTGCTTGGTTGTATTGGCGATGATTTTACAGGTTCAAGCGACCTGGCGAACACGCTGGCAAAACAAGGCATGCGCACGGTTCAATATAACGGTGTGCCTGAAACGGACGCGGCTGAATTTGTTGAGGCGGGAGTGGTTGCTTTAAAATCCCGTTCGATTGCGGTTGAAGATGCTATAGGCCAGTCTCTCGCCGCGCTTCGTTGGCTTCAGGCACAGGGCTGTGAACAGTTTTTTTTCAAATATTGTTCGACTTTTGATTCAACACCAAAAGGTAATATCGGCCCGGTTGCGGAAGCCTTGGCAGAGGCCCTTGATGCCAGAGGGGTGATTGTATGCCCCGCCTTTCCCGGCACGGGGCGGACGATTTATCAGGGTCATTTGTTTGTTAATGGCGTGCTACTGAATGAAAGCGGCATGGAAAATCACCCGCTTACTCCGATGACGGACGCGAATCTTTGCCGGTTTTTACAATTGCAGACAAAGCTTCAGGTTGGCTATGTGGGTATGGATGATGTGTTTTCCGGTGAGGCGGCGATTCACGCCGGGTTGCAAAGAGAAGAAAGTGCTGGCAACAGACTGATTGTTGTAGATGCGCTTCGTGATGAAGATCTGATGCAGATTGGTGCAGCGGCTGACGGGTTGAAGCTGATCACCGGTGGCTCCGGTGTGGCGCTTGGGTTACCGGCTAATTTTTCACGGCGGGGGCTGATTTCTGGCAAGCCTGCTCACTGGACAGGTATTTCAGGCAAGACCGTTTGCCTTTCCGGTTCCTGCTCCACCGCGACCAGAGCGCAAATTGCTGAACATAAGAAATCCCATCCTGTATATGAAATCATTGCTTCTGACGTGATTGAAGGCCAGTTATCAGCGCAACAGGTTGGGGACTGGTTGCTGGAAAATGATGACATACCGCTTTGCTATAGTTCGGCGGACCCGGACGTCGTTCGTGCGATCCAGCAGCAATTCGGTAAAGAACGTGCCGCTAAAGCCGTGGAGGATTTTTTTGCTGAAGTTGCGACATACCTCATTGCAAATGGTGTTCGAAAACTGCTGGTTGCCGGGGGGGAGACTTCTGGTGCGGTGGTGGAGGGGCTTGGCCTGGCGCAGTTTGAACTTGGCCCGGAGATTGACCCCGGTGTGCCAGTGATGAAGGCGGAATTAGAGACCGGTTCCGACCAATTGGTGATCGCGTTAAAGTCCGGTAATTTTGGAGCGCCTGATTTTTTTGCCAAGGCTGGCAGGAAGGCGGCCAATTTGATGGAAAGTGATGGCTGATGAGTGATGCGAAGCTGCGCGAAGACTTGTGTTTGCTGGCCCGATCACTGTTTGAGAGGGGGCTGACACATGGCAGCAGCGGCAATATTTCTTCCCGCACAGAAGAGGGTGGTTTGCTTGTTTCACCAACAGGCACCAGCTTTGGCCGGCTTGACCCGGCACGGCTCAGCCATTTTGATGCCAGTGGCAAACTCATAGATGGGGACCAGCCAACCAAGGAAATGCCGCTTCATTCAGCCTTTTATGAAACACGGGCCAAAACCGGTGCGGTCGTTCATTTGCACAGCACGCACTCTGTCGCGCTTTCAATGATGTCGGATTTAGACGAAGATAATTTTTTACCGCCTTTAACACCATACGCGATCATGAAACTTGGCAAGGTGAAATTGCTGCCTTTTTTTCTGCCCGGTGATGCAGCGATGGGGGCTGCCGTAAAAGGGCTCGCAGGAAAACGCAGCGCGGTGATGCTTTCTCACCATGGGCCGGTTGTAGCGGGCAAGGATGTGGAGGCAGCTGTGAACGCTGTTGAAGAACTTGAAGAGACGGCAAAGCTTACTTTGATGCTGCGCGGTATGGATGCGAAATGGTTAAGCGAGCCGCAGGTTCAAATGGTGGTTGATAAATTCGATGTAGACTGGGACTGATGCTTACTGGCTGAGTTTGAAGCCTGACGGATGAGGGATGTTTGAGATGACTGAATTTTCTGCCAATCTTGGATTTTTATGGGCTGAGTTATCACTGCCTGATGCGATCAGAGCGGCAAAAAGGGCAGGGTTTGATGCTGTTGAATGTCACTGGCCTTATGATACGGCGCCTGAGTTGGTCAGTCAGGCACTCGCTGAAACCGGGCTTTCCATGCTTGGGCTGAACACGAGGCGCGGTGATGTTGAGGCGGGTGAGAACGGTCTGGCGGCCATTCCCAATCGCGAAGAACAAGCTCGCCGATTTATTGATGAAGCGATTGACTACGCAGTCAAAATTAACACGCCAAACATACATGTGATGGCCGGGTTTGCTAGTGGTGAGGCAGCGCGCGCTGTTTATATTGAAAATTTAAAATATGCCTGTGAGGCGGCCAGACCGCACAACATCACCATTATGATAGAGCCGCTCAACCATTATGATGCACAGGGGTATTTTCTCAGCACAACATCTGAAGCGAAGTCCGTTATTGAAGACGTAGGGCATAGCAATCTGAAACTGATGTTTGATTGCTATCATGTTCAGTTGATGGAAGGTGATGTGAGCCATCGCCTTGAAGCGTTATTGCCGTTGATTGCGCATATTCAGTTTGCCAGTGTGCCGGAAAGAGCGGCACCTGACCAAGGAGAGCTTAATTATCGCCATATTTTTGATGTGATTAAAGGGCTTGGATATAGCAAACCGCTTGGGGCGGAATATAAACCCGATGGGCCCACAGAGCCGACGCTTTCTTGGATGAAAGATCATAGATGAAAGCGTTTCAGACTATTTAAGTCTTTTGCTGGCTCTCAGGTGCTTTTGCGTAGTTTAGGCGAAAATTAAAACGGATTAGATTTCTTTATGGATTCTGTTACTCAATTTACACTTGGGGCCAGTGTGGCGGCTTTGGTTGTTGGCCCAAAACTTGGCATGAGAGCGATTTTGCTTGGCGGGGTGGTGGCGACACTGCCAGATCTTGATTCTTTCCTGCCCGCTACAAACGTAATTGACAAAGTCACCTATCACAGGGGGTTCAGCCACTCGCTTCTGGTGCAAACGGCGCTTAGCCCTGCGATTGCTTATGTGGCGCATGCTCTATTCAAAAATTCATCGGTTAGTTATTTGCGGATGCTCTTAACCGTCTGGCTGTGTCTTATCACGCATAGCCTGCTTGATTCTTTAACGACCTATGGCACGCAATTGTTCTGGCCGCTTGAAGCTGGTTCTCCGGTTGCTTTTCCGAGTGTGTTTATTATTGACCCGTTTTATACCATCACATTGCTGGTCGGGGTGATAGGTTATCTTTTTCTCATTCATCGCAACAGGCGGCGGGCTATGAAGATGATGCGGGTTTGTGTCGGGCTCAGCACATTCTATTTAACACTTGGTATGGGTGCGCATTTGCTGGTCAAATCAAGAGCGGAAGCATTGCCAGCACTGGCTGGGACTAAAATTCACGTGCAACCGATGCCGTTTAACATTTTATACTGGCAGATTCTGGCGGTTGATAAGGCCCATTATTATACCGGCGCAACAAGCGCCTTGCGGCTCTGCCCGCTTGTGAAGCTGAAACAATATCCTCGGCTCGATCGGCTTTCTGATACAGCATCTGTTTCGCCTTCAGTGAAACGGTTTGAGTGGTTTTCAGATGGATTTTTCAGCTATGTTGAACAGGGGGAGCGGGTGCTGATTTCTGACCTTAGGATTGGCTATGCTCCTTTTTTCCCGTTTACATTTGATTTTGCCGGCAAAGGGCAGGCATCATTTGCAAGTGAGGGTGAACAACAAATGAAGCAGGTGCCTGCCTTTATTGAAACAGCACCGCGGCGGGTCAGAGGCAAAGGACGTGATATGGCCTATTTAAGCTATCTCTATGGTGCAGCCAGAGAGGTGCCTGAGGGCTGCTCTTTTTAGGGGGCTCCTTTGGTTGCCCCTCTCCTAGTGCTCCTTCAGTTGCCCACTCTCCTAGTGCTCCTTCAGTTGCCCACAAGCAACCGTCGCGGTAACCGTCGTCAGGCTTTGATGAATTTCAAAAAAGTCAGCAATTATGCGCTGGTTAGATCAGCAGGTTCATCTTTATCTGTTCCTAAGAAGCCGCCTGACTGGCGCGCCCAGAGGCTGGCATAAATGCCATCTGCTTCAATCAGTTGCTGATGCGTGCCATCTTCTATGATCTGTCCCTGGTCCATAATGATGAGGCGATCCATCTCAGCAATGGTTGATAGCCTGTGAGCAATGGCGATCACCGTTTTGCCTTGCATCATGCCGGTGAGTTGACGCTGGATGACGGCTTCCACTTCTGAATCAAGGGCTGACGTGGCTTCATCGAGAATGAGGATTGGCGCGTTTTTCATTAAAACCCTTGCAATGGCAATGCGTTGTCGCTGGCCGCCAGAGAGTTTCACACCTCTGTCGCCGACAAGTGTTTCATAACCTTCACCGCCTTTGCCGTCATTCAATCCTTCGATAAATTCATGGGCTTCAGCTTTTTTGGCGGCGCGGATCATTTCCTGATCAGTCGGGTTTTCAGCGCCATAGATCAGATTATCACGGATGGTCCGATGCAGCAGGGATGTATCCTGCGTGACCATGCCGATTTGGCGGCGCAAGCTTTTTTGTGACACATCGGCTATGTTCTGGCCATCAATTCTGATTTCACCCTGATTGAGATCATATAAACGCAGCACCAGATTAACCAGAGTGGACTTGCCCGCTCCCGAGCGTCCCACAAGACCAATCTTCTGGCCGGGTTCAATCTTCAGGTTAAAATCGGTAATGACGGGTAGTTTTTTGTCATCAGATAATTTCTCCTGATCTTTGCTTTTACTGACCGATCTGCTCATTGAGTCGTAATCAAAGCCGACATTGTCAAATTCAATGTAGCCTTTTTCTACTGTCAGTGTTTTTGCATCTTTTTTATCAACAACAGTCAGCGGTTTGGCGATGGTTTCCATGCCTTCTTCAACTGTGCCGGTATTTTCAAAAACACCATTGGCAATTTCCATCACCCAGGCGGCCATGTTGCGCAACTGCACTGTAAGTGGCAGCACCATGGCCACTTCGCCAATGGTGATGGTGCCACTTTGCCAAAGTAAAATGGCAACTGCGCCAACACCAAGCATCAGCGCCCCATTGATGACATGGAGGATGAACCACATATAGGTAAAGAAGCGAAAGAGGTTCTGAATTTCTTTTGTGTGCTGTTTGATGCCACTGGCGACGTATTTATCTTCAAAGTCACTACCTGCAAAAAGCTTTACCGTTTGGATGTTGGTGTAACTATCCACCAGACGGCCTGTCAGCATGGAATGTACTTCTGACATGATCGCGGACTGCTTGCGAATGCGGGGCAGGAAAAAATATAGCACAGCAAAATAAGCGCACAGCCAGAGCAAAATAGGAATGGTGAGATATAGCGAGGCGTTGCCGATAAAGCCAATTGCTGAGATCACAAAAGCGCCAACATACCAGATGCTGTCCTGAACGGACATGACACTTTGACGAAGTGCCATGCCAGTTTGCATGACCTTATTGGCAATGCGACCAGCAAAATCACTTTGGAAAAAATGTAAGGACTGACGCGAGACATGGTGATGACTTTGCCATCTGATCAGGTTAGTAAAGCCGGGAAACTGACCATGATGAGACACCAGCATGGCGAGAAAGGCAATAAATGGCCGTAGCACAAGAATTACTAGAATGGAGATGAAAATCCATTTGCCATCCTGCCAGACATTGGCCGGTGTGGTGTTGCTAAATAAATCAATGATCCAGCCGACAAAGACCGGAATGATGGCATCGAAAAATGCGCTTACGGCCGAAAGAATGCAGGCGGCTGTGACGATCGGCCAGATCTGCCTTAAAAAATAAAGGTAGAATTCCTTTAACCCCTCTGGCGGGGCAGAGTTATCTTCTATCCGCAAAGGGTCGATCAGATTTTCAAAATATTGAAACACACGGTTTAGCATTGTGAACCTTTGGATTTAACGAAGATATTCCACCAACATTCTATTGCGCAAATTTGGCAAAGCCGCCCAGAATATTTGCAGTTTATGGCAGGGCTGTGAAAATTAGGAAATTAATTTGCGCTCTCAGAACGGAACGTTCTGTGAGTTTCACTTGCTTAAATGAAAACGTGGTGAGCTGCAATCAATCGTTTGCGAGGCAATGGAGGGAAGAGAGCACGGGCGATAGGATAGTCGCCCGTGCTGTGTTTGGTTCAGGCGTTAGAGCGTTTGACTTCAACGAGGTTATCGGAGAATGATGGCGCATGGCCCATATCCGTGAACTCAGCAGAACTGATTGAGTTCACTGTGCCTTTGTTTAACTGGCGCCAATAGCCAAGGGTGGCAACGACAACACCTTCATTGACATCTTCTGTGATGCGGGCAACGCCTGAAAAGGCGCCGCGGTTGTTTGAGACTTCGACACGGTCGCCTTCTCTGATGTCTCTCTTTTCTGCGTCAGGTTTGCTGATGAGAACAAACTGATCGCCCTGTCCTTTAATTTTATCTTCCATGTTGGCGTAGCAGGAATTTAAAAAGCCGTGACTTTTCGGTGAGACAATATTGAGCGGAAATTTCTCTGCCAATAACGGGTTGGTTGCCGCTGATTCGCGTGGCGGCGTGTAATCCGGTAATGGGTCCAGAGGTTCACCCGGCTGGAAATCATCATACATCTGCCTGAATGGGCCGGCGACAAAATTGGTTGCCCCTTCAACCAGGAAATTGCATTTGCCGTTTTCGGTCGGGAAATTACCTTCCGCGTGGGGCAGGCGATCATCCGGTGTGCCGACTTTGAGGCGGGCATAGCCATGCTCTTTTAAATAAGCAAGGTCAATACCATCACAGGCGGGGGCGTCCCAATCGACATAATTTTCAAGGCATTCAGTGTCGTTCCATTTGAAGTTTTCTTCTTCAAAACCAAGACGTTTTGCCAGTTGACGGAAAATTTCATTGTTTGGGATGGCTTCGCCGGGGGCGTCTGCACATTTTGTATTATATGTCAGATAGAGATGACCCCAGGAGAGGATCATATCCTCCATTTCAGCGCCCATGGTCGCGGGTAGGAGAATGTCAGCGTAACTTGCTGTATCTGAGATAAAATGCTCGGCTGAGATGAGAAATAAGTCTTCGCTTTTCAGACCTTCGACAATCTTATCTGTTTCCGGTGCTTGTGTAACCGGGTTTGAGTTCCAGCACATCATTGATTTTATTGGTGTTTTTAATTCCATTTCACCTGTCAAAGCGCGGCCAATCTGAAGATTATTGACAACTTGCGTGCCTTCCGGAATCAAGTCTGGCCGGCAGATGACATCGAATTTATAAGGATGTTCCCATACTGGAAACTGGGTGATGCCGCCGCCGACATGGCGCCATGCGCCGGTGAGTGCCGGGATGGAGGACACGGCACGGATTGTCTGGCCGCCACCGTGATGACGCTCCAGAGCCACACCAATGCGGATGGCTGCAGGCTGAGCGGTTGCCAGTTCACGGGCGAGGGTGCGTATATCATCTGCCGGGATACCGGTGATTTCTGCGGCCCATTCTGGGGTACGGGTTTTGGCGCGATCTGCCAGTTCTTCATAACCATGGGTGTATTTTTCAACATAGTCCTGATCAACAAGGCCCTGGTCTATGATTGAATTGATCACCGCCATGGCAAGTGCGCCATCCGTGCCGGGTTTGGGGCAGATGTGCCAGTCGGCTTCTTTAGCTGTTCTCGAGCGGTAAGCATCAATCACGACGACTTTGGCGCCTTGTTTTTTGGCATCTTTGACGATGGCCCAGTGATGAAGGTTGGTGCTGACACTGTTGCAAGCCCAGATGACAATGTATTTTGAGTGGATGTAGCTTTCAGGATCAAGCCCTGCTGTTGGGCCGAGGGTGAGCAGCCAGGCTGTACACGAGCCTTCACCGCAAAAAGTGCGCTCACAAACGGTGGCGCCAAGGCGGTTAAAAAATGCGTCGCCGCCATTCAATCCATGAACCAGCCCCTGATTGCCAAGATAGCTATAGGGTATGATGGCCTGAGGGCCGTGTTCATCAATGATAGCACGCCATTTCGATGTGATTTCATCAAGCGCTTCGTCCCAACTGATGCGTTCGAATTGTTTGGAGCCTTTAGGGCCCGTGCGGCGCATGGGGTAAAGCAGGCGATCTTTGTGGTAATGGCGCTTTTCATAATCTTTCAGTTTCACGCAGAGGCCGCCTCTGGTCATCGGGTGATCCGGATTGCCTCTGACGCTTTGAAGCTGACCGTTTTCGACCTCGAAAATCATCGAGCATGTGTCCGGGCAATCATGCGGACAGCCGCCAAAAAACTCTTTCTTATCTGGTAATTCGTTCATCAGTTCACTCCCCTGAAGCTGTTCGTTGCTTGTGAAACAGGCGTTATTTTCAGCCGGGCTTTGTTGTTTTTATTGCCATGGCTTATTTGGGCTGTAGCTTATTTTTATTTTGATCAATCTTAGGCGCTAACAGGCGAACTCACAAATCCACTCGGATGTGCGGTTGCCTATTAGTTGATCATAACAGGTTATCATAAGAGGGTATGGATTAAATCTGACTCAACTTGTGGGTGTTTGATCAGATTTCTGCAACAGATGGAGGGCGTGCTGGCGCAACCACTGATGACATTCATCGCGCTCAAAACTTCTGTGCCAGCCAAGATGAATTGGCATTTTGGGCATGGCAAAGGGTAATGTCACTTCTGTTATTGAGAGATGATTTGAGATCAGCGCGGCATGCAGCGCCGGGACAGTGACAAGACTACCGAGTTCCAAAGCCAGAAGAATGCCCGTTAGTGAAGAGGTGACTTTAAAGAGCTGAGATGCTGGCAGTTTATGTTTTAACAATTGCTGCTCTAGCGGACATGGTTTCACGCCTGATTGCTGAACCATGATGTGATTGTAACTCTGGAATTTTTTGAGAGTGAGTTTTTTGTCTTTTTGTGAAAATGATTTGCTGGCAATGGTTATGTAAGGATCTTCAGCAATTGTTACCCAGTTGATATCAGCCACTTCGGCTGGTTGTTCGCCTTCGATGAGAGCAAAATCTGTTCGCCCCTGACGCAGCTCTTCAAAATTATCGGCGCTGTTATTGCCGATCCGTACGAGTTCGATATTTGGTGCATCTTTGAGGATTTTTATCCTTAATGGTGGCAGCAGATATAGCTCTGCCATTTCGGGGCAGGAAAGTGTGAAGGTTCTTTGCTGCGTGCCGGGATTAAACGGTGTTGTCGGGCGCAGTAAACTTTCTAACCCTGAGACGATGATGTGTATTGTTGGTGCCAGGTCTTTGGCCCGCGCGGTCGGGGCCAGCCTTTGCCCAGCGCGGACAAATAATTCATCATCAAAAATGTGCCGTAAATTGGCAAGCGCGTGGCTCACAGCTGAGGGGCTGCGCCCTAATCTTTCGGCTGCTCTTGTGACGCTTGCATCAATTAACAAAGCATCCAGCACAACGATCAGGTTTGCGTCCAGTTCTTTTAAATGCATGATTTTGAAGATGCATAAACTGCATCTATTACCTTAATTAGATTTCATTTTACTAAATTATATTTCTTTGGCATGTTCATTGTCAATGCTATTAATCGAACTCCTCTGATTAAGCATTATCTCTATTGGGGTCTTTAACCCTTTGCTTTTACTGTTTTTTATTAAGACGGTAACTCCAGAGCAAAGGCGCGTTAACTCGACCTCAAATTTGAAGCAGCAAAACTTGCCGTGCATTCTTTTATTAGTCTGCACGGCCTTTTTTTGTGTTTTTTTACTGGCGCAATCATTCCCCCTTATCAAATTATTTAAGCCTGTTATTCTATCGCCCTGGTTCTGATTTCTTAGGTTTATCAAGTTAACTCTGGAGTGGTCTTTTGATGGGTGAAGATTTATTTGATGGTGTGCCGGCTCAAAAAATTGAAATCGCCCCCGAAGCATTTATTTTGCCGCGCTTTGCTTTTGAGACTGCAGCCAGGCTCGTTACTCTGATTGAGAAAATCGACAAGACGGCTCCTTTTCGGCATATGAAACTGCGGCGAGGCAGGACGATGTCTGTTGCCCTTACCAATTGCGGTGAGGCGGGCTGGGTTTCTGATTGCAGAGGGTATCGCTATGAGAAACTTGATCCGCACTCTGGCAAGGCCTGGCCTGATATACCACCAGAGTTTATTGAGCTGGCTGAGCAAGCGGCGCGAAGTGCCGGGTTTGATGGATTTTTGCCCAATGCCTGTTTGATTAACAGATATGAAATCGGGGCGCGGTTATCCCTACATCAGGACAAGGATGAGGGAGATTTTCGTTATCCGATTGTTTCCGTTTCACTTGGGCTGCCTGCAAAGTTTTTGTTTGGTGGACCTCAGCGTAGTGACAAAGTAAAGCGGATGATCTTATCGCATGGGGATGTTTGTGTCTGGGGGGGCGCATCGCGATTATGCTACCATGGCATTGACCCGTTAAAACCGGGTGAACATGCACTGACCGGGGCGGTCAGGTATAATCTGACTTTTCGGCGAACTTCTGAAATTTCTGGCTAAACATTATCGCATTGTCATGTGCAGTTTTACAAAAGGACTTGCTGTTTTTTGACTTTTTCAAGTTCTTCGATGGTGAACAGACGGGATTTGATTATAAACCGCACACCTCTTGGTGATTCAATTGAAAATCCGCTGCTATGCCCTTCCACAACATCAATGATTAAATGTGAATGCGACCAGTCTTTATAAAGATCCTTTTCTATAAAGAAGGGACAGCCTTCAATTTCACCAAGACGTAAATCACGTTCATTGATTTTATGCTCACCCTGCACATAGCACATTGGCGCGCTGCCATCTCCGTGTTCACCAGATAAATGAAACATCAGATCTCCGTGGGCGTGAATGAGTTCTCGCAGGAGGGTAGCCGCCGCTGTTGTTGCAGTGACGAGTTTTATCTCATTCATATGTATCGTATTCCCTCTTTTTGTTCCCGGAGTTGAGCCAGGAACTGACCATTTAACTTATGGCTCTTATTAATTTTCAGCAGTCTTTTTTCAGTCGATCACTCATATCAGTTCGTGTTGGTTAGCTTTAAGTCATGGTTGAGCAACTGACTTGCAAAATCATTTGTTGATTTCACCACAGGTTCAGTTTCACCTGTACCAATCAATGTGCTGGCACAGGCCTGCAAAGCCGGGCAGGCGTTGTGCTGGCTGGCTGCGATCATGGTAATGGCTATGCGTTCATCGCGGCTGAATTGCTCATGTTCAAAATTTGAAACTTCGATTGTTCTTGTGGAGCTGGTCTGAACTGTCTGAGCCCAGAACGCTAATTTAGCAATGGTTGATCTTGCTGTTTCTGCCCCCATCGAATGACTGAAATAATCCCAGGTCTTTTTCCAGAATTCAATATTGTTGTTCTGATATCCCGCCATCCAGAAACGAAAGCCAAGGCCGACTAATTCTTCAGGTGACCTGCTGGTAAGTTTCGGGCCGACATAAAGTTTTGAGAGGTTCTCATTCTGTATTTTTTCGAGAACATGTTGGGTTGTTTCAAGGCTCATCTGACATAACCCTCCCAAGACTGAGGATCACATGAGAACTCAGGTGATGCGACACTTTGTGACATCACGTCGTTTTGTGACGCCTGGCAGTGATTTTCGGGAAAATTTTTGCGCTTTGATTCTGTCAGGTTTGCGAATAAAAACCTGACCGGTGCGCGATGCACAGACTCTGTGCATGTGCTTGGGATGTATAACATTTTAGTCTCCAATGGTCGAGATTCAAGGTCTCGAAATCAGACGGTTTTCCTCTCAGATGAGAGGCATTAAATGCCATATTCAACTGATTATTGAACTTTAGTCAAGAGGGGATTGTAAATTATGAATAAGTTTAGAACGGTTTTAAAGTACTGTTTTTATTGATTTTTATATTGACGGTTATTTATAAGTTTGATTATCTAAGCTTGAAATCGCGCATAGATGCGGGGTTTTACATCAATCTAATAACAGGGCCTTGAACCCTGAATATTGGAGCAAATCATGTTTATTTCTTCACGCCCTTCCCGGGCCTATTCAGTGTGTTATCTGGAGGTATCTCAGATAACAGCTTTAGCAGGCCACTCTTCATATAACGAAAATTATTTTTCTGGAAAATCACGTGTTCTGAACAGGCGCGAGAACGCTCATCTGTTGGGGGTTCGCAATCAGGCTGTTCATGAGGATGGTATTCTGACTGAAAAGTCTATGATGACAGATTACAGACAGGCCATTTTTCAAAATAACACTCTTTTGCGGGGGTTGGTTAACTGATCAGGCCTGCTGGTGCAATGAGGTTGGTTGACTTTGGATGTTTGGTTTATTCAGTTTCAGTATTTAATCAATTTTTTTCCAAAATCCCACCACTCACCTGCTGGCTTGTCATGTCAAATTGCTAACGAAACTATTATGACAGAGAAACGTTCAACATATAAAGCCGGGCAATGGTCTTCTTACGAGGATGAATCTGAGGCAACCGCAACATCTGCGGAATTATCAGCTGACTGGCAGGTCCGGTGTACACCAAAAGGCTGTTCGGCTGGTTTTGGTTTTAACACGCCGCCCGAGCGCATGGTCGGCATGGGCTTTCGCTGCTGGATGCGCGGTGTGCAGTGCCGCGATGTGCGGTATTTTGATGCCTGTAGTCAGCGATATATTCAGTTTTTTGGTCTTAAAGACGGCGTTGTCTTATCAACCAAACTTGGTAACTGGGTCAATGCCCTTGAGCGCAACAGGTTACGACAGTTGCGTATTCAGAAAATGGGAGATGCCGGCTTTAGTTATGATGAAGTTGTGGCGATTTCAATGATTGCAGCCTGCCAGCATAGTGAATGCCCAGCGCTTAAGGCCTGTATTTATGCGATGACAGCGGCTTCCGAATTAGAATTACCAACAAGAGCGGCAGAAGATTTTGCCAATGGATTAATTGATGCGGGGCAAATTTTAAAACCCTATTCAATCGCTGAGCCCTTGCAGCATCTTTCTACAAATTCACAATCATTACCTAATTAAACTTCAAAGGAGCGATGACTAATGTTCAGATCACAAATTAAGAAAGGGGTAGCGCTCATTCTTGCCTCTCTTTTTGCAAGTGTGTTTTCTATTGCTGCCGTACAAGCGGAAGAGCCTAAGGTCAAAGATATCGTCACGACCTATGCCAATATCGCGGAAGCAACTTATCAGGATTCTCTTACAACTGCCAAGGCACTTAAAACTGCGATTGATACATTAATCATGTCACCTTCCGCTGATAATTTAAAAGCTGCTCGTGATGCATGGCTGGCTGCCAGGGTGCCATATCAACAATCTGAAGCCTATCGATTTGGTAATGCGGTTGTTGATGACTGGGAGGGCAAAGTCAATGCCTGGCCACTTGATGAGGGGCTGATTGACTATGTTTCTGAGGACTATGGCAGCGAATCTGATGAAAATGATCTCTATGTGGCCAATGTGGTTGCAAGTAAATCTATCAAAATTGGCGGCAAGACAGTTGATACCAGCACAATCGATAAAAAGCTGATTTCTGAAACATTGCATGAAGCCGGTGATGTGGAAGCCAATGTTGCAACCGGATATCACGCGATTGAATTTCTGCTATGGGGACAAGACCTGAATGGCACCAAAGCCGGGGCCGGGAACCGCCCTCATACTGATTATGACACCAAGAACTGCAGTAATGGCAATTGTGACCGCCGAGCCGCTTATCTTAGTTCTGCTGTTGAACTGCTTATTGATGACCTGAACTGGATTATCGCGCAATGGGGTGAAAAAGGCGAAGCGAGAACCGCCCTTCTGGCTAAATCTGACACAGAAGCCTTAACCACTATTTTTACCGGCCTTGGTTCACTTTCATATGGTGAGCTGGCTGGTGAGCGCATTAAACTTGGCCTTATTCTGCATGACCCGGAAGAAGAGCATGATTGTTTTTCCGATAATACCCACAATTCACATTTCTACGATGGTCTTGGCATCCAGAATGTGTATCTTGGTAGCTATAAACGAATTGACGGTACAATTGTGGAAGGGGCTAGCCCTTCTGATCTTGTCAAAGCCAGAGATGCAAAGGCGGATCAGGAATTAAAAGACAGTCTTACCAAAACTATGAAAGCCATGACGGCCATGGTCAAACGGGCTGAAAGCACGGAAGCCTATGATCAGATGATTGGTGAAGGCAATGCTGAGGGAAATGCCGTTGTTCAGGCGGTGATTGATGGCCTGACTGGCCAGACGAAATCCATTCAAAGGGCTGTTGCGGCACTTAATCTGAAAGCCATTGAATTTGAAGGTTCTGACAGTCTTGATGACCCTTCAAAGGTCAATGCTGAATAGATTTTACAAGGCTTGTGTCTTGATCTGATGTTCTGACTGAGTCTTATTTGACACAGCTGAGATAAATTGAACCGGTGCGGCTAAGTTAAGGAAAATATGGACTATTTCTCGGAACATATGAGACACACTCACCTTGAAATAGTTTCAAATTCTTAACCTTTTCTGGCCTACACCTTTTATTAACTATAGATTTTTGCAAAATGTTATATTATAACAATTTTTAGTTCTAAACCTTTTCGATGTGAAATTTTGGGGGAATGCCTAATGACTAAAAACCGTGCTGCCTTTGGTGGCATTGCCCTTTTAACCGGGCTAAGTTTATTCGCACTCACCGGAACAGCAGCCAGAGCTGCTGATCTTGGCGGTGATTGCTGTGCTGACCTTGAAGTGCGTGTTGCAACGCTTGAAGCAACGACAGCCAGAAAAGGAAATCGGAAGGTTTCACTTAGCGTTTCTGGTCATGTGAACCAGGCACTATTGTTCTGGGATGACGGCCAGGAAAGCGACGCCTATGTTGTTTCCAACTCAAATGATGATGTGGCGATGTTCCGTTTTACTGGGGACGCAAGAATCAGACCGGGCTGGACTGCTGGTTATGTGATTGAAATTGAATTAAGCAGCGCCAATTCTGGTGATGTCTCACAGACTGATGATGACGGCGCAAATGGTTTGAATCTTAGTGAAAGTTCAATGTTCATTGAAAGTGAACAATGGGGTCGTCTTACCATTGGCCTTACCGGGCAACCATCTGATGGTGCGCCTGAAGTTGACCTTTCTGGTTCTGGCTATGTTGGTTACGCCTCGATTGCCGATACAGCTGGCGGCTTTAACTGGCGGCTCACTAATGGTGGTCTTTCTGGCATCACACTTGGTGATGTGTTTAACGATTTATATGGTGATACATATGATATCATCCGTTATGACACGCCGACCATTGCCGGTTTCACTCTTTCAGCTTCATGGGGTGAAGATGACATTTGGGATGTTGCCCTTAATTATGAAAAAGAGTGGGGTGTTTTCTCTGTTGCTGGTGCAGTTGCCTATACTGAAAACAGAGATGCGGACAGTGGCGGGGCGAAAGCCAACCAGAAAACTGTTGCCGGTTCATTCTCTGTTCTGCATAACCCAACTGGACTGAACTTTACATTTGCGACCGGTCAACGTGATTTTGATGACACACCGCTGCGCAATGAAGCCACCTTCTATTATTTCAAAGGTGGCCTTTACAGACAGTTTAACTCACTTGGTAAAACAGCTTTCTATGGTGAATATGGTCAATTTGATGATATGTTTTACACCACTGACGCTGCTGTTGTTGGTAATCTGACAGCTGTTGCCGGTGCGGTTATTCAGGGCAGTGAAGCTGAAGTGTTTGGCTTTGGCCTGGTGCAATATGTTGATGCGGCTGCGATGCAACTGTTTATCGGCTATCGTCATTATGAAGTGGACTTTAATGTGGTGAATGCGGCTGGTGCTGCCATTACTCACACAGGTGCTCAGGATTTTGACACTGTGATGGCTGGTGCGCGGATTGAATTCTGAGCCAGCTAACGATTTAGGAATGATTTTGGTATGAGTTTTGATTTTTGCCTTAACATTTTTAAAGTTATTTTTAAGAAGATACAGATGGTTCCCGTGCTTGTCGCGGGAGCCATTTTTGTTTGCTTATCCGGTTATTTATATCAAACAGTGATGGCGGCACCAGAACTGCTTTCCGATAAAAAAGTTGCGATAGCAGTGTTTGAGCCGGGTGAAGAGTTACCTGCCGGTAAAGCTACATCAAAGAAAAGCTATAAGAACAGAAATGCTTTTTCTCATTCCCCGGGTAACCTTAGTTTTAAGAAAGAACTTGATTTCAAAATCGGCAATGGATTGTTCCGTAAATTATGGGTTTCTTCGCCCGCATCGACGAAATCTTCAGACGGACTTGGGCCTTTGTTTAATGCCCGCTCTTGTCAGAGGTGCCATTTAAAGGATGGGCGCGGGCATACGCCCCGAGCCAACTGGCCGGAAGACACACAGGTTTCTATGTTTTTGCGGCTCTCTGTGCCACCCCGGAGTGAGACTGAAAAAGCGCTGCTTGCCAGTGGCCGCGCCTTATCGATTGATGAGCCAACATATGGCGGGCAGTTTCAGGATCTCTCTATTCAGGGGCATGATGCTGAAGGGCATATGAAAATCACTTACAGCCCTGTTGTGGTGACGTTCGAGGACGGCACGACCGTGAACCTTCGCAAGCCGCACTATGAAGTGACCGATCTTCAATACGGGCCAATGCAAAAAGATGTGATGATGTCACCAAGGGTGACACCGCAGATGATCGGTCTTGGCCTATTGGAGGCAATTTCAGCGCAAGACATAATCGCAGGAGTTGATGAGGACGACAAAGACGGTGACGGAATATCCGGGCGTGCGAATATGGTATGGTCACTGGTACAGCAAAAATTAATGCTCGGACGGTTCGGATGGAAAGCCGGTATGCCCTCTCTTAAAGAGCAAACAGCTGCTGCATTTTCCGGTGATATTGGCATTTCTTCTTCGCTGCATAAAAGCGGGGCTGGTGACTGTACTTTAAAGCAGGAATTCTGCCGCAAGGCACCGGATGGGGCTTCTGAAAAATCTGGTGTTGAAATTTCAGATCAGCTGCTTGATCTGGTGACTTTTTATGCCTCGAACCTCGCCGTGCCAAAACGAAGGCAACCGCAAGATGAAGATGTTTTAAAAGGCAAGGCATTGTTTCATTCAATTGGTTGTGCCTCCTGTCATAAACCAAAATTTGTGACCAAATCCATCCCGCTTAACCCCCATCTTGAAGGACAAGATATCTGGCCATATACGGATATGCTGCTGCATGATATGGGAGAGGGGCTGGCTGATCATCGCCCTGAAGGCAAAGCCAATGGGTTTGAATGGCGCACACCGCCGCTATGGGGTGTCGGGCTGACTAAAACCGTTAGCGGTCATGAATTTTTACTGCATGACGGGCGGGCCCGCTCTGTTGAAGAAGCCATTCTCTGGCATGGCGGTGAAGGGCTGGCGGCACAACAAGCTTACCGCAAATTAAGCAAAGCGGAGAGAGACTGGTTGATCAAATTTGTTAAGTCACTTTAATGTCTGATATTTTCTATTATTTTCAACTTAATCGCCGTCTGGTTTCTAAATGATATCATTTCGTGAACTCATATTTCTGGCCGTTTTTGGTATGTTGCTACTGCCGGGTCATTTAAACGCACAGACTGTGACGAGCCCAAAGGCAGATGTTGCAGCTGAGAAACTGGCTGTGAAAAAACAAGCCAACAAAACCACTGAGGCTATCCTTAAGTCACTTGCTGCTGAGACCATTAAGCATCATATCGTGCCGCGTTATATTGTGCTGCATGATAACACGGTGCATCTGAAAAAGCAGATTGGCGAATTTTGTATCGCTCCTTCGCCATTGGGCATAAAAGAAGTGAAGCAGCAGTTTGAAAAAACGGTGCTGTCTTTTGCGGCGATTGAACATATCCATTTCGGGCCGATTGTTGAAAAATACCGTTTGGAGCGGCTTGCTTACTGGCCTGACCGAAAAAGCCGGGGTGTCAGGGCGATTAAGAGACTTTTGAAAGGCAAAAAGCCAGGCGCAATTGAAGCGAAGAGATTTGCGAAAAAAAGTGTGGCGGTCCAGGGACTGACAGCCCTTGAATATGTTCTTTATGGCGCTGGGCATAAAGGTTTATTAGAGGAAAATGAAGCCGGGAAATTTCGGTGTCAGTATGCTTTGCGTATCGCAGATAATATCGAGACGATCATGACTGAGGTGGTGAAAGGCTGGCAGCCAGCCAGTCAACTTGTCATCAGCCTTACCCAACCGAAACCCAGCAACAAACATTATCGAAACCGCAAGGAAGTGCTGCTGGAGTTTTATCACTCGATCACGGTTGGGCTGAAAACTTTGCATGAAGCCAGAATGCTGCCATTAACCGGCGGGGTGGATGGAAAAAAGACCAAACCAAAGCGGGCCGCCTTCTGGCGCTCTGGTCTTGCCATTGGTGTGCTTCGAGCGAACCTTGAAGCGATTGATCATATTGTCAAGATCAGCGGTTTTGAAAGGGTGCTTTCACGAACACCGGTTGATCTGCAATTTCATGTCAGGAAAATATTCAAGACACTATACGGGATATATGATGACTGGCTCAAAGCGGATATGAAAATTTCTAAGATTTTGTCAGAGCCTTCAGAACGGGCCAGGTTTATAATGCTTGGCAAGAGGACCTCCCATCTGAATGTCGGGTTTTCACGTTATTTTGCCATCGCTGCGGATTTACCACTTGGATTTAATGCCTCTGATGGTGACTGAATTAAGAACGTATGTGTTGTACTTTGTTTTAGGAGAGTGAGTGATGCACTTATCAAGACGAAATGTATTGCATGGCTCTTTATTACTTTCGAGCGCGCTTGTTCATGAGCTGACGCGCCCGGCAGGCCTGTTTGATATTTCTCAGGCTTTGGCAAGCGAAAGTTCTGGTCCTGATGGTCTCCGTTTTACAAAGCCTGATCAGGCTGACATATTTGCTGGCGCGCGGCATGAAACTCTTCATTCAGAAGCGGATAGTGCTGAGGCTCTGTTTGCCGGTCAGAACCTCAAAGGGCGATATTCAGCCGCTTTATTTACAGCTTCGGGTGATTTGCGCTCTGTCACTTTGCCGGGGCGGGGGCATGATGTGGCTGTCAGGCCTCATATTGGCGGGGGTGATGGATCCGTTGAAGTGGTGGCATTTGCGCGGCGGCCGGGGCGGTTTGCAGTCGCATTTTCAGCTAACTTAAAAAAACCGGCTGTGACGTTTCATGCAGCTGACAATCGCCATTTTTATGGACACGGTGTGTTTTCACCGCTGGGTCAATTGCTATATTCAACTGAGAATGACTATGAAAATGGTGTTGGTGTGATTGGCATCAGAAATGCCACTGATGGCTACAAACAGATTGGGGAATTTTCTTCGCATGGCATTGGCCCGCATGACATGGCACTTCTTGATGATGGCATGACGCTGGTGATTGCCAATGGCGGCATTGAAACCAGCCCGGATAGCGGCCGGCAGATTTTAAACCTTGCGCATATGGAACCCTCACTGGTTTATATAGACAGACGTGATGGAACTTTGCTGGAAAAGGTTTCGTTACCAGATGAGATCCGTCAATTGTCGATCCGTCATTTAACTGTGGCTGGTAAAAACAGGGTTGTTTTCGGGTGCCAGTATAAAGGGGCATCGAGCGAGAAACCGATGTTAATCGGATTTCATGACCGGGGGGCTGAAATTAAATTCTCTGCCGCGCCTGATGCCATCCACCGGCGGATGAATAATTATGTTGGCTCTGTTGCCGTTGATCATACGGGGGAGATCATTGCTGCCTCATGCCCGCGGGGCAATCTGATTACCTTCTGGAATGCGAATGACCAGAGCTATATCGGGGCGCGGCAAATGAAAGACGGGTGCGGGGTCGCCAAAACCAGCCAGCCGAATGAATTTTTAATGACCAGCGGCCATGGTGATGTGGCGCGGGCAAAGATCGCAGATGCGCGACAAGATAATTCTATAGCTGATGATTTAGACCCGGCTCAGACACGGCATCAGGTGAATGTGCAGTGGGACAATCATGCGGTGAAAGTGCGCTGAGTTTTTTGTTGCTTTTCTCTCTCTCACGGCGATTCCATGAACGGAGTTCATGGGCCTACGAGGTGCGGCGCAACGCGCCGGGCACCGCTATCTACGATCAATGTATCCGTACTCGCGTAGCTCCGTTCGGATTGATCTTGTACGCGGGGTGCCATGTGCGCAAGCTAAGTCGCTTGCTCCCTTCTTCATAAAGGTCGTTCTATAGTGAGTGCTATTTTCTCTCTCACGGTTATTCCATGAGCTTAGCTTATGGGCCTACGAGGTGTGCAGTTGAGTTATTAAATCAGTGGCCGTAGTGACCCATTTTTTTGACTTTTACATCTTTGTAGCGTTTGTTTTCCTGCCGTGTGGTGGTGGGCAGCGGAATGCGCTCAACATTAATATTGGCGGCGCGCAGGCTTTCTGATTTTTTCGGGTTGTTGGTGATCAGTTTCACGTCTTTGATGTTTCTTGAGCTCAGAAAATCGGCCACCATATTATAGTCTCTGAGGTCCGTTTCAAACCCGAGCTGGTGGTTGGCTTCTATTGTATCCAGCCCCTGTTCCTGAAGGTTATAGCTTTTCAGTTTATTCAGCAGGCCAATGCCGCGGCCTTCCTGGCGCAGATAAAAAATATAGCCATGATTGGATTTACCGATTGTATTCAGGGATTTTTCCAGCTGTTCGCCGCAATCGCAGCGGTGAGAGCCAAAAATGTCGCCCGTCATGCATTCTGAATGGATGCGAATGAGTGGCGTTTCTTCCTTTTTGATGACTCGTTCCAGAACGATGTGCTCAAGGTTATCATCATAGCTGATGATCGACATGCTAAACTCACCATGCTCTGTTGGCAGGTGAACCGTTTCAAGAATTTTGAGCGTACTCAATTGCGTGTCCTGATTTTGTAATCTCACTGAAAAAATAACGGGCCGGTCAGTTCCATGCTGGATATTTCACCCGCTTGCACGGCAAACTAGCTGCTTGAAGATGATATTGCCATATAAAAATAGTGCGTGCGACGTCATTTCGCGTTTTTCTTCATTGAAATCTGTTTTTAGAGTGGTTCAAAACTATATCAGGATAATGTCCAAATATGTGATGAAAATATCTCTATTTTCCACTTTGCTGTGTCATTTGGCCTTTGAATTGGTGTAAAACCATGTGACTTTTTCACATCTCTGACATAAGATCATGTCTAGATTGGGGAAGTTGATAGGAGTATGATTTATGGATTTTATTGATTGGTCGCAAGTTGTATGGGTTGAAGTGATTACCTATGCTGTGTTGGTTTTGATTGCTGCGTTTATCGGCAACTTTATCAATATTATTTTCAATGGTAATCCGATTACCGGTGCAATTATCGCCGCTTTGCTGTTTTCAGCATTGTTTATCGGTTGGAAATATTACCCGCACGGGATTGATATTGGCCAGATGTATAGCACCAATATTGAGACTGTCGCGAAGGTTTAGATTTCAGTTTCTTTTTGCAAATATTTAAAGCCCCGGAGGTTTAAAAACTCCGGGGCTTTTTTTATGTCTGGCAGTTTAAAATTTTCAATCTTCGCGCATAACTCAGCCCTTAATAGGATTGCTGGGTTTTCAGCTTATACTGACGGGCGCGCATGTCTTTACGTGAAGCGGCCCATTTATCATCGCTCAGATTTTCAGAATCCTTTTTGTTTTTCACAGCCAGCTCATTGAGCTCCTGTTCAAATTTACCACCCAGACTGCGCGCATTCTGCTGAAGATAAGTGGCATTGCCTTCCAAAATCTTTCTGGCTTTTCCTACCATGCCCTTATCCCGAAGGCTGACGGCTTCTTCATTGCGTTCTGTTGCAATTTGCTCAACCACACTGCTCATCACACGCTTGTTGACAGACTTCTCTGCCAGTGATCTTGAGCGGGTGAAATTGGCTTCTGCGTCCGTGACGATTTTTGAGCGGGTTTTCAGTTTCATAGACCGGTAATCCACTGTGACTTTGGCAAAGGGTTTGTTACCTTCTGCCAGGTCATCTTCCATCTCGGCTTCGATGATCAGTTGCTTTTCCTGCGCACTATATAGCTGGTTCATCTTAAGGCGAATTTTGCGGCCTTCAATTTCAGCTTTACGGCCAAGGACGCGTATTGGGCGAAAGCCAATGTGGCATTCAATCAGGATATCAACATCCTGGGCTACAACGGAGAGCACATCGCCGAATTCTTTATCAAAAATATCGACCAGATCACGCTCATTTCTCACAAAGGCGTGGTTGCCATCACTTGCATAAGCAAGTTTTGTCATCAGGTCTTCATTAAAGCCAAGGCCAAGGCCAATGGTGGTGATAGAGATGCCTTTGGCGGCAGCTTTCTGACCAAGTTTTTCAAGATCTGACGGTTTTGACGGACCGATATTGGCCAGACCATCGGAGAGGAGAATGACGCGGTTCACTCTGTTTTCATCAATAAATTCTTCGAGCTCATGAATGCCGCGTTTGGTGCCTGCATAAAGAGCGGTTCGCCCATTTGAGCGGATGGAGCGGATGCGCCGTCTGAATTCTGAATAATTATTGACCCGGGTTGCCGGGATCAGCACATCGACCTTATCACTATAGGTAACGATTGAGACATAGTCATTTCTACCCAGACGCTCAACGGCCATGATCGCGGCTTCTTTGGCCTGTTCGATTTTTCCGCCGCCCATGGAACCTGATTTATCTATCACGATGGCGATGTTTACCGGAGTGCGGCTGGCTTCCTCGTGGCGAAGCCCTTCAAGATCAATTCTTAAATATGTTTTCTGGCCTTTTTCGCCCAGATAGGCTTCCTGACCCATTTCAGTTGTGAGTTTGATTTCACTGGCATTTACAGCTGTTGTTGCTGAACTGACCATTAGCAGGCTGCACAGAACACCATAGGTGGCTCTATAAGTGGCTTTACAAAATTTATGAAGCTGGCGCATTCGACTTCCCTCGCGATTTATCCTCTTGAAGATAAATTGCATATCAGGGCAGCTTGGCTAAAGGGGGGCTAAAATTGGGCCACAATGGGATTAAACGCCCGAATAGATTAACTCTGGTTCATGTTGAGACCCAAATCAGCCCTTGTTCAGGCGCGGCTTCTTACGTGGTTTGCTGCGGGGAAGACTCTGTCAGGCGGATTGTGATTATCAATGAAAGCTTTGATATTGATCATAACTTTTTCGCCCATATCAATGCGGCTTTCCAGCGTGGCCGAGCTCATATGAGGCAGGGCGACAACACGATCATTATGCAGCAGGCGGTGGTCGATTTCCGGTTCATGCTCAAACACATCAAGCCCGGCGCCAGCGATGGTGCCATTTTCAATGGCGGTTGCGAGGGCATTTTCATCAATGATGTCGCCTCTGGCGGTGTTGATAATAAAGGCCGTTGGTTTGAGAAGCGCCAGCCTTCTTGCTGATAAAAGATGATAGGTCGCGGGGGTGGACGGGCAATTGACTGAGATGATGTCCATACGCGCTAACATCTGATCAAGGCTTTCCCAATAGGTTGCGCCGAGTTCCTGCTCGATTTCATCGGCGATGCGCCGGTGGCTGTGGTAATTAATTTTAAAGCCAAAAGCCTTGGCGCGGCTGGCAACGGCCTGGCCGATGCGGCCCATGCCGATAATGCCCAGTGATTTTCCACCAAGGCGGTGCCCCAACATCCAGGTCGGTGACCAGCCGCCCCATTTATTGGCCGGGTCGTTGAGAAAAATAGCGCCTTCAAGCAGGCGGCGCGGCACGGCCAGCATTAACGCCAATGTCATATCTGCTGTATCATTGGTGAGAACGCCTGGTGTGTTGGTGACAATGATGCCGGCTTCTTTTGCGGCATCAAGGTCTATATTATCAACACCAGCACCAAAATTGGCGATCAGTTTCAGGTTTTCACCGGCATTTTGAATGATATCTGCGGTGATTTTATCTGTCACAGTCGGGACGAGAATGTCTGCTACCTTGACGGCATCCAGCAATGCTTCTTTTGACAAAGGCTGGTCTGTCGGGTTTAAGCGAACATTGAACAACTCTCCCATGCGGCTTTCAATGCTGTCTGGCAATTTGCGGGTAACAATGACGAGTGGATCTTGGTTCATGGTTCCCTCTTAATTCTTATTTTGATGCGTTTTTATAAGTTGTAGCAAATTGCACAAGGATGAGAAACGGCATTTTAAATTATTTTATCAACTTAACTGATTTTGTTTTTACGAAATTTTTGTTTTTTTCAGACAGACCTGATGAAGAACATAGTTTTGATGTTGTTGGGCAGGAAGCTGGCTTGAACAATTTGTTCAACTATGCCAAACCAACAAATTCAACATGAGTGGTTTAAATTCTTTATGTCAGATTTCTCTATGAAATTTTTGAAAACCTTTTTGCTGTTCTCACTTTTCTGGATTTCACCTTCGGCTGCAGGGGCGCAAGCGATCGAGAAAACGATTGGCCCAAGCGGTGAGGCTGTGCCGCGGTATGTCAGCCTTAAGGCTGATGAAGTGAATGTGAGGCGTGGTCCGGGGCGGAATCATAAGATCCTCTGGGTGTTTAAGAAACTGGGGCTGCCGGTTAAAATTGTTTCAGAATATGAAAACTGGCGCGAGATTGAAGATCAGGCCGGGGCAAAGGGATGGGTGTTTCATAGCTTGCTTTCTCGAAGGCGCACGGGCGTGACAGTGAACCCTAAAGATGTTGGCGCGGACTATCTTTCTTTACGTGAGACTGAATCGACCAGCAGTAAAACTCTGGCACGGCTTGGTGAGGGGGTGATTGTTCACATTCTTTCCTGTACGGGAAGCTGGTGTAACATTGCTGTCAACAAAGACCTGAAAGGTTATATCAACCAGACGCACCTTTGGGGGTTGTTTGCAAAAGAACCGCTTTGATGGGGGCCACATTTTACTGCGGACTCAATTGGCAAATTAAAAACAGACTTATTGTCGTTCTGGCTGGATGCTGTATTTTGCCCGGTTGATTTCCTGACGAAGCACATGGACAAATTCGCGGCGTTCATCATCTGAGAGAAATTTGCCAAAGTTGATCGATTTGCCATGCGACGTCAGACGCATTTTTGTAGCGCCGCTTGAATGTTCTTCTATACCAACCTGAACCCAAAACGGGTTATATTCAAAGGACTGGTGACGGCCAGATGGATAAACTCGCTCAAGCACAAGGTGATCGGCGGTCAGTTTGATGGTTTCGAAGATTTTGGCATCTTTATAATTCTGCCTGAACGCCCAATAAACTGCAACGACATTGAGGCTTAGAAAGCCAAGTACAGGCCAGGCGCCTTTCAGAGTAAAAATAACGCCCGTGATAAAACTTATGGTGCAGATTACTGCCATCAGAATAACAAAGCCACGCGGGCTTAAAGATCGATGCGGCATCAAAAGCGCGGAAAACTCATATTCTTTTTGATCAGAGCTTGAATTTTGTTTCATGCTATAGAGTATATTCACACGGCTTATTCTGACAAGTCGTTCTATTGCAAGACAGTGTTTTTTTCAACGTCGTGTTCATTTGTTTGAGTCGGTTAAGTTTCCAGAATGAGATGGTTTTATAAATTATGGCTGTGAAAAAACTCAAAAGGGATGAGATTGAAACACTTTTTGAGCGGCTATCCTCAGCTATGCCGGAACCGAAAACTGAATTGCAGTTTACCAATGTGTTCACGCTTGTTGTCGCCGTGGCACTTTCAGCACAGGCCACTGATGTTGGAGTGAACAAAGCCACCAAATCCCTGTTTCAGATTGCTGATACGCCTGAGAAAATGCTTGCGCTGGGTGAAGAAAAACTAATCGGGCATATCAAGACGATTGGTCTTTACCGCAACAAAGCAAAAAACGTGATTGCCCTTTCCCGGATGATCATGGATGACTTTGGCGGTGAAGTGCCACGCACGCGGGAAGAGTTGGAAAAATTGCCCGGCGTTGGGCGAAAAACAGCCAATGTCGTGATGAATGTGGCTTATGGTGAACCGACCATCGCAGTTGATACCCATATTTTCCGCGTTTCAAACCGGACCGGGCTGGCGCCGGGGAAAAATGTGCTCGAAGTGGAACTTAACCTCGAAAAACGTGTGCCGGACAGGTTTCTTCTACATGCACACCACTGGCTGATATTGCATGGCCGTTATATCTGCAAAGCGCGAAAACCGGTTTGTGTGCGCTGTGAGATTGCTGATGTGTGTAATTTTACTGAAAAGGTTGTCGATTAAGCTTTTTCATCCGTTTTCAGCTGGTTTTGACCCACTGGTCATTCGCATCTGCTTAATTTTTATACGCTGTGTGAATATTGAGCAAATGAACCCTGCTGAATGGACTTCTAATGGCGCAGTCCCCTTGACAGAGCGTGATAAATGTCAAACATGGCAGCCAGACAAATAAGTGTTAGAGAGAATGAGCTTCAGGCTCAATAAGTGGGGTGTAATGGCAGAAATTGATGTGCTTGGGATTGGGAATGCAATTGTTGATATTATCGCGACTTGTGATGATGCTTTGCTCAATGAGCTGAATTTACGCAAGGGCAATATGCAACTTGTCAGCTCTGAGGATGCTGACCGGCTTTATGAAAGCATGGGGCCGGCTGTGGAAAGTTCTGGGGGTTCAGCTGCCAATACCTGTGCCGGAATCGGTGCTTTTGGCGGAAAAACCAGCTTTATCGGCGTCTTGAATGATGATCAGTTCGGCAGAATTTTCGCCCATGACCTCAAAGCAATTGGCGTGGATTTTAACACGCCCTTTAATGCCGGCACGACGCCTACTGCGCGGTGCCTTGTGTTTGTGACACCTGATGGTGAGCGGACTATGAACACCTATCTTGGTGCCTGTGTTGAGCTTGGGATTGAAGACATTTCAGAAGATCAGGTTAAATCTGCCAAGGTCACTTATCTTGAAGGTTATCTGTTTGACCCACCCCGCGCCAAAGAAGCTTTTTATAAAGCTGCTGAAATTGCCAATGCGGCAGGCAATAAAGTGGCGCTTTCTTTATCAGACGCATTTTGTGTGGAACGGCACCGGGATGATTTTTTCCCGTTTATCAAACAGCATGTTGATATTCTGTTTGCCAATGAAGAAGAGATTAAAGCCCTTTATCAAACAGAAGATTTTGCAACAGCGGCTGACAGAGTGCGCCGGGATGTGGAGCTAGCGGCGCTTACACAAGGGCCTAAAGGTTCTATGGTCGTTGAAGGCGCTGTTACCATGGCAGCCCCAAGCATGCCGGTTGAAAAACTGGTTGATACGACCGGCGCCGGTGATCTTTATGCTGCCGGTTTTCTTTATGGCTACACGCAGGGGAAATCAATGGAGATCTGTGGTTCGCTTGGGGCATTAGCAGCGAGTGAAGTGATTTCGCATATCGGCGCACGGCCCAAGGAAAACCTTGCGGACCTAGCGAAGAAGAGCGGGTTGATTGGTGGGGCTTAATTTAATTCTCAGTCGTCTATTTTGCTACGCTTCGGTTGCCCACTCTCTTAGTGCGCCTTCGGTTGCCCACAAGCAACCGGCGCTGGTACGACGGAGGGTGCTGAATTTCTGGGTTTCA
>JAJFHX010000044.1 GCA_021775425.1 Hyphomicrobiales bacterium
GAGCCAGTCAACAATTTTCCCCTTGCCCTCATCACCCCATTGAGAGCCAACCACAACTACATTTGCCATGGACCATTCCTTAAAATCTGAAAATGAAAATTAGATCGTGATATGCCGAACAGGCGCGAATATAACCATATAAATCCAACAGCGCGAGTGCCATTTCACATTTATTTCGCACTTTAACCATCATTTAGCGCAAGAAATCGCGATTCTTGCCCCAATCTAACGATTCAAAACAACATATCACCATGCTGAATAACAAATATTATTGATGAATTGCAGAATTAAACAGGGCAAATCCCGTTCATCTATTGTAAGGATAGAAAATCAATCAGAATAACAACATCGATAAATCCCACTTGATAAATGAGTTTTCTCCCGCAAATGATAGCATCACACTTTAACAGGCTGTATAACAAACCCTATCTGCTGCTGTTTCTGGCCATTTTATTCTGGGCCGGAAATTTCGTCGTAGGCCGCGCCATCATTGATCTCATCCCCCCCATCACCCTCAGCTTTATCAGATGGTTGCTGGCCTCACTCATGTTGCTGCCCTTCGCCTGGCCTTATCTGAAAAAAGACTGGCCGGAAATCAAAAAGCGCATTCCTTATTACTTTCTGCTCGGGCTGTTAAGCGGCGCGGCATATAATGCCCTCACCTATCTCGGCTTTCATACTACAACCGCGAATAATGCCTTTGTCATCAACGCAGCCTTGCCGATCTTTATCATTCTCGCAAATTTTGTTCTCAATGGCATCGAGCTCACCTTCAAAGAAACACTGGCGATTGCCCTCTCACTGTTCGGCGTTCTGCTGATCATCACCAAAGGTAATTTATCCACCCTGGCTGAACTCAGTTTCACCATAGGAGACATCCTTGTCTTCATTGCTGTACTCTGCTGGGCGCTCTACACAGCTCTATTGAAAACCAGACCAAAGCTGCACTCATTCAGCTTTGCAGTCATCACCTTTGCAACAGCAACCATCATCCTCATTCCCTTTACCATCATTGAAATGAGCCTTGGCCATTGGCCTGAAATCTCACTCAACAGCGCCATCACCATTCTCTACATCAGCATATTCCCGGCCCTGCTGGCCTATGTTTTTTATAACAGAGGTGTCGAGCTGATAGGCGGTAACAAAGCTGGCGTCATGCTATATCTGATGACACCGCTTGGCGCGGTGCTGTCGTTTCTATTTCTTGGCGAAATACCTGAAATTTACCATTACATTGGCTTTGTCCTGATCATCACCGGCGTGCTGATTTCAGCCAATGCCAAAACAAAAAATGCCGCCCCTCAAAAATGAGAGACAGCATCTTAAGGCACTGAGAAAAGCCAACTTTATCTAAGCGTAATCGATTTGTTTTTTGGCCAGACAACCTGATAGCCAAATTCAATGGTGCTTGTCTTTTGCGCCGCCACTTTCAGATCCCACGCCATAACACCCCGTTTATCATCAACATCGCTGCGTGTTGGTTTCGGGTTCGCATTTAAAAGGCTGACTTCAATTGTCTCAGCTTCAGAATATGGCATCTGGTCCAGAACTGTCACATCCATATCTTTCTTATGACCGTTAACAATTGTCACTTTATAACGGCGCACATCACTGTTCGAGCTGGTGATTAATCCGGTTTTTCCTTTCACCCGGTCAAGGCGCACCCATTTCACATTTACATTCGGGTCAATACCAAATCCAATTTCAGCTTTTTGTTCTGGTTCAATCGCCGCCATTCGTGAGCGGCCAACATAAACACCATCTCTGAAAAGCGACACCGCCCCCGGAATAAGCGCATCTCCTGTCTTATTGACAAAAGAAGCATGAAGAAACGCTTTCTGCATCCGTTTCGGTACAGTGAGCAATTTCACATCCGGCACTATTGATAGTTGATCAAGAAAAACTTTTTTCTTTTCACCATTTCGGGCAACGCTTGTCAGTCCTTCAACGTTAAACGTCATTTGGAACTGACCGCTATTCACGACCGCCGCTTTTGGTTTGGCAGCAACCTTCTGCATTTTCAATGCCCGCCCGGCGCCATAACCAGTCTTAACACGCCGGTCCATTTCCGACGCTGGCGCAGGTGCTTCGCTTGCTGACATCATATCCATAATGCCACCAACTTTGCGGTCTTGTTTAAAATCAATCAGCCAGGCATAAAGTTCCGGCGCTTTTGTCTGCCCGGTCGGGTTGGTCGTTGAAAGGCTGAGCTTCACGTCAGTCCACTCCTCGCTCGTCCGCTGTGTAATCACCGCCCGGCGCACCAGGTCAAGCTTCGCCTTACCGGCCCCATCATCCGTTTTAAGCCGCGCATCATAGAGAGGCGCCCAGCCGGCCCCTTTAATCTGATATTTAATCGTAAACTCAGCCTTACCAGATTGCCCCGCATCAACATTCACAGTCAAATGGCTGGCACGTTTCTTCTTTGATGGTTGCTCAGCAATACGTCTTGAAAGATTTTTAATTTCCTTATCAAGCCGGCGCAGCTCAACTTTTGCTTTTAAGGCCTTTTGTTGCGCTTCAATAAATTTTTCTCCCATCAGACTATAAAGGCTGGCATATTGTTGCGCCGGGTCAGAGGCAGCCACTTCACCCCGCCCTGTTGGGCGTGATGGCAACAGCGCCATTTCGTTTAATAATTTCTTTTGCAATTCAGCGGCATCAACAAGAGCCTGCGCCATTTCACGTTCATCACGCAGAAGCTGCAACTGCTCTTTCATTTGTGCCAGCACTGCCTTGTCCTGGCTATTGCTAAGCGCTTCAGTCACCACCTTATGATCAATCGAACCGATGATCAAAGCCTCAGGTCCAGCCCCTTCAATCCGCAAAGACTGCCCTTGTAACTCAGCCGGAAGGTCATTAATTTTCAGCTGATGCTCACCCTCAGGCAGATCAACACTAAACGCGCGCGTAATCTCAGCCCCTCTAGGAAAGACCATAACTTCCGTTATTTTTGAGACACCATTAATCTCAGCCGCAATCAGCGGGTTCACACCAAACATGAATAATGGCAATGCCATGATGCCAGCAGCAATATTTTTTCCGTATTTTGAAACTTTCATTTCTCTGATCCTCTCCCGATATTCCGGTCTCTAAATTCAAAAATCACTCTATTAAAGAAAGAGCAAAATTACGCGTTAAACTCATCCCCATAAACACCCCCGAACATGAACAGCAGATGAAAACTCCCATACATTACAAATTTGTAACAAACTGAATTAATTCAACAAATACTGACAACGCTAATTCACAATCATCTGCATGAACCATCAACAAACACAAAAAAAAGGCCCCGATAGGGCCTTTTCTGAACAATGTTTAAATAATTTTATGTTGTGATATTTTCACACAAATTAAAATCAGATGCTCTAACTGACCATAAAGCTAAGCGGCTTAACATCAACCACATGATCAAGCCCCTTAACCTGCTCAATCACCTCAGCAGAGATCGCTTCATCAATGCCAATCAGCGCAAGCGCCTTCGCGCTCTCTTCATCCCGGCCAAGGTTAAAGTTGGCAATGTTCACACCAGCCTCGCCAAGCACCGTACCAAGCCCGCCAATAAAACCAGGTTTGTCATAGTTTTCTATATAAAGCATGTCTTCATCGAGAGCCGCTTCCATATTAATCCCTCTGACCTGAATAATCCGCGGCTTACCATCTGAAAAGACAGTCCCGGCAACAGAGCGTTCCTGGCGTTCAGTCGTCACCGTCAGACGCATATAACATCCATAAGCCCCTTCAGCACTGCGTTTGGTTTCTTCAATGATAATGCCCCGGTCCTGCGCAATCGCCGCTGCACTCACCATATTCACATCAGCAAGTTGAGGGCGCATCACCCCGCAAATGGCAGATGCCATCAGTGATTTTGTATTCAGCTCACCAATCTCACCAACAAACTCAACCTGCACTTTTTTCAGCCCCGTAGAAATCAACTGCCCGGCAAATAACCCAAGCTGCTCTGCAAGCTGCGAGAACGGGCGCAAACGAGGAGCCTCTTCCGCTGTCACAGACGGGAAGTTGATCGCATTGCTGATCGCCCCGGTGAGGAGATAATCAGACATCTGCTCAGCCACCTGCACCGCCACATTAACCTGCGCCTCATCTGTCGACGCACCAAGATGCGGTGTACAAATCATATTCGGTGCATTAAACAACACATTTTCAGTCGCTGGTTCTTCAGAAAACACATCAAACGCCGCACCAGCCACCTTGCCGCTCTCAAGCGCATCACGAAGCGCCTGCTCATCAACAAGACCACCGCGCGCGCAGTTCACAATCCGCACGCCGTCTTTCATTTGCTCAATGGCAGCTGCGTCAATAATGTTCCGTGTTTTGTCAGTCAGCGGTGTGTGCAACGTAATGAAATCAGCCCGTTTGAAAAGCTCATCAAGTTCAACCTTTTCAACGCCAATTTCAATCGCCCGCTCAGCCGTTAAAAACGGATCAAAGGCAACAACCTTCATCTTAAGGCCAATCCCGCGTTCCGCCGCGATCGAGCCAATATTACCACAGCCAATCACGCCAAGCGTTTTGCCCGTCACCTCAACACCCATAAATTTAGATTTTTCCCATTTACCGGCATGAGTTGAAACATTGGCATCAGGAATATTACGCGCAAGCGCCATCATCAACGAAATCGCATGTTCCGCAGTCGTGATTGAATTACCAAACGGTGTGTTCATTACAATCACACCCTTTGCCGTCGCCGATTTAATGTCGATATTATCAACACCAATACCGGCCCGGCCAATCACTTTCAGCTTCGTGGCAGCCTTAATGACTTTTTCACTCGGCTTCGTCGCAGAGCGAACCGCAAGCCCGTCATAATCCCCAATGATCTCAAGCAATTCTTCTTTGCTCAAACCAACTTTTACATCAACATCAATGCCCCGCTCATCGAAAATACGTTTTGCAAGCGGGCTTAATTTATCTGAAATCAGAACACGTGGTGCCATTTATCTCTCCATGGCGCTGGCAATTAACCAGCTGTTTTATATTATGAAATTTGAAGGAAATGAGGGGCAGTCAAAATGACCTGCCCACTCTTGATGTATAAAGGCCTAAGCTCAACTCAATGCGAGTTGCGATTTTGCCGTCACAAAAGCCCAATCCAGCCACGCAATCAGAGCTTCCATATCAGAGGTCTCAATCGTCGCTCCGGCCCAGATACGTAGCCCCGCAGGCGCATCGCGGTATGAGCCAATATCAAGCGCAACCCCTTCAGCCTCAAGCAGTTTGGCAACAGATTTGGCAAACCCAGCCTGCGCCTCATCGTCTAGAGCCGTAATATGCGGGTCAACAATCTTCAGGCAAACGGATGTATTTGAAGCTGTCTCAGGTTTCACCGCAAGGTTGGCAACCCAGTCACGTGAGTTCATCCAGTCATCAAGCACTTTAAAATTCGCGTCAGCCCTGCCTTTCAGCCCGGCAAGCCCGCCAATTTCTTCAGCCCATTTTAGCGCGTCTACATAATCTTCCAGCGCTAACATCGAAGGCGTGTTAATGGTTTCCCCACGGAAAATACCATCAATCAGTTTCCCGCCTTTGGTGAGGCGAAAAATCTTCGGCATCGGCCAGGGCGGTGTGTAATTCTCAAGCCGTGCAACAGCACGAGGGGAAAGCACAAGCATGCCATGCTGTCCTTCCGATCCCATAACCTTCTGCCAGGAAAAAGTCAGCACATCCACTTTATCCCACGCAATATCCTGCGCAAAAACGGCAGATGTTGCATCAACCAGCGTCAACCCGGCCCGGTCAGCAGCAATCCAGTCACCGTTTGGTACTTTGACGCCAGAAGTCGTCCCGTTCCAGGTGAACACAACATCATTGTCAAAATTAACAGTGCCAAGGTCAGGCAGTTCACCATAAGGCGCTTCAAGCAAACGGACATTTTCAAGTTTTAGCTGTTTGGAAATATCCGTAACCCAGCCCTTGCCAAAACTTTCCCATGCAAGCACATCAACACCGCGCTCACCAAGCAAAGACCACATCGCCGCTTCAAACGCTCCCGTATCAGAAGCCGGCATAATACCAACCACATAATCATCAGGAATGCCGAGAATTGATTTGGTTTTATCAATCGCAAGTTTCAGCCGCGCCTTGCCAACACCGGAGCGGTGCGAGCGGCCAAGAACAGCATCAGTTAAATTATTTAGGGAATAACCTGGTCGCTTAGAACAAGGACCAGAAGAAAAGCGCGCATTGTCCGGGCGCACTGCCGGTTTATTTAGATCTGTCATGATCTATCCTCTCAGATAGTTGCCTCTCGGTGGGGAGAGGTGGCCCACCAAAGGGATTATTTGAGAACCATTGACATGTCAAATCATTTTAAAATTATTTTTGCAAACCACTGTTTTATTTAAGAAAAATAGCCAAAAGTAGAACGCCATATTCGTTGATAATAAAATTCTGGTTTTAAGAACTGATCATTCAGCAAAACAATCCAGACATTAAAACACAAAAAGGCGGGTCAAAAGACCCGCCTTGATAACGCAATAATAACTCTTCAATTACTTGTAAGAAACATAGTTTGGTGTGCAATCACGAAGGCAACCAAGCTGATAACGAAGACCAACACGGAACTCATGTGATTCAAGGTCATCAACTTCAAAAACCTTACCATTCGATGTCGCATCAACTACGTGGTAGTCACCCATATTCAGATAGCGATAGCCAATATCAAGCTTCCAGTTTGAACGCAGATCAATATCAACACCAGCCATCAAAGCCCATGCAAACTCAGTTTCTGTTTCACCTTTATAATCAACAATGTCAGCACCGCTTACAAGCTTACCAGCATCCATTGTATGACTTGCAAAACCAATACCCACACCAACATAAGGTGTAATCCGATGTCCCATATCAAAGTCATAATAAAGGTTAGCCATACCAACTAATGTGCTCAGTTCACCTGTCAAAGGTGTCGTTGGGCTTGCAGGAAATACTGCATAAAAATCAGCATCAGTCCGGTAATCCAGCGTAAAGTCCATCCGAAGACCACGTGTCAGGTTATAACCAATACCACCACCAATGACGAAACTGTCATCCAGGTCTTCACCTGAGAAAACACCATTGTTGTTGTCAGTTGCAATAGGCTCAGAATTAAATCCATAACCCAAATCACCACGCAGATACCAGCCACGTGTTGAAGTCTCTTCATAAGTCCCCATGTCTTTCATGCTGCCACGAAAGTCATCGTCAAATAAATCAGCCGCGCCTGCCGTTGAACCGGTTAGCACCAACATAAGGGCGCCCACAAAGCCTGCCTTACATTTACTCATAATAAAATTCCCCTTAATTAATGCCAACCTAATCGTGGCGACCCCCTGCTTTGAAAACATTCAAAACAGGCCTTGACAGTGACTATCAGGGAAAAAACTTAAAAGATAATTAATGATAACTCGCAAAAGCTCATTGATTTTATTAAACAATTCTTAATGGCGCTGGATGATTCCAGGAATCAGTTGACTTTTCATAAAGCATAAAGCTTAAACAAAGGAATCAAAATTTCAATCATTACAACAACCTATCCATTCGGCACACCCTCGGAAAAGGCTCGCAAATTCCAAGAGCCCGGCCCGCATGAATTAACGGTAGAGTTGTAATTTTGAGTTGATTTTAAACTTGAAAACCGGTCAGGCCGCAGTTTTTTTCAGCACACCAACGATCTCAGAGACAACATCACGCACAAGGCCCTGGTCATCTCCCTCAGCCATCACCCTGATCAGCGGCTCTGTGCCCGAAGGACGAATAACCAGCCGACCATTTTGTCCAAGCCGGCTCTCACCTTCTTTAATCGCATCCATCACATGGCTGTCTTCAAGTGGCTTGCCGCTCGAATATCGAACATTCTGCAATACCTGCGGAAATGGCTCAAACTGATTGCAAACCTCACTCACCGGCTTACCTGAAGAAACCACCACAGAAAGCACCTGCAACGCAGAGACAAGCCCGTCACCCGTCGTGGTAAAATCCGTCAGTACAATATGACCGGATTGCTCCCCGCCCACATTAAACCCATGCTCCCGCATATGCTCAACCACATAACGATCCCCAACGGGCGTGCGTATAAGGTCCAGTTTTTGCCCCTGAAGAAAACGTTCCAGGCCAAGGTTCGACATAATTGTCGCAACGATGCCACCAGCCAGCAATTTGTCTTCATCATTCCAGCTTTTGGCAATCACCGCCATCAGCTGGTCGCCATCAACAAGGTTGCCTTTTTCGTCAACAATCACCACCCTGTCAGCATCGCCATCAAGCGCTATGCCGATGTCCGCACGCATTTCTTTCACTTTTTCGCACAGCGCTTCAGGTGACGTAGACCCGCAATCCTGATTAATATTGGTACCATTCGGATCAACCCCGATCGGGATTACTTCTGCCCCAAGTTCCCAGAGTGCAAGCGGCGCCACCTTATAAGCGGCCCCATGCGCGCAATCAATCACAATACGCAAATCTTCAAACCGCATATGACGCGGCAAACTGCGCTTGGCAGCTTCAATATAGCGGTCTCTTGAACTTTCAATCCGTTTCGCCCGGCCAATTTCCGCCGGTGCCGCCAGAATGGAACTCATATCCCCATTGATGATGCTCGTAATTTCAGCTTCCTGCGCATCAGATAGCTTAAAACCATCCGGCCCGAAAATCTTAATCCCGTTATCAATGAACTTGTTATGCGAAGCAGAAATCATCACGCCAAGATCCGCCCGCATAGAGCGCGCCAGCATCGCAACAGCCGGTGTTGGCAACGGCCCGAGTTGAAACACATCCATACCAACCGAAGTAAATCCTGTGATCAGCGCAGATTCAATCATATAGCCCGAAAGCCGGGTGTCTTTACCAATCACAACCCGGTGCCGATGCTCACCATTGGTGAAAATCTTGCCCGCAGCCATGCCAATTTTCATGGCCATTTCTGCCGTCATAGGATACTGGTTCGCCTGCCCGCGCACACCGTCTGTTCCAAATAGCTTTTTTGACATGTCCCCTGCGTCTCCCGAACCTGTGTCATACACTTAATAAAACTGTCACCGAATAACCGGTCACAAAAACATGAAACCCCAACAAAATGGCCGACCATCAATTTGCCAGTAAATTAGCAAGACGCGACTGAAAAGCCATCCTTCTAATTTCACTTTGTATTCAAATGTTATTTGTGAAAATAACAGCAGAATAAAGGCTTTGAATTTGCTGAAATATCTCTAGAAACCATTCAACCGGCTGAACACTCATGAAATTACTGCGGTCATTACTCAGTACATTGAAGCAACTCACCTCATACCGGCCATATAAAACCAGTCATATAACACCAGTCATGTAATACATGTCACTAACCACCAGCCATCCGCATTTTAGCTCATTTTACCCTCTGTAACAGCAAAATTCATGCAGTGCGCCTCTTTTTAAGCTCTTTCCACACCACATCATAACGCCCGCCATACAGAAAGAGCCTGAGATGTCTCAGCCACATCATGCATCCTTAAAATCTGGCAGCCCTGTGTGGCCCCTTTAAGCGCGCTCGCTAGTGATCCTGCCAAACGGTCTTTCGCCTCTTCCCCCTTGGAGAGCCCGGCAATGAAAGATTTACGCGAACATCCAAGCAATAAAGGCACACCCAAACCATGGAAAAGACTAAGCCCCTCCATCAGAATAGCATTATGACGCAGAGTTTTTCCAAACCCAATCCCCGGGTCCACGATAATCTTCTCTCTGGATATCCCGGCCTGAACAGCAACTTCAATCCGCTGGCTAAGATAATCATAAACATCCAGCAGCACATGTTCATATTGAGGGGCTTTTTGCATGGTCTCAGGTGTCCCCTGCGCATGCATCAGCACAACTGGCACATCCGCCTTCCGCGCCGCCTCAAGTGAACCCTCATCAAACTCAAGCGCTGACACATCATTGATCAGCCCGGCCCCCGCCTCGACGGCAGCAGTCATAACCGCATCTTTGCGTGTGTCTATGGATATAAGCGCGTCCGTTTCACCAGATAACTTTTCAATCACCGGCACAACACGGTCCAGCTCTTCTTCTATCGAGACAACCTTCGCCCCCGGCCGCGTACTCTCTCCACCAATATCCAGAATAGATGCACCATCATTCACCATTTTAAGTCCGCGCGCCACCGCATCATCAACCCGCTCTAATTGTCCACCATCAAAAAAACTATCCGGCGTGACGTTTAAAATCCCCATTATTTGTGGTTGATAAAAATCAAGCGAAGCCGAAAAAGCTCTTGGCCCCGTAAGCTTTTCCATATCTGATCTGAACTCAGCCGCAAATTTTTCAGCGCTAATCAACTCAGATTTGATCCCATCTTCATCCCGCCAGAACCGCTCAACAGCTGAAAAGCCAACACCTTCCACGCCAGCAAGAGGCAAAACTAAACTGGATTTATAGTCCGAGCCAGAAACATCCCCCCCACCAAAAAATGCAGAGCTGACCGTAATGGGCCGCCAATAAATCATCAATTCCCCTCCTTTGATCAAAGCCTGACACGGTCTTATAAAATGCAAAACGCCCAAAGCAGAACATACTACTTCGGGCGTTTTATTATACGTATTACTATCAAAGACTAACCTTGCGGTTGAGGCTCCATTCCGCCGCTAGGTTCTTCACCACCCGGCTTCGGTTTGCTTTTACCAGCAATCGGCACCACTGAATGAGAACCACCCGGCGTATCATCCGGCTCATCCCGTTGTAGAGGCTTACCGTTAATCAGATTCATAACCTCTTCACCGCTCAGCGTTTCATATTCAAGCAAACCTTGAGCAATCGTATCCAGATGGTCTTTTTTGTCTATCAAAATCTGGCGAGCAGTCTTTTCACCATCATCAATCAGCCTGCGCACTTCCTCATCAACCAGCCGGGCTGTTTCTTCGGAAATATTTACAGATTGCGTTACTGAATGGCCAAGAAAAACCTCCTGCTCATTACTGTTATAAAGCACACGGCCAAGCTTTTCAGACATGCCCCACTCCATAACCATCTTGCGCGCAAGGCCAGTAGCCATCTGAATGTCACCAGTAGCACCATTGGTTACATTCTCATCACCAAAAATCGCAATCTCAGCTTCACGGCCACCAAACAATACAGCAAGGCGTGAAACACAATATTGCCGTGTATAAGAATGACGGTCCGTTTCAGGCACATTCATGGTCACACCAAGCGCCCGCCCGCGTGGAATAATCGTCACTTTATGCAGCGGGTCAAACTCCGGCACATTCAGGCCAACAATCACATGCCCCGCTTCATGGTAAGCGGTGTTTTTCTTTTCATGTTCAGTCATTACCATGGAGCGCCGCTCGGCACCCATCATGACTTTATCTTTCGCGTCTTCAAATTCCTGCTGTGTCACCATCCGCATAGAACGTCTGGCGGCAAGCAACGCCGCTTCATTGACAAGGTTGGCAAGGTCCGCACCCGAAAATCCGGGTGTACCACGGGCCAGCACTTTCACATTCACATTTGGTGCAAGCGGCACTTTTGCAGCATGAACTTTCAGGATTTTTTCCCGGCCTACAATATCAGGCAATGGCACAATCACCTGCCGGTCAAACCGTCCGGGGCGCAATAAAGCAGGGTCAAGCACGTCAGGCCGGTTGGTCGCAGCCAGAAGAATAATGCTTTCATTCGCTTCAAAACCATCCATCTCTACAAGTAGCTGGTTCAGCGTCTGCTCGCGTTCATCATTGCCGCCACCAAGGCCAGCACCACGATGCCGGCCAACGGCATCAATCTCGTCAATAAAGATGATACACGGCGCATTGCGTTTCGCCTGTTCGAACATATCCCGAACCCGGCTCGCACCCACACCAACAAACATCTCAACAAAGTCAGAACCTGAAATTGTAAAAAACGGCACATTCGCTTCACCGGCAATCGCTCTCGCAAGCAATGTCTTACCAGTGCCTGGAGGGCCAACAAGCAACGCACCATGTGGAATATGTCCGCCAAGCCGCTGGAATTTCTGCGGGTCACGCAGATATTCCACTATCTCGACAAGGTCGTCTTTCGCTTCATCAACACCGGCCACATCCTCAAATGTCACCCGGCCATGATGTTCAGTCAGAAGTTTCGCCTTCGATTTGCCAAAGCCCATCGCCCGGCCACCGCCGCCCTGCATCTGACGCATGAAAAAGATCCAGACAGCAATCAGCAGAAATACCGGCAGGAAGGTTGTCAGCAGAATATTGAGAAACGAGTTTGATTCATCCTCAGGTGGCTTGGCTGTAATTGCCACACCCTTGGCATTCAGTGTCGTAATAAAGGTCGGGTCATTCGGCGCATAAGAACTGAAAGCGCCGCCATCTCCAAACTGGCCGGTAATTTTTTGACCGGCAACCGTCACATCTTTCACATTGCCCTGTTCAACCTGAGCCAGCAATTCAGAATAGCTGATCTGCGTTTGTTTCGGGTTATTCTGCGCGCCTTGAATCATATTGAACAAAACAAGCAGCAATAAAAGGATAACAACCCAAACCGCGAAGTTACGAAAATGCGAATTCATAAATATTTCCTGTTCCAGAGATCAGCAATAAGCGC
The DNA here is from genome assembly GCA_021775425.1 of Hyphomicrobiales bacterium. Classification (GTDB taxonomy): domain Bacteria; phylum Pseudomonadota; class Alphaproteobacteria; order Rhizobiales; family HXMU1428-3; genus HXMU1428-3. Next base: position 12,550 of record JAJFHX010000044.1, read on the forward strand.
GTGGCCAGAAGAAAAGCCTGCAAAATCTCGATTAAAACAAACACCACATCTGAGCAGAAACAGCTCTTTATAATTAAAATGCCCTCAAATCACGTAGCATAGCGGACAAGAGCTTAACATAGGCATGCGTAATGGCTTTGCCAAGAGGCACAACGCCCCATTCACCCTCAATATACGACAATTTTTCACAAGAATATGGTTATTTCCAGCAAACGCCAGAGAAAGTCATAAATTCCATCAAAAACACGCCGCAGTTTGATTTATATGAAAAAACCTATCAAACATTAAATCACACTTCTTTCAATGAAATTAGAGGAAATTTAGCGTTAATTTCTAACCCACCTGACCTTTCACAATCATTCGGATAAAAGCACAGTTTCACTAATTGCTCATCCGCGTTTTCAAGCTGTGGCACAGCCAGCAGCTGCCCGTCAATCCAGAACCCGGCAACCCCCGCCAACAATTTTAAATCAATTGGGAAGTTCTTAACCGGCTCAGCCTTCATAAATTCAGCCAGTCGGGCAATTTCATCAGACTTAAACCCTCTGACCTTCAGATCTCCATCTGAAGCTGACAAGGCAGCAGCCCCCCGCTCATAGTCCTTAAATGAAAACTCAAACCCTATTCGATTATCCCAGACAATCCGAATTTGGTCCGATGCGGAACCTGTTCCCTTTCCTGCACCCTGTTCTTTTGCGAGCTTCAAAATATCCTCAGGCCTAAACAGAAGCTCCACCAGCTCTGCCCGCCCTGTCTCCCGGGTTAACACCAGCACCCCACTGTTTTTGGAGCGTTTTTCAACAATAACCCCGGCAATCGCAAATTTCTCATTCCCCATAGAGAGTATATGCTCAACCCAGCCCTCAAGCGACGAAAGCAAAGGCTCATCGCGCCCAAACGCCAGCACCAGTCGTCTGAGCACTCTGATCTGCAGCTCAAAAGATAGGGTTTCAAACGCCTCTAACGGCAGTTCAATCACCCCGTAAAGATGCACAAACCCATGCGTGCTTAAAAATCCATCCACAATTGCCTCAAGGGCCAGGCGACTTTTTTGCAGCCGTCTGACGCTCTCACCAATGCCCCTGACCATCCCTCCATTATCATCAAAGTTAGACAGCCACTCACGCACCCGCACCCGTTCAAATCTGTCATTCCTGTTGCTCGGGTCTTCGACCCAGCTGACACCCTCATCACGTAGCCAGCTTCGCAAATCAGCTCCCCTCACCCCTAATAATGGCCGCACAATCGTCACACCAAACAAAACCCTTTGCGGTAAAATAGCAGAAAGCCCGTCAACCCCGCTGCCCCGCTGCAATCGCATCAGAAATGTCTCCGCCTGATCATCAGCCGTATGCGCTGTTAAAAGATGAGATATGCCAATCCCGGCCATCTCTGCTGACATCGCTTCATACCGGGCACTCCGGGCACGGCTCTGCAAACCATCACCATCCTGAAACTTATCAAGCTTCAGCGACCGCCCCTCAAATCCAAGCAGGGAGGCAGCCGCCATCACCTGCTCAACTTCAATAGCCGCTTCCGGACGCAGCCCATGGTCAACAGAGAAAACAACATCTCTTGGCAAAAGTTCACATGTTTTTAAATTTTCATTATCTGTCAGTGGATGCCGCTTCCGCCACTTCGCAAAAAGGTAAAGCATGGCCATGCTGTCTCCACCACCAGAAACCGCAAGCGCAACCGGCCCCACCTCGCGAAGCTGAGCAAACAATTCATCAATGTCAGAGTGAAGATCTACCATGGCAAGCAAACTACATCCCAATCAACGTAAGATGCAATAAAGATCAGACTTAATCAGGGATCAGACTTAATCATGAATGTCAGCAATGGGAAGAGGAAAGGAAAAGTGTTGGACCAGAACAAACCTGATCTCAATTAAACCAGAGATAAGCTGAAACAAGCGGCGTAAACAGCACAATCATGCCAGAGATAAACAGCGCCTTCGCCATCACGAAACTAAGGAGATTAAATAAAAATGTGCAACTGAGAAAAAACAAAGAAGACAACAGCGGCAGTGCAAAAAACATCATCACCATAACGATGCCAGCTATCATCCAGAAAGAAAACCATGTGTCAAAAAGCAATACAAATGATGACAACGAGAGACCCTTTCATCGCTGAGGCTAGAATAGTTTTAAGAACAACCAGCCTTGCTCTGTTCTTCACCAAGACGGCGCGAAACATGCCCCGGCAGAGATTTATATTTACCCTTTAATTCAGAATATGTCTGACAGGCAGCCTCAGACTGCCCCAGCCGGTGCAGCGACATTCCAAGCTTTAACAAATTATCCGGCGCTTTCTGGTTGTTTCTGTATGTTTTATATCCAGTTAGAAACTCATTGGCAGCTTTGCGATAATCACCGCGAGCAAAATATGTCTCCCCAAGCCAGTATTGCGCATTACCGGAAAGATCATTCTGCGGATAATTACTCAGAAATGAGCGAAAAGTCGCCTCAGCAGAAGTATAATTACTCGCCATCAAATAGTTATACCCCGCATCATATAACTTTCGCGCTGGCTCACCATTGATGCTCACTTTGCTTTCTGGCACACGGCCGTTTAGCTCAAGGTCGGCACCCGGAACACCACTGAGTTGGATATCATCTCGCTGTCCTCTGTCATCTCTCTCGCGATCAGAGCGTGTATCTGCCCCCCAGCCATCCGTTTTAAATTCTGGGTCAGTAAGCACTTTTTCAGGTTGTCTTTGTTGAAAAGGCACCGTTGTCTGAACGGGGTTTTGCGCAACACCCTTTTGCACCAGCGTCTGCAACGCACCAATCATAGATTGCATCTCAGCAATTTGCGCTTCAAGCCGGTCAATCCGCCGTTGTGCATCAATCAACTCACTGCCAGCAGATTTGGCCTTCTGAGTTGCCGCCACCTTCGCTGCCTCCTGTCCCTGAACAGAACCTAACGAAGCCAGCCCCAGCCCTAGCGCTGAAACCATAACCAAACTAAATTTTACGAAAAAGCGCCGCATAATCATCATCCAACCCTTACGTCTAATCCTTTAATCTGTTTAAAAAACAAACACGCAAAACCTGGTCCACTCAACAATTTAACAGTTTAACTTAATAATTCGCCGCCCCATTGAGGCGCGTTTCAACCCGCCGGTTCTGCGACCAGCAGCTAATATCATTACAAACCGCAACCGGGCGTTCTTTACCATAAGAAATGGTCCGCAGCCTTGTAGGGCTGATACCGTTTTGAATAAGGTAATTTTTCACCACATCAGCACGTCGCCCGCCCAGCGCCAGGTTATATTCACGCGTGCCGCGTTCATCAGCGTGGCCTTCAAGTGTCACACTATAATTCGAATATTGGTTCAGCCACTTCACCTGATTGCGTAAAATCCCAAGCGCCTGCTCGGTTAGTTGCACACTGTCTGTAGTAAAGTGAACCGTCGTCCCAACATTCACAGCAAAGTCCTGCGCCGAGCCCGGTTTCGTGGGCACACCCGTGAGGCTTTTATTCGCATTGCTACAACCGGCAACAAATGCAGCCAACATCAACACAACAACCAATCTGAAAACTTGAGAAATCATATTCACTCTCGACATATCTTCACCGTGAACAACACACGGATTATTTTAAAACACCAGCTAACTGCGAAATAACGAATTCCAATTGCAACGAAGCATACCAAACATTAATGCTGAATAACAGGTGATGTTACCCGGAAAGAACGGATTCCACCAAATTATACATGTTTTTTCATGGACCGAAACTAAGGCGATATAGTGTCAGATAAATCAGTTCAGAATTATGGTCGATGACTAAAAATTCCCCATCAGCCAGAATTCCGAATTCAGGCATTCGAGACAATTTAACCCCTCGCCTGCAGGCCTGTTTAACGCACAGCTATTTTCACTCCTGATCAAACCCCTGAAACAAAAAAATCGTGCCACACGAAAAACGTACAGCACGATTCTTTATTTCAGTTCTAAAGCTAATTTGCTTTAGCAAACTGTAGCGTCAAAATTAACGACGTACAGCTTGTTCAACTGGAGCAATGTCACCACCAAGTTTCATTGGCTCATGACGAACTTCACGACGGCAAGCGCCTAGAGTTGCAACAGTTCCAACGATAGTAGCAGCGATGATAAGACCTTTAAAACCTTTCATGCTCTTTCCCCCTTCAGGTTGAGTTTGGGTTAGAATAACCCGGTTAAAAAAACAAAATTCCAAAAGCACACACGGCACCATTTTACCGACACCGCATAATGATATCTTCTAACGAGCAGCTTGTACTTGCTCTTGCGTTACTTCAGCACCAAGTTTCATTGGTTCATGACGAACTTCACGACGACAGGCACTAACAGCTGCAACAGTACCGATAAGAACAGCGGCAACAAATAAACGCTTATAAGATCGCATTATAGTACTCCTTAAAGAATAATTACGAGCAGTGCATAATACCGGATTACCGGCCCTAACCAACAAGATCAAGAACAGATGTACTCAGGTGTCATGTTTTCACCACCAATGATGCGAAAATGACACGAAAATCCAAATGTCCCCTTTTTGTTCCAACGTTAATACACAGCACAATCAACAACAGGATTAGAATTTGATTCTATCCCTGAAGACAAGGATTTTAATGCCTATTTATTAACACGAGGTGACCATGATGGATCTGAGCCCCAGGAAGGGGTACGAATTCGCCGTTCATTATAGCCGGTGAGGTCCACTGAATAGATGCGCGCCCCCCCTTTTTCACCCGGTGATTCACGGAAAAACATAAGCACCCGACCATTCGGAGCCCATGTCGGCCCTTCATTATGATAGCCTTCGGTCAAAATCCGCTCACCAGTGCCGTCAGGCCGCATAACACCGATTAGAAAGCGCCCCGGCACCTGTTTCGTAAACGCGATCAGGTCACCGCGCGGCGACCATACAGGGGTGGAATAGCGCCCTTCCCCCCGGCTGATCCGCCGGGCTCCGGTGCCATCACCATTCATCACAAAAAGCTGTTTAGAACCGTCTCTGTCAGACTCAAAAACAATCTGTTTTCCATCCGGCGCATAGCTCGGCGCGGTATCAATTGAAGGGCTGTTGGTTAATCGTTTTGTCTCTCTGGTACGCAGATCCATCGTGTAGATATTCGCGTTCGCTCCCTGCTGCAAACTCATGATAATTTGCTGCCCGTTTGGCGAGAATCGTGGCGCAAATGTCATAGTCGGAAAATCACCCACAACTTCCTTCTGGCCGGTCTCAATATTCAGCAAATAAACCCGCGGCAAACCACTTTCATACGACATAAAAGTAATCTCATTCGCACGTGGTCCAAAACGGGGTGTCAGCACCAGATGTTGCCCCTTGGTCAGGTACTTCATATTGTGTCCATCCTGATCCATAACAGCAAGGCGCTTTATCCGTCTTTTCTTTGTGCCGGTCTCGTCGATAAAGGCAATCCGCGTGTCAAAATACCCGCTTTCACCAGTCAGCCGTTTATAAATCGTGTCCGCAATCACATGCCCGACCCGGCGCCAGTTATCATTTGCGATAAAAAACTGTTCCCCTGATAACTGCTTGCCGGAATAAACATCCCACAATCGGTATTGCGCTTTGATGCGCCCATCCGGCAACCGCTCCACCTGTCCAACAACCAGTGCCTGCGCCTTGATGATCCGCCAGTCAGAAAATTTAGGAACGGCCAGAACGCTGGCCCCTTTATCAATAAAAGAAAGCGGGTCCAATGGTTCAAACAGCCCGCTACCAGCAAGGTCAGCCTGAATAACCTGCACAACCTCCTGCGCAAATCGCTGGTCATCAAAAGATTTACCCTCAAAAGCCGCCACAGCTATCGGGATGGCCTTCACATTGCCTTCGGTAATATCAATTTCAACCTGCGCCCGTGCTGGTGCGACAGAAAACCCAGCCAAAACAATCAGCATGAATAACAAAACAAAGAGCTTACCCATCTCCGTTTCAGGTAATTCACCAAATTTGTTTTTCGCTAAATTCATTCTGCTTCTATCCCATTCTTTAAGAGTGGCTATCATTCAGGATGCAAACCTTCCTGGTTGCCGCTCCACACTTCATGCTTCTAAATTGTCAGCACCGTGAAACATTTTCCCTTTCAACATAAACACTTAAATTATCCCCGCAACATATCCTGCGGGTTAAAATTAAGGATCATATCCTGCCAGACTTTGTATTTCGAAACCGGTAAGTTATAGGGCTGACATTGCCAGATAGCCCGCGTCGCACTATCCGCCGCCGCCCTGAAAAACGAGGAAGAGCCCCGGTTCATAACTTTGGGCTGATTTTTCAGCGTGCCATCTTTTCTGAGTTCCATCCGTACTTTCACCAGCAGATCCTCAGCCCCCAGCCCGCCAACAGGTGGGTTCCAGCAGCGAGACACCTGCCGTCTGAAGGCATCAATCTCATTAATGCTCATACGTACATCTTTGCCCCGGCTATCACCCTTCACCTTTTTAGCACCCGGTAAATCAGGTAATTTTGATGAGGTCGGCCCGGAATCCGGCACTTTGTTCAGCAAGGCGGCAATCTTGTCTTCATCAAAAGATTTCTTTTTAACCTTTTTGACGATCTTGGCTTTTGGCTTGGGTTTAACTTTAGGTTTCGGCTTTGGTTTCGGTTTTTTAGCAACCTTCTTCTTCACAACAACCGGTTCAACCTTTTTCTTCACCACTTCTTTTTTTTCGGGCGGCTTCACTTCTTCAACAGCTTGCTTCTCAGCCTTTGGCTGCACAGCACGTTTTGGCTTGGGTTTCTTTTTCTTTTTTTCTGGCTCTATCTGTTTGGCAATCGGTTTTTCATCGGGCTTTTTCAATTCTTTTTTCTCAGGCGCTTTCTTGAGCCCGGCCTTGAGTTTGGTCAGTTCAGAAATATCAACAATCTCCATAGGGATGGATTTCACCTCAACCGGCTTTAACGGTTTCGCATTGACAAGGGAAATCAGCGCAAAAGCCAGCAGCGCACCATGAAACATCAATGATAAGATCAGGCCCAGTCGCAACTTACTTTCTCCTCACATCCTCACTTAAAGCATTGCCCTCACACAATAACTTAAACCCGCTATTATTGACTTTGAGCATCTGTCACAATCGCCAGCCTGGTAAATCCGGCCCCGGAAACTTTGCCCATCACTTCAGAAATCTTACCATGCAGCGATTGCTGATCGCCCCTGATATATATCCGCTCATTATAGCCATTTTTAGCAATGGCTTTTAGTTTAGGGATAAGTTCTTCAATTTTGATTTCTTTATCCTGAATATAGACTTTGCCAGCTTTATCGACAGAAATCGTTAACGGCTCTTTTTCACCGCCAAGAGCTTTCGCCTCGGTTTTTGGCAACTCAAGCGGAATACCAGCGCTGAGCAATGGCGCCGTTACCATAAACACAATCAGCAACACCAGCATCACATCCACCATCGGCGTGACATTGATGTCAGACATCGGCCGCAAACCACCCGCCCGCCGGGACCGTTTCCGGCGCGGTATCGCTTTACCACCTCCAACGCCTGTGCCCATTTATAAAAATCCTTTAAATAAAAATTATGCTCTAAAAATTCACGATGAATGCTCATTAATCAAAAAATTATGGCATTTCTATCCCATTAAACACCGTTTAATTGCGGATCATCAAGCTTATAGCCAGCCAAAATCCCAATTTCTAGCCTGCTCCCGATTATTCAGGCCACAAAGAGCAACTATCTGGTCTTTAAGAGCGCATTTCAATCTGACGCGAAAGAATGGCACCAAACTCATCAGCAAACCCTTCATATCTCTGGGTCAGTCGCGCAATATCGGAAGAAAATTTATTGTAAAAAATCACCGCCGGAATGGCCGCGAGCAAACCAAGCGCTGTTGCAAACAACGCCTCGGCAATACCAGGAGCAACAACAGCAAGGCTGGTATTTTTAGAAGCAGCAATTGAAGAAAAACTGTTCATGATGCCCCAGACCGTGCCAAACAAACCAACAAATGGCGCCGTTGACCCAACCGTTGCTAAAAACAAAAGTTTGCTTTCAAGCCGCTCAATCTCCCGGTTAACGGCAACATCCATCACCTTTTCAATCCGCATCTGTACAGACGTCATAACCTTCGGGCCGGCTTTCAGGCTTTCATTCCACTCCCGCATGGCAGAAAGAAAAATGCTCTCTAAGCCCTTCGTCTCACGCCGTGACACTTCATCATAAAGCTCTTCGAACGGCTCGCCTGACCAGAAAATCTGCTCAAACTCATCCGATCGGTTTCGCGCCCCTTTGATGGAAAAAATTTTATCAAACACAATCCCCCAGGCCCAGATTGACGCAATCGCCAGCCCGATCATAACCACCTTAACAACGATGTCTGCCTGAAGAAAAAGCGAGAGAAAGGAAAAATCTCCCTGATTAATCGCCACTCCCCCGCTAACGGTGAGGAGCGTGGCTGATGCAACTGTCGCGAGATCCATATAGTTCCTCTGATCTGAACCCATAAGGGTGTTTCTTTTTGGTGCCCCTCACGGCCACACCACAATGCCCCACCACACTGTCCCACTGCAATGCCCTAAGGCAATCTTTCACACGTGTTTGTGACAAAACAAGGGCTTTTAAAAAAGCATATCGCCTGTTTATCACACACTGGCAACAAATTCCTTCAATCGAAAAAATCATCGTGCCATATGGTGTTAGATTATTCGTGAGCGTGAAACAAGCACAGAAACAAGAGATGAAGCCGGGCAGCGAATGAACAGTGACACCGGATTTATTAAACCATCCGGAATAAAAACCACATCAACTATCTGAACAGCGTTTTGTAAAGGCTTGTAAAATTTCACTCGTCAGTCTTTGCGGACGACCCTTATCGTTAATCAGAACGATCATCACCTTCGCCTTAAACAACAATGTATCCTCTCGTCTGATCTCCTGATAAAGCTCAACCGTCGCCGTTCCAATTTCAGAAACTCTGGTCACAACTTCCAGCACATCATCCATCAGCGCAGGCTTGAGATAATCAATCTCCATCCGCCTGACAACAAAAAACTGCACCGGCTTTTCCGCGCCCCCGTCATGCAGTTCTTTCTGATTAAGACCAATCAAACGCACAAAATCAGTCCGTCCCCGCTCACACCATTTGATATAAGCCGCATGATAAACAATGCCGGAAAAATCCGTGTCCTCATAATAAACCCGAAGCGGCAGGTGATGCGCGTCCCCCTCAATACAGCCGGCAAGGTCAGGCCATTTATCTCTTCCCGTCATCCATTTCACATCCCATAGCACTTCTCATTGTACATCCCATTTCAGGTCTGACCGGCTTTATTCATCAGAATGTTTATAAAATACATACGTTTGTCTGAAAAGCGAAACACAACAAACTCAGCCTTGATGGCGCGCCCGCGTCTCTGCTGCCGTTGCCGGATGCACATATTCAACTTCACCATGCGCCGCTTCTGCCTGAAGGCCCAGCGCCAGAACTCTGGTCTCAACATCATTTGAAGTCAGCCCATCCTCCTGATGCTGAATGGCAGCAGCCACCTTCGCAGCAAGAGACTTCCACATATTGTTCTCGAGTAAAAAGGATTCCGCTTTCGAAGCCGCAAAATCACCAACCTCATTAAAAATCGCTGCCAGAGCCAGCAGTTCTTTATCAACCCGCAATTCATAAGCGTCAGCCGCCGCGACCCCATAGTCATAAACCCGCATCGCCCGGCCACTAGCTGCTCCATTTGTCGTGTCATTTACAAAATCAATCGCACGGCCAACAGTCTCAGATTGCGGCAGGTTAAAATGATCCCGGTCGAGATAGACAACCACTTTTTTTAATTCAAGCGGCGGCAATCTTGGTGTCTCAGATGAAGTGTCACCAGTAGTATCATCATCCTCATCAGCAAATGCACTCGTCACAGCCGTTGTCATAGCATCGGTCTCGATCCCGGAAGCACCACCAATCGCAGCAGCCGCGGCAACAGCCGCCTCTTCTGCCTCTATCGCAACTTCGGTGATCTCATCCACCATAGATTTTTCTTCTTTTATGGTCTTGGAACTTTTGCCAGCTTCTGTCCCTCCATCCTCATGAGTTGTTCGTTCAGCCTCATCAGAGCCACCAAACATTTTCCTGAATATACCAAACAGTGATGCCATCTCAGTATCTCCTCAATTCATGAGTTAAAAAATCAATAGTAGCTCAACCTCTTTCATAGCCAGCAGCACATTATCCTTTATAATTATCTGGCCTGACATTTTTATAACCATCAGACATATATTATAGGCATAAATCTGAGCGATTAACCCAAAACTTTAGATTGAGATTCAGCTCAATTTAAGTCTCATCCCCATCATTGCTCTGGTCAAACAAAGTTGTCTGAGCTACCTGGTCAGCCTCGATAACAGAGGACGCTCTCCCCCCCTCAATCGCTGGCCGCTTCAGCCCGAGATGCTGATACGACTTAAACGCCGCCACCCGCCCTCTGGGTGTGCGGGCAATTAATCCCTGTTGCAGCAAATAAGGCTCAACAATTTCTTCCAGCGCGTCTCTTGGTTCGGAAAGCGCCGCGGCAATGGTTTCAATACCAACCGGACCACCCTCATAATTATGGATAATACAATTAAGATAACGGTGGTCGAGCTGATCCAGCCCAAGACTATCCACCTCAAGCTGTGAAAGCGCCCTGTCAGCGATTTCCTTTGTCACATCGCCGCCGCCATAAACCATCGCAAAGTCCCGCACCCGCCGTAGCAACCGCCCGGCGATCCTCGGTGTCCCGCGTGAGCGCATTGCAATTTCCTGCGCCCCATCCGGTGTGATGTGCATATCCATCACTTTAGCACCGCGTGTCACAATGCTAATCAACTCACTCGTTTCATAAAAATTCAGTCTGATCGGAATGCCAAACCTATCACGCAGCGGCGTCGTCAATAACCCGGCCCTTGTTGTTGCCCCAACCAGTGTGAATTTAGCCAGTTCAATCCGTACCGAGCGCGCCGCTGGTCCTTCACCAATAATCAGATCAAGCTGAAAATCCTCCATCGCCGGGTAGAGAATTTCTTCAACAGCCGGGTTAAGCCTATGAATTTCATCAATAAAAAGAACATCTCGTTCTTCAAGGTTGGTCAAAAGCGCCGCCAGATCACCTGCTTTTGCAATCACCGGGCCAGAAGTTGAGCGGAAATTCACCCCAAGTTCCCGCGCCACAATCTGCGCAAGTGTTGTCTTGCCAAGGCCGGGCGGCCCGGCGAACAACACATGATCAAGCGCATCACCCCGTCCTTTTGCGGCCTCAATAAACACCTTCATATTTTGCCGCGCCTGCTCCTGGCCAACAAAATCATCCAGCACCAAGGGGCGGATAGAGCGCTCTTCCGCATCCGTCAGTTTCGGGCTGCCATCAAGAATACGGTCACTCATCTGGCCAGCTCCTTCAATCCAAGGCGGATCAGCTCTTCAACAGAGCCTTCCTCCCCCGCTTCCTGAAAAGCCGTAGCAACTGCCATACTTGCATCAGTTGGCTGATAGCCAAGGTTCGTTAAAGCGGAAACGGCGTCCGCAGCCTTCGAAGTACCCCTGCCCCCAGCGCCAGCACCAACAGCACTGCCCTCAGCATGTCCACCAAGCGTTTTCCCGTCAATCACTGAAGGGCTCGGCACTTTGTCTTTTAATTCACTGACAATCCGCCCCGCCACTTTCGGCCCAACACCCGGCGCCCGCGAAACAATGCCTTTATCCTGCAGCGCAATCGCGTTTGAAAGGTCAGTCGTTGTCAGCGTTCCAAGAATAGCCAGCGCAACTTTCGCCCCAACTCCCTGCACTGATTGCAATTTACGAAACCACTCACGCTCAAACTCATTGGCAAAGCCAAAAAGTTTAATCTCGGTCTCTCTCACATGGGTTTCAATTGATAGGGTTGCCG
>JAJFHX010000045.1 GCA_021775425.1 Hyphomicrobiales bacterium
AAGCAGCTGGCCCCACAACACACGGTAGCGGGGTGAAACCGAAGTTGCGAGGCCAGCCTTTGTCAAATGGACCAAAGAGGGCCTATGGTCATTTGACTTAGAGGTCGACTAGAAAACCGGCGTAACGAGGAGGCCACTCAATCCGATTAACAGCCGACCGCACCCAACGGAACCAGGAGATGCGGCGGTACCTGTACATCCCGCTGGGATTTCCTTGACAGTTTTTAAATTTGAGGATTTTGTAACGTTTGTTTTCTCTACCCCAATATCTAAAAGCCGCCGAAAAACTTTTAGCAATATTCCAAAAAATATAATTTTCAGAAGCCTTCCAATTGATAAATATGCATAAATGCAGAAATAATCAATCATATCCTCTATTTTCATAGCGATAATTTTATATGATTGTAAAGAAAAATGGTGAATCGGTGGCACAAGCTTGTGAATATCGTTAATATACCGGTTGATTTTCGTATATTTTCTGGATTTTGATTTTTTTGCCATTCATCCAAAGTGATTCGTGCTTATAAATCGGGCAGTTTTATAAGATAACTTACTCTTCTGATTTGATAATATAGCTGCGCTGAGCTGTTGGCTGATTAATTGTCACAGTACCAGATTTTTGAAATTCTATATAATTATCAGCGTGATTACACAGATCAGCTGCGATTTAGGCAGCATCTGCCGCAACGCGGTTTCTTCCATCGCGTTTGGCGCAATACAAGGCCTGGTCAGCTTTCTTGATCAGCAATTCGAGACTGTTCACTTCTTTATCAAGGGCTGTTATGCCAATGCTGGTGGTAATTTCCAGGAATTTTTCCAATTGCGGGATGTAGAAAGTTTCTTTTTCAATCGACTTTCTAATTCTTTCGGCCACATTATAGCATTCGGTCAGGTTCGTATCTGGCATCACGATGACGAATTCTTCACCGCCAATGCGACATGCGAGATCCATGCCGCGGATATTTGTGCGGATGCGTCGGGCAAATTCTTTTAAAACCTGGTCACCGACATCATGACCGTATGTGTCATTGACTGATTTGAAGTAATCAATATCTGTCATCAGGACCGACAGGTTTTTTCGAGTTGAACGTGCTTCATCAAACAGTGTTTTTAAATGGCTTTCCAGATAGTGGCGATTGTGCAAGCCTGTTAAGGCGTCTGTTATTGCTAACTCAACGCGAGTCTCCAGGCAGTTGCGTAGATAATCGGTGTATTTTTTACGTCGTATCTGGGTGTTAACTCTGGCCATCATTTCGTTCGGGCAAATCGGTCGGACCATATAATCGTTTACACCCATATCAAGACCGCGCATCAGGCGGGCTCTGTCTTCCGGGCTGACTATGATCAGGATCGGTAGGTTTCTAGTTCTTTCTAATGAGCGGACCTGACCGGCCAGACGCAGACCATCCACACCGTTGAGATCAAGACTGATGATCAGTAAATCAAATTCCTGCTCGGCGAGTTTGAACAAAGCTTCCTGAGGGTTTGGCTCAATATCAACCATGTGCTGAGCGGTGAGGGTTTTTGTCATGCGCTCGGCTGATCTTGGATGATCTTCAACAATCAGAATGTTACCATTCCATTGTTTTTCAGCAAAAATCGGAATGTTTTCCTGACTGAGCCCCATCTGATTGCCAGTTTCAGCACGCATAGACATTTCGTCAGTCAACATTTTAAGGCGGGTCAGATTTTTAACACGGGTGACCAGAGCGACATCATCTACCGGTTTGGTGAGGAAGTCATCAGCGCCAACTTCAAGACCACGCAAGCGATCAGCCGGGGTATCAAGTGCTGTTACCATAACTACTGGGATGTGCTGTGTTAAAGGATTGGCTTTTAATCTTTCGCAAACTTCAAAACCATCCATACCGGGCATCATGACATCAAGCAGGATCACATCAATACGATCTTCGTCGCAGATACTCAACGCTTCGGGACCTGAATATGCTGTGATGATTTCGAAATATTCTGCACTTAAACGTGCTTCAAGTAATTTTACGTTTGCTTTGATATCATCAACGACTAGTACTCTTGCAGTCATTTTGGAAGTCCTTAATTACACAGTCACTTTTTGCGGAGTGGTTTGGGTCTAGTTAATTAACTGACCAATTGTATCTAAAAAATGTGTCACGGAAATAGGTTTGGAGATGTAACCTTCACACCCACCTTCTCGTATGCGTTCTTCATCGCCCTTCATGGCGAAAGCGGTAACGGCGACAATTGGAATTTCGCATAAATCCTCATCGTCTTTCAGCCATTTGGTCACTTCAAGGCCGGAGACTTCTGGAAGCTGAATATCCATCAGGATTAAATCAGGCTTATGGTTGCGCGCCATTTCCATGGCATCAACTCCGTTACGGGTCTGGAGTGTCTTGTAGCCGTTTGCATCAAGCAAATCATGAAAGAGTTTCATGTTTAATTCGTTGTCTTCAACGATTAAAATTGTTTTTGACATGTCCAATTACGCCCTACTATCGTCTTAACCTTAAGTGGTCTGCCCCACTAAACACTGAATATTCTGACATATGTTCGACTTGGGTCAATAATATCAGATATGTTATTTAATCTTAAACATGTAAAATAAGCGTTTAATTTATTAATTTTTATGTTTTTTCCCAGCTGTCAAAACCGTAATCAGGAGCCCTTAATGACCTCTAATAACCAAAGCCTGAGCACCAAATCGGCGGCTTTTATTGCTATACGCTCTCTGGCCTATATTTCTCAATACCCTGAAGAAATAACCAAATTTATGGCAATTAGCGGCATTTCTGCCCCTGATATTTTGAGATTAAAGGAAAATCTGAAATTTTTAGGTGGTGTGCTGGATTTTATGACAGCTGATGAAAGCCTGCTACTGGCTTTTTGTTCAGAAGAGCAATTAAGCCCGGAAGCGGTAGAAGCTTCACGCTTAACACTGGTTGGTCATGATCAATGAAAATAAATATCGGTGTGGATGTGGGGGGAACAAAACTACTCGCGGCTGCCCTTTCCGAGACAGGTGAAATTCTTCATTCTGTCACTTCACCTACACCGCGGTTTGATTATGAACTGACAATTCAGGAAATTGTCGCTCTCATTGGAAAAATTGAGACTGCCTTGCAGATTACTGCCCCTGTTGGGATTGGTATGCCAGGGTCAATTGCTCCTAAAAGTGGACTGGTTCAAAATGCCAACAGCACCTGGCTTAACGGTCGTGATTTTATAACTGACCTTAAATCCGCGCTCTCAAGAGACATTCGATGGTCTAATGATGCCAATTGCTTTTCGCTTTCTGAAAGTACTGATGGCGCAGCTGCTGGAGCACATTCCGTTTTCGGTGTGATTATGGGGACAGGGGTCGGTGGTGGTCTTGTTTTAAATGGCAACCTTATTAATGGCCCGCGTTCAATTGGTGGTGAATGGGGGCATTGCTCATTACCTTTTGCGGACAAAGATGAATTTCAAAATGCCGCTTTATGCTGGTGTGGGAACAGGGGATGCATAGAAAGCTGGATTTCTGGCCCTGCAATATTGCACCACCATAATTTAACGGCCAAAGCACCGTCAGAAACGACCGAACAGGTTGTCACGTTAGCTGGCCAAGGGAATTTTGAGGCGAAACGAAGCCTCGATGCTCACACACAGCGGACGGCCAAGGCCCTCGCCATGGTTGTAAATATATTTGACCCTGAGGTGATTGTACTTGGGGGCGGGCTTAGTGAACTTGAACACCTTTATGATAAATTGCCGGCTTTAATGGCCCCTTATATTTTTGCTGACGCCCCAATGGTAGACATCAGGCGCCCTTTGTTTGGTGCGAGTAGCGGGGTCAGAGGGGCGGCGAGACTCTGGGAGTTTTAGGTGAAAAGAAGTGTTTTTCTCTCCTGTCAGTCATGGGGCTTCTGATGTGCTCTGTTAGTGCTCCTTCGGTTGCGCTCTACTAGTGCTCCTTCGGTTGCACTCTCCTAGTGCTCCTTCGGTTGCCCACTAGCAACCGTCGCAGGCAACCGGAATTCTGGCGCTCCTTCGGTTGCCTACTAGCAACCGTCGCAGTCATCCGGCATTCTAGCGCTCCTTCGGTTGCCCACCAGCAACCGTCGCAGGTATCCGGCATTCTAGCGCTCCTTCGGTTGCCCACCAGCAACCGTCGCAGGCATCCGGCATTCTAGCGCTCCTTCTGTTGCCCACCAGCAACCGTCGCAGGCATCCGCCTTTTTAGTGGGGCTTCAGATGCCTACAAGCATCCGCCCTAGTTACACGGGTTTTCGGGGAGAAATTCGATATGTGAGATTGAGCCTGTTAGTGAAAAATCACCGTAATCAATCAATAAATTGCGGCTGACGCCATTTGAATACAGGCGGAATGAAATTTCATAATCTGGCAGATGGTCCTGTTTATTGCTCTTCTTTTTATCAAAAAATGAGATTGCCACTGGCCAAGAGACCATGTCTTTCATCACTTTCAGGTTTTCGATTTTACTATTCGCAACAGTCACATCTGACTTTAATTCCTTACCGATGATGGCTGTTGTGTCATAGAGGGTGTTGCCGTTTTCTGAACCATCATAAATCGGCGCGTTCAGAACTTTTTCTCCATTAATCGCCGCGTTCAGCATCAGCCTTGTATGTTCTGTTGGGAAGTAGGTTTTTTCGTCAAATTTGGTGACAATTCGTTTGGGGCTTTTGACGTTTACATCAATCCCTTCACCGGATTTTTTTCGGGCCGCATCGCCAATGGTTGTTTTTGAAAGTTTCTGGTTGAAATACTGGCTTGTATTAAAGCGGAAACGATCACCTTTGCCGTGTTCCCAGCTTGAGGTGCGCACATCTGTTACGTTCACACTGCCTTTAGTATCTGAAATTGAAAGAATGAACCGCATGTTTACCAGATAGCCTTCACATTTTGAGCCGGATACCTCGAACACCATGCGGCCTGTGGCAGCGGCTATATTGGCGCTGTTAAGACTGTCATTCAGTGTCAGGTTATAGACGGCCCTGTGGGCAGCTACATGTGTGCCACCGGCTTCCGGTACTGTGTTCGCTGCGCTGGCAAGTGGCATTGTGCCCAATAGACACAAGGCAGATACTGCGCAGATTTTAATAACGGAAACGGGACTGATTTGCATATGATATGATCCTGGTTGATTCTGATTGTCAGCAATACAAGACAGATTTAAAGTTTCTGAATTGCTAACTTTTTAAATGCCTGTCATTTTATATGGTAAGTACTGCTTTTCATCTATTCAATTGTTTTCTGTGTCTTTAAAATGGCAATTTTGATTAATAATTCATAATAAAGGGGCATGGCCATGTCACAAATCATTGAACAACGCCTTGAAGGGCTTGGGATTTTTTTGCAGGAAGCACCGGTTGCTGTTGGTAATTATGTTCCTTGTGTTATAGACGGGAATTTATTGTTTATTTCAGGCCAGGTGCCGATTGAAAACGGAACTGTTCGTTTTAAGGGGCATCTTGGCAAAGATGTTGATGTGGAAACTGGCCAGCAGGCAGCCCGGTTATGTTGCATCAATCTTTTAACTCAGGCCAAAGCCGCACTTGGTGATCTCGATCGTATTGAACGGCTGGTTCGTCTTGGTGGGTTTGTTGCTGCGACGCCAGACTTTACTGATCATGCGAAGGTGATTAACGGGGCTTCTGACCTTATGGTAGAAGTGTTTGGTGATCAGGGGCTGCATTGCCGGGCTGCGATTGGTTGTAGCAGTCTGCCGCTTGGTTCTGCCGTAGAGGTGGAGGCTCTGTTTCATATAAAATCATGACATTTGCACAAAGACTTACTGAAATAACTGCCTTCGCGCATCGCGGGTTACATAATATTGACGCGGCCATTGTTGAGAACAGCCCGAAGGCGATCACGATGGCAATGGATGTAGGTCTTGGTATTGAGATTGATGTACAGATGAGCCGGGACCTGGTGCCAATGGTTTTTCATGATGAAACTCTTGCGCGACTGACTGATCGGGATGAAAGACTGAACTTTTTATCAGCCGATGAGATTTCCAGGGTCAGTTATTCCGTCGGCGGGGATAAGATCATCAGTCTTGCGGACTGCCTTTCAATGATTGCGGGCAAAGTACCGCTTTTGATTGAAGTCAAAAGCCACTGGACTGGCACAGCGGAAATGGAACGATCTATCCTTGATATTTGTTCGCAATTTTCAGGTCCGCTTGGAATTATGTCTTTTGACCCTTCAGTCATTCAGCGTTTTCGTTCGTTAGACTGTAAGTGGCCGCTTGGTATGGTGACAAGTCAATTACCTGCCAAAAGATGGAGTGGCCTTAGTGAAGAGGAAAGAGCCCTTGGTAAGGTGCAATTTGATTCCGCGCGTCAGAGGAGAGTTGATTTTCTTGCCCATGATATTGCTGATATAGAGAATGAATATATGAAGGGCCTCGTTAAAGAATTGGATATTCCACTGTTTAGCTGGACGATCACCTCTGGAAGCGAAATGGATTATGCCAGGAAAAACGGTGCAATCCCGATTGCAGAATTTAACTGGTCTGACAAGTTGGGTGGTGCCGATTTTGGCTAATTTAATCTGAAACCTGGATAAATATTCTTGTTGTCACTTTTTTGAATTTTCACTTTACCTTAGAATTAGGTCATGACTGAACCACTTCATGTATATAGTATTGGCGCTGCAGGTGATATTTCAGCAGATGACTGGGACCGGCTTTCTAACCCGCCATCACAATCATATGACCCCTTTATAAGCCACGGTTTTTTTACTTCACTTGAAGAGAGCGGTTCTGCAACCTCTGAAACCGGGTGGCGGCCTATGCATCTGATTGCTGAGGATGACAATCAACAAATCGTTGGGATTATGCCGCTTTATCTGAAGGGGCACAGCCAGGGTGAATATGTTTTTGATCATGGATGGGCCCGCGGTTTCGAGATGGCTGGCGGTCAATATTATCCAAAACTGCTCTCAGCTGTTCCCTTCACTCCTGTGACTGGCCGGCGGTTGTTCACTTTAGCTACGGACGAAAAAACGGTGCGCCCTGCCCTTTTAAAAGCTGCCATTGAACTTGGCGTTAAGTGGCAACTCTCTTCTTTACATATCAATTTTGTTGAAGAAGAGCTCATTGACTGTTTGAAAGAAGAGCAGCTTCTTATACGTCATGACACTCAGTTTCACTGGGAAAATCAAGGCTTTACTGAGTTTGAACAGTTTCTCGAAAGTTTACAGTCCCGAAAAAGAAAAGCGATCCGCAAAGAGAGACGTGTGGCGCTCGAGGCCGGGCTTGAGGTTGAATGGGTGAGCGGTGATCAGATAAAAGACCATCACTTTGATGCGTTTTATAAGTTTTATATTGATACGTTTGACCGTAAATGGGGCCGGCCATATCTGACCCGCGCTTTCTTTGATATGATTGGTGGCAAACAAGCCAAAGACATTGCATTGATTTTTGCCAAAAGAGAAGATCAGTATATCGCGGGGGCCCTTAACTTTATCGGTACGGATACACTTTATGGCCGCTATTGGGGGGCGTCTGAGCATCATGATTTTTTACACTTTGAGATTTGCTATTATCAGGCAATTGATTATGCGCTGGCGCATGGTTTAAACCGGGTTGAAGCCGGGGCGCAGGGAGAGCATAAATTACTGCGTGGTTACAGCCCGGTGAAAACCAACTCGGCTCATTATATTCTGCATGATGGATTGCGGGTGGCTGTTGAAGATTTTATCGCAGATGAGGGACGCTATATTGACCTTCAGACCGATTTACTGAAGGCACATCTGCCATATAAGAAGGAAGACTGACATGGCTTATGATACTGATAATCTGTTTGCTAAAATTATCAGACGGGAAATTCCAGCTGAGATTATTTATGAGGATGAAGACAGTCTGGTGTTTATGGATGTGATGCCGCAATCTGCTGGGCATGCTCTGGTGATACCAAAAGCGCCTTCTGAAATGTTATTAACGGCAGACCCAGAAACTCTTGCTCTGTTAATGCCGATTGTTCAGAAAATTTCACAGGCTGCGATGAAGGCATTTAAGGCTGATGGTGTTGTTGTGATGCAGTTTAATCATGCTGCGGCCGGGCAGACAATATTTCACACGCATTTTCATGTTGTGCCCGCCTATGAAGGGGTTGAGCTGAAGCGGCATAATCGTGATATGGCTAATGCGGATTTACTGAAAGCTCATGCGGATAAATACCGGGCTGTGCTTTAATCTTTTGCTCGTTTTTTAAGGCAATAATCCAAATCTTGTCGTAATTTCAACCAGCAACAGAAAGCAGATCAGGCCGCTAAAAATGGTCAGTAGCAATCGTTTGCCAAATGCAAAAAAGACGACGGTTGAAAACAGCAATGAAATGACGCGAATGCTGACATGAATTTCAGCGAGGGCGCCGGGCGGGGTTAATATCAACCTTGCGATCAATGCGGCAATGAGGGCGGTTGAAACGGCGCGCACCCAGATGATTATTTCACTGTTTTCATCAAGGTCTTTTGAAAAGAACATTCCCAGCCAGCGCCAGGGTTCAGTTACCAGAAAACCGATCAGGACTATGACATAAGCTGGAATGTTATCAATCATTGCGCCGCTTCCTTCTGGCGATAAAATAGGCTGCCGTGCCGCCTATCAGACCAGTGCCAAGGAGTGCTAAATCAGGATAAGTATAGATAAAAAAGATTGAGAGTACGCTGCCGATCGCAAAGGCGTATTTTTCGGCCAGATGTTTCACCGCACCAAATGTGGAGAGAAAGAAATACATCGGTGTAATCAACAGAGTGGCTGCTGCCACATTGGTCGGCAATAAATGCGAAGCGTAAAACCCGATCACTGTGGCGACCAATGTCATTGATGACAGGCTGAGACACATACCAAGACAAAATGGTGCTCTTTGTTCTCTTGGCAATTTTGGCAAGAGTTGCATGGACTGGATCCACACCGTGACGGCCACATAATGAACGATGATCATGAGCATCCATCTTGGGGTGTCTTTATCACGGACTACTGGCATCATTGAAACAGAAAGGGGAAGCAGGCGGATGGCTGTTAGCGTGGTTGCGATGGCTGCTGTTAAAATGCTGCCGCCTCTTGCGAGTTCGTCAACAAGCACGACCTGGCCGGGGACTGCGAATGTGAATAGTGACAGACCCAGACCGACTGAGAGATCTATATTCGTGCCATTTACCAGAGCCCCATAGGCAAAAAATGTCGTGAAGAGGACGATGCCCGCAGGGGTCATTGAGGAGCGACACCCGTTCAGGAAATATTGACGCTGTTGTTTGTTCATTGGTCTCGGTTCATTTGTTCCACACAACAATACAGCGATGGATTTTAAAGTCCATCGCTGCGTGAAAAAATGATGTTAATTGTTTGTTTTGCTTACAGTTTTAGTAAACCATAGCTTACTCTGTTTTATCAGCAGGTGGTTTGCCTGTTTTTTTGGATGCGGTGTTTTTGCGGCGCGTGGTCGTTTTTTTACTCGCCGGTACTGCACTGACTTTGGCTTTGGTTTTCTTCTTTGGCGCGGCCTTCTTTTCCGGCACTTCTGGCGCTACATAATTAAATGTGAGGGCTTTGTCTGCGCCTTCTCCGTCAACGCTGACTTCGACCGTTCCGCCATTTTCCAGTTTGCCAAACAGTAATTCTTCAGCAAGTGGTTTTTTGATATATTCCTGGATGACACGCGCTAAAGGTCTTGCTCCATATTTTGGATCATAGCCTTTATTCGCCAGCCATTTTTTCGCGTCTTCTGTCAGCTCGAATGCAACCGAGCGATCTGCCAGTTGTGCTTCAAGTTCATAGATGAATTTGTCGACAACTTTTGAGATTGTTGCAGGAGACAGTGAGGCAAACGGAATGATCGCATCGAGACGATTGCGGAATTCCGGGCTGAAGATGCGGTTTAATTCTTCTTCATCATCACCGGTTCTTTCATCCCGATTAAAGCCGATTGGTGCTTTGGCCAGATCTGCCGCACCGGCGTTAGAGGTCATAATCAGAATGACGTTTCTGAAATCAACCGCTTTGCCGTTATGATCTGTCAGTTTGCCGTGGTCCATCACCTGCAGAAGGATGTTGAAAATATCCGGATGGGCTTTTTCAATTTCATCAAGCAACAAGACACAATGCGGGTTCTGGTCAATGCCGTCCGTCAGCATGCCACCCTGATCGAAGCCGACATAGCCGGGAGGCGCACCGATAAGACGGGAAACTGCATGTTTTTCCATATATTCCGACATATCGAAACGTAGCATCTTCACGCCCATGGTATCAGCAAGCTGGCGGGCGACTTCGGTTTTACCAACACCTGTCGGACCTGAGAACAGATAGCAGCCAATGGGTTTATCCGGCTGGCGCAAACCTGCACGTGAGAGTTTGATTGCTGATGAAAGCGCGATGATGGCCTGATCCTGACCATACACAATGCGTTTCAGATCACGCTCGAGATGTTTTAGAACTTCTGCATCTGATTTTGAAACCGATTTTGGCGGTATGCGTGCCATTGAGGCAATGGTTGCTTCAACCTCTTTCACACCAATGACCTTGCGGCGCTTTGATTCAGGCAGCAGCATTTGCGCAGCGCCTGTCTCGTCAAGCACATCAATGGCTTTGTCCGGCAGTTTTTTGTCGTGTAGATATTTAACCGACAAATCCACTGAGGTTTTTACGGCCTGGTTGGTGTATTTGATATTATGATGTTTTTCATAATAAGGCTTGAGGCCATGCAGAATTTTGATGGTATCTTCAGGGCTTGGCTCTTCGATATCAATTTTCTGGAACCGACGGACCATGGCGCGGTCTTTTTCAAAATAATTTCTAAACTCTTTATAGGTTGTTGAACCGATACAACGAACGGCACCATTGGCAAGCGCTGGCTTTAAGAGGTTTGAAGCATCCATTGCACCGCCAGATGTGGCACCGGCCCCAATAATGGTGTGAATTTCATCAATAAAGATGACGGCGCCTGGCGTGCGCTCAATTTCTTTTATCACTGATTTAAGACGTTCTTCAAAATCACCGCGATACCTTGTGCCGGCGAGCAAAGCGCCCATATCGAGCTGGAAAATAACAGCGTCTTTTAAGACTTCAGGGACTTCATCATTAACTATGCGACGGGCAAGGCCTTCGGCAATGGCGGTTTTACCTACGCCTGGTTCACCCACAAACAATGGGTTGTTTTTTTGCCTGCGGCATAAAATTTGAATTGTTCTGTTAACCTCTTTTTCGCGGCCAATGAGCGGGTCAATGCGCCCTTCTTTGGCTTTTTTATTGAGATTTATGCAGAAATTATCAAGTGCATCTGGCTCGCGGTTTTCTTCTTCACCGGTTTCAACCGTGGCGGCATCATCATCAACGCCGCGCACTGGCCTTGTTTCAGACTGATCTGATCTTTTGGCTGTGCCGTGGCTGATATATTTTACCGCGTCATAGCGGGTCATGTTCTGTTCCTGAAGGAAGAAAGCGGCATGGCTTTCCCGTTCAGCGAAAATGGCGACAAGCACATTTGCACCAGTGACTTCTTCACGCCCGGATGACTGGACATGAATGAGGGCGCGCTGAACCACGCGCTGAAAACCGGTTGTTGGCTGGACATCTTCAATTTCAGTTGCGACAAGGACATCAAGCTCATCGTCAATATACTGGACGAGTTGGCGTCTTAACAATTCAAGGTTGACACTACAGGCACGCATCACCGCTGACGCATCTTTATCATCTATCAGTGACAGCAACAGATGTTCTAATGTTGCATATTCCTGACGGCGATCACTTGCATATTCAAGTGCGCGATGAATGGCGTCTTCTAGACTTTCTGTAAATGATGGCATGGAAAGTTACTCCTTCTCCATGGTGCACTGCAAGGGGTGTTGATGCTCCTGAGCAAACAACATAACCTGGGTTACTTTTGTTTCTGCGACTTCATAGGTAAAAACCCCACAAACGCCGACGCCACGATGATGAACATGAAGCATGATATTTTCTGCCTCCTGGCGTGATTTATTAAAAAACTGTTCTAAAATATAAACGACAAACTCCATTGGCGTGTAATCATCATTGAGTAATAAGACCTTATAAAGGCTGGGTTTCTTAGTTTTCTCTTTGACCTTCTCAGAAACGCCCGGCCCAATTACACCGTTATCTATTCTGTCATCATCATCGCCTGAATTGCAGAATATGTCGTTAATATTACCCCTTAAAATCAACATTTTCTCGTCTGTATCACTTTATTTAAAATCTTCGTCGTCTGTTTTGCGTTACAGATATCTTATATTACTCTGTTTCAACCTATCTGGTGATCAGCGTCTGGTTGAAATGGCTTAAATGTCTGATGCTTTGCACCTTTACAGATTAAGCTTCTTTTGTCCTTTTGTCACGAGTGGTTTATCGGGAATATTCTGACCATTAAATTTATAATTTATCACAGTGTTATTTATTCTTACCTGTTGTTTCACTTATAAGGGGTTTCGTCCGTTTTCTTCACTTAACTTTTAAACACCATTTAATTTTGGTGCACATTTTATGTTTTTTAATCCGGCTTCTATCTTGCAATTTACCCTGCAAAATACAGACCACTCAGAATACTTCGTTACTTGATAATTTCTATCCTGTCATAGTTTTAAACCTCTGGCAGAATTTTTTTGTGTGAACCGTAGATTTATTACCCCTTTGGTAAATGACCAACATATTGAGAGAAGCAAACAGATTATAAAATTGAAACTGGATGAATTTCATTTTCACTATCAATACTGAATTCTGATTTGGCTACCCCTGATTATATTTAGGAGACATTCAGATTTATTCAATTGTGAATAGGTGATTTAATTTAACCAAATGCCCCGCTTAAATAAGCGAATCAATTTAATGTTGTTGTTCGGGGTTAATTCTAATCTATTTGAACAGATGTTGAGTCATTAAAATTTTAATTAAATGTGAATTTTAATTTTAACACTTCTCTAAAGTAATTCATTTACTGTTTTGAAACAGATGGTTTGGGTATTCTTTAAATTTTCAAATACAAATTGAAATTAGATGTTCGATCTAATTAATGCCCCAAATTAATGGTGTTCTCTAAATTCGAGGCCAACCTAAATTGCTATCTTGAACTGATTTATTCAGATCTGGCTGATCATGCGTTTGTTATTCTGGGCGTCTATCTAAACTCATGGTGGTTAAAACAATCTGACAATTTGTCAGACACTAGATTTTTGATCTGTGGATTTTTGATCTGAATGTTTGTTTTATGGCAGGAACTTTGAAGAGACAAACATGCGAAATATAGTTTTTTGTGTCACGAACCTTTGTGCCTTCCGGCAAATCTTATCTGGTTTTATTATATCGATATTTCTTATTATGAGCTCAACCAGTGTGTTTGCTGCGCGCAAGTCTGCAGCAATGGCGATTGATGCTCACAGCGGCAAAATCCTTTATTCTCATAATATTGATAAGCCGCATCACCCGGCTTCACTTACAAAAATCATGACACTTTATATGCTGTTTGAATTTTTGCAGGCTGGACGTCTGAAGCTGGATTCAAAACTTATTATCACTCAAAATGCTTATAATCAGGCGCCATCGAAACTTGGATTAAAACCAGGTTCCACGATCAGGGTTGAAGATGCGATTAAAATTCTGGTTACAAAGAGTGCGAATGATGTGGCTGTGGCTGTTGCTGAAAATCTTGGTGGGTCTGAGTGGAAATTTTCACAACTCATGACCTGGAAAGCCCGGAAAATGGGCATGAATAAAACTCAGTTTGTAAACGCTTCCGGATTGCCGAACAAAAAACAGGTCACGACTGCGCGGGATATGATTACCCTTGCGATGCGTATTCAAAAGGACTTTCCACAATATTACCCCTATTTTGCAATGCGCAAATTTACTTATAAGGGCAAGACTTATAAAAATCATAACCGGCTGATGTCACGCATGGGTGGAATTGATGGGATTAAGACCGGCTACACCAGAGCTTCAGGTTTCAACCTGACTTCTTCAATCTGGAAGGGACGGCGCCATGTTGTAGCGGTTGTTATGGGCGGTAAAACAGCGAGACGGCGTGATAACTTCATGAAGAAGGTTCTGAATAAATCAATTCGCAAAGCGAAAAACGGTGTTAGCAAGAAACAGTTTGTTGCCGCTAATTACAAGCGCAATGTACCGCCAAAAAGAGTTGCGCGGGTTAAACCTGTTGAGCGTCCTGCTCGTAAAACACCACCAAAACGTGTTGCTGTTGCCCCTGCGCCCACGCTTGATGAGCAGCGCATGGCGCTTGGTGGCAAACTGCCTGCCGCAAAAAGACAAGTTACTGGTAAAGATGATCAGCAATTAAAACAAGATAGCGGCAATAAAATTCTAGCGCGGCTGGGCGGACAGAAAGTTACTCCTGCAAATGATCCGGAAGTTGTCAGCGGTGCGAGACTGGCTGTTTCCAAAGATCAGGATGCAACAGTTGCCTTGAAACAAAAGGCAGACGCTGCCCGGTCTGAGGTGGCGCCGGAAGGTCCGTATCATATTCAGATTGGTGCTTTTGGTTCTGAAGAGGATGCACAAAGACGGTTGCACTCCATAACTTCTTCGGCTGGTGTCTTATTAAAGGGGCATCAAAGTTTCACGATGCTGGTACCGCAAAATAATGTTTACCGGGCTCGTTTTGCCGGATTTAGTGAACAGGAAGCTCGCAAGACCTGCAAATTACTCAAAAGAAAGTCGATTGATTGTCTTGCTGTTTCGGCTAACCGCTAAAAATTTCATGGGGGAGATTAATTTATCTCCCCTTTTATCCTCAAAATGATTATTAAATCATCACAGCAGTTTTTGGGTGGCTAACTTGATCCTGAATATTCATTAATTCAGCAATTTGTCTTTTGCCATATTGATTTTAGCGGCCAGTATTTCTGCCCCGCCCTGATCAGGGTGAAATTTTTTCATCAGTGTTTTATGAGCCGACTTGATGGCTTCTTCTGAGAGATTGTCAGAGAGGCCCAGTATCATTATGGCCTGTTGCTTTGAAATGGCTCCTGTTGTGCCTGCATCGTTTGTGTCCGTATATTTTTTACCATCAAGCGTTTGCTGCCAGCCCGGGTGAACTTTATTCATATAGGCCAATAGCAGCAATTTGCTTTCCTTATCCTTTTTTTGATAATGAGCCAGAAGGCTGAGGCAATCAGTAAGTGAGAGTTCTGGCAGGCCCTGGCCTGCTTCCGGTCCTCTTATGATTGTGCCTGAAATCAGCCCTGTATCGGGCACAAGATATAGCTCGATGAATTTTGACATGATGGTAGGCCGGCCGGGAATATAGTTTGCTGAGCGCTGGCCCATTTTTTCCTGAATGCTGTCCGGCCAGTTTACGGCCCCTATGCCGCCTGTTGATTTAAACAGATACCAGGAAATAATTAGCAATGGGATTGCAACGGCAACGAAGCCTCTTGATAGAGCCATGATCGCGAAGATGATCAATGTCCATGCCAGCGATTTAGCACCAAAACGGAAGTAGATATACAGTGTGATAACACTGGCTGCCAGGAAGTAATGCATAGAGGCTCTCTCACCCAAATTTATGTCTGATTTATTATTGTTTTCTTCAATCTATAACGAAGCGAAAGCCGGTCAAAGATAAAGCTGCGCTTTGGGATAATTATTTTCATTGCCGGAGCGGATCAGTTCGTTATATCTCTGTTTGCAATAATGAACAAATGAGGTTCTTTTTAT
This sequence comes from Hyphomicrobiales bacterium, assembly GCA_021775425.1. Taxonomy (GTDB): domain Bacteria; phylum Pseudomonadota; class Alphaproteobacteria; order Rhizobiales; family HXMU1428-3; genus HXMU1428-3. The sequence goes on from JAJFHX010000045.1 coordinate 15,665, forward strand.
GGATGACCACCGTTTATCGATTGTCAGTTCGGTTGAGGTTCTGCGTGAAGAGATTGCATTGTTAAGGGGACAGAATAAATCGATCGCTTTTGTGCCGACAATGGGGGCTTTGCATGAAGGTCATTTATCGCTGATTGACTTTGCCAGGTCTAAAGCGGATCAGGTGGTTAGTTCGATTTTTGTTAACCCGAAGCAATTTGGCGCAGGAGAAGACCTTGATGCTTATCCGCGGCCACTGGTTGAGGATATCAGAGCGCTTGAAGGGAGAAAGACGGATATTGTTTTTACTCCCGCTCAAAAGGAAGTTTACCCTGATAACTTTGCGACTGAGATTCATGTCAGCGAGTTGACTGATATGCTGTGCGGTGAAAGCCGCCCGGGGCATTTTGATGGCATGGCAACTGTGGTTGTTAAATTACTGCTGATGGTTATGCCTGATTTTGCTGTTTTTGGCGAAAAGGACTATCAGCAGCTGATGGTCATTCGCCGGTTTGTTAGTGACCTTAATATTCCGGTTGAAATTTTGGGGGCGCCGATTGTCAGAGATAAAGACGGGCTGGCGCTTTCTTCGCGCAATGCCTATCTGACGGACTCTGAAAGGGAACTTGCGCCACTCATTTATCAAACGCTGCAAGAGTTATCCACCGGCATAAAATCTGGGGATAAAATCAGTCAGATTATGCCTCAAGCCCGTGAAAAGCTAACAAATTCTGGATTTGATGTTGATTACCTTGAGGTTCGATCAGCTAAAACTCTGGCGTTGATATCAGACAAAATCGGGGCTGAACCTGCCCGTATATTTGTTGCCGCCCGTCTTGGATCCACAAGACTTATAGATAATATCGCTATCTGAGGCTAGCGATGATTTCACGCCGGAATAAATTTTATATCGCTGTTTATCAGGTGCGATATGATCAATATGCACTAAATCTGGAATTTTTCTTGCCGCAACCATAGTCTTCATTGGCATTGTTAAACCCATGAATGGTATGATCTAAAGTGATTTGTTGTATTGCGGGAAAATCTTTTATTGGGGGATCAGGTAGAGAAAAGGGCTGACGCTCAATCTATAAATTGAATGAATGCCAGCCCTCTCAAATGATGCAATATGAACATTACTCTGCTCATAAAACATTTTTTTTATACAGTACGCATTACTAGACAGGTCCATTTGACAGAAACTTATATGTCCAGCACATAAGCTATGTCGATACGCAATACGATGGGCCTTGATACTGATTATATAATACGCGGTACTAATCAGCAATACGCAATTACTAAACTCAGTACTTTATACAAATTTTACGCTTAAAAACTTCGATATAATGGCGGTAAATCCGGCTCTGTTATATCTCACTCAACAGGTACTTTTTTAAAAAAGGGTGTTAACTGATGCCGCGTTCTGATTTGCGTCGGACACGGGGAGGGTCCGTTTTTTGGGGGGAGTGCTCAGCACACAACACCAGTTAACACTTAGATCATTTTCATACACATAACATATGGCCTGACCTTAAAATGATCCTGAGGGGGACTTTGGGGGGCTGATAGTTCAGAACCACTCAAGATCAGGCCAACAGGCTATGTTACTTATATAGATAGGTAATGAGGCTCAAAATTGAAGGGTTTAAGGCGATTTCGTGATATTTATTACAAAATATTACAATTCTGTAATAACCAGCATTCAGTTGTTTTGTTCAAAGGTTGATCTTCTCGTTTTTGCAAGGCATGATTAGTGGTGTGTTGTTACTAATGGAGGTGCATTTGAGCTCAAGCGATCCGGTTATTCCATTTCCTGGCCGATCTGGGGCTATGAACGCCCAATCTGGCAGGATTGCTGCAAAATCATCCGGTTCACGTATTGGTTCTTATTATCAGCACTCCCAGGCTAAAGCTGTAAACACTTTGCCACGAAAAACGATCGTTCTTTCTACCAATGCTCATCTGCAAAAAAACACCCCTGATCCGCTGGTCAGTTTCCAGCGTAAAGAGCTGAACCTTATTCTTTCATGTTATGGGGCGATGGTGTCTAAGGGAGAGTGGCGTGATTATGCGATTGATATGGGGGTGAGTGCCGCGCAGTTTGCTATTTTCAGGCACAGCAGCGAGCAACCTTTATACCGGATTGAAAAAATCCCAGCGCTGGCTAAGAAGCAGGGAATGTATCAGTTGTTTGGTACTGACGGTCGGATCTTGAAGCGCGGGCATGAATTGAAAGCCCTGTTAAAGTTTTTTGATAAAAAACTGGAACTGGTGAAGTAATGCCCGCGTTTTGTTCGTTGCTAGTTTCCTGGATCAGAACGTCTGATTTTTAAACCATTCATACACAAAAAAGCCCGGTCGTTTTGACCGGGCTTTTCAATTTTATCACTTTAAAATATGTGATTATTCGTTTGAGCCAAAGAGCGAAAGCAGGCTCATAAAGAGGTTGATGAAATCAAGGTAGAGGCTCAAAGCGCCCATAATGGCCATTTTGCCTAATGCCTCGAAGCCATGACTTGAGTGATACATTTCTTTGATGCGCTGTGTGTCATAAGCTGTCAGGCCTGCAAATACCAACACGCCGATCACTGAGACTGCAAATTGCAGAGCAGATGAAGCCACGAAGATGTTGACGATGCTGGCGATGATAATACCGATCAGACCCATAAAGAGGAATGTTCCCCAGCCTGAAAGATCTTTCTTGGTCACATAGCCATAAACACTCAATGCGCCGAAAGCTGCCGCACTGATGAAGAATACGCGAGTGATGCTCATGCCGCCATAACGCAGGAAGATTGATGAGAGTGAGGCACCCATCAGGGCTGCGAAAATCCAGAATGCGATTTGTGCGCCGCCATAGCTCATTTTATGCAAACGGGCTGAAAGGAAAAATACCAGACCAAGTGGTGCCAGCATAATGACCCATTTTAACGGGCTGACATAAACCAGCTGGGCAAAGGCCTGATTGGTTGATGCGAGATAATAAACCGCATAGGCAACGACGCCTGTCAGGGCGACACCTGCCATCATATAGTTATAGACCTGCATCATATAGGCGCGGAGGCCCTGGTCTATTTCACGGGTACGGCTAACTGAACCGTGAGAAACATCTTGCTGTCTTGAATATTCTGACATGTCTGTGTCCTTATAATAAGTTCCTGATAGTCTGTTTTTTTGAAAGCTGACTAAAATTAATCCTGGTAATTTGTTATTGTGTAAATCTCTGGCCCGGTCAATTCTGATTATTTTTCCGGAAAGTCCGGTTTCCCCCTCAATATGGAGATTCCCGTCTACTATTACAAGAGGGATTAACCTATAAATTTCATCATTTTGAGCTAATAATCGTTAGGGTAAACGCTATGTTATTGCGTTTTTTTATCAAAAATATGGCAGTTTTAGCCTTTGGCAATAATTATTGTCATGATTTGCCGTTTCAGATAGCTCTGAGTTCCTCTCATCACATCTCATTTTATCTCATAGGGAATTAAGTTATGCCGCGCTTATTTACCGGAATAAAAATTCCAGCTTCTGTCGCTGAGCATTTGCGCCTGATGCAATATGGATTATCTGGTGCAAAATGGATAGAGGCTGAGGACTTTCATATCACGCTGCGATTTTTTGGTGATGTTGATGGAGTGATGGCCGATGAAATTATTTATGGGTATGAAAGCATTCAGGTTGCCCCGTTCTCACTCAGGCTTTCAGGGATTGGGCATTTTGGGAAAGATAAGCCCCGCATGATATGGGCAGGTGTTGAGGATAGTGAAGACCTTCAACATTTACATATGGCACATGAAAACCTGGCTCAGAAACTAGGACTCAAGCCTGAGGGGCGCAAATTCATCCCCCATGTTACTCTGGCCCGTTTGAGACATGGCAACATGGAAGAGGTTTCAAATTATCTGCATGATCATGGATTGTTTGAAACGCAGCCTTTTGAGGTTACTGAATTTGTTTTATTCTCAGCCCGGTCATCCAGAGGTGGCGGGCCTTATCAGACGGAAGCGATCTATCCCTTTGATTAGTGGTATCAAATGGTAAAATTACCTATTTTACGGGCTGGTTTTGAAGGCTTTTAATTAATCCTTCTGCGGCATCCTCAACCATATTAATGACGGTATGAAACCCTTCATCGCCGCCATAATACGGGTCTGGCACTTCTTTATCCTGATAATCCTGAGCGTATTCAAGGTATAAACCGAGTAGTGCCTTGCCAATGCCCGGGTCAATTTCCTGTAAGTTATTTAAATTCTCATAGTCCATAGCAAGGATGAAATCAAACTGATGGAAATCATCCATTGTGACCTGCCTGGCTCTCAGTCTGGAAATATCAATGCCTCTGTTTGCGGCTGTTTTTATCATCCGGCTGTCAGGTGGATTGCCTGAATGCCAGGCTGCTGTGCCGGCACTATCAACTTCAAAGTCATGTTCAAGGCCGTACTCAGCCAGCTTTGCCCGAAACACGCCTTCCGCCACAGGTGAGCGGCAGATGTTACCCAGACATACGAATAGAACAGACGTTTTGGTCATATGTTTCGACCCATGAAATTAATTAGTTTTCACCGGACTTGTTATTTTAAGTCAGATTTGAGACGCTAAACAATTAAACTTAATAAGGAGAGGACTATTCTTTATGAGCTTACTCAATGAGGCTGAGCTGTCCAATGCTCTGGATGAATTAAATGATTGGCGAGTTGATGAGGAGCGCCCTGCCCTTTTTAAAAACTTTCAATTTAAAAACTTTAATGAGGCGTTTCGCTGGATGACTGGTGTCGCCTTATATGCCGAAAAAGCGGACCATCACCCGGAGTGGAAGAATGTCTGGAATAAGGTAGATGTTGTGTTGACGACGCATGATGCCGGAGGAATTACGAAGAAAGATATCGAGCTCGCCAGATTTATGGACAAGCTGACACCTTCTACCTGAATGATACATTGCCCGATTTAATCGACGAAACTGATCTGCAATAGCATTTTGTCTTTAATATCTGGCGCTGTATTTTCTTCGTTTGTAATAGCCTGCTGTTTTTCTGCGCCGATAGCTTTTAGCAACTCTGCGGTATTTTCTCGCTTTGTGGCGCCGGGCTGTTTTGCTGGCGATTTTTCTGGCTATACGCTTGAGCATCGCGACACGTTTTTTCTCAGCCCGTTTGGTGAGAGCTATATGTCTTTTGCGTTTTCTCTCTGTATCAATTGCGGCGTATTGCTTATGCAGAGATTTTGCTTCTTTGCTCCATGGTTTTGGTTTGCAATTGGCATCTTTAACGTATTTTTTCCGATACAAAAATGCGGTTTTAAGGGAAGCGTATTTTCTGCCCTTTAAATCGCGCATATCTTCGACTTTGTCGCTTGTGCTTGGATAATAGAACAAACGAACTTTGCCAGAGCAGCTCTGCTGACATTTCACTCTATCTTTTGCAAACTGGGATTTGTGTCTTGAAAAATTAATCGGCCAGTAAAAGCCATCTTTCAGACGAACGCACATGGTGCGATAAGCGGTTGAGGGTCTTCTGCGATATGTTTCTATATCCGGATCATAATAGTCATCATTATAGCTATTCTTATAGCCACCATCAAATTCCAGACCTGATTTATGATTATATGATTTGATGTAACCTTTATAGTTTTTCATGCCCAGCGAATAGGTTGGGGCTTTGTAAACTGTTTTTGGCGGTGAATTTTTTGACGTTTTCTTTTTGTAACTATAAGTCTTATACCCTGATGAGCGGGATGAGACGCCGCTAGTGCCTGCCGGGTCGAAAAATCCGTTGAAGGCGACGCGTACATATTTCTGCATCGATTTTGGCACACCAACAGTTTTTACGTAGGGCGACAAGCTGGCATCATGGTTTGTTGCCGCATGGGCTGGCGCATAGAGGGGATTGAAAAGAACTGCGATCAGACCAGCAATAAAAAAGGCTGGTCTTGTAAAAATTTCTAAGAATTTCCGATGGGTTGATTTGTTCAGAAATTTGAAAAATTTTGTGACTGAAACAGTGTTGAACTCTACGAATTGTGTTACGCCCGGTTTCACGGTCAAACCCCTAACTGCTGACTGTAGGGCATGACCGCCCTATTTTCATTCTCTTGCCCTGTTACAGTTAATTAATTTACTTTCTGAAGTAAGATTTGTAATTCACTGTAATTAAGTAATTTTTATCTGAATTGTATTCGTTATGATTTGCTCAGTTTTAAATGACGCGCCTATTTCGGTCAACCGCAAATTAATACTTTATTAACCTTATACTGCCTGATTAATGTCGCAAGGTTATTTTTGAAATTTTGAAGGTTTTATTTAGTGTTGGCCGATTTTTGGGCTGAATTGGGTGAAGAGGATTTATTATGGTTGAAAATCGGGGTGGGAACAGTGACAGATCGCGGCCTGGGAAAAACCATCCGGCTAAGAAAAAAAGTCTGTTGCAACTGATTGGATCAATACCTGGTGTTCTGAATATTGCTTCACTTTTTTATTGCGCGATTGATAATACGACACCGACATTCGTGCGCTTGTTTGGTTTGTTTGCTTTGTTTTATCTTGCCTTTCCGATTGACCTTATTCCTGATGTGCTGATGTTGTTATTCGGGCTTGGAGCTCTTGATGATATTGCCGTTCTTTATATGGCTTACCGGCTTGGTGTTTCGCATATAACACCGGAACACCGGAAGAAGGCGCTTTACCTGTTTGACCTCAATGAGGCTGACATCTGAATTATTCCAGAGATAATGCTCGCCATTAACAGATCATTGGCTGAGTATAGGATAGATTAGTTTTTCATGCTGACCAGAATTTTACCGACAGCTTTTCTGTTGGCTAGAACGTCCAGTGCTTCTGAAGATTGTTCAAGCGGGTAGACAGCTTCAATATGTGGGTTAAGAACTTTTTCCCCGCTCCATTTCAGAAGCTGGTTAATGTGATTTCTGAAATCTTCATTCTGTTCTTTGATAAACCGCCCCCAGAACACACCCGAAATGTGTATGCCTTTTAACAATACGAGATTGAGCGGGATTTCAGGAATGTCGCCTGAGGCAAAGCCGACAACAAGGTATCGGCCATTCCATTTCAGAGCGCGGAGGGCTGGTTCGGCAAATTCCCCGCCGATGCAATCATAAATTACATCAACACCTTCGCCATTATTAAAGGTTTTGAGTTGCTGTTTTAAAGTTGCGTCGCCTGACAAAATGCCACCGATAGCACCATGTTTTTTGGCGAGGTTTATTTTTTCTTCACTTGAGGCGATGGCGATGGGGTTTGCACCAATGGCACTGGCGATTTCAATGGCGGCCAGGCCTGCGCCACCAGCTGCGCCTGAGACGGCAACTGTCTGATCTTTTTTCAACCCTGCTCTATCTACCAGGCCATGCATGGCTGTGCCATAGGTGATGGAAAGGCTGGCGGCAACTTCATCTGACACTTTGTCTGGTATTTTAAAGAGCTTATCTGCGCTGACTGTTATCTGCTCTCTTAACCCGCCTGACCCGATATAGGCCATGACACGGTCACCAATTTGAAAAGATGAAACATTTTTACCCGTTTTTTCAATAGTACCGGCGATTTCACCACCCGGTGAAAAAGGGAGGTCCGGTTTAAACTGATATTTGCCTTTGGTGATGAGGGTGTCAAAAAAATTCAGTGCGCATACTGAGACATTGATGAGAACTTCGTCTTCTGCAGGAACGGGTGCTTCGATTTGCTCAAGGGTAAGGTGCTTATGACCTGTTAATTCTTTGCAGAGGATGGCGCGCATGGATATTCTCACTGGCTCAATTGATTTATTTACGGGCTAAAATTATAACACTTGATTTTATGCTGTTTGGCTGCCCTCATTACTGGCAATTGGGTGATTTTGACAGCTGGTTGTGGTTTTAAGGCTTCTTTTATCAGATAGTTTAAATGTTTGGGGACAAAAAAGGCTGTTGTGGTCTGGTAATTTTTAGCCAAATTGTTGTATATGTTCATCGTGAATTGAAATTAAATACTTATTAGGACGTGATTTATGCGGGATATGGTGAGCAAAATTATTTTCAGACTATCACAGGGACTAATCATTTGTTTGCTGCTTATGGGACATGGAGCTGTCGCAACTGCTGCTGACAGCACCGTTATCAAGCGGTTTAAGGACTGGACAGTTTATAAAGCGAAATCAGATGATGGAACGCTTTGTTTTGCGGCTTCAACACCGAAGGACATTGAGCCCAAAGGCGTGAACCGTGGTGACATCTTTTTTTACATTACCACCTGGCCGAAATATAAAGTGAACCAGGAAGTCAGTGTGAAACTTGGTTATCCGCTCAAAAGCAGCTCAACACCAACAATTACAATTGGTGCGAAAAACTTTACTCTGTTTGATAAAGGTGAGCGGGCCTATATTCACACCAGTTTAGAAAAAAGTCTGCTTGGTGCCATGCGGGCCGGTCAGAAGATGACTGTCAAAGGCACTTCATCTCGCGGGACTGATACCACTGATGTCTATTCCCTTTCAGGAGTGACAGCCGCGCTAAAGGCTTCAGTTGAAGCGTGCAATTAATCCTCTGGCTTCGTTTTGCCAGATTATAGTGATGTATATAGTGGTGTTGGGGCGTGCTTCAGCACCACAGCTTTTTGCAATCGACAAATCAATTTATTGATTGAATTTTAAAGACATAACAAATGAGCAGTTTGACGACTTTATACGGCCTCTCGAAAGAGGATGTGCAATCAGCGCTACGCGGCATTGGCGTGGCGGAAAAGCAGTTGCGCATGCGGCAGAGTCAACTCTGGCACTGGATCTATTTTCGGGGCACGACCTCATTTGACGACATGACGAATATGTCGCTTGATCTCAGGGAAAAACTTAAACAACATTTTACGCTAGAGCGGCCCTCTATTGTGACCGAGCAGATTTCTGTTGATGGCACGCGCAAATGGCTGATGGGATTAACCCCGCAGGGACCGCGTGAAAAATCACCTGAGATTGAGTGTGTTTATATTCCTGAAAGTGACCGTGGCACGCTTTGTATTTCAAGCCAGATTGGCTGCACGCTAAATTGCAGTTTTTGTCACACTGGCACGCAGCGCCTGTTGCGAAACCTGACGGCTGGTGAAATCCTGGGCCAGATACTGCTGGCTAAAGACCGGATTGGTGACTGGCCGGACGGGGAAGCGGAAGATAAAACCGGGTTGCCAAGTTCTGAACGCAAGATCACCAATATTGTGCTGATGGGCATGGGTGAGCCTTTGTATAATTTTGAAAATGTTAAAACCGCGATGCAACTGGCGATGGACGGCGATGGGCTTGCTTTTTCCAGACGGCGCATCACGCTTTCTACATCTGGCCTTGTGCCGGAAATTCAGCGTTGTGGTGATGAGATTAACGTGATGCTGGCGATATCGCTGCATGGGGTACGGGATGAGCTTCGTGATATTCTTGTGCCGATTAATAAAAAATATCCAATCAAGGAATTGCTTAATGCGTGCCGGAACTACCCTGGCGTTTCAAATGCGCGGCGTATTACCTTTGAATATGTGATGCTGAAGGACCTTAATGACAGCCTTACTGATGCGCGGGAACTGGTGAGGTTACTTGCTGGCATTCCTGCTAAGATCAACCTTATTCCTTTTAACCCATGGCCGGGCAGTCCTTATGAATGCTCTGACTGGGAGCAGATTGAGCGTTTTGCTGAGATTGTTAACAAAGCGGGATATGCCAGCCCGGTTCGCACACCAAGGGGCCGGGATATCATGGCGGCATGTGGGCAGTTAAAATCGCTTAGTGAAAAATTAAGAGCGAGTGAAGTTTTGGACGACCCTATAAAAGCTGTTGCCGGTGAAGTCTGAGTTAAGGCTCATATGTTTTATCCGGAAATGTTTTCAAATTTAACGGGAGACGGTTGAATGTTTTTTAGTGCGATTGGCCGCATCCTAATCGTTGGTTTTGCGCTTTTTATTTCGGTTATGGTCGGCTTTTTTCTGCTCACCTATTTAAGTGGCAATCTGCTGAGTGAAGAACTGGCCCAGCGCTATGGCTCTGAATTAAACGGCAGTGAGCTCGAAAACACCGTACTTTCAATAACTGGTGTGCTGGCGTTTCTGGTCTCTCTATACCCGGCGATGACAATATTGCCAGCCTTGTTGGTTGTAGTAATTGGTGAGATTGGTCATATCAGGTCATTATTATTTTATGTTCTGGCTGGTGGGGCCGGGGCGCTTTCTATTCCGCTTCTTTATGTTGTGATGAGCGGTGATGATGTTTCGATGCCCTCGAAAAGTTTTCTCACTATTTTTGCGACATCCGGTTTTGTTTCAGGGCTGGTTTACTGGATGCTTGCGGGGCGTCGGGCCTGAATTCCCTTTTTTAAATTATTGCTTTAAAAACCTTGGAGGCGACTCCAGCAGTTAGAATTTCTGACTGGGTCAAACAGGGCTTGCGCTCTTAATTCAGAGCCTTATGATGCGGGGCTGATGATGCAGTCTTTTGATGCTGTCATGTGCTGCGGACTGACTTGTTTTCTTTCTTCTATGTTTAATAACGACGGATACCTCTTTCATGCACGATAAAAAATCTATCAACAAAGTTGTTCTGGCTTATTCCGGTGGTCTTGACACTTCTATTATTCTGAAATGGCTGCGGGCTGAATATGATTGTGAAGTGGTGACTTTTACAGCCGACCTTGGACAGGGAGAAGAGCTTGAGCCAGCACGGGCCAAAGCTGAGTTGTTAGGCATCAAAGAAATTTACATTGAAGATTTGCGTGAAGAATTTGTGCGTGATTATGTTTTTCCGATGTTTCGCGCCAATGCGCTATATGAAGGAATTTACCTGCTTGGTACATCAATCGCGAGGCCGCTGATATCCAAACGGCAAATTGAGATTGCAAAAGAAACGGGTGCAGATGCCGTATGCCATGGGGCAACGGGCAAAGGGAATGATCAGATCCGGTTTGAGCTCAGTTATTATGCTCTTAACCCAGATATTCATGTGATTGCGCCGTGGCGTGAATGGGATTTAACGTCGCGCACCAAGCTGATTGATTTTGCTGAAAAGCATCAGATACCTATTCCGACCGATAAACGAGGGGAAGCGCCCTATTCTGTTGACGCGAATTTACTACACACTTCATCTGAAGGCAAAGTGCTGGAAGACCCGGCTGTTGAAGCGCCTGAATATGTCTATCAACGCACGCAGTCACCTGAAGATGCACCTGATCAGCCAGAGACGATTGAAATTGGCTTTGAAAAAGGTGATGCTGTTTCCATTAACGGTGAAGCCTTATCTCCGGCGGAGCTGTTGACCAGTCTTAATGAGTATGGCCGCGTTCATGGTATTGGCCGGCTGGATCTGGTTGAGAACAGATATGTTGGCATGAAGAGCCGGGGGATTTATGAAACGCCTGGCGGGACCATCTTACTTGCCGCGCATCGGGGCATTGAGAGCATCACGCTTGACCGGGGGGCGGCTCATCTTAAAGATGAAATCATGCCGCGCTATGCTGAGCTGATTTATAACGGGTTCTGGTTTTCACCAGAGCGGGAAATGTTGCAGGCACTGATTGATAAATCGCAGGACTGTGTTTCTGGCAGTGTGACTATAAAACTCTATAAGGGGCGGGCAGATGTTATCGGGCGGTCATCACCGCTATCACTTTATAATGAAGACCTGGTAACCTTTGAGGATGGTGCGGTTGCTTATGATCACACTGATGCTGAAGGGTTTATTCAGCTTAATGCGCTTCGTTTAAAAACGCTTGGTCGCCGTAAAGCTTTAATGAAATAGTCTGTTCAGTTTTTAGGGGAGTTTAAACTGATGACGCGCCGTACTCTGAAACGTAAACTTCGGTTTTTTGTGCTGGTTTTTCTGCTGATTCTGGTTGTTGCGGCAGTGGCTAAATTTGAGGTGCTGGCTGATTATGTGAAGCTCGGCAAGCTCTATGAGTTCATTAATGATATGTCGATTTTGATTTTCACCATCGGCGCGGCATATCTGGCGAATATCTTTCAGCAGCGCTCGAACTTTCTCTCTAATCTTAAGGAAGAATGGCATGAAATTGTGCGGGCCAAATCTTCACTGATTTATTATATCAATAATCAGAACCGGGATACGGATGATTATCTTTCAGCTTATCAGCAGCTTTCTGAGTGTATTGATTATATGCGCATTGTTTATAAAAATGTTGGTGAAACCAGAACTCTGATCGGCAAATATCCTTATGAACCATTGCATGATATGCGCCGGGCGATGAATGAAATTGACCCGCGCAAGAGACCAGTTCGAGATGAAGACCTTGAATGGGCTTATGGTGAGATCTGGGATGGGTTTAATGCGCTTCGGGAGCGTTTTCTTGAAGAGCTTGACCTTGAAGAACCTGAAAACCCGATCATCACGGAGCGGGCACGGCGGCTGAAAAAAGAAGGTGCTGACCTTTAATATATACTGGCAATATTTCTTTCAGTTGGTCTTATCTTTTAGTTCTGCGTAGGCTTTTAGAGCCTGTTCCCGGGTTTGTTTTAAATCAACGATTGCTTTCGGGTATGTCTGGCCGAGGATGACACCGGCTTTCTCCAAAACGTCAGTTGGTGCGTTGGATGGGTCGTGAATATATTTATCCGGTAGATTTGCCAGTTCGGGAAGGTAGTTGCGGATAAAGCCCCCTTTCTTATCGAACTTTTCTGACTGAGTAACCGGGTTGAAGATCCTGAAATAGGGAGCGGCATCGGCGCCAGTGCCGGCAACCCACTGCCAGCCGGCAGTGTTATTGGCGAGGTCTGCGTCAAGCAAGGTTTCAAAAAACCAGTCTCTTCCTTCATGCCAGTGAAGTTGCAGGTTTTTGACCAGAAATGAGCCGACGATCATCCGCAATCTGTTATGCATCCATCCGGTTTGCCAGAGCTGGCGCATGGCGGCGTCTATCAGCGGGTATCCGGTCTGACCCTGTTGCCAGGCTTTTAAATGTAATTTGCTGCCTTGCCAATTAAAAGCGCGAAACTTTTCCTGAAATGGCTCATCAACTATATTTGGCCAGTGGTGCAGCAGATGATAGCTAAATTCGCGCCAACCAAGTTCTTTTCGGTAGGTTGCTGCGCCGGGGCTTTCTTTATCAGCAGCAAAACTCTTATGCCACAATGTTTTGATGCTGATTTCTCCGAACTGCAAATGCGGGGAAAGGCGTGAGGTGCCGTCGATGTGCGGGTAGTCTCTGTTTGTCTGATAGTCATCCATGGCCTTATTGATGAATATTTCTGCTGCCAGCAAGGCCCCCCGTTCGCCGGGTGTCCAATATTCTTTAAACTGGCTGGCCCAGTCTGGTTTCAGCGGGCAAAGCTGCCACTCATTTAGATTTTCTGATTCTGGCCAGGCATCTGGCGCGGGGATATGTTCTGGTGCTGCTTTTGGTACTGATGGCTGTTCACTCGTCAGACAAGCGCGCCAGAAGGGTGTGAAGACTTTATAGGGTGTGCCGCTAACGGTTTTGATGTCAGCGGGGTTGAACAACAACTCGCCTTTAAATCGTTTGCAATCAATCTCCAACTTCTTACAGAGACGGGCCAGATCGTTTTCAATCTGTTGCTCTCCGTTCAAAACTGAGTGGTGGAAATAAATTCCTGTCGCATCGGTTTGTTTTATCAGATCGTGCAATACATCGACCGCTGGACCTTGCCGCAGGATGAGCTGGCTACCTTTTTGTTGCAGGCTTTTTTCCAGCATGGTGAGGCTTTGGTGCAGCCACCATTTGCTGGCTGCGCCGTACCTGACTATTTCAGGTGAGATGGTGTCATTTATATAAATCGGGATGACGGGATGGCCGGTTTTGATTGCGGCCAGCAAGGGGCTATGGTCAGAAAGACGCAAATCTCTTCTGAACCAGACGATGGCTGGGCGATTGGCTTTTTTTGTTTTCAATTTAGGCTTGGCCAATGGTCATGCTCTTCGTTTGCCTGTTCATAATATGGCGTTTTAGTTGATTTGGTGTTTAACGAACCACATGCCAGATGCCATTGATCTTTGACCAGTATTTACCGGTGAGAATAATTTTACCACCATTGCCGTAGCGCATATAGACCTGTATTGGGGCTTCACCATTGGTGGTGGTGACCCTTATGATGCGCCCTTCATCGTATGGGATGAAGGTCAGCTTTGACAAAGGCTCGACCTCACCTTTGAGGATGATCTCACTTCTGTATTGTCTTCGCTCCAGCCCTTCTCTTCCGGTCAGGCGCTCCATATCTTCAAACATCGGCGCTTCAATCGATTTGATTAGTTGCAGGTTTCGTTGCTGAAAGGCCTTATGCAGTTCGGTCACTCTTTGTTTGACTTCATTCAGATCATGGAAGGCGGTTTGCCCTTTTTGCCATATCCATGAGGGTAAGTTTTCTGCCACGATTATGGTTCTGGTTGACGGTTCAACTGAGTTTTCAAACAGGGTTTGTTGTTTTGCCTCTCCTGTCATTGGTTCGGTTTCGAGCTTTGCTGTCAGCTGTGGTTTTGCTGATCTGTCTTTGGGAGTTGACGTGATTTCAAGTGTGTTGGCGCCATTGTTCAGCCAGGGTGTGAGAGAAATCGTTGAGGTGCGATCGCTGTCATGGCTGTTATGATGGCCAATTGAGATGCCATTTAGAATGATGCTTCCGGAAGAATGAGTACCGTTTAATTTCAGATTATAAAGTGGAAATGGCCGTGGCTCATCAGCATTCTGATCGTTTGGTTTGGTATAGAGTAGCAGTGCTGCCACCAGAGTAAACGGAATGAATAAAGTGGCAAATCGCCTGATGTTGAATTTAGATTGCTTTTTGGCCATGCCTATCTATTTAAAGCAATTCGGCCAATTTACAAAGATGGAACGATCGTTTCAGCCTGTTATAGACAGTTGGAAACCTTGATAATAAAACTGATTTATCATCCGTCATTTTGAAACGAGATCACAGGCTGAATGATGACCAGCTCAGCGCTGATCATCTTTTAAAGGTGGGGGGAGCATGTTGGTTGGCTGGGCCAGCTGTTTGTAAGCGTCATTCAGTCCTTTGTAGCTGGTGTCCAGATAATCAAGAATTTCGTGGAAATTTTTTAGCTGACGCTGATAAGCGTCTGTGATTGTTTTGCTGTTCGCATCTTTTGAAACACCTAATACCTGGTGCGGGTCAGAGCGCAGGAAGCGTTTCAGTTTACCGGGCAGGCCTTCTTTTTCAGGAAGTTCAACTGGTCTTATGGTGCGGATGCTGTCTTTTGAAACAAATTTTATTTCACCATCATAGGATGTGAGCTCAATAAACATATTGAGACCATTCAGTATGACGGAAAGGCCGCCATCTCTTGGGACTTCTACATGGCCTTTCAGCACGGAATTGTCATCCATGACGATTTCAACCAGCAGGTTAGCTTTCTGGGGCTGGTCATAATGCGGTTTTAGCTCAAACATGTTTTACTTCTTTATCTTTTGTTTCATCCTGAAACATTGATTTGCTGTTGACCAAAGCGTTGCATTTATCCTGCCAAGGATTGTGTTTTGGCCTCTCATTCGCCTTGCTTTTTGCTTAAAGCTTCAACAACCAGACATAATCATGTTTTAATTTTGGGCTGGCAGGCTTTTTATGTGGTGTTTTGAGGGATTTCATGCTACTTCGCGGCCTTCCCTAATGTTTTTATCAGAAAGAAGGTCAGGTCCATGGACTTGCGCAACATCGCGATTATTGCCCATGTGGATCATGGTAAAACATCGCTTATTGACGTTTTATTGAAACAATCTGGCGCATTTCGCGACAATCAACGTGTCGAAGAACGGGCGATGGATTCAAATGATCTGGAACGCGAACGCGGCATTACGATTCTTGCCAAGGTGACTTCCATCATCTGGAAAGATACCCGCATCAATATTGTAGATACACCGGGCCACGCAGATTTTGGCGGTGAAGTCGAACGTATTCTCAATATGGTTGACGGCGTGATTGTGCTGGTCGATGCAGCTGAAGGGCCAATGCCACAGACCAAATTTGTGGTCTCCAAGGCACTAAAGCTTGGCCTTAACCCGATTGTTGCGATTAATAAAATTGACAAGCCTGAAGAGCGGCACTCTGAAGTGGTTGACGAAGTGTTTGATCTGTTTGCGAACCTTGATGCTAATGAAGATCAGCTTGATTTTCCTATTCTTTATGGTTCAGCCAAACAGGGGTGGATGTCGCTTAACCCTGAAGGGCCTCAAGAGGACATGGCGCCATTATTTGACCTGGTGCTGGATTATGTGCCAGCCCCAAAAACGCAGGATGGAGCTTTCTCCATGCTGGTGACAACGATTGCATCTGACCCGTTTCTCGGGCGGATACTGACCGGGCGGATTACATCTGGTGAGGTTAAGCCAAACCAGAATATTAAAGCTTTGTCAGCTGACGGAACTGAAGCTGAAAAGGGCCGGGTTTCCAAGGTGCTGGCATTTCAGGGTTTGGAGCGTGTGCCGGTTGATAGTGCAAGGGCTGGTGATATTGTCTCTATCGCCGGGATGACGACAGCGACGGTTGCGGACACACTTTGTGATATGGAAGTGACTGAAGCGATCGAAGCGGACCCGGTTGACCCGCCTACTCTTTCCATGACATTCCGCATTAACGATGGGCCGTTTGCCGGGCAAGAGGGCTCTAAAGTGCAGAGCCGGGTGATTCGTGACAGGCTGTTGCAGGAAGCTGAAGGCAATGTTGCTTTAAAAATTACTCTTAATGAAGACAGAGACAGTTTTGAAGTGGCGGGCCGTGGTGAACTGCTGCTCTCTATTCTGATTGAAACCATGCGACGTGAAGGGTTTGAACTGACAGTTTCGCGTCCGAAAGTGGTTTATAAAGAAATTGATGGTGTCCGCCACGAGCCGATTGAAGAAGTGACCATTGACGTTGATGAAGAACATTCCGGCGTTGTGGTACAAAAGCTTTCTGAGCGTAAGGGTGATCTTCTGGATATGCGCCCTTCTGGTGGTGGTCGGCAACGGCTGGTGTTACATGTGCCAACAAGAGGGCTGATTGGCTATCATTCTGAATTGCTATCTGACACCAGAGGCACGGCGATTATGAACCGGGTTTTCCATGATTTTGAACCGCACAAGGGTAAAATTCAGGGGCGACACACGGGTGTGCTGATTTCTAACCAGATGGGTGATGCGGTTGCTTTTGCACTGATGAACCTTGAAGACCGGGGACCATTGATGATTGGCCACGGGGTGCGGGTTTATGAAGGGATGATTGTTGGTGAACATACACGCGGCAATGATCTTGAAGTGAATGTTGTCAAGGGTAAGAAACTGACCAATGTCAGGGCAGCAGGCAAGGATGATGCGACGACGCTTACAACGCCGATGCAGATGACACTTGAGAAAGCGCTTTCTTATATCAATGATGATGAGCTGGTTGAAATCACCCCGGAGAATATCCGGCTGCGCAAACGTTTTCTTGATCCTAATGTGAGAAAACGGGAAGCCAAGAAAATGGAAGATGCTTAACGGCTTCAAGAGTTGCTTTAGGGCCATTCAATAAGATTTTGAAGAAATAAATCTCTTATGCAGGCGGTGGGGAACCATCGCCTGTTTTGTATTTTAGGCCTGTTTTTATTGGTCGATGATTACAGACAGGCCCACTTATTATGCAGGGCTTTTTAACTCAGTACTTATGCCCTAATACTTCTGCTGGCTTATCTTCTCGCAAGGCGTAATAGAAACAGCAAAATGATCGCGCCTATGGTTGCTGTCACGATTTGTGACAAAGGTGCTGGCAATGGCACAACACCGGCGAATAACCAGCCCGCCAGAATGGCACCCAGCACACCAATGATGATGTTGCCAAGAAGGCCAAAACTGCCACCGCGCATAATTTGCCCGGCCAGCCAGCCGGCTATGGCACCTATTACAAGAAAGATAATCAAACCTACAGGATCTATTGGCATTTTAACTTCCCTTCTTCTTTTTTTCGTTTCACGAAGGATAGTTTAGCGGAATGAGGCACGCTAATCATCTGAAAAGTAACCAAATGAAAAATGATATTCTGCCAAAAAAACAAGGCCGTGAGGCAGCCAAGGAGAGAAAGAGGACTGCCACACGGCTGGGGTTCATCGTTTTAGACATTTACACACATAATCAGACAGTGCTGGCTGATCAATTGGCTCTATGGAAGTTTCAACCGCTATTAATAAGAACCACGAGGCACATGGATGCATCTTTTGGTGGCTGCATCCCAGATGTGATCTTTCTTTTTCAGGCAGGCGCTGCGTGTTGTTTTGTTGTCAATTGTCTGCTGGTTGTAGGCAAGCTCAGTTGCCGATGCAGCGAAACTGGAAGTGCTTGCCAATGAAGATATTGTCAGAGTTGAAATTGTTATAGCTGTCATGATTGCCATTTTAAACATGCTATTTGGTCCTTTAATCTTTTGCCATGCGAAAGTCAGGTCAATGGTAGTCAGGGCACATTGTCTGTTCAAATGATATTGTCGTGATCATTTTGTGAGTTTTGTTCATATCATTTTTCATTTTCCGATTTACCTGGCAGACAGATTTGAAAAGCCTGCTCAATTGTGTTTGCTCTGAATATGAATCCAGATTGTTGCAATTTCTGACTTTCCACCCTTTGGCTGGCCAGCAATAATTCTTTTGCAAAATCACCGAGACCAAGTTTCAATAACCAGGCTGGCATGGGCATGAAAGATGGTCGGTTCAGTGCTTTGCCGAGGGCTTTGGCGAAGTCTTTGCCGCGTAGCGGGGTTGGTGCAACGGCATTGACCGGTCCTTCGAGTTCCTTTGTTTTCAGGGCGTGGATAATCAATCTGACCATATCATCGCGTTCGATCCAGCTCATCCACTGGTTGCCATCGCCAATTGGTCCACCAAGGGCATATTCAAATGGCACCAGCAGGTTGGCCAGCATGCCGCCTTCTGTTCCCAGCACCAGACCGATGCGCAGGTTCACAACGCGGGTGTGACTGGTTTTCAAACGTGCAGCGCTTTGTTCCAGCTGGTTACAAACCTGGTGCGTGAAACAGTCAATGGCCTCCGAATTTTCATTCAGACGTTCGTCACCTCTCAAACCATACCAGCCGATTGCTGACGCGATGATGATGGTTTTTGGCGGAACATAGAGCCGCTGGCATAATTTTTCTATTTCATTGATCATGCCAGTTCTTGAGCTGATGATTTTTTGCTTTTTGTTTTTGGTCCAGAGGCCATTGGCAAGAGGTTCCCCGGCCAGATTAATAATCGCATCGACCGGGTCTTCATCTTTTATCTGATCAAGACTGGTTATAATCGTCAGCGGGCTTGCAAGGTTTGCCGCTTTTTCAGGGTTTCTTGTCAGCACTAGGATGTTGTGACCATTATCTGCCAGTGCTTTGGTGAGGCGAGCGCCAATGAAACCTGTTGCGCCGGTGATGAGGATGCTTTTCCGGCCTTTCAGGTCAGCCGCCAGTTCTTTTGCCAGCCCCTTATCCCAGTTTTCAAGTCTTCTTGCAGCGAGATAATCTCTTATTCCGAACAGAAAGACACCTATGGCGGCAAAGCTGAGAAGATATGAGCCATAGGGATATGATACGGCTGCATAGGCTGTTGGCTCAGCAATGTGAGTGATGATGTGGGGGAGTAACAGGACGAGGATGGCGCCATAGTTCAGTGCAAGCAGGGTGTGTAGCACGCGCTCTGTCGCTGGTAGTTTTCTTGTTAAATCTTCTTCGACAAAATCCCACAGGGTGATGAGGACCTCGGCGTTGATCAGGCTCAAAGTGATTACAGCAAACATGCCTTTGGGTAGGCCCCAGGCATATGTCATGAACAGGCCGGCATAGATAAAATTTCTAAGGGCATGGAGTTTCAATTCTGTTTTGGCTGATTTTTGCCAGGCCAGACGTTCGCTGAATTCATGGTGCAGTAAGGTATCAGTTCCGCCCATGATGATCTGCATGAAAACGGCGAGCCATAATAATTCATTTGTCATTGTTCCAACTCCTCATAAATTGCTGTTTGATAGACAAGTTCGCCCAATATTTTGTGTTTCAACTCAAGCGTGAAACGGAAACGTTTTGTACCCAGCCCCTTATGTGTGATGGTCAGTTTTCCCGGGCTTAGCCAGCCGGGGAGTCCGATTCTTTTGTTAAACAGTTTGATGAAATATTGCTTTGAGATGAAAGAAAGCCTGTCATGTTCAGCTTGCAGCACGAGAGAGATGCCGAGATAGGGGGAGATCATTTCTTCCAGTCCTGTTGGGCCGTGAAACATTTTCACGGATTGGATGACTTGCGGTACTTTACCTGCCCGGGGGTAGATTCTAGTCCATATCTGTCCATCCAGCTGTTTGGTTTCCTGGACAATGACGGTCGCCGGGCCACGGATATTATCTCTCATAGGTAACGGGCTGCCAATGACCCCACATAAACTGGACAGACAAGCGCCAAAGAATGAGAAACGGGTCTCAAGCAACCTGCCACGATAGATGATGACTTTTCGCTCTGGCGACCATTTTAGAAATCGTTGCTGAATTGAGGATGGAAGGCGTTTCCACTGCTCTCCCATCAAAGCTGGGTAGCGCAGGATTTTAACGATGGCTTTGCTGCTGACAGAACAATTTGGGCTATCAGAGATTTTTTTGAATCTGTTTTCCGGCATTCTCAGTGAAGATGCCTTTACTGTTGTTTTCTCGAGCAAGCCCATTTTGTTCCTCTATTAATTGCAGTTATTTCTGTAATGAGAGAAATGACTGTTTAAAATTTTTGCTTCCTGTTTCACTCTCTTGTTAAAAACGTAATTGTAACTGGTTGGTTGTTTAAACTAGCCACGCCCGACAAATTTCATGATGGTTTTTCCCATCTTCATCATGGCGAACATTTTGGATTTTGGAACGCTGGCCATGTCTGTGTACCATTTATCCATTGTGACCAGAAATTCGAGCATGTCATTGATGCGCTGTTTGGCGAGTGGTGACACCTTACTGTCAGCTTCAGCTTCTGTGGCGCATTGTTTCATCATGTCGATGGTCGGGTCTATTTCGCGGTGTTTGCGGCCCATGGCAATGCGCATCAGCATTTCCCATAAATCCGCTTCGGCTTCGAAGTGGTCTCTTCTGTCACCCAGTACATGGACCCGTCGGATCAATTGCCAGGTGAGTAGTTCTTTTAATGAATTTGAGACATTCGACCGTGCCAGACCGAGTGCATCCGATATCTGCTCAGCTGTTTGTGGTTTTGAGCTGACAAACAGCAAGGCATGGACCTGAGCAACGGAACGGTTGACGCCCCAGCGCGTGCCCATTTCACCCCAATGCAGAACAAAATGCTCAATGGCCTGCGGCATGGGTGCTTTGGCATCTACAGACGCGTCGTCTGAATTGTCAGTTGTTTTTGTTATTTCTGTCATGAGAGAAATGTAAGCTTATTATGATGCGGAGTCAATGCTGAATATCAGAGTGCTGAAAGTTATGGTGAATCCAAAACTGAATAGCTCGGAGGATTTTGTTGTTTTAATGAGGAAATGGTGGGACGTACTGGGATTGAACCAGTGACCCCTGCCATGTCAAGGCAGTGCTCTCCCGCTGAGCTAACGTCCCGATATTTTGGTATATATACCTGTTTTTATTATATACAGGCCCAAGTTGAAGGCGGATGCTTCAACTGATCGATGTTCTATAGCTGAAAAGCATAGTGTTTGACAATATTAAGTTTTGAAAAAACTATGCTTTAACATTGCCGCTCATCAGCTGATCACCGATCAGTCAGATAAATGAATTTGATTAAGCTGCCAGCATGCGATCGACTTCGTTGACCAGATCACGCAGGTGAAATGGTTTTGAAAGCACTTTTGCGTCAGGCGTGGAATTTTCTGCATTCAGGGCGACAGCGGCAAAGCCGGTGATGAACATGATTTTCAGGTCTGGATCAACTTCAGCGGCACGGCGCGCCAGCTCTATGCCGTCCATTTCCGGCATGACAATGTCTGTCAGTAAGAGAGTGAAGGGTTCTTCCTTCAAGCGCTCAAACGCTTCAATGCCAGTGCCAAATGATGTGACATCATAGCCGGCACGGCTTAGCGCTTTTTGTAGAAAGACACGCATTGATTCATCATCCTCAGCTAACAGGATACGCTGTAATTTTTTCTCGGTTGGCTCTTTATCGGACATTGAACTCTCTTTTATGCTGAACAAGTTGATACATTTTTCGACATCTATTATTCATTGAGCGTGGTTAATATTACCTTATCGAAACTCTTATGACTAATCTTTGATTGGATTTCAAAAACTATTTTGGTGTAAAAGTATACAAACATGTGATTGCCTTATTCTGACTTCACTGTTTTACTGCAAACTCATGAATGTAGCGGCTGATGATTGTATCATTATGTTGCTTTCTATTTTAGTTGTGGGGAAAGAAGCATAGTCTATGCCAATTGAGGTTAAGTCAGTTAGATTACTAGCTGACTTAGTTAAAGAACTCTCAACAAGTTATGAATAACAGGATGCGCGCGCCCTTATGGATGATCCAGAGCTTCATTTTACCGATCAGTTGAAAATCCCAGGGTTTGTGATTTCATATCCGGATGAAGTTACTGATCAGATGAATGTGCCATTTGTGTTCAATTCACCACATAGTGGGCGCCATTACACCTCTTATTTTTTAAATCTTTCACGGTTAAGCCCTCTGCTGCTGCGTAAATCTGAAGATGCGCTGGTGGATTATCTGTTTCAGTTTGCCCCTGACCTTGGCGCACCGCTGATGGCGGCGACCTTCCCGCGGGCTTATGTGGACCTCAACCGCGAACCTTATGAACTGGACCCGGATCTGTTTGAGGCCCCTCTTCCCGACCACGCGAACTCTCAAACGATCAGAGTGGCGGCAGGGCTTGGCACTATTGCCCGGGTTGTTGGTAACGGGCTTGATATTTACCGCCAGCAAATCAGCCTTGAAGAGGCTATGTGGCGGATTGAAAACCTCTATGTGCCATATCATGAGCAGTTAAGAGCCCTTTTGGTGAGACAGGTTGAGATGTTTGGGATGTCCATTCTGATTGACTGTCATTCAATGCCCTCTATTCAACGGCATCTCAGTCATAATATGAGGCCTGATGTTGTTATTGGAGACCGTTTTGGTCACTCTGCAAATTCCGATTTTGTCAGTTATTTAATCGAGCTGTTTAAAGAGCAGGGTTTGAATGTCGCGCATAATATTCCTTATGCAGGCGGTTATATCACCGAGCATTATGGCGCCCCTGATGAAGGTGTTCATGCGATTCAGGTTGAGATTAATCGCTCACTTTATATGGATGAGGTGCTGATTGAGCCGCATAGTGGCTTCAGTGAGCTTGGCGAAAAGCTTGAAATCATTTTTCATAAATTTTTGAGTGGCATCATGGCAACGCAAACTCAAATCAGCGATGCTGCTGAGTAATTTCTGGTCATGTGTAATGCAGATGCACCAAGCTGGAATAAAAAGTATACACCCCATAGAATAAGCATTTTCCCGGCACTCGTGCATACATGTTGCAAGGCTGTGAATTGTGATTATTGAAGCTGTTCAGGGGTGTCACGCTGCTTATGAATAAAAAAGAGGCCGTCCGAATTATCGAACGGCCCAAGTCATAAGGGAGGAAACGCCCATACAAGGGCAATACTGGTCACCCAGTACATGACTTAATATCTCACCAGACTCTGAGAGATTCAAGTCTGAGAAACGCAGATTGGATATTTTGTGATTATTTTACCACATTTGGTGTGACTAATTTACGCAGCCTTGTACGGTCTTTTGCAGTTGCTAATTAGCGCTTGTACCTGAAGGTTGAGTTAAGGTAATTGCATGAAGGAATAATGGCTTAAGTCACAAGGGGACGGGCATTGACAGAGGTTTCACAATCAGAAATTGCGGCTTTTCTAACCTCCGCTCATGAGATGTCAGATATCTCTGCAAAAGTTATTTTACCCTATTTTCGACAGGAAATATCCGTTTTCCATAAGGATGGAAAAGGAATTTATGACCCTGTAACTGACGCTGACCGTAAATCTGAGCAAGTGATTCGTGAATATATTGCTCAAAAATGGCCGGATCATTCGATTATAGGGGAGGAATATGGCAGTCAGATAACAGACTCTGATTTTTGCTGGATTGTTGATCCGATTGACGGGACCCGCGCCTTTGTAATGGGGAGCCCGCTTTGGGGCACGCTGATTGGTCTCAGCCATGGCGAGACTCAAATTCTTGGTATGATGAACCAGCCATTTACCAATGAGAGGTTCTGGGCAACAGCAGATGGTGCGTTTGCCCGTTTTGGTAATCAGGAGCGACGGCTTAAAGTCAGCGCGTGTTCCTCTTTAAGCGAAGCAATCATCACTACAACCTGCCCTGACCTGTTTGCCAATGAACGGGATAAAGCTCAGTTTGAAAAACTACGCCAGAGATGCCAAATGACGCGCTATGGAGGGGATTGCTATAGTTATTGTCTATTGGCTTTAGGTCATATCGACCTGATAGTTGAAACGGGCCTGGCTTCTTATGACATTGCCCCGCTGATTCCTCTTGTTGAACAAGCGGGCGGTGTGATCAGTACCTGGGATGGCAGCTCAGCCCGTGCTGGCGGACAGATTGTTGCTGCCGCATCGAAAGTGCTGCACGAGCAGGCGCTCGAAATTCTTGCCGGCTAATCTGGGATACCCAGAAACAAAACAGACTGCCATGGCACTAAAGAACTTTTTGCTTCGCTTAGCCCGTTTTGGCCAGGTCAATCAGAGCCCGGTCTTCACCGGGGATAAAGGCATCAAACCCGGCCCAGAACTGGTCTCTCACTGTATCCACTTCCTGTAATATTTCATGGCGTGCGTTGGGGATTATGACATTGCTGCCGTTTTTCATACGTTCTGCAAATTCTCTGGTGGCAAAATTAGAAACAATCCTGTCTGAACCGGCACCGATCATCAGGATCGGAATTTTCACACCTGAGGCAAATGCCGGTTGCATCACCATGCTGGTTGAGCGCAGGGCTGCCAGTAACCAGGCATAAGTTGGAGAGCCAATGCTAAGCTTTGTGGCGGCTTCCAGAATCTGCCGATTGCGATCAAACCGTTCTTTGTCTCTGGTTAATTTATTACCTTTAAACCCACGTAAGTTGAGGTTCTGGTCTGAACCGTTTTTTACATATGATTCACCCATGCCGCACCAACTGGCAAAGGTGGCCGCGACGGTGACAACTTCATGTGGCAGGCCGATAACTTCACGTGACATACGCAGCATAGGCGCAGAGAGGACCATGCGATCAAACTGGCAAAGTCCCATTCCGGCATTGCGGATAAGGTTGTGGCCGCCCATAGAATGACCAAGAGCATAATATGGTGCCGGGCAATCAGGGAAAACAACCTGGGTCATGAATTTGTGAAGGTCTGCATCATATTGGCCAAAATCCCAGATATGGCCTTTATTTCTGTTTTCCAGATCACGGCTTGAACCGCCCTGGCCGCGCCAGTCGAAGGTTGCGACCCAGAAGCCGCGGCGCCGCAGATCGCTGACAGTTTCAAAATATTTTTCAATATATTCTGAACGCCCCTGAACAAGAACAACAGTGCCACGTACATAATTTGTTGTCGGCGCCCAGCGCGCATAACGTAAATAGACCCGATCATCAATTCTGATATAGCCGGAGTGAGCCCCTTCGGGGATCGGGTTTTTATAAAGGCTGATGAGTTCCACGTTATTGAGCTTTCAAAATAAACAGCTTTAATTCTGGTGGTTTTATTATATCTGAAGTTGGCCAGTCGATCATGATTTATATAAAAAAACCAGCCTCTTTTTAAGAAAGAGGCTGGTCTTACACCCTTTGGCCAGAGTTCAGGATATGGGGGGCTGTAGTGTCTGACCTAAAGGTTTCTCGTTAAAGGGGATGTCTTATCAATTTCAGTTCCATCCGCCCCAATATCTGCCGACGGGCTTTCTTCTCAATATCTCGCCACTACATCTGTGGATAACGAGTTTAAAACGGCGGCCATTATAATTTGTCGCGAGGAGCCTTACTCTTCTTGGGCCCTCATTCAGCACTTCAAAGTCGTGCCAGCCTCTTTTGATCAGGCGGCGGCGTACTTTTCTTTGCGGTAGGCAACCGTCTTTCCAGTGGCCTTTGTTCCAGCGATCCTGATCGTACTGATTTTTATGCCAACGGCCTTTGCCGTATTTATCGTATTTATAGTCTGAATATTTATTATCCGGCTTGAAACCATCTTTGAGATTTTCAGTATAGCGATACTGACCGGTGCGACGTTCAAAATCATCTAACGTCTTATCAATATAGGATCGGTCTTTCCGGTCATAATAATCAAGATCTGCGGCCAGAACAGATTTACTGCAGAGCATAGCCAGTATGATAGCTACTGAGCTGATAAACATGCGCTTTGTCATGAATTTCTCCTCTTTGGATGGCCTCGATAGTTTGGGCTCTTTAGTTCAGGCACTCTTGTTCGGTTTTTGGTAATGCCTGCTTTAGCGATGCCGTTTCCTGATGCTCTCATCTGAACATTACCTATTGTTCATTTGACATTAGATGCCTTTACCTGAACCAAAATGGAAAGCTCCGTTCAGCTTGCGTTCATATTAAGTGTGAACGAAGGTAAGGCAGTGCATTTTTTTTAATTTATCCTCTTGAAAGTCCGACAACTCAGCCCAAATCTGAAATATGCATGCCGAACGGGTGCATACCACCGGAATTCAGCCTTGCAATGGTGCATGGTTCAGAAATCTATCTGGTGGATAATTCATGTCGCTTTTTAGGAGGATATGTTATGCAAGCATTTGACTTTACACCACTTTATAAATCTACTGTTGGCTTTGACCATCTGTTTAATCTGCTGGATAATTATGGCAAGATCGACGGCACAGCCACATCTTACCCCCCTTATAATATCCAACGACTGGACGAAAATTCTTATCGAATAACCATGGCTGTTGCCGGTTTTTCTGATGATAATATTGATATTGAAATCAAAGAACAGAGTTTGCGGGTTGTTGGGCAGAATGACAGTGCTGAAAATGTAGAATATCTGCATCAGGGCATAGCCAACCGTGCTTTTGAGCGCACCTTCCAGCTCGCTGACCATGTGGAAGTGCTTGGTGCCAAATTGCAAAACGGATTGTTGCACATTGACCTAAAACGCGAGCTACCTGAAAAGATGAAGCCGCGTAAGATTGAAATTGAAAAACTTGGCACTGCTTCGAAAACAATTGAGGCAGCTGTTTAAATTCGGGTTTGTTTTATCCGATATAATTTGAGGGCCCCTTCTAAACATAGAAGGGGCCCTCTTTATTTGCCGAGAAGTCATTTAACTCGGGAGATGTGATCGTTGTTTAATCTCATAAATGTCTTCACGACAATTCTGATTGATTATCTGTAGTTACGATATCCACAGCGACCAATACGGTGACGGTTCATGACCTTGCCCCAGCGGTTGATGCGAAGAGCGACGCGTTTACCGCGTTTACAGGCGACAGCTTTATAAACAGGCAGGCGGCGGTCAGTGAAACGAATTCTGTGAAAGCCACGGTTGCGTAATCTTTTACGAATTACCGGCATTGGAAGACCACCGCGCCATACTTTCTGATAGCCTTGTTTATGCTTATAGCCATGTTTGTGCTTATAGCCATTCTGGTGGGCAGAAGCGATTGATGAGTTGGCAATGATGCCAAAGCCTACAAGTGCTGCAACTGTGATGAATTTCTTTAACATGTGATTTCTCCAATTTTCTGAGTTGTATTTTTCTTTTTAATCAAATCTCTCTATTCGATAATCTGACTATAAAGCTTTGAAACTGAACTCAGTTCGAATTGGCTGTTCATGTTAGCTTCATGTTTGTTTTATGAAGCAATTGCATCTTTGAAGAAGGATTCTTCATCACTAAGCACGGCCATTATTGTCTCTGATTTACGAAAACCATGTCCTTCGCCGGCAAATGTTTTCATTACCGTTTTGATGCCTTTTAGTTTTAAGGCCTTGTAAACGGCTTCTGGCTGTGAAGGTGGAACAACTCTGTCTTCCTCCCCCTGAAAGAAAATCACCGGGCATTGAATGTTATCAATGTTCGCCATAACTGACCTTTGCGGTAATTTATCCATCGCATTTTCTTTGGTGGTGCCGGTTAATCGGTAAGTGTAGCCCAACTCAAATTTATGAGTAATTTCGATTAGCTGAGCCAGATCTGTGACAGGATAATTGCAGGACGCGCACTTAAACAAATTACATTCAGCCAGTGCCATCAGGCAGGTATATCCGCCTGAGCTGCCGCCTGAAATGATCAGTTTTTCAGGGTCGGCGAGTTTTTCATCTATTAGATACGTCGCGGCGCTGATGATGTCTTCCACATCAACGACACCCCAGCCGCCTGTTAATCGCTCTCTATAAGATTTGCCATAGCCGGCTGAGCCGCCATAATCCACATCGAAAACGCCATATCCTCGATTGGTCCAGTATTGGGTTTTTAATTTTAACCCTCTGTTTGCCATCCCTGTCGGGCCGCCATGTATGGTGATGATGACCGGCGGTAGTGATGCGTCTAATCCGCTAAATGTCTTGTTCGCCGGTGGGTAATAAAGCCCATAAGCCTCGCCGCGGCTGGTCGGGTAGGTTTTCAATCGCCCTTTTGAGATATCTTCCGGATCAAGACTTAACTCACTACCGGGGCGGATTATTTCCAGCTTAGCTGTGTGTTCATCTATCAGTGTGACGGAGGGGCTCATCTGGTCGGTCGTTACGATGGCCGCAAGTTTTCCGGCAGATGAGTTTTCATCAGCCGTGCTATCTGTGATCCAGACCGTGTTTTCGATTGATGTGGCTGTGGTTTTTATTTTGGATGACTTTGTTGGGGAGATTTTTTGCAGCAGGCTCTTGCCTTCTTTAAACGAAGAGAGGTGGATCGTTTCTAGATTTTGTTCACTTGTCTCTGAAAGAGAACTAGCGGGGGCACCTGCTATGGCGAAGGCTTTCATGCCGAAGACCCATTGGGGGCGCAGGGCGTCTGCCGCTTCATCTTGCGGCTGGACGTGGATGATCTTGCCATTCTGCCAGTAGAATAACTGGCCATAATCTTTCTCGTCGCTAATGAACCATAATTTTTCACCGCTCGTCGATTTAGACCAGACCGGTTGAAAACAGGCTGACGTTTGCCCCAACTTTCTGCCACCGCTTATATGTTCAGCATCAAGACGCGGCGTAGCAAGTGAACTTTTTACAAGTTCTGCCGATTCCCAAGGCATATCTGGCAGGTTCCATTGCAACCAGGCCAGCTGGCTGCAATCATTGTTTAATGTGGGGCTTGCGTAAAAATCATGATCGTCTGCCAGGATTGATATGCCGCCGCGCTCTTCTTTTGTCAGACCGATGTTGAGCAGCATATTGGCTGGCAAATTATGAGCCATTTTAGTGTCATGCTGCTCACCAACTGCAATCAGGCGGTCTCTTTGATGATCATAGACAATATCAGCGAACCTGAAATCCGGGGCACTGGTGATCTGAAGCGGCAATTGCCCTTCTATGATTTCATAAATCTGTTGGTCATCTGCGTTGACAAAAAATACACGGCCTGATTGTGCGCAAAATTCACCGCCTCCATATTCATGCACTTTTGAGCGGGCGGAGAATGGCGCTGGCAATAACTCTTTGATACCATTGACTTCATCCCAGCTCATAATGACGCCGCGTCCCCCCTCTTCCGGGCGGCCTTCACTCCAGTATAATGTGCCATCATTTGTTTGCAGTGTTCCAAATCTTAAGGCGCTTGAGACCACTGCTTCAGCCGTTATACTGGCGGGCCAGGTGCCATATGCTTGTTTGTTTTTTGAATTTTCTGACAATGTATGATGACCTTAAATCTGCATGAGCTACTTATAACGTGAGTAATGAAGCGGTAATTTAGTTTTTTTCTGAACTGAATGCATTATTCATTTTTGGATTTTTTGAGGAAAATCTGACAAATCAGCTCATAAAGACAGATTAATCTGAAATTTACAGTGCATGAATCTCGGTTGAAATGGCAATTATAGCGGCTAATAGGGCCATTTGACGCGTTTTTATAAAAGTTACATCAGAGAACTTGTCACCGGAGAGGAAATCTGGCATTTTACGCTTGCAATAGGTCAGCTATGCTGTCCTTATGTGTTTGCTGGTATAGAGCTAACAGACAGTGATGAATGCCTCATATATTTATCGCTATAAAAATAAAACTCTATGACGCCAGTTTATCTAGAGATCAGGACAAGTTGCAAGCGGCACTTTTAATAGTGATATAAATCAACCGGTTTTATAATCGCCTTGTTTAGCTCTGTCTTATGAAAATTGTCATCGTTTGATCCATGTGTTTGGGATTAGTTTAATTCGATACGCAACGGGAAAGCGGCGGCTGGTGCTGCGGCGACATAGCTGATGGTCAGCATCAGCAACTTATTTGGAAGAATTGTTGGATGAAAAAATTGAGTCAGTTTGATACTTCACAAATTGAGAATGGCAATCAGAAAGCTACCGGGCAGAAAACAGCCGGGCGGCCTTTAGCTGAGGGGTTATATGACCCGCGCCATGAACATGATTCATGTGGCATTGGTTTTGTTGCCAATATGAAAAATGTGAAAAGCCATGACATTGTTGCCAAAGGGCTTGAGATCCTGACCAATCTTGAACATCGCGGTGCTGTTGGCGCTGACCCGAAAGCGGGTGATGGCTGCGGAATTTTGTTGCAGATGCCTGATGAATTTTTGCGGGCTGTTGCATCTGACGAAGGCATTGAGCTGCCTGAAGCGGGTTCATATTCTGTTGCACCGATTTTCTTTCCCAAAGATGAGGATGCTTGTGCGAAACTGAAAACCATTGTTGAAGAAGAAATTGAGGCACGTGGTCAGAAGTTTCTGGGCTGGCGGGAAATGCCGGTTGATAATTCTGACCTTGGTTATTCTGTGCTGCCTTCTGAGCCTGTTCATCTTCAGGTTTTTATCGGCCGGGCTGATGACATTAAAACCGAAGATGATTTTGAGTTAAAGCTGTTTATTATCAGGCGCTGCATTGAATTGCGCATTGCGAAAGAAAAACCGGCTGGTCATGACTATTTCTATATCTCATCCATGTCAGCAAGGACCATTCTTTATAAAGGCCTGTTGCTATCGTTTCAGCTTGGCAATTATTTTAAAGACCTGACAGATGAGCGGATGAAATCTGCGCTTGCGTTGGTGCATCAGCGGTTTTCAACCAATACATTCCCGACCTGGTCTTTGGCGCAGCCGTTCCGCATGATTTGCCATAATGGTGAGATTAACACTGTGCGCGGCAATGTGAACTGGATGGCGGCACGCCAGGCCACCATGAAATCTGACATCATTGGGGATGATCTGGATAAATTATGGCCTTTGATTTCCGGCTTGCAATCTGATTCAGCCAGCTTTGACAATGCGTTAGAGCTTCTGGTGCGCGGTGGGTATGACATTGCCCATGCGATGATGCTGCTTGTGCCGGAAGCCTGGGCCGGTAACCCGTTGATGGATGAAGAGCGGCGTGCGTTTTATGAATATAATGCCGCGGTCATGGAGCCGTGGGACGGACCGGCAGCACTTGCGTTTTCTGACGGTATTAAGATTGGTGCGACGCTTGACCGAAATGGACTTCGCCCGGCGCGCTATCTTGTGACCTCAGATGATATTGTCATGCTGGCTTCTGAAATGGGTGTGCTTGAGTTTGAAGAAGAAAAAATCACACATAAATGGCGGCTTCAGCCCGGTAAAATGCTGCTGATTGACCTGGAACAGGGACGCATTATTTCAGATGAAGAGTTAAAGTCTGATCTTTCCAAGAGCCACCCTTATCAGGAATGGTTGGAAAAGGGGCAGATTAAAGTTGCTGAACTGCCATCAGTGCCACTTCAGAAACGCGAAAATGATGTGAACCTGCTTGATAAGCAGCAGGCTTTTGGTGTGACCAAAGAGACAATTAAATTCCTGCTTGAGCCAATGGCACTGACTGGTCAGGAAGCGACTGGCTCTATGGGTACTGATACGCCTGTTTCAGCGATTTCTAACCAGCCGAAATTGCTGCATACTTATTTTAAGCAGAATTTTGCACAAGTGACTAACCCGCCAATTGACCCTATTCGGGAAGAGCTGGTTATGTCTCTTGTCAGCTTCATTGGCCCAAGACCTAATTTGCTGGATCATGAAAACAAGTCGACGCAAAAACGGCTTGAGGTTTCACAGCCGGTGCTTGGCAATGAGGGGCTTCAGAAGATCCAGGCAATCAGTGATATTCCTGAAAATGGCTTCAGGACAACGACACTTGATATGACCTACCCAGTTGAAAATGGCCCGGAAGGCATGGAACCAGCGCTTATCGCGCTTAAACATGATGCCGAAGCGGCTGTGAAAGAAGGGTTTAATATTATTATCCTTTCTGACAGGGCTGTATCGAAAGACAGGATTGCCATTCCTTCGCTACTGGCAACATCTGCCGTTCATCAGTATCTGATTAAAAAGGGACTTCGTACGTCTGTTGGGCTGCTGGTTGAAACCGGTGAGGCGCTTGAGATTAATCAGTTTGCAACGCTTGGTAGCTTTGGTGCTGAGGCCGTCAACCCCTATCTCGCATTTGATACGATTGAAGATATTTTACCAAAGCTTGATGCTGATCTTACATATTCAGAAGCGGTTAATCGTTATCGCAAGGCGATCAACAAAGGTCTATTAAAAGTGATGTCCAAAATGGGCATTTCGACCTATCAATCCTATTGCGGGGCGCAGATTTTTGATGCTGTTGGTTTGAACAGTGAATTTATTGAACGGTTTTTTACCGGCACACACAGCCAGATTGAAGGCATTGGCCTTGATGAGATTGCGCTTGAAACATTTAACCGCCATGCGGCTGCATTTGGCCGTGACCTCATTCTAACCAATATGCTGGATGATGGCGGGGAATATGCGTTTCGTGTCAGGGGTGAGGCGCATGTCTGGGAGCCGGAAACCATTGCTGAATTACAGCATGCAGTGCGCGGCAACTCGGCTGAAAAATATGACAGTTTTGCTAACGCAGTGAATGATCAGGCTGAGAGGCTCCGCACGCTGCGCGGGCTATTCCGCATTAAAAATGCGGATGAGATCGGCCGGACGCCGATTTCCATTGATGAAGTTGAACCTGCGAGCGATATTGTCAAACGGTTTTCTACCGGGGCGATGTCTTATGGCTCGATTTCACGCGAAGCACACACCACACTTGCTATCGCCATGAACCGGATTGGCGGCAAGTCGAATACCGGTGAAGGTGGTGAAGAGCGTGAGCGGTACACGCCGTTGCCGAATGGTGATAATGAACGCTCTGCGATTAAGCAGGTTGCCTCCGGCCGTTTTGGCGTGACCACTGAATATCTTGTAAATTCTGATATGATCCAGATTAAAATGGCGCAAGGGGCGAAGCCTGGTGAAGGCGGGCAGTTGCCGGGCCATAAGGTAGATGGGGTGATTGCCAAGGTGCGCCACTCAACACCCGGCGTCGGGCTGATTTCACCGCCACCGCACCATGATATTTATTCTATCGAAGATCTGGCACAACTGATTTATGACCTGAAAAATGTGAACCCACGGGCTGACATCAGTGTGAAACTGGTTTCTGAGGTTGGTGTTGGTACTGTGGCAGCTGGTGTTGCTAAAGCACGGGCTGATCATATTACCATTTCAGGATTTGAAGGCGGCACAGGTGCTTCGCCGCTGACATCAATTAAACATGCGGGCAGCCCGTGGGAAATCGGGCTGGCTGAAACACAGCAAACGCTTGTGCTGAATAATCTGCGCTCGCGTATTTCTTTGCAGGTTGATGGCGGGCTTCGTACTGGCCGGGATGTGATTGTTGGCGCTTTGCTTGGAGCTGATGAATTTGGCTTTGCGACTGCGCCATTGATTGCGGCCGGTTGTCTGATGATGCGGAAGTGTCATCTCAATACCTGCCCTGTTGGCATTGCCACACAGGACCCCGTGCTGCGCAAACGCTTTAAAGGCGCGCCAGAGCATGTGATTAATTATTTCTTCTTTGTAGCTGAAGAAGCGCGTAAATACATGGCTGAACTTGGCTTTAAAACGCTGACTGAAATGGTCGGTCATTCTGAAATTCTTGAAAAAGATGAAGCCATTGACCACTGGAAAGCGCGTGGCCTTGATTTTACGCGGTTGTTCCATCGCCCGGACGTTGGTGACGAAGTTGGTATTCACCAAAGTGAACTGCAACATCATGATGTTGAAGATGTGCTTGACCGTAAACTGATAGACCTAGCAAAACCGGCTATTGATGACGGAAAACCGGTTAAGCTTGATTTGCCGATTACCAATGTTGATCGCTCAACCGGGGCGATGCTTTCTGGTGAGATTGCCAAGAAGCATGGCATGGAAGGTTTGCCGGATGATTCTATCTGGGTGACATTACGTGGCACATCGGGCCAAAGCTTTGGTGCTTTTGCAGCCCAGGGTGTGACGCTGGATCTGATTGGTGTTGGCAATGACTATGTCGGCAAGGGGCTTTCTGGTGGCCGGCTGATTGTTCGCCCGCCTGTTCAATCAGGCATTGTTCCTGAAGAAAGCATCATTGTTGGGAATACCGTTTTGTATGGTGCGATTTCAGGTGAAGCCTATTTCAGAGGTGTTGCCGGTGAACGCTTTGCCGTTCGTAACTCAGGTGCGATTGCTGTTGTTGAAGGCACGGGTGACCATGGCTGCGAATATATGACAGGCGGTGTTGTGGTTGTGCTTGGACAAACGGGGCGCAATTTTGCGGCCGGTATGTCTGGTGGTATTGCTTATGTTTATGACGAAGCTGTTGATTTTGAGCGCCGTTGTAATATGGCGATGGTTGATCTTGAGCCGATTGGCAAGGAAGAGGACCACCTTTCACAAGTCAACCATCAGACAGGTGATTTGCAGTCTCATGGCCTTGTTGATGTGATGCATGACATGACGAGCTTTGATGCGGAACGACTGTTCCAGCTTATTGAGCGGCATGCACATTATACTGGCTCTGTTCGGGCGAAAGACATTCTCAATAACTGGGATGAGAGTTTGAAGAAATTTGTAAAAGTTATGCCGGTTGAATATCGCCGTGCCCTTGAGGAAATGGCCCGCCAGCAAAATGCGGTGCCGGACGGTGAAATTGAAATCGGTTTAAGAGGGGACAAGTAATGGGAAAGATTACCGGTTTTTTGGAAATTGATCAGCGGGATCGATCTTATAAACCTGCCTCTGATCGCATTCGTCACTATGATGAATTTGTTATTCCACTTTCTGATGATGAAGTGCAGAAGCAGGCGGCCCGTTGTATGGATTGCGGGATTCCGTTTTGCCACACCGGTTGCCCGGTGAATAACCAGATTCCTGACTGGAATGACCTTGTCTATCAGGATGACTGGAAACGGGCCTCACATAACCTGCACTCAACCAATAACTTTCCTGAATTTACGGGCCGGGTATGCCCTGCACCTTGCGAAGCTGCCTGTACGCTTAATCTGGAAAACACGCCGGTTTCTATTAAAACAATTGAATGTGCGATTGTTGACAAAGCCTGGGAAAATGGCTGGGTGAAGCCACTTGAATCAAAACAGCAAACAGGCAAACGGATCGCCGTTGTTGGCTCTGGCCCTGCTGGTATGGCTGCGGCACAGCAGCTTGCTCGTGCTGGTCATGATGTTCATCTTTATGAAAAGAATGAAAAGGCTGGCGGGTTGCTTCGTTATGGTATTCCTGATTTCAAACTTGATAAGAATCAGATTGAACGCCGGGTGACGCAGATGGAAGCTGAGGGTGTCACATTTCATTATGGTATTCATATCGGGGCAGATAAATCTGTTGAAGATTTGCGAGATGAACATGATGCGCTGTTACTCACAGGTGGTTCTGAAGTGCCAAGGGACCTCCCCATAGAGGGACGTGATTTGCAGGGCATTCATTTTGCTATGGATTTTCTGACCCAGCAGAACCGCAGGGTTTCGAATGAATCAATTGCTAAATTTGACCCTATTCTTGCTGAAGGCAAGCATGTGGTGGTGATTGGTGGTGGTGACACCGGTTCTGACTGTATTGGAACCTCGATCAGGCAGGGTTGTCTTTCAGTTACTCAACTGGAGATCATGCCGAAGCCACCGCTTATGGAAGACAAATTGCTGACATGGCCTAACTGGCCCTTAAAAATGCGGACTTCAAGCAGCCAGGCTGAAGGGGCGGAGCGTGACTGGTCAGTTATGACTTCTAAATTCATTGGCAAGGATGGTCAGGTCAATCAGATCGAATGCGTACGGGTTGACGAAACAATGCAGCCTATTGAAGGGTCTTCATTTGATTTGCGTGCTGATCTGGTTTTGCTGGCAATGGGTTTTGTGCACCCTACCCATGATGGAATGATCAATGGGCTTGGTGTGTCGCTTGATGGACGCGGTAATGTTGCTGCCAATGTTAAGGATTACAAGACGGATAAAGATGGTGTTTTTGCTGCCGGTGATATGCGGCGTGGCCAATCTCTTGTTGTCTGGGCCATTCGTGAAGGCCGGCAGGCTGCGCGATCTATTGACGAATATTTGATGGGCTCTTCTATTCTGCCACGCTAAAACTGTGATGATTGCCAATTAACCCATTCATCTTAATCACTTTTTTTAAGATGAGTGGTTTGTTTTCATCGAGTGGTTTTCGTCAGGATAAGCTCTTTCCCGGTTAAATTTCTAGCTGGTTCATCTGACGTGTCGCTAAAGTGCTGAAAGCTGTCTTTTATTGTTTTGTCGACTTTTTCAGGCTGGAGGTCGTGTCTTCTTTTGCTTCCGGATCAGTCTCTGATTTCTTTTCAGCTTTTTTCACATCATTTTCGCTGTTCGTCTCAGCCTGTTGTCTGATTTCAGACTTGTTCATTTTTGAACTTTTTTCAACGCTGCTATCTGTCCAGATCAGATGATCTGCCCGGCCGGGTTTGGTTTCTAGCGCGTCTCCTCTGACCAGTAACTTATAATAAGGTGTCTGTGTCAGGGGGAGTCTTAACTGGGAATTGTTTGAAAGGAGCTGTTGAGACACTGAAGACAGGGCCAGGCCGATTGTGTCACCAAGAGGCTCTTCTAAAATTTCCGCGCCGTTCGGGTCTCCATCAATATTACCAGCGCCTGAGGCGCGGCGTGAAATTTTAAAGGCTGCTGCGGGAATTGCAGGCCTGACAATTTGAATAACTGTTGGTTTGCCATTCATAGATTTATCTGGCGTGATGGTCACGGATGTGTGTTTGGCTGTATCGTATTTGTTTCTTTGCAGACCGACACCGGTTAATTTTTTCAGCTTGGTGTTAATAGACTTGCCCTGATTTCTGGCGAGTAATGCGGCGCGTCTTCTTTTGTTTTTGGGATCATCCAGTGCATGGCGGCGTAGCAAATAATCCTGCTCAGGAACATCACCAAAGAGGGGCACATTGCGTTCAGCTTTGGCTTCTCTCAGATCGCGCTGAACAAGTCTTGAGACAAAGTGACCAAGTTTTTCATAACCGGCTCTTGTGAAAAATAATCCGTCTTTTTTGCGAAGAAGGCGAATTTTACCTTCAACATCAGGGCCATATTGAGTGAACTGGCCATCTTCATTGGCGAAATGCAACCAGTTGTCGATGTATTTAATCTGGGCGCTGGCTGTTTGCACCCTGAAGGCATCGTTGATTGTTTTAAAATCGCCTGATGTTCTGCTACCTCTGACGATTGGCAGACCGACCCAATAGGTGGCTATTTTCTGAGATTTGAGTTTTCTGATGACCTGACTGATGCGATTTCGGTAATAATCTCGCCATTCGGGAGTTTCGAGATCATATGACTGCCCCTCCAGTGCGACAGATTTACGGTCTCTCAGGCCAATCATGATGACGGCTATGTCATAATTTTCTTTTCTTAATAGCAGATCCAGCTTTTGAACCCAGTCTGTTCTTCCTCTTGGTATGAGGCTGGCGCTGTATGAAATTTCTCGAAAAATATTGATGCTCTTGTTGTTTTCAAGAGCCTTTTTCATGCCAAGCGAGAGACCATCTGCATAGCCATCGCCGATAACGAGGATTTTATAAACGCCGCCGGGTGGAAACGGGTTTAGATATGATGTGGTGATGCTTTCAGCAGCCAGAAAGCCCTGCACTGCGACCAGACTGGCTGAACTGATCTGAGTTTGATGTGCGCTGGCTTTTTGTGGCTGCATCAGAATGAAGCCGGTTAGCAGCAAGGCAAACCCATATTTTAGATATTTGATCATCACTTAACTTTATTTGTCTGCGCTTGATTGAGAACATCACATATCAGATTGACTTCTTTATCTGACAGCTATGTCCTAACGATACTGCCTTAAACGTTCTAAAACGGCGTAGTTTGGATAGCCATCTGCCCGCATGCCAGCACGTTTTTGAAATGCTCTAATGGCCTTTTTGGTTGAACCGCCGATTTTACCGTCGATCTTTCCAATTTTATAGCCCTTTTGTGTGAGCAGGGTTTGAATTTCTTTTTGCTCCACATATTTTAATTGTCGATGATTTTTTGGCCAGGGGCGGATGAAAGCATCATATCCTAACAGACGATCACCCAAATGACCAACTGCCAGCACATATGACAATGACTTATTGTAGCGCATGATCACTCTGAAATTTTTCAGGATAAGAAATGCCGGACCATCTGCGCCTGCTGGCAGGATAAGTTCTGCTCTATCGTTCGGGCGCGGGAAATTATAACCATTGACCCGTTTGATCCCTAATCTTTGCCAATCTCTCAGTCGTTTTTTAATACCAAAGCCCGATTTGGCGTAATTATAATTGGCCGGCAGCTTTACTTCATAGCCCCAGGTTTTGCCTGTTTGCCAGCCGGCTTTTTTTAAGTAATTTGCTGTTGATGCCAGAGCATCGCTGATTGAGCGCCAGATGTCTCTGGTGCCATCGCCGGTGAAATCAACCGCGTAGTGGTTATAAGTTGTTGGAATAAACTGTGTGTGCCCCATGGCGCCAGCCCATGACCCTTTGAATTCAGATAAGGGGATATCTCCATTTTGCAGGATTTGCAGGGCTGCGATTAACTGCTGGCGTCCAAAATTTTTGCGGCTGCCACTGTAACCGAGCGTTGCCAGAGAGCGTATGACATCTTTATCACCTTTGTTCTGGCCAAATGTGCTCTCTAAACCCCAGATAGCGAGCAGGATATGCTTTTCAACGCCGTATCTTGCCTCGATTTTTTTTAGTATATCGGCTCTTTCTTCCAGAGCTTCTTTACCAAGTTCCATTCGCTTTTCTGAGACAGCCCGTTCGATATATGACCAGACAGGGGTGACAAATTCTGGTTGAGAATTCTGGGCGATGTTGATGGATGGATCTGGTGTCAGCCCGCCGATGGCTTTTGAGAACAACTCACGGCTTACTCCGGCTGCTTTGGCTTTTGGCCACATGCTTTCAAGATAGGCTCTGAAATCCTCATTGGCGCGGGCCTGATGCGGTTGAATTGTGAGGATTGATAAGTAACATAATATTGCAAGGCAAACTGTTAAAACAGAGCGGACATTGAACGCGTTTTCATTCCCGATATGAGATGATTTGTTGATTTTACAATCTGCTGGTGAAGAGGAAGCTACACTTCCTGCTCCTGCTGGTTGTGAATTCTTATTTATTTGTCTTCTTTTTTGCACGAGTTTAATCCTGTATAAATTTAAGCCCTTTCAACCTGACTGACGAAATGTGTTACTGATTTGCCTGTGCTTCAGTCCTGTGGTTCAGTCCTGTAGTCAGTAGCAGTCATCAGGGGCGGTAACTTGATACCTAATATACGCGCACTCTGTTTATCACGCTATAGTGTTTATCCAGCTATAGTCTTTATATCTTTAGACATTATCTCTAAGGACAATGTTATTATTATAAGTTCTTTCCATGACTCTCTTAATGGCAGAAGTTGACTTTTTCTTGACCATTTTGCCTTGCTGAACTGATCACTTTATTTCGCCTTTGTTTGCAGGATTTTCAGCAAGCTCTTGCTAGGGTAACAGCTGGTTTTGCGACCAATGGATTTTTCAAAATTGCCAATGCCGCGGCGTGTTTTGCCGCCGAACAAACCGTCCGGGATTTCATCTGAGGCATTTAACCTTTGCAGGTGAATTTGCATTTCGCAAATGCGTTTGCGGCTGAAATTGAAATGATCTTTTGCTGGCCATGCTGCTTTAAAATTACATTTCTTTTTTGGTCCGTTGCAATAAATCTGATCTCCCAGATGACCGACAAAGAGGGCATAAAGATCGGCCTTGTTATAACGCCGGAAGACTTCAAAATTTTCAAACACCAGGAATTTAGGCCCCGGCATTCCGGCAGGGGCCATGAACTGAGCCAGAAGGTCCGGGTCTGGAAAGGCCGGGGTTTTGCCGCCTTCTTTATTCACCCGGCGCACGCCTAATTTTTTCCATTCGCTGATTTTCATGCGTGATTTTGGGCCTTCGAGGGAGCAATCAAACCCATCTGGCAATTGGACTTCATATCCCCATGGCTGATTTGTTTGCCAGCCAATGCCTTTCAGGTACCTTGCCGTTGACGCGACCGCATCCGGTACGCTGTTCCAGATGTCTTTGCGGCCATCACCATCAGCATCTGTTGCGTATTTTTCAAAGACATCGGGGGTGAACTGGGGGTAACCAGTGGCGCCTGCAAATGATGTTTTGTAATTCTTTGCGCTGATGTGACCATCATCAATGAATTTCATTGCAATCAGCAGGTTTGCTATGTGCCCTTTTCTGCTTTCCGCAGGGCCTGCGTAGGCGAGAGACAGCAGGGTTCTGATGCCATCATACCTGTTTTTGGCGATACCAAAGGCGGTCTCGCGGCCCCAGATGCCCAGCACTGCTTTTACATCAACGCCGAAATCCGTTTCTATTTTTTTAAATATGGAATTGTATTTCTGTTTTAAAAGCTTGCCTCGCCGGATTAGTGAATTGAGGTGTTTTGGCGGGAAATAGCTTGTTGGAAACAGAAACTCTTTTTGCCTTGGCCGGTAACAGGAGGCTGGAAATTTACCTGTTTGAGCGCCTTTTTTGAGAGGTTTTGATTTTCTTAGTTTTTCTGCTTTGGCAATTTTTGCCCAATCCTTGTGGGTGCGTACTCTTGGTAATTTATAATCAGGTTGTGTGTCTTTAATCAGTGACTTGAATGTTGAATAGCGAATGCCCAGCGCTTTTGCCTCTGGCCAGAGGTTTTTTTTCCATTGCTGAAGGTCAGGATCATGATTGCCGGTGTTCTCAGCCTTTAGGTTCTCGGCCTGAAAGAGAAGCGTGAAGCCGAACACAGAGATGCATAGAATTTTTCTGCAAATAGAATGAAGCCAGAATGCTTGTTGTGTGTTTGCTGCCTGCATAGATTTTCCTGCCCCGTCTCGACTCAAACTTTCTGGCCATGATGCCTAAAAGGGGGGAGAGGTGCAAGTCAGTCGTTTGTGCTTTAAATTTAGAAGCTTATGATGCCTGGCTGAGGCCGTTCAGCTTTTCTTCCCATGAGAGAGCATCCCTGACGATAACATCCAGATTATCATAATCAGGCTTCCAGCCTA
Organism: Hyphomicrobiales bacterium; assembly: GCA_021775425.1. Taxonomy (GTDB): domain Bacteria; phylum Pseudomonadota; class Alphaproteobacteria; order Rhizobiales; family HXMU1428-3; genus HXMU1428-3. Next base: position 57,149 of record JAJFHX010000045.1, read on the forward strand.
GCTCAGTGCGAATGCGATCAGACTGTGCAATCAATTCTGCCGGGTCACCGGGGCGACGTGCGGCTAAATTAACCCGGAAATCAATACCGGAGGCTTTTTTGACGGCTTCGATAACTTCAAGAACTGTGAAGCCTTTGCCATAGCCACAATTGAAAACCCGGCTCTGTCCGTTTGAGCGAAGATGGTCCAGGGCCATGCAGTGGGCGTTGGCCAGATCGCTGACGTGGATATAATCGCGAATACAAGAACCGTCTCTTGTTTGATAATCAGTACCAAAGACACTCATTTCTGTACGGTTACCATGTATAATTTCTGATGCTACCTTGATCAGGTGCGTGGCTTTCGGGGTTGACTGCCCTGCTCTGCCTTTGGCATCAGCGCCTGCAACATTAAAATAACGAAGGGCCACATAATTCATATCTGTTGCGGCGGCGGTATCCCTTAGCATGTATTCGGTCATCAGTTTTGATGTGCCATAGGGTGAGATTGGCGCGAGGGGCGCCTCTTCACCAACCGGGTTTGTTTCTGGCATGCCATATACGGCTGCGGTTGAAGAGAAAATGAAATTATTGACATTATTTTCAACGGCACAGGCGATCAGGTCTCTCGATTTTGAGGTGTTGTTCAAATAATAACCTAGAGGATCTTCGATCGATTCAGGAACGACAATTGAGCCTGCAAAATGGATGATGGCAGTGATGCCACGGGTTTTGATGATATTCGTCACCAGAGACTGATCTGCAACGTCGCCAACGATCAACTCGGCACCTTGAGGGACGGCCCATTTAAAGCCTGTTGTCAGATTATCCAGCACAACCACATGTTCGCCCCTGTCTAACAGGGCGAGAGTGGTATGACTACCAATGAAGCCAGCTCCGCCAGTGACTAAAATTGCCATTTTGATGTCCCTTTAATTTCATACGCCGCACATTAAGGGTGAGGGATTTTCGTGTTATTTGTATGATTTACCGTCTTTATACTTGCTTTAAGACGTAAATTTTACATTCATGATAAATGTTCAGTGTTTGTGAATGATGTTTACTGGCTTTAATCCGCTTTCGTGCTTGCACGAATTCGCCGGTTTCACCGCACAAAATATTGTGTATTACCCGCAGTATAATTCATTCAACTGATTACATTATTTATGTTAATGCGTGGTTTAGAGCATATTGTTAACTCTGAACATAATAAATTTTTCGTTACCAGTTTGCTTTAATACCGCTGTGATACTTATACCATAACTATGCTATGGAAGCATGTCTTTCGAATAAACCGAACTATGTTAGGGGACTACATTGGGATCTTTCAAACCAATCAGAAAAGCTATTTTACCTGTTGCTGGTCTTGGCACCAGATTTTTACCCGCCACCAAGGCCATGCCAAAGGAAATGCTGACCATTGTTGACCGGCCGATTATTCAGCATGTGGTTGATGAAGCCAAGGCGGCAGGAATTGAGCATTTTATCTTTGTTACCGGGCGTAATAAAACGGTAATTGAGGACCATTTTGACAAACAGATTGAGCTTGAATCCACCCTTAGAGAACGCGGCAAGTTCGAGCAACTGAAAATGCTGAATGACCTCCTGCCTGAAGCCGGGCAAACCAGCTACACCCGCCAACAATCGCCCAAGGGGCTTGGTCATGCGGTCTGGTGTGCGCGAGATATTGTCGGGGATGAACCTTTTGCGCTGTTGTTACCGGATGTGTTGGTGCAGGCACCCAATAAAGGCTGTCTTGCGCAGATGATCGAGATTTATAATGAAACTGGCGGCAATGTACTTGCGGTTGAAGAGGTGGCACCTGAGTTAACTTCAAATTATGGTGTTGTGAAAATTGAAGACCAGACCGCTGATGGTGTGATGAAAATTAACGGCATGGTTGAAAAACCCGGCCCTGGTAAAGCGCCTTCCAATATGATCATTATGGGGCGGTATATATTGCAGCCTGAAATTTTTAAAATACTCTCCACGCAGGGGCTCGGTGCGGGCAATGAAATTCAGATTACAGACGCGATGAAAACGCTGATGGACAGTCAGGATTTTCACGCCTGTGCTTATGAAGGGCGTAGTTTTGACTGTGGTTCAAAGGTTGGTTTTCTGGCGGCCAATGTTGCTTTTGCTCTTGAACGAGATGATGTTGGTGAGGAATTCAGGGAAGCTGTTAAAAAACTAATCAGCTAAGTAATCTTCAAGTGAGTGCGATTAAAGGGAGGTAAGCGGATGCTTTGACCTCCCTTTTTATTGTTCTGTATTTATGGGCGTAAATTCTCTATGGCCGTAAATTCAGGCCGAGGCGGAAGATATTTTCTTCATAGCCCGCACCGGTGGCTCTTACGTCATTAAATTCATAGCTTGCGATTAAGCGGGCGCGTTCATTGAAGATATATTGCAATGCCAATGTTGTTGAGAGCGTTTCTTCCGTGATGTTAATGCCATCAAATTCTTCGATCTCATAGCTGATTGTTGTGGTCATCAGGATATGCGGCAGGAAGTAATGATTGAGTTCAGCCCGGTAATCAGTTTCAAGTACACCGATGGTGCCGTCTATATCTGTGCCTTCAATCTCTCTTGATGTTGAAAGACGAAGAGATGTCTGGGAAGAAGGCCGGTAGATGATTGCCGCTGAATAAACCACCTCTTCCACATCCGTGAAGCGATTGTCATCTGCAAACAACCACTGATATCCGATATTTGCTTCTAATCTGATTTTTGAGGTCAGGTCAATAATCATACCGGTTGTTACTGTTTCACCATCACTACCGCGCTGGAAGCCCAGATCGTCCAGAGCCTGATCGTAATCACGTTTTACATATGCCCCTTCGCCATAAACGTAAAAGCCCGGATGGAGTGTATAGGCAAGGCGGGCGGAAAAGTTTGTTTCAAGATAATCCTGATCATCATTGTTAATTGTCTGCCCAAGACCATCCAACACATCGTCGTAATCATAGTCAGTGAGGTTGCCCCTTAAACGCAGGGTGGTTCTGTTCCATTCAACATTATAAATGGCAGTCGCCATCATGGTTGTAACATTGGCAAGTTCGGCATCTGAATTAACATTATCAATATCACCGCGGCTATCCTGATTTTGTTCGATCTGGCTCTGGAGTTCCAGATAATGATTGTTTGCAATATCCAGTCTGCCGCGAGCTCCAAGCAGCCATTCTTCAATGTTTTCTGATGTCAGCTCATCGTAATAATTTTTTCTGAACTGTCCCTGTAATTCCAGCTGGTGTCTGGTCCAGTCTGACCTGGCGAGGATTGAAGGTAGGATTTCAATGGCGCTGTCACCTGGTGCATTGTTCACTGATGCTGTCGGGTTGTCACTATACTGGCCAGTGATTGTGATTTCCGGAAACAATAAAAATGAACCGATACGTTTTCCCTGCTGGGCGTATTCATCTTCCAGATCGTCATTACGAATTGAGCCGGTGATGTCGTTATTTTCGGCTTCGGCCAGATCGTAGCCATTTTGTCTGATTGGGCGCTGATTGTCTCTTTGACGGCGGTTCTGGTTTGCTGCCCTTCGTCTGTTCCGGTTGGCGAATTGTCCGTTCTGAACAGCTTGTCCTGCGACTTGCTGCTCATCTCTTTCCTGCTGGTCGCTATTTTCATCTTCAGCAAGATCGCGTTCAGCTTCAAGAAAATCACGCTCGAAGGCATCTTCATCATTCTGGTTTTGAGTTAAATCCCGCTGATTGCGGCGGTTGTCTCTTCCTTCAAGTTCAGCGATGTCATTCTGATCATTTAACAGGCTATCTGGCTGGTTATCTTCACCGCGCTCTACTGACTGGATTTCAGAACGTCTTTGAGAGCGATCGTAATTGCGGCGCCCGGTACGTTCTGTATCAATTTCAAGGTTTATGTCTTCACCGCCATTGGCCTCAAAGCGGTTTTCGCCACGGTTGTTTTCGGCTTGCTCTCTGTTACCGTCAGATCCAATCAGGGTTTGGTTAATTTGTCTGTTTCCGAACAACCTATCTGCGTAGAGGCTCTCGCCATCTGTTTGTTGTTCGCCAAGAACTGTGATTGGCTGTTCAACCTGATCGCCATAGAGTGTGTTTTCAAGGCTGTTTCGGCGTAGGTTCTGCTCGTATGTTGTGGGGGTTTGCTGGCGAAATTTTTCCACTTCACTTTGAAACCGACTTTCAGCTTCAGTTGAAAAAGGCCTGTAATCCTGCGCATATAAAGGCATCATTGGGCTGAGATGGGTGAATGCCATCACGAGACCAAATGTCCTTACAACAGATAAACTCCGACACGATACGCGGAACTTCATAATCTTTACCCTTAACTGCACTATAATTTACGCAAGCTTCCTTTCTAAATTGCCCAATTATGGTTAATGGACCGTTATTTTTCTTGTACTCGATATGAAGCCGCGCCATTATCTTGCAACTATTGGCTCTCTGTTGATTGATTTTTGGTATTTGTTTTGAAATTTGAGGATTTATGACTGTTTTACCGCCCGCGAATAATGACCATTATGTTGCCCCGCTGGCAGAAGATGAGGATGTCTCTGCTGAAATCAACACAGATGCGCTTTCTTCTGCACTTCGTACGCTTGATTGTGAGATTGATGGCTTGCGTGAAATGCGGGCCCTGCTGGATAATGGGCTTGGTGCGGTTTTTTCAGCAGCAATAGAGCTTATTCAACGCTCATCCGGCCGTGTGATTATCAGCGGTATCGGGAAAAGCGGGCATATCGGCCAGAAAATTGCTGCGACTTTCGCTTCAACTGGCACGCCTGCATTTTTTGTTCACCCAAGTGAAGCCAGCCATGGTGACCTTGGTATGATCACCAAAGATGACATCATTCTCGCGCTTTCCTGGTCTGGAGAGACGACTGAACTGACCAATATCATCACTTATGCGCGCCGGTTTCGGGTGCCGTTAATTTCTATCACTTCACGCTCGAAAAGTGCGCTTGCGACCAATTCTGATGTTGCTTTGCTGTTGCCGCGGGTCAAAGAGGCCTGCCCGCATGGGCTTGCGCCCACGAGCTCAACCATTATGCAACTGGCACTTGGCGATGCGCTGGCAATAGCGCTTTTAGAAGCCAAGGGTTTTTCCGCGACAGATTTTAAAACGTTTCACCCGGGCGGCCAGCTGGGGGCGAGCCTTAAGCTGGTGCGTGACCTGATGCATAGCGGTGATCGTTTACCGCTGGTCACCACAGATAAGCTGATGGATGAAGCTCTGGTCACCATGACTGAGAAAAGTTTTGGCTGTATTGGTGTGGTTGATGACGCTGGCAAACTGGTTGGGGTGATCACTGATGGTGACCTCAGGCGGAATATGGGGCATTCGCTGCTTGAAAAATCCGTTTCTGAAATCATGAAAAGAAATCCGATCACGATTGATGAGAAAATGCTGGCCAGTGCTGCGCTTGAGCAGATCAACTCTTCCAACATCACGGCATTGTTTGTTATCGGGGATGAAAAACCTGTCGGTATTATTCACATCCATGATTTACTCAGGGCTGGTGTTGCCTGATCAGATCAGTTGAAATTGCTTTTTTTCTGTTCCATTCCGGGACAAAATTTTTTCGAATGTTTACCATGTTGCTTTAGTCAATATTCACTCCAATCCGCTAATCTTATCCTTAATTTAGCAATCGAACATCTCGTTCTTGATTGATTTGGGTTTGGGGTTACTAAAATGGATTTAGCAACAATTATCGGTTTAATCGGCGGCGTCGGCATTGTGGTCTATGCGATTTTATCTGGCGGCAGCATCGATACCTTTGTCAACGTACCTTCAATACTGATTGTGTTTGGTGGCGGCTTTGCGGCAACCATCATGCGGTTTCCGCTTTCGAATATTTTCAGTTCTTTATCGCTTGGTGCCAAGATTGCTTTTACTCACCGCGTTCAAAGCCCGGTAGATATGACCAACGAAATCTGTAGTCTTGCTGATATTATGCGCAAAGAAGGACCGCTTGGTCTTGAAGGTGTTGAGATTTCTGATGAGTTTCTCAATAAAGGTGCGCAATTTGTGGCGGATGGCTATGACGTTGAGTTTATGCGTGAGACGATGGAAAAAGAGCGCGACCTTTATTTAGAGCGCCTTAATGAAGCGCAGCGGGTTTATAAAATGCTTGGTGATGCCGGCCCGGCTTTTGGTATGATTGGTACCATTGTTGGCCTGGTGCAGATGCTTTCAAACATGGATGACCCTTCTGCGATTGGCCCGGCGATGGCGGTTGCACTTTTGACAACGCTATATGGTGCTATGCTTGCGAACCTTATTGCTTTGCCGCTTGCTGATAAATTATCAAACAAAATTGCGATTGAAGAAGTGAACCAGTCGCTTGTGATTGATGGTGTTATGCAGCTTCGAGATAACAAGTCCCCTGCTCTTATTCGTGAATTGCTTGGCACATATATGACAGCCAAACAGAAGAGCGTACCTGAAGAAGCTGCTGCTGCAGCTGAACCTGCCTGATTTAATGACGCTTCTTAAGTAAGTAAACATGTTTTGAATTGAAAGTTTAAGTTATGAGTAAAAGACAAAAAGGCGGCGTTGGAGGTGTACCGGATTATATGGTCACATTTGCTGATCTTATGTCCATTCTGGTTTGCTTTTTCGTTTTGCTTATTTCGTTTTCTATTCAGGACAAGCAGAAGCTGCAGGTTGTTGCCGGTTCTATGAAGGATGCGTTTGGTGTTCAGTTCGTCAACCGTAAAGCCGGTATGATTGAAATTGAAGGCGCGCCGACACGGCAATATGTGAAACGTGTGGCACAAATTGCCGAAGAAAATGAAACTGAATATGCTGAGACACGGCATGACCACAGAACCAAGCAAGGGCCTGAAGCCAACACGCATGATATCGAAAAGAATGAGATTGAACGACCTCGTCAGTTTGCTCTAGCGGCTGCATCATTGCGCCAGGCGTGGCAGGAAATGCCGGAGATCTCTCACCTTTCCAGTCATATTATTGTTGAAGAAAGCCCTGAAGGACTGCACATACAGCTGATCGACCAGGAAGCACGCTCGATGTTTCCTGAGGCTTCCAGCAAACCTTATGAACATACGCGGAAATTACTTGCAGCTATGGCGCCGATTATTAAGCGGTTGCCTAACCGGATTAAACTGATGGGCCATACTGATGCGAACCGGCTTTATAAATCACCCGGGTTTACGCTATGGGATTTGTCTGCTGACCGGGCACAGTCTGCACGCACAATCTTATCTGAAAATGGCATTCCGCATGACAGATTTTTTGAAATTGGTGGCAAAGCGGACATTGAACCGCTTTTCCCTGAAGATCCGTTTCTGGCGGCCAATCGCCGGATTTCGATTTTAATTATGTCTGAAAACCCGCCGCTACCGGTCGGTCATCAATTGGGTAAACAAATTAAAGACAAATAATTTTTAAAGTTTTGGCGTTGATGTGACACCCCCCATAATCATATCAACCCCATTCTCGGTGCAGCAGCGGGGTTCATTCATCCCCCCCGACCCCAAAATGGGCTTCGTTGCTGCACCTCTTTTTTTATCTCATCTGTATAAGCCTGGCTGATGGTCCTTCGATACTTATTCGGGCGTAAAAAATTATCGTCATCTTTTGGCTGTCCATTAGATAACTTATGGATGCTACCTTTCGTCACTCTCTTTTCTGGTTCTTAAAGCAAGACAATCAATACAATTTTGAGCGAACTGTAAGTCCTTTTAACGGACATTTTATTTGCATTGATGCCGAAATAATTTATCTTTGCCACTCATATTTTTTCTTCATTACTTCTAAAATAAAATCATAGAAAGAGCATCATGAGTGAAAAGCCAGTCCTTTGGATATCTAGAAAATTATTGCCTGCTGTCGAAGAACGGGCACGGCAGAATTATGATGTGCGGCTCAACCCTGAAGACAAGGTTTTTACTGGTGATGAGATTGTTGAGATGAGCAAAGAAGTTGATGCGATCCTTCCTTGCCATTCAGAACATTTTTCTGCTGAGGTCGTTGCGCGGATGTCTGACCGGGTGAAAATTATCGCCAATCATTCTGTCGGGGTTGACCACTGCGACCTTGCTGCGCTTAAAGAAAAAGGCATTGTTGTAACGAACACACCGGATGTGCTTTCCAAAGCTACGGCGGAGATTGCGTTATTGCTGATGCTTGGCGCGGCACGGCGGGCAAATGAAGGCAACCGGCTGATGCGATCTGGTGAATGGAACCACTGGGGGGCGATGTTTATGGTCGGCACGCAGATGACTGATAAACGCCTTGGCATTGTTGGTATGGGGCGCATCGGGCAGGCGTTTGCAAAAATTGTTCAGGGGTTTGATATGGAAATTCACTATTACAGCCGCAACCGTGTTGCGCCTGAAATTGAGAACGGCGCAATTTATCATTCTGAGCTTGATGATCTGCTGAAAATTTCTGACTTTTTATCACTCAACTGTCCTTCCACACCTGAGACTTACCATTTGATGAATGCTGAAAAGTTTGCATTGCTGCCGAAAGGAGCCGTTGTTGTGAACACGGCCCGTGGCACGTTGATTGATGAGACGGCACTATATGATGCTTTAAAATCCGGCCATATAGCGGCGGCCGGGCTTGATGTGTTTGAGACGGAACCTGGCGGAAATCCTAAATTTTCAGAGCTGGATAATATTTTCATGTTGCCGCATATCGGCAGTGCGACCGTTGAAACACGAAATGCAATGGGGTTTCGGGCACTGGATAATCTTGACGCTTATTTTGCCGGCAAAGAACCCGGTGACAGAGTGGCCTAATTTTTGACTTACCTATTTTGAACCTCTCGATTTGAAGGACAAATTTTATGTCTGACTATCAATCATCAGTTTTACTGCATAATTACCCGCAGTCACCAGTGGCTGAAAAAGTGCGTGTAGCCATCGGTATCAAAGGGATTAACTGGCATTCTGTTGAGATCCCTCGCCTGCCGCCGAAGCCTATGTTGACGCCTTTAACGGGTGGCTATCGGCGCACGCCAGTCATGCAGATTGGTTCTGATATATATTGTGATAGTCAATGTATTGCTCTGGAGCTTGAGCGACGTTTTCCTGAACCCGTTTTTTTCCCTTCCAGTGAAGGGCCGTTGATATGGGGGCTTAGCCGGCTGGTTGATGGTTCATTATTTGATCTTGTCGTCAAAATTGTGCTTGGTTCAGCCGGTGATGAACTGCCGCAGGATTTTGCACAGGACCGTGGCCGGCTTTATTTAGGGCCAGACTGGGCGGCTGGTCTGAAAGCTGCACATGATGGTTTGCCGCATCTTGTTTCACAACTCAGAACGCCATTCATGTTGCTGGATCAGCAACTTTCTGATGGTCGAAGTTTTTTAGTGGGTGATAAGCCAGCTTATATCGACGCCCAATATTATTGTCTCTACTGGTTTATTGAAGGGCGGTGGAGCGGTGGCCCGGAATTTCTTTCCCAGTTTCCAAATCTGAACAGATGGGCTGACGCGGTTAAATCTATTGGTCATGGGATCCATGATATTATCAGTGCTGAAACGGCACTGGAAGTCGCTGGTTCGACAACGCCGCACGCTATGCTTGAAATTGATGATCGTGATCCGCTTTCATTGAAGGCGGGTGATGTGGTCATGGTCTGCCCTGATGTGGATGGCGGTGAAGAACCGGTGACTGGTAGTGTTGTCGGGCTAACCACGGAAACAATTACCATTAAACGCTCTACCGATGAGCTAGGTGACATTCACGTGCATTTTCCAAGAGTGGGCTATCTGATCACACGGGGTTAAGGCGAAGTAAGCTTCGTTCTATTGACCTTCAACGATTAGAAAATCTGTTTCACCAAACATATTTCTGAGGGCTGTGGCGGCTTTATATTCTTCTGAATTGTAAGCCGTTATTGCTTGCTCGTAGCTTTCAAATTCAACAATGATATGGCGGGCTTTGGCATTGCCTTCAGGGTTTTGATATTGCCCGCCGCGAGCGAGAAACTTACCATTAAACTTTTGCAGAGCTATGTTGGCGGCCGCCACATATTTTGGGTAATTCTCAGGGTCTGTCACTGTGACATGGACGACCCAGTAGCCTTTTGCCATCATTTTGCTCCTGCCAGTTTCAAACCTTGTGATTAGTGTTTGTTATTGTTTTTGAAGCCGGCGATGATGGATTGCACAACATCGACCAATAGCATGGTGATGACGCCAATGACGATGATTGTGAAAGGCCACTGGTGGATTGAAATGGCGAGGCCTGCAACGAAGGCTATAAAGACCAGTGATGACAAAATGCTTGCGATCATATTATCCATGGTTTTCTCTTTTCTCTCTAACTTATATCAGTTTCATTTGTTAATTTTTCGACCATCCATTTTGCGGTTCTGAACAGCCTTGCATCGTCACCGCTGTCGCCAACGAGCTGGGCACCGACCGGTAGACCTTTCGGTCCTTCAAGGATGGGTAAATTCAGCGCTGGTAACCCACACATGGTCCAGATGGTACAGAATGCAGGATTGCCGGTTGTCTTTATACCTTCAGGTGCTTCACCCGGGGCCGACGGTGTTAAAATTGCGTCAAAATCTTCAAGAATTTCATCAAAGACGGCTTTAAAATGGCCAACCGTATTCAGAGCTTCTTCAAAATCTTCAGTTGTCACGTTCTGGCCGCGCTCAATGTTTTCAATGATTTCATCACTAAGCTGATCTTTATTGTTCTTGTAAATCTCGCTGAAATTTTCTGCAAAACCATAGGCCATGATTTTAGAGAGCGCATCATGCGCCTGATCAAACAATGGCGGCAAATCAACTATGGTGATCGTTTTCTCGCCGTAAAATTCAATCAGCTCTCTAAATGCATCTTTGGTGCTTTGTTCGGCAAGATGCCAGACTGGTGACCTGATGAATGCGATGCTTGGCGGTGCGGGGGGATCTTCCGCCATAACTCTGGTGATTTGCGGTTTAGGTGTCATGACCATGTCTTGGTCGCGGGAGTCATAAGACATTACAACATCTGCGAGGATCGCGAGGTCTTCTAAAGACCTGCCAAACAGACCGATGGTATCTAACGGTGCTGAAGTTCTTAAAACACCATTGCGGGATATTCTGCCAAATGTTGGTTTAAATGCATAAATGCCGCAATAGGCGCCGGGGCGAATAACTGAACCGTTGGTTTGTGTGCCTATGGCGAGGGGTGACATGGCAGCTGCAACAGCTGCCGCTGAACCACTTGATGAGCCACCTGGGGTGTGTTCAAGATTATGCGGGTTGCGGGTCGGCCCAGGTTTCAGATAGGCGAATTCAGCCGTGACTGTTTTCCCTAATATGATGGCGCCTGCTTCTTTTAACAAAGAGATCAGCGTGGCATCTTCATTCGGCTTGCGTCCTTTGTGAAATGGTGTGCCGTATTGGGTTGGCATGTCTTTGGTGTCAATTATATCTTTAATTGCCACCGGAATGCCATGAAGGGGACCAAGCGGGCGCCCTTTTAAGCGAAACATATCCGCATTCCTTGCCTGTTCACGAACAAGTTCTTCGTCAACATAAGCAAAGGCATGAATGTTCTCGTCATTATTTTTAATGTGCTCAAGAAGAGCGTCTGCCAGTTGTAAACTGGTCAGAGCGCCCTTTTCGAGTTGTTTTACAAGTTCAACAACGGATAGACCGGCTTGTTGATCTTGCTCATTCTTTTCATGGATTTCACCATGCATTAGTTAGGTACCTTTCCGAAGAGGTAGTCAGGTAACCACAAGACGATTTCGGGGAAGATATACATCAGCACCATTGTGAAAATCACAATCAGCAGATAAGGCATAATTCCTGCGAAAATATCCATCAACCTGATATAGGGCGGCGCTACACCTTTGAGGTAATAGGCGGCCATTGCCATGGGCGGGGTCAGGAAGGATGTCTGAAGGTTCAGTGCCACCAGCATGCCAAAGAACAGTGGATCCACATTAAATGTTTCCAGCATTGGCAGGAAGATCGGCACAAAGATGATGATGATCTCTGTCCACTCCAGTGGCCAGCCAAGCAGGAAGATGATGGCTTGCGCCAAAATCAGGAAGCCGACTGTGCTTAACTCAAGTGACAAGACCCAATCTTTGATGATGTCGTGACCACCCAGATATGAGAAGACAGAAGCAAAAGTCCATGAACCGATGAACAACCAACACACCATCGCGGATGTTTTGGATGTAAGGTAAACGGCTTCTTTCACTCGTTCCCAAGATAATGATCTGTAAATTGCAGCAAGTACCAGACCACCAAATGCACCCACACCAGCCGCTTCAGCTGGAGTTGCGAGACCCATTAGGATTGAACCCAATACACTCAGAATCAAAACCGCTAACGGTACGAAGGATGTAAGAAGTTCCCAGAGAATTTTTGGAAGTGCCGGGACTTCTTCTTCTGCCGGTTTAGGAGCAAGTGACGGGTTGAAATAGGCCCTAGTGACCACATAGATCATGTAGAAACCAGCCAGCATAAGGCCAGGGAACATTGCCGCTGCATAAAGGCGCAGAGGAGAAATTTCAGCAATGGCTGAATAGACGATCAACATGATTGATGGCGGAATCAGGATGCCAAGACAACCACCAGCACAAATTACACCAGCGGCGAACTTATGATCGTAACCGGCCTTCAACATGGCTGGGAATGCCAGCATGCCCATCAATGTTACAACAGCACCGATGATGCCTGTTGCTGTCGCAAAGACGGCACAAGTGGCAAGCGCGGCAACGGCCATGGAGCCTGGCAAATTGCGTGCGGCCAGATGAATCGAAAAGAACAAGCGATCAATGATGCTTGCTCTTTCAATTATATAACCCATAAACAGGAATAGCGGCACGGCCACCAGCACGTCATTCGACATCACCGAGAATGTGTTTTGCACAAACAGGTCGAAAATTCTGTTATCAAAAATGGTTTCCATTCTGAAGGGGTCGTAATAGGCATAGTAGCCAAAACCCAGCCCCATAGCGATGAGGGTGAATGTGATTGGAAAACCGAGTAGGACCATAAAGATAAACAGTCCCAGCATAAATATGGCGACTTGTGGATCGGTCATTTAAGACGTTCCTCCCTGGCCTTCATATCTTCATGTTCGTGGAGTAGCATTGTTTCCATTTCCTGGACATCGTGTAATCGCTGCGGCCAGACACCGGTTCTGATGGTGATGACACAGCGAATAGCCTCGGCAATGCCCTGCAAGAACAAAAGCGCGCCAGAGATCGGGATTAGAGTTTTAAAGAAATAAATCTGAATGCGGGCCGGACTGCTCCAGCTTACTTCTTTGTAAGCCCAGCTGTCGGCTGCATAATTATATCCATAGTACATAAGTGCTACTGCACCTGGTGCTAAAAACAGGATATAAAGAATTAAATCAATGGTTGCCTGTTTTCTGGTGGACAACATCCGATAGATGACATCACCTCTTACGTGAGCATCCTGGGAGAGTGCATAGGCACCGGCCATCATGAAGAGTGCGCCGTACATCTGCACACTCATATCGAAGGCCCATACTGTGGGGGAGTTAAGCACATAGCGGACGAAAACTTCATAGCAGGTGGAAAAGGTCAATATGACAATACACCATGCGAAAGTCTTACCCATCCAGGTACTCAGACTATCTACAAAATATAGGAAACGGGTCATAATAATTGGCTTTTAATAATTGGCTTTTAATAACGAATGGTTATTGATTAATAGCACTGTTGTTTTTTAGCGCAGAATAAGTTTGAGGTATCAAATGATGATACCTCAAACTATGATATTTGCTAAAATTATTCAGTTATTGCTTAATATTACAGCTTACCGAAATAGTGCTCATATGCCTGCTGGTAGTTCGGGGCATTATTCAATGCATAAGCACCGTGTCTTTCAGCCCAGGCTTTTTGACTATCGATAACTTTGGCAAAGAAAGGATCTTTGTCGACAAAACGCTTCACGACAATGTCCCAAGCTTCCAACTGTTGTTTCATCACGCTGTCAGGTGTGCGATACACATTGACGCCGTGATCTTTCTTAAGTTTCACCAGATCAGCTGAGTAACGTTCCATCGCTTTCCATGACATATCTGATGATGCCGCTTCTGAAGCGATTTCAAGAATGGCTTGCTGTTCCGGTGCCAGTTTTTCATAAAGTTTCTTATTGAAGATAATTTCAAAAGTTTCTTGTGACTGGTGGAAGCTACCAAGATGATAATGTTTTGATACGTCTTGCATACCAAAGTCTTTATCTGATGTCGGGTTGTTAAATTCAGCTGCGTCGATCAGACCGCTTTTCATAGCTGGCTGAATTTCGCCGCCTGGCAATTGAACAACTGACATGCCCATTTCCTGAAGAACGTCAGCAGCAAGGCCAACTGTTCTGTATTTCAGGCCTTTCATCTGACCTGAGTCTTTGATTTGTTCTTTAAACCAACCAAGTGGCTGGGCTGGCATTGGGCCAGAGAAGAAACCAACTACATTGAGGCCAAGTGATGCCATCAGTTCGTCATACAGGGCTTTACCGCCACCATATTGTACCCAACCCATTAGTTCGTTTGCTGACCAGCCAAAGCAGGGGCCTGTGCCAAACAATGAAGCAACCGGGCTTTTTGAGTACCAGTAAGCTGTCACGAGGTGGGCGCCGTCAAGCACGCCTTTGTGAACAGCAGTTTGCATTTCAGCCGTTTTAACAACTGCGCCAACGCCAAGAAGATCAATCTTGAGGCTGCCACCTGAAAGTTTGTTAACACGGTCAACATAGTCTTGCGCGAATTCCAAAAAGATACCACCGCCCCATGCTGCCTGAACTTTCAGAACAACTGGTGCTGCACGGGCAATATTAGGCATTGCTAGTGTTGCTGCTGTGGTACCGGCGGCGACTGCACCACCTTTTTTCAGAAATTTACGGCGCGAAATTTTAGATTCTTGAACTTTATCGTTCATAAACAAATCCTCCCTGAGTTTGTTATATTCTGAGGTTTGACCTCAGTGTCTTTATAATGCCAAACAGTTCTATAGAAAAAACTTTTTTTATTATTTGTCTATATTATTTGCCAAATGGAATTTGCAGTTCGTATTATTTTTTATTCCCTGCAAAATACATCCAGCTTGGCGACTGCTCAGCATGAACATTAGCATAAAAAATATTATATACATCAATAAATATGGAAATATTTTCCACATTATGGAATTGTGATGTATCTCTGTTGAGAGTAATTTCGAATACTGAGATAAAAATCTGCGATCTTCCCGCATAAATCAATGATCAATTGCATGGCAAAAATATTACTCTGTTCATCATTATAATTGCCGCCGGGAAGTCATTAATTCTTTAATCGTTGAGTGGAATATAGTCCGCATTTATTTGCTGTTTATTCCGCTATGAAAGCTGATTTAATAAATATGATGGCTGGTAATAAAACACAAAAACCGAACAATATCGTTGCTCCTGCGCAGCATAACACTGGCCAGGTACAGTCTTTAAACCGTGCTATCTCTATAATGAGGTTTATTGCTGCGAACCCGCAAGGGGTGCGGTTGAGTGATATTGCTGCGAACCTTCATCTCGCACCATCGACTGTTCACCGTTTGCTGACCAGCCTTTCAGTTGAAAAATTTGTTCGAACTGATTCAGTTTCCGGTCACTGGCATATCGGGATTGACGCTTTTACTGTTGGTAACGGGTTTATTCAATCTAAAAATGTTTTGCTGTTTGCACAGACGCGGCTTCGGGATCTGGTGCGTAATTATTCTGAAACTGCCAGTATTTACCTTGAAAATGAAGGTGAGATGGTCTGCATGCACCAATACGAATCGCACAATATGATCAGAGCGATTACCAGAGTTGGTGGCCGGGTTAAGATGCATAACTCAGGAGCCGGAAAGGCAGTTCTGGCCTTTTGGGAAAATGAGGACATTGAAACCATTGTCAGAATACACGGACTTACTCAGGATACTGAAAAGACAATTTCTTCATTGCAAAGCCTAAAGAATGATTTGAAGCAAGTGAGAAAACTCGGCTATGCGGTCGATTATGAAGAGGCTGCACTTGGTGTTTGTTGTATTGCTGCGCCGATATTTAACCATCAGGCCAAATCAATTGCTGCGGTATCAGTTTCCGGCCCGTTGACCCGGATGAACAAAGTGAAACTTACTGAAATTGCAAAAGGTGTGAAGGAAGCGGCCAATCAGCTTTCGCAGGAAGTTGGAGCGCATCTTGTCGGGTTTAGTAATTAGACGGATTTCGAAATTTTAAGACTTAAAGGAATTGTTGATGCTTTCAATAAAACGACTTTCACTGGCTGACGCGCATATTCTGATTGAGGGCGCAAAACAAAAAGCCGTTGAGATAGGAGTGCCGATGTGTATCGCTGTTGCAGATGAATCTGGTAATCTGATTGCGTTTGAGCGGATGGATGGCGGGAAGGTGACCAGCATTTCAATCGCTCAGGACAAGGCTTTTACAGCCGGGGCCGCCCGCAAAAGCACGCATGAATATAATGCTGTCAATGTACCTGGCAATCTTGCCTTTGGCATTGATACGGAAGTTGGCGGGCGTATCAGTTCTGTTGGCGGTGGGTTTCCTGTGATGATTGACGGGGACTGTGTTGGCGGGATTGGTGTCAGTTCTGGCACGCCGGCGCAGGATATGGAATGCGGTGAAGCGGGGCTGAATTATTTTTTACAGCAGCTATAAACAACCTCTCAATATTATTTTACGCCACTTCAGATGGTTCACTGAACCTTATTGCATTTTCTGATGCCTGAACGGCTTCCAACAAGACATCCACTCCAGCTCCATCCTGATTTGCTTTCGTCGAAAGTATGCGCCTGTAGGTTCTGGCGCCGGGCTGACCATGAAACAGCCCCAGCATATGGCGGGTGATCTGATACAACCTTGTTCCTTCTTTTAATCTTTCTTCTATATAGGGGATCATTGCATTGATGATTTCTCGGCGTGTTTTCACTCCGGCTGATTTTTCATATATGTGCTGATCCAGTTCAGCCAGAATATATGGGGTTTGATATGCGGCACGACCCATCATCACGCCATCAACATGACCGAGATGCTGTTTTGTTTGGCTCAGCGTTTCGATGCCGCCATTGATGATAACAGTGAGTTCAGGGAATTGTTGTTTCAGCCGATAGACCCGCTGATAATTCAATGGTGGGACTTCTCTGTTCTGTTTTGGGCTCAAGCCTTTTAACCAGGCTTTTCTTGCATGGATGATGAAGGTATTTGTGCCGGCTGTTCTGACAATATTTATGAAGTGTTCCAGACCAGCGTCATCATCCATATCATCAACGCCGATGCGGCATTTGACGGTGACAGGTTTTTGTGTGGCCTCCTGCATGGCGCTGACGCAATCATGCACAAGCTCTGGTTCCTGCATCAGGCAGGCGCCAAAACGACCTGACTGCACCCTGTCTGACGGGCAGCCGATATTGAGATTATACTCATCATAATCATAACTCGCAGCGATTTTTGTCGCCTGTTTTAATTTTTCAGGATCTGATCCACCAAGCTGGAGGGCGACGGGGTGTTCACATTCATTATAAGCCAAGAGCTGGTTTCGGTCGCCGTGAATGATGGCATCGGCTGTGACCATTTCGGTATATAATCGGGCATGACTGGTCAATTGCCGATGAAAAAAGCGGCAATGTCTGTCTGTCCATTCCATCATCGGGGCGATGGAGAATATTTTCCCGTCAAAATTCAAATTAGACCTGTACTTTCGCTGGTGTGGTGAATAGTTCTAATGTCATTTATGGCTACATATAATAGCTTGGCATAAATTTCTACAGGTTTCAGACAAAATTAGCAGGAGCGCAGGCATGAGTGAAACGATCATTCTGGAAAAAGTTAATCGGGTTGCTGTTCTCACATTGAACCGGCCGAAAGCTCTTAATGCTCTTAATGCGGAATTGCTTGAATGTCTGATGCAGCATGTCTCTGAGCTTTCGAATGACCCGGATACTGGCTGCATTGTGATTACCGGCTCTGAGAAAGCGTTTGCAGCCGGGGCTGATATTAAGGAAATGTCCGACATGTCTTATATCGACATGGTGATGCCGGATCATTTTGGTCGTCATAATGCAATTGAAAACTGCCGATTGCCGATTATTGCCGCTGTTTCCGGTTATGCATTAGGGGGTGGGTGTGAGCTGGCGATGATGTGTGATTTTATTCTGGCGGCTGATACGGCTCAGTTTGGCCAGCCGGAAATTACTCTTGCTATTATTCCCGGAATTGGCGGCACCCAGCGCCTGACCCGGGCGATTGGCAAAGCAAAAGCTATGGAGATGATCCTGACCGGGCGATTGATGGACGCCGAGGAAGCTGAAAGAGCCGGGCTTGCTGCGCGTATCATCCCTGCTGATGAACTGATGGCAGAGACCATGATGGTCGCTGAAAAAATCGCCGGATTTTCACGGCCTTCTGTTTACGCGGCGAAAGAGTCCATCAAGCGGTCATTTGAAGTTTCACTTGCTGAGGGGCTGCATTATGAGCAACGGGTTTTCTATCCTCTGTTTGCGACAGAGGATCAGAAAGAAGGCATGGCCGCTTTTATGGAGAAGCGGAAGCCGAAGTTTAAGCATAAATAATCTTGCCAGCAATTTAGTCGAGAAAAATAGTCACAGATAAAGGGCTGAAAAATGCCCTGCTCTCACTTTTCCACTTTGCTTATTGCTTTGCTTTGATCAGCGCGTCACAAAGATCTCTTACGGCCCCATTACCACCTGACCTGTTGGTGATGAATTTTGCGGCGCGCTTAACCTCATCAACTCCGTTTGGTACTGTTACCGGGCAGCCGACATTTTCCAGCAATTGCAGATCATTGACATCATCACCTATATGCGCCGTTTCCTGCATAGAAATGTTAAGTGTCTGCTGAAGGTTTTTGATATGGGCGAGTTTATCCTCAATTCCCTGGCAGCAATAATCCATGCCGATCACTTCTGACCGGCTTTTGATGATGTCCGTTTTGCTCATGGTGATCAGGCAGGTTTTTATGCCCGTTGCTTTTAGCATTTTAATCCCCATGCCATCCAACACGTGAAAACGAAGCATTGTCTGGCCCGATGTTCCATAATACATGCCCCCGTCCGTTAAGACGCCATCGACATCACAACACAATAATTTGACCTGTTTTAAAGCTGTTGCTGCCTGTTCGCTGAAAACAGACAATAGATGGGGATGATCTGACATTTGTTATGGTTTCTCCGTTGTTTAGCAAAATCTATTGTTTTATTGGTTCTGATCTGGTTTGAACTAAATTTTTTCGTCACATATAATTTTTTTGTTTTGTGTGATTGGGTGCTTGTTCAATTGGCAAAATTTCGTCACTATTGCCACTCTTTTACCTCTTTACATACATTTTTCCCGTTTATTTAGGATTTTACTATGCGCACTGATACACCGCCTGTCATTCATTTAAAAGATTATAAGCCAAGTGCCTATCTGATTGATGAAGTCAATCTCGACTTTCAGCTATTGCCGAAAGCGACGAAAGTCAGCTCGCTCATCAAAATGAAGCCGAACCCCAAAGCTGAGGTGGATGCTGCTCTTGTTCTGGACGGAGAAATGATCAAGCTGAAATCGATCCGGATTGATGGGGTCGCTCTTAGTGAAACGGAAGACTATGTTGTCGCGGAAGAAACGCTGACCATTTTCAAACCGCCTTCAAAACCATTTACCCTTGAAATCAAAACGGTTTGTAATCCAGAAGCAAACAAAGCGCTTTCTGGTCTTTATCGCTCATCTGGGAATTATTGCACGCAATGTGAAGCTGAAGGCTTTCGCCGGATAACCTATTATCCTGACCGGCCGGATGTGATGGCCGTTTTTACTGTCAGGGTTGAAGGATCTGTAGAAGATAACCCGGTGCTTCTGTCTAACGGCAATCTGGTTGAGGCTGGCGTAGCTGAGACTGAAGGCAATCATTTTACGCTTTGGCATGATCCGCACCCGAAGCCCTGTTACCTGTTCGCACTGGTTGGGGGCAAACTCGCTGCTGTGAAAGACACATTCACCACGGCTTCTGGCCGAGAAGTTGAGCTTGGGATTTACGTGGAGCCTGGCAAAGAAGACCGCTGCGAATGGGCGATGGACAGTCTGAAACGCTCGATGAAGTGGGACGAGGAGCGGTTTGGCCGGGAATATGACCTTGATGTGTTTAACATTGTTGCCGTATCCGATTTTAACATGGGCGCGATGGAAAATAAGGGGCTGAACATTTTTAATGATAAGCTCATTCTGGCACGGCCTGACACGGCAACGGACAATGATTATATGGCGATTGAATCAGTCATTGCGCATGAATATTTTCATAACTGGACAGGCAACCGGATTACCTGTCGTGACTGGTTCCAGCTTTGTCTGAAAGAAGGGTTGACGGTTTACCGTGATCAGGAATTTTCGGCTGATGAGCGCAACCGGGCCGTGATGCGGATTATGGATGTCAGGCGTTTGAAAGCGGTGCAATTTCCAGAAGATGGCGGCCCCCTATCACATCCCGTGCGCCCAAGCAGCTACATTGAAATCAACAATTTTTATACGGCGACCGTTTACCAGAAAGGCGCAGAGCTGTGCCGGATGATTGAGACGATTGTCGGCAAAGCCGGTTTCAGAAAAGGCATGGACCTTTATTTTAAACGCCATGATGGGGAAGCGGCAACAGTTGAAGATTTCATTTCTTCAATGGCGGACGCAAACAAAGCTGATCTTGACCATTTTTCAAGATGGTACAATCAGTCTGGTACGCCGGAAGTTGTTTGCAAATATGAGTTTAACCCGGAAAAGAAAACCGGCACATTGTCCGTTGAACAGATCACGGCGCCAACCAAAGACCAGCCACGCAAAGAACCGTTGCATATTCCGATGCGCCTTGGTTTTGTGGTTTCTGGTGGCAAGGATAAGCCTGCGAAACTTGCCAGCGGTGAGCGGCTAAAAGACAATGTCATTCACATTCATAAACAATCTGAAAGTTTTGAGTTTAAGTCTGTGACAGCCCGGAATGTACCTTCGCTGATGCGGGATTTTTCTGCGCCAGTTAATCTACGGATGGAGTACACCGAAAAAGAGCTGATATTCCTTGCCCAAAATGATCAAAACCTTTTTAACCGCTGGCAAGCGGCACAAAGCCTGATGACCAATCATCTGCTTTATTCAATCGAGCGGGTGAAAAACAAAAAAGCGCCCGGCGGCAATGCCCGGCTTGCCCGGTTGATAGGCAAGACTGTACTTAATGAAGATATTGATCC
>JAJFHX010000046.1 GCA_021775425.1 Hyphomicrobiales bacterium
ACAAAAAGATGATTTTTTAAGTCAGGTTAGTCACGAACTCCGCACCCCGATGACATCCATCAGATCTTTTTCAGAAATCCTTCGCAGTGAAGATGAGATAGACAGTGAAAAACTCAAACATTTTTCCTCTATTATCAATCAGGAAAGCAAACGCCTGACCCGCCTGCTGGATGAAATACTCGACCTCAGTTTTCTTGAAAGTGGCCGCATTAAATTAAATTTCATCGCCACTTCACTCACAGAAATCATTGAGCGCGCCATCAGCTCCACCCAGCAGATCACCGAAGAAAACAACGCAGTCATTACCTACTCACCAAACATAAACGGCATCAAAATCACAACCGACCCGGATCGCTTATCGCAGGTCTTCATCAACCTCATAACAAATTCCATCAAATATGCAGACAATCAAACACCCGAAGTCCATATCGATTGCGTTGTAAATGAAACGAACCTGACCATATCAGTAAAAGATAATGGCCCCGGCATTCCCGCCGCTGAAAAACAGATTATCTTTGAAAAGTTTTCAAGGCTGTCCTCGAAAACGGCCTCAGGCGGCGTTGGCCTCGGCCTGCCCATCAGTCTGGAAATCATGCAGAACCTTGGTGGTGATCTTCAGTGCAACTCGGTTGAAAAAGGAGCCGAATTCAGGTTAACCCTGCCCATCATGCCCAAACAGGCCCTCACGGCCTCTTAAGCCACAACAAATTTTTACCACCTGAAATCATAATCGGATAAACACTTGAAAAAGAATCTGTGCCAACAACCATACGAGAAACAAACAAGTAAATCATGACAATCAGAACTTGAAATGATCAACTCAAGAACACATCACAAATATTTATCAAGCATTCTATAAATATTGAATATCAAAAAAGCATTCAATACAGACCAATTTGAAATAACCACAAATATTACCTGCAATATTAAATGACCATATTTTAAAACTCAGTGAGAAAGCTAATATAGAGCGCATAAAAAACAAAAATTTGACAAAAATATTATCATCTTTATGATTCTGCCCTTAAAGGAATAAGAGTGACTTAAGGATCCATCATCTCTTTCTGCAGAACCATATTCTTGTCATCCGTTTTCTTATGCCTGATGACCACACTTGTATGCATTGGTTCTGCCGAAGCTACATCACCAACGGAAATTGCCTTATCCGAAAAATCAGTGCTAACCATAACTGATGACGGATCATCCGCGGGCTATGTCACCATTTCCTGGGCCGGCAAATCGGATGCTGAACTGAAAACCCCTGCATCAACCGAATATCAATTGCAAATTAAACAGCAATCTCAATCAGATGATGATTACAAAACCATCTATCAGGGCCGAGACAACGCCACCACACTCTCAGGTCTTGAAAATGGCAACTACCAGCTGCGCCTGCAATCAGCCGAAGGCGTCTGGTCTGAACCTTTACAAATCAGCATTTCCCATCATGCGTTAAACAAAGCCCTCGCTTTTTTTGCTATCGGTCTGGTCCTGTTTTTGTCTTTATTAATTCTCATCTTCTCACCCTCTCACAAAAGTGAAAGTGAGTAAGTTATGCAAGATCCTGTCATGTCATCAACAATGGCCTGGGGCCTTATCGCGCTGTTT
This sequence comes from Hyphomicrobiales bacterium, assembly GCA_021775425.1. Taxonomy (GTDB): domain Bacteria; phylum Pseudomonadota; class Alphaproteobacteria; order Rhizobiales; family HXMU1428-3; genus HXMU1428-3. The sequence continues at coordinate 1,609 of JAJFHX010000046.1, forward strand.
TCAGTCATCTGGGTATATCTTGGCTGGCACATTGGCCGCAAAAGTTCCGGACTGGATGATTATATGTTGGCTGGCCGCAATGTTGGCCTTGGCCTTGCGACAGCAACGGCAATGGCAACATGGGTCACCAGCAACACAACCATGACAGCCCCCCAGCTCACTTACCAGCTTGGTATTTGGGGCATGGTCGGCTATTCACTAGGTGCCATTGGTTTACTATTATTCGCACCGCTCGCCACCCGTATCAGAGAGCTAATGCCATCAGGCTACACAAGCGGCGATTTCATCCGCCTCAGATGGGGCAACACAGCATGGCGCGCATTTTTAATTATCAGCCTGTTTTATAGTCTTGGCTGGCTGATCAGTCTCGGCATGGCGGGTGGTCTGCTGGTCAATGCCCTCACCGGCATCCCCTATCACTACGGCATGACAGTCATTGTTGTTGTCTGCACATTATACACTGTGTTTGGCGGCCTCAAAGCTGTCATCGCAACTGACTTTGTCCAGTCAATCCTCATCCTCATTGGCATTCTGATCCTCGCCGGGTTTATCATGGCGCAAGTTGGTATTGAACCAATTTACGAGGCCCTTGAAAAAGAACGCCCTGGCCTATTAAATCTCTTACTACCCGCATCAATCATGTTTTTATTTAACAATCTTTTCTTCGGCGTTGGTGAAATTTTCCACTCCAATGTCTGGTGGTCAAGGGCCTTTTCATTCGCACCAAAAATCGGCGGGCGCGCCTATTTCCTCGCCGGCCTGTTCTGGCTGCCAATCCCGATCGTCGCCGGCTTCATCGCCCTCGCTGCACCGGCCCTTGGCGTCAATGTACCTTCGCCGGATATGGTTGCACCGTTAGTGGCCACCCAAATCTTCGGTCTCGCTGGTGCGATCCTTGTTTTCGTCATTGTTTTTTCAGCCTTGGCCAGCAGTCTTGATAGTGTTCTGGCCGCAACAAGCGACCTCGTCGTCAGAGACATCTACCGCGGCCATATTTACAAGAACGCCAGCGCCGAACATTTAAGAAAAGTCGCAGTATGGACCATCATTCTGCTTGGGGTCATGACCTGGTGTTTGAGCCTGCCACGCATTGCCACGCTTGGCGCGTTGCTGCACTTCACCGGCGCTTTTGTCGCCAGCACCATCTGGCCAATTGCATTTGGTCTCATGCGCCGCAAAGGCACTCAATTGCAGGCAACAGCCGCTATGGTGCTAGGCACGCTGGCAGGGCTTTATGGCTATTTTGCCATTGGTTTTTATGTGGCAGCATTGGTTTCTGCACTGGTATCAGGGCTGATCATGTTACCTGCCCTCTTTCAGAGAAACAGCTTTAACTGGTCATCACTGATTGAAGATCAGCCAAAATCACAGCCAAAATCTAAGACAGAAGGAACAGACCAATGATAGATCTGTTATCATTCGAAATTCTCGTCACTGGCGCCCTAATTCTGACAGCATTTTCACCACTGATGCTGATCAGCCTATTCATCAAAGACTGGAGATCTGGTTCCTTATGGTAAACGAAAATAACAATAATGCCGCGGCCAAAGATGACAGCCAAATGTCATTTGAACCGGAACGTCCAGACGTTTACGGACAGGCTCAACCAAAAGAGCTCTTGCGCCTCATCCCTGAGGATCATGACGTTCTGAAAAGTCTCGCCAACAAACACATCATATCTGCCAGACAATTCGACAAAGAGACAATGCTTCAGCTCTTTCGTCTGGCTGCCAAATATGAATCCAACCCTGATCGTTTTTCAGAGTCTAACCCCTTGCAGGGTAAAATTCTGATCAGTGCCTTTTATGAACCAAGCACCAGAACAAGGCTTAGCTTTGAAAGCGCCTGGCACCGTCTGGGCGGCGACATCATGTCAATCACTGACAGAGCCTCAACCGGTATCGCCAAAGGCGAAAGCCTTGAGGATATCGGCGAAATGTTCAATAATTATGGTGACTGCGTCGTATTAAGAGACATTGGTGAAAGCTCCGTATTTGACATGATGCACAGCCTCTGCATCCCGATTATCAACGCCGGCAACGGCACAGACGAACACCCAACGCAAGCCCTCGCGGATATCTATACCATTTTAAAATGGCGACCTGAAATCATGTCAGGCACCGGCACCCCCATTAAAATCGGTCTTATTGGCGTACCGTCCCGTATGCGGGCTCTGCGTAGTTTGCTGATCCTGCTGACTGAATATTCAGAGTCAATAGACGAAGTCATTATCATTCATGATGGAAAATCAGAAAAAATCTTTTCCGAAGACCAGCAGGAACAACTAGAACAAGGCGGCCTGAAACTGCGCGTCGTAACAGACCTGAACAAAGAAATCCCATCACTCGATATTGTTTATATAAACTCAATCGCATGGGTGAAGGATTCGTTTGAAGTAATGGGCCAGGATATGAAACTGACAGCAGATTCACCATTAAAACCAAACTCCATCATTCTCCACCCGCTTGCACGTGGTGATGAGCTTTCCCCTGCCCTCGATAATACCAATCACAACTGGTATTTTTCGCAGGCCCGTGGCGCAGTCTTCATTCGCATGGCCTTGTTAACCTGCATGACGCAAAGAACTGGCCGTGTCGTCGACATTCTTTAATCAAGATCATGTCGCAAACATTCATTCATTCAAAATTAAGAGAAATAATAATCCATGTGTGGCATTGCCGGAATATTCTATAAAGATAAAACACGTCCCGTAAGTAAAGAAACCCTTCTCAACATGGCCGCCATCCAGTATCACCGCGGCCCGGATGGGTTCGGCATCGAAATTATGGATGGCCAGGGCGTTGGTTTTTCACACGCCCGCCTCTCCATCATTGATCTCGTCGGTAACAGAGCGCGCCAACCCTTCATTGATGCAGAAAACCGCTTTATGCTGGCGCATAATGGTGAGTTTTATGGCTATCAGAAAATCCGCACCGACCTCACCTCAAGAGGCGACAAATTCCGCACCAAAAGTGACAGTGAAATCATCCTGCACCTCGCCCGCCGCTATGGCATAGACCACACTCTCAAGCAGTTAAGAGGCGAGTTCGCCTTTTCTCTTTATGACGCCGAAAATGACGAACTCCATCTCGTCAGAGACCGTTTTGGCGTCAAACCCCTTTATTATTATGAAGGACCGGATGGCATCGTCTTTGGTTCTGAAGTCAAAGTGATTTTTGCCAACCCTGATGTCCCGCGCAAGTTCAGCAATCAAGGGCTTTATCATCAGCTTATTCAGGTCATGGTCCCCGGCACAACCGCTTTCAGAGGCATTACCCAGGTCCGCCCCGGTCACATCGTTACAATCAAAAGAACCGGCACCGGCTATGAAATCAAAGACCGGGAATACTGGGATTTTGAATTCCCTGATGCTAGCGAACACAGAGACGCCCAGTCAGAAGAAACCAGCATCGAAACCGTTCGCGATCAGTTAACAGAAGCCGTAAGATTGCGCCTTGAAGCTGATGTCCCCGTTGGCTGCTATCTATCTGGCGGAGTTGATAGCTGCGCCATTCTCGGGCTCTCATCCGCCATGAAACAGGACCCGGTCAAAGCCTTCACCATCGGCTTTACTGACAAAGCCTATGACGAAACTCCAATCGCCGAAGAAATGGCAGCTGCCACCGGCGCTGATCAGGACATTCTCCGCCTTGATGGTAGTGATTTATATGGCCATTTTGAGAAAACCATCTGGCATACAGAGCGCACAATCTACAACACTCTGGCTGTCGCAAAATATCTGATGAGCCAGCACGTGCATAAAGTCGGCTATAAGGTCGTTGTCACAGGTGAAGGGTCCGATGAATTATTCGCAGGCTACCCCTCTTTCCGTAATGACCTTTACCTCCATGGCCTTGAAGAATTAACCCCCGAAGAACGCGTCGAATGGCAATCCATGCTGGGGGAAAGCAACAACCTCTTTAAAGGCGCCATGCTGGCCGAAGATGAGCTGGATTCAAAAGCCCTGACCAGCCTCATCGGCTTTACACCAAGTTGCCTCCAGCCATGGCTCGCCTGTGACCAGACAGCAAGAACTGTCATGAACAGAGACCGCGCTGAAACCATTCATAATTATGACCCTGGTGAAAGCATCGCCAGCGAGCTGGATGAAAAGAAACTGACCGGCCGACACCCGCTGGATAAAGTCCAGTATGTCTGGTCAAAAACTATGCTTGAAGGGCAAATCCTCACCTGGGGCGGTGACAGGGTGGACATGGCAAATTCAATGGAAGCCCGCCCGGCATTTCTTGACCATCACCTGGCTGAAAGCGCCACCCACATTCCCCCATTACACCGCATTAAAGGGCGCAAAGAAAAATATGTGCTGAAAGAAGCCATGAAAGGCCTGTTGCCCAAAACTCTCTATGAGCGGGAAAAATTCGCATTCATGGCCCCTCCTGCCACCACCAATAAAGACAAATGGCAAGCCATGATGACCCTGGCTGATGAATTCCTCACTGAAGATAAAGTCGTTGAAGCCGGCCTTCTGGATTGGGCCGGCATTCAGGACACCTTGCAGGAACTCTCAAACGAAAAAACCAGCCGCCCAAGACGCGTCCAGATTGATGCCATGATCAACCACATGATTGGCGTGCAGATCCTTCAGAAATTATTTATCGATCAGGACATTCCTCAAAAGGCCAGTGAAATGGCCAAAGAAGTCGGCTGGTCTTTGTAAACCGGCAACATTTGAAAATCGTTACAAATCAGTCTGCTCAATTCTGCATTAAAAATTCAGCCACAGAGTTGAGAAGCACATTGGCGCCGTTTTCAACATCCGGCCAGTTCGTCCATTCGTCCGGCGCGTGGCTGATACCGCCAACAGATGGCACAAAGATCATCCCTGCTGGCACAATCTCAGCCATAAACTGCGTATCATGCCCTGCCCCGCTGGGCATCACAACAGCACTGAGATCAAGCGCTTTTGCCTGACGCGAAAAGCTATCAATAATATCTTCATGGCACTGATACGGATCAAGCCAGCTGTGTTCAGCAAAATCAAAATGCAGATTATGCCGTCTTGCAATGGTCGCCAATACTTTCTGGCAGCTATTGGCAAGGTTGCGCATGATCGAATTTTTCATATCACGCCCAACGATAGAGAACTCAACCTCACCCGGCACCGTATGCGGGTTGCCCGGTTTTAATTCGACCATACCAACCGTCAACCGTGAATTCTCCGTACCATCTTCTTCAATAATACGCGGAATTTCATGTGCAAAATCAACCAGCCCCATAAACGCATCACTGCGCATATTCATTGGCGCGGTGCCCGCATGGTTCGCCTTGCCCTTTAGAGTAACCACCCATTTATAAACACCAGAAATCCCCTCAACCACCCCAATATTCAGACCCTTGGTTTCCAAAACCGGCCCTTGCTCAATATGCAACTCAAGAAAGGCATGAATGGTCTCGGGTTTTCGGGCGATATTCAGAACCTTCATAGGCTCTAATCCCTGAGCCTCCATCGCATCAAAAATACGCAATCCCTCAACCGTGCTGGCCGTCTTCATCCAGTCCAGCGTGACCTTGCCGCAAAATGCCTGCACCCCGAACATCCCGCCAAATAAACCTTCTTCATCAGCAAATGAAACCAGCTCAAGCGGGCGTTTGGGTTTAAATTTCTGGTCCTTTAAAACCCGCGCCGTCTCCAGCCCGGCCAAAACACCAAGTGCCCCGTCAAACATACCGCCCGCTGGTACAGAATCCGTATGCGAACCAACAAGCACAGAGGGTTTGTCTATATCATCAAACCATTTACCAAACACATTACCGGCTTCGTCGATATGTGCTTTCCCATCAGACTCTTCAATCCGCTCAACCAGCCAGCGCCGTGCTTCCATATCTGCATCACTGAAAGCAGTTCGGTAAATCCCCTTATCTTCTTCGTTATATCCTATTTTGGCTAACTCATAGAGATTGTCACGTAACCGGTCCAGATCGACCTTGAGAGATTGTTTGGTTGCGGCTTTTTTGAGTTTCGTCATACGGAAAGATTTATCACCTTTGCTTGATTTGGTTTTTGCGTTTCGTAATAATGGCCACCAGATAAAAGGGCTGCCTGTTTAAGAAGCACTGATGGTGCCTTATTCTGAGCTGAAATTCAACAGTGCCACCGAAAGACATAGCATTGCTAAAATAACGATTTCAATCAACCTTCCAAACCTGTCAATGAAACGAATATGAAGCCTGTACGCAAAAGCAATGATTTGATAAAACAACTGTCAAGACAATCAGCCCTCATAGGATGAGTAACCAACACTAACATTTATCAATACCAACATTCACAAATCAGTCTTTGCAGCATGTAAGCAAACTCACAACTGATTTGCGAGCGGCTGACTTGCATAACAAAGAAGATAAGGGACGAAACAACATGTCGAATATTAAAACAGCATTTATTGGCCTGGGTGTGATGGGAAGCCCCATGGCTGGCTACATGGCCAAAGATGGCCAGGACGTCACCGTCTATAACCGCACTACAGCGAAAGCTGAAGCATGGGCAAATGAATATGGTGGAAAATTCGCAGACACACCCGCCAAAGCCGCAGAAGGCGCTGATGTCGTCTGCGCCTGTGTTGGCAATGATGATGACTTAAGAAGTGTCACATACGGTGAAAACGGCATTCTCGCCGGTATGAAGCAAGGTGCCGTTTTTGTCGACCACACAACAGCCTCAGCCATCGTAGCCCGTGAAATCAATGAAGAAGCAAAAAAAGCTGGCATCCACTTTCTTGATGCCCCCGTTTCCGGCGGCCAGGCCGGTGCTGAAAATGGCGCACTGACCATCATGGTCGGCGGCGAACAGGATGTGTTTGATCGCATCAAACCAACCATTGAGGTTTACGCAAAAGCCGTCACATTAATGGGTGAAGTCGGTGCTGGCCAGTTGACCAAAATGGTCAATCAGATTTGCATTGCCGGTCTGGTGCAGGGTCTGTCGGAAGGTCTCAATTTTGCCGCCAAAGCCAATCTTGATACCAAAATTGTACTGGACGTAATCTCCAAAGGCGCAGCACAATCATGGCAGATGGACAACCGCGGCGAAACGATGTGCAATGATGAGTTTGACTTTGGTTTCGCAGTTGACTGGATGCGCAAAGACCTGAACATCTGCCTCGACGAAGCTGAACAAAATGGCGCCAGATTGCCGGTCACAGCACTTGTCAATCAGTTCTATGGTAGTATCCAGGCCAGAGGTGGCAACAGATGGGACACATCAAGCCTCATTCGTCTGCTATCGAAACCATAAGCAAGATTAATTTTTACTGAAAAGTTGCCGGCAGTGCCTTGTTCGCATTGCCGGCATTCTTGTTCCAGCCCCTTTGTTCATGAGCTGCCTAATCAAGAACAATCCGGCGCCCTTCCGTTAAATCATTTTGTGAAAATTTCTCTTCACAAATCCCATCTTCAGGCACCCTGAACCCGCAATCCTCCAGCACCACTTTAAAATGTGTAAATTCATCCCTGTCATAACCTTCAAAATGAATATTGCCATATTTACAAAGCATCCCGACAACAGATGAGCCTGCTGCCGCTAAATTCACATAAGGCGCAGATGCATTATACCGTTGAAGCGTGAATAACGGCCCAAGTACTTTGCTGTTCTCATTCCGTTTTGAAATCACGCCACCAGAATAGTCAGCCCCAAACCCAAGTTTTTTCAAAGTTTCAGCAGCACGCTCAGCAGGCGGGTAATCATTTTTCTGAGCAAGATAAGCATCACGGTATGCGGTGATATAGAGCACCTCTTCCCATTCCATTGCTACTGAAAGCTTTTCAAAAGCAGGCCCTATCAGTCCTACAAACTGCTCAAAACTCTCAGCACCCAATTCAGCAATACAGCATTCGGCTCTTTTAAAATCTGGAGGGGGTACTTCGAACGGGTCTTTCATCGCCCGGCAATAGTTTTCATGTTCAAGGTTCAGATCTCTGGCTTGTTCTTCAGTCAAAACAGCAGGACCATCAGCATCCATATCCAGCCAGACCTCCTCACCTGCTTCATAAGCATTTTGCGAAGGGTCAAACAAACTCTGCTGCCAGTCATATAAAAAACGGGCCAGATACTGGTTTTTTTCAAATATAATATTCCGGTCAACAAATTCTAACGCCAATGCACACTCCAGAACAACCAAGTCAGTTTTTTGTTTATTTAGGCAGCAATATATACAACGCTAGAAAAACAATCATCTTGAATATGAGTAAACCTTCAAAGGAAAGAATAAAAGTGGTTCACATCCGCCCCTATGAACAAAATGACTGGCCAGCCCTGTGGTCAATGATCAAGCCCGTCTTCAGAGCCGGAGAAACATATCCCTACCCCTCAGACACTACAGAGCAAGACACAAAGAAAATATGGATTGAAACACCCGCTGCAACTTACATCTCAATCGATGAAATCACTGGCGAGATCACCGGTACCTATTACATTAAACCAAACCAGCCCGGTAGAGGTCGTCACATCTGCAATTGTGGTTATATCGTCGGAGAAACCGCAAGAGGAAAAGGCGTTGCGGCCGCATTATGCCTTCACTCTCAGCAGATTGCACAAGAAATGAATTTTCGTGCCATGCAGTTCAATCTCGTTGTCTCAACCAATGAAGCGGCCGTCGCTCTCTGGCAAAAACTGGGGTTTGAAATTATGGCAACCATCCCTGAAGCTTTTGATCATAATTCCAAAGGTTATGTTGACGCTCACATCATGTTTAAAAAACTTAAATCAGAGTGAAACTCATCAAATTCAATAAAAATAACCGGTTAAGAAAACACCTTAAAGTCAGATAGAACATATGAGATCAAATATAAAATATCTGAAATAAATTCTTAATAATTATCCGCATACGATACAATCTATACTTGCATTGATTCATTTTTAAAACTTAATAAATCTAAAGTCAGTTCAGTAAATTTTTTCGTTTAACTCCCACAGTGATCAGTCCCATTAATACCAGCAATCCTTTTTGCACCATCGGTTTTCCCAATCTTCATTTACTAAATTCCCATTATCAACAAAAACAAAGGCCCTAGAGATGTTATTCGGTAATAAAAGCAACAATTTTAATACAGCAGAATTAGCCGCAATACGAAATTCCCAGGCTGTTATTTATTTTGAACCGGATGGCACCATAATTGAGGCAAACAACAATTTTCTGAAGGCTATGGGCTATACACTTGAAGAAATTCAAGGCAAACACCACAGCATGTTCGTTGAAACCGAAGAAAAAGAGAGCGACGAATATAAAAACTTCTGGGGCCAACTAAAACAAGGACAATTCCAGGCAAAACAATTCAAACGTATCGCCAAAAACGGAAAGGAAGTCTGGATAGAGGCTTCCTATAATCCCATCCTTGATAAGGCTGGTAACGTAATTCGCGTTGTAAAATATGCAACTGACATCACAGACCAGAAACTCAAAAATGCTGATTATGAAGGCCAGCTAAACGCAATCAGTAAATCCCAGGCAGTCATACACTTCAATCTTGATGGTACTATCATCGAAGCAAATGATAATTTTCTCAAAGCTATGGGCTATACACTTGAAGAAATCCAAGGCAAACACCACAGCACATTTGTGGACGAAAAAACAAAACAGTCCGCTGAATATAAATCTTTCTGGCAGGATCTGAACCAGGGCAAATTTTCCGCCGGTGAATATCAACGGTTCGGCAAAGGCGGCAAAGAAATCTGGATACAGGCATCATACAACCCGATTTTTGACATGAACAATAAACCGTACAAAGTTGTCAAATACGCCAGTGACATCTCAGCTCAAAAACTCAGCAATGCTAATTATGAAGGGCAAATCAAAGCCATCAGCAAAGCACAGGCCGTCATCGAATTTAATCTTGATGGCACAATCATAACAGCAAACCCAAATTTCCTGGGTGCAGTTGGCTACAATCTTGACGAAATTCAAGGTCAGCACCACCGTATGTTTGTTGAGCCAGCAGAAGCTGAGAGTGAGGAATATAAAAAATTCTGGGAAAAACTCCGTCAGGGAAACTTTGACACCCGCGTTTATAAACGTATTGGCAAAGGTGGCAAAGAATTCTGGATACAGGCATCCTACAACCCGATCATGGATATGAACGGCAAACCATTCAAGGTCGTCAAATTCGCAAATGATGTCACAAACATAATCAAGATGGGCAACATCGCAGAAGACACAACCTCCAACATACAAAGCGTTGCTGCAGCTGTTGAAGAAATGTCTGCATCCATTCAGGAAATCAGCTCAAGCATGGTTTTATCAAGAGATTCATCACAGGGCATTCTCGAAGCAGCCACAGCATCATCTCTAGCCTCAGAAAATCTGGTGCAAAGCATGAAATCCATGGAAAATGTTTTTGAACTGATAAATGACATTACCAATCAGGTGAACTTGCTTGCACTCAACGCAACCATTGAAGCATCCCGCGCCGGTGAAGCCGGCAAAGGCTTTGCAGTGGTCGCCAATGAAGTTAAAAATCTGGCCAGTCAGACCTCACAAGCCATGGAAAACATCGCAATTGAAGTAAAGTCTGTTCAGGATCTGGCCAATTCGGTAGCGAGCAACGTCAAGAAAATTCAGGCATCAGCTGAAAATGTAAGTGAGAACGTGACAGCCACTTCAAGTGCCGTTGAAGAACAAAGCGTTGTAACATCTGAAATCGCCAGCAATGCAAATATAGTCGCTTCCACCGTTCTGGAAATCACACAATCAATCAGGGCATTGTCTAAAACGGCATAAGCTTCTTCCCTCAAAAATAAAATCAGATGCACCTTTTTTCTGATTGGTGCATCTGACTATTTCTAAACTCTGCGAATGACCAGTTCATCCCAGCTGATTATCTATTTACAATCACGACACTTTCGCCAAAGCTTCAATTTCAATCTCATCGTCAATAACAAGTTTTTTGCCGCTGCGCTCAACGAAGTTTTTCACAAAATATTCAGGCAAAGGTTTGCTGATTAAATAACCCTGCGCCTGATCACAATTTTCTAATTTCAGAAAATCAAGATGCTCAATATTTTCAACTCCCTCAGCCAACACGGGAATTTTCAGACTGCGTGCCAGGCTGATAACAGCCCGAACGATCGTCGCAGATTGCTCACTTGCATCCAGCTTCTGAATAAATGAACGATCAATCTTAAGCTTATCAAACGGAAACGCCTGCAATGTTGAAAGAGATGAATACCCGGTTCCAAAATCATCCATTGCAATTCGAACACCAAGGTTTTTAAGCTGTCTCAAAATATGAAGCGTGCGTTCATAATCATCCATCAGTAAAGATTCAGTAATTTCCAGCTCAAGCTGTTTTGGATTTAACCCGCTATTAATAAGACATTCATGCACAGTCTTAGCAAAATCCATATCTGCGATCTGCGCCGGTGAAACATTCACTGCAATACTAAAGTGACTTGGCCAGTTTTTCGCTTCTTTACATGCCGTCTCCAACACCCAGCGACCAATCGGTACAATTAACCCGGTTTCTTCAAGGATCGGAATAAATTCAGATGGAGAAACCACACCGCGTTCTGGATGGTTCCAGCGGATAAGAGCTTCAAACCCAACAAGGTCCCCGCTCTTCACATCTGTTTGTGGCTGGTAATAAAGCACCAATTCATCTTTATCAATCGCTTCACGCAAAGCCAGAGATAACTCACTGCGCTTTCTAACCTGTTCATCCATAGTCGCATCATAGCGAATGATATTTTCAACAGGGTCTACCTTGCCGCGATACATGGCAAGATCAGCACGCAATGTCAGTTCTTCAGCTTCACGTCCATCTTGCGGGTAAAGCGCAACACCGCAACTGGCCCCAACACTTAAAATTCTGTCTTCATATTCATAAGGTGTTGAAATAAGGGCTACAAGCTTGCGGGCAAAATCTATCGCTTCACTTTCATTCCCCTTGGTAAGAACCATAGCCAGAAACTCATCTCCTCCCACCCTGGCAACAAATTCATTTCCAGAAAGATTATTCCCCAAACGCTCAGCAATTTTTTTCAGTAATTTATCGCCCGTGCTATGACCATATACATCATTCACAACCTTAAAACGATTGAGGTCAATCGCAATAATCGCCAGATTACCTGCACTATCTTCAGCCTTTTTAATCCAGCTTTCAATAACCTCAGTTGCCTGAAAACGATTAGGTAACTCAGTCAGCGTGTCGTGTAACGCAAGGTGACGATACTGCGCCAGAGCCGCCTGTTCAGAACTATGATCAATCGTATAAGCAGCAAGCCCGGTCCCTACAATAACAACCATCGTTGCCGTAATACAAAGCGCCAGAAATTCTTTAGCAATTAAACTCTCAGGAACAGAAATGGTCGCATCAGGAACAATCAGTACAGCACCCATACCTGTGAAATGAAGCGATACGATTGCCAATACCAATAAACCGGTCGGCAGCGCATGAGATTTTAGTCTTGTGTCTTGTGGGCAAAAATGGAATGCAACAGCACCAAGTCCCATGCCGAAAACAATCGAAGCAGCAATAAGCACAGCATCATATTCAACAGTACCTGCCACCATAATGGCGCTCATGCCCGTATAATGCATCGCGCCAATACCGGCACCAAAAAGCGCCCCGCCAACATGAAGGCTGTATTTCATATTTGAAAGGGCAACATAGAGCGCCAGCACACTTGCAATGATCGCAATAAACCAAGATAGCAAAGTCGTCGACGGATCATAAGAGTGAGTAATATTCGGCTCATATCCAAGCATCGCCAGAAAATGTGTGGTCCATATCACTGAACCAGCGGCAACAGCCGTCAGGAATAACCAGCCAAACTTCTGCTCTCTGGTACTTCTGCGGGTGCGGACAACTAACTGAAAACTTATAAGACAACCAATAACACAGAATACCGCAGCAAGAACGACCAGACCAAACTCATGCTCTTGTGTAAAACAATTTAGAACGCGAAACATTATGTGCCCCTTAACAAATTGGCAATGTATACATCTCGCTCTAAAGTATAGAAAATAACTGAATTATTTCTTAAGCTTACATATCATTGTTAAAAAAGTACATTAATGGAACGCGCGTTAATATCTCATTTATCTTTAGATGCACACTCTGCAAACATAAGTTGTTGCAATCTAAAGGCTACTATCTAGGATATACAAAAAATGAGAAAACTATTTTGAATTTTTAACAACTGAAATTAAATCAAGAAGCGTCTCCCCCTCAACTAACCAGCAATCCGAACATCTGAAGACAATCAGCCAATCTTGACTTTCCCATGGAAACACTGGCTCTGCTTCTTTGTAACACCAGCTTCTGCCTCTAGAAAACAAAGGCTCTGCCACTAGGGAACGGATGCTCTGTCTATTGGAATAACAAACCCTGAAAACAAAAAAATCACCAGCCATAAGCTGATGATTTTTTTAAAGAAAATGGTGAGCCCTGAAGGATTCGAACCTTCGACCTACTGATTAAAAGTCAGTTGCTCTTGTTGACTTATGCGATTCACGAGCTACAATCAACCAAATATATTATGATTATTTTTCAATAAGTTATATATCCATACGGGTCTATTCGTATTTTTTAGCATCAGCAAATATTTGTTTGTAGTGAACCGCAGATGAACCTCAAGAAAGAGCATCATGCCAAGCAAAAACTTCACTGATCGTTTTGTTCAAACTGTCTCTTTTAACAAAGAAATAACAGAATACACTGACACAAACCCAGGCTCACACGGGTTGAGATTACGTGTAAACAAAACCAACAAATCCTTTTCATCACTGTACGTCGCTCCTGATGGAAAGAGAAAGCGGTTTACGCTCGGAACTTACCCAGCGCTCAGTCTCAAAGATGCCCGTGCAGCTTTCAATCAACTCCGAGTTAAAATTGAAAACGGCAAAGACCCATCTCAAGAAAAAAGATCTCAACGACTGAGTGCCAGGGAAGGCTCAACATTTGAGAGTATAGCCAAACTCTATATGCGTAGACACGCAGAGCTAAAACTAAAACCAAAAACTATTAAAGAATATCAAAACCAACTAGTAAGTGACATTTATCCGTTTATTGGACATCGCCGCGTCGATAATCAAGAACTGACAAAACGAGATCTGATTATATGCATCGATAAAGTGGTAGATCGCGGGGCACTCGTAAAAGCAAATCGCATCACGGCCTTATTAAAGGCTATTTTTAGATGGGCGAATGAAGAAGATTACATACAATACAATCCTTCATATGGCATACGTAAACGCTGTCTAGAAAAACCCAGGTCTCGTGTTCTCAGTGATAACGAAATCAAACACTTCTGGAATCATTTTGAAGATGAAGGTGTGACCGAGTCTGTAGCCATTGCTGCAAAACTCGAGCTTTTACTTGGACATAGAACAAGTGAAATCACTCAGCAAACTAAAAAGCAGATTGATCTGAATACAGATAAACCGTTTTGGATAATTGAGGATACAAAAAACAAACATGACCACAAACAACCTCTATGCGATCTCTCGATAACACTCATACAAAGAGCCATTGAGTTATCTGGTGAAAGTGAGTTTCTGTTTCCAAGCCCCGTTAATAAATTTCAACCCATTGGCCCTCATGCTGTCACGAAAGCCATACTAAGAAGGCGGGAAGCACTAGGATTTCATTTCACTTCACATGACCTGAGAAGAACAATGAACACCCGCCTAGCCGCTATGGGCATAGACCTGGAAATGAGAAAACGTATCCTCAATCATAAGAGTAATGGCTCATCATCTGATATCAACGAAGCCGCATATAACTGGCATAAATATGAGAATGAAATTCGCACCATCTTAAATGCCTGGGAAAATCAGCTAGTAGCAATCACTGAAGGAAAAACACTTCCCATGAACGTTATTTCTCTCAACACGATCGCTAGCTGAAAACAGAATACATATGATCAGACAAAACACCATTCGATATAAAACTCCAAAACCCGTTTTTCTGGAATGGAAACAATCACTCAGAAAACCTAAGACCAAACGAGAGCCTCTTTCTCGATCTATACGAGAAAGCAAGGCAGCAAAACTCGTTGATAAATTTTTCCTGATGGAAGACGAAGCTCCACCAACACACCCCATTCTATCCTCAGTCTATTACTCCGAGTACTCGTTCCACTGTCTTGAGAATGAAGTAACTCCATTAAGTCGAAGAGCTTTTTCACTCCTCGCACAAAAATATGTGATTTCAGAAAAAGGGAGACTGGGAAAAATGTGGTACACGCTAAGACCGTGTGTTCTTAAACATTTAAATTTAAAACTACTCAGATTTGATGCCGCCCTAATTCCACATAGAAAAAACTTTGATCTACCAACTTAGCTGATTTTCTAATGCTCAGGTAAATACTAAATTAAAACCACCTAATTGATTTGCCAAATATGCTAAAATTATTTACCAGATAAATACTAAAATTGTTGAATTGTCTGATAAATCGAAGATATTTAAAATATAAAAGCATTCTAGATTCCAAATTGTCTAAACGCGCTATTCCCACTTTTTAAAAGTTCAATTTCTGGAATTCTGAGGTTCCAACCATATGTTAATATTAGAGCTTCGACTTCCTCAACCAATTCCCTTTTTTCAGACATATTTACCAATTCACATTCCAGTAGCCTAAATTCATACGCTAGATTTTTATGGTTCATGAGTACGAGTTCTTCGTAACTGGCACGTAACTTAGAGCGCGTAGCTTCTAGATCTCTGTTCATAGCAATGTTTAATCTATTTTGCTCCAATTCAGCTTCAAATTTTGCATAATATGGAAATTCCCCTTTTTTATAGAATTCATCATTATCAATATTTCTTAAGACCTCATCAGCTTCATCGTAATTTTCTTGTAAGCGCAACAGTGCGGCTTTCAATGTCCACCACCCAATTATATCATTTGATCTAATTTTATTTTCTTTTTCACGCTTTTCAAAAATTTCAAGATTGCCTTGCACCAATGAATCGCAATACTGAAGTGTATTTGAATCTGTTTCATTACCTCGCAATATTGAATTAATATGTCGACGCCCAGCATCACCTGTTAAAAAACTACGGCCGTGCAGATTTTCAATTTTAACGCATTTCGCAAAAAGAGTTTTTGCCTCCTCAATGCGCCCAGAATAAAATTGAATTTGCGCAGTTCGAGCCAGAACTCTTCTAAAGCCAGCCACTAGAGCTTGAGAGGATCTATCAAATTTTTCACTCGGCAATTCCAACGCTTCTGTAAGCATTGAGTCGCAGTAAACAGCACAAGGAGATATAGTCTTGAATACGGTTAAATACTGCAAACCTAATCGCCAATGCACTAGCGCTTTTTGCTGCATTGAATCCATAAAGGCAAGCCAAACACGGCGTTCATCATGACTTGCTTCTTTTAGCGTAGAAAAATTTATATAGCGATCCATAAGACTTCTGAGGTGCCTACTATCAAAGTGCTCTAAAGACCTGACAATTGCAGAGTTGGCGCTCAATAACCGTCCAGCATGCATGTAACAAATTGATAACTCTCTCATTACATCTTCAGCATCAAGCCTTGTTAAACCGACAATCTTAACTTCAATGTTACGTCCAGGAAAAAAATACCGTAGAATACGTGCCTTAGTTTCATATTGACCGAGAACTCTAGTCACATATTTTGAATTATCAAATAAATAAGGTTTAGAAACATAATGCCAAAGAAAATGTATAATTTCGCTCCTAGATGCATCTCCCGCAAATATAGCATCTATTAGCTCTTCTTTGGACTTTATATTATGGGTATGAGTATCATCATTAGCTAGATAATCACAATATTGCACTAAGTGATTTAAAATATGCTCAATGGCACATAAATGATAATGCGTTGGATGTGAGTGTTTTGAACTAATAAAATTGAAGCATATTTGGGCCATCCCTAGGTGAATCTTCATAATCTCAGATCTTGTCACGTGAGGATCACTACCGGATGTTAGGTCATCTCTAAGATCTTTAAGTATCGTAGCCCGAACCAAAGCATGCATATCTATAAATTTACCGGATACAGTAACGAATGGAAGCGGTGCAGAATTTAAATGAGCCGTTTGGAAGTCATTCAGCCGCACTAGAGTATGTTCTTGACATAAACTATCTATCCAAATAGTAGGTGTTGAGCCCGGCATAAGAGCCAACAAACGCAGCACAGCTAGTGGATGTGAACGGATACTTATTATATGTTTAAGATTGGTGACAAGTTTTAAAAACTTACTTGAATATGTAGTATCACCATTGGGATTCGATGATAGGTCAATTAAATAGTCTTCATGTTGATCGGGAGGAACCATACGGAGATGTTCAGACGCTGCAACAAGTGCTATAGGCAACCCTTCTAATCTGTTAGATAATGTTTTCAGGTCACTTACGCTCATATGATTTAAGCCCAATCGGCCTAGTAATCTCGCACCTTGCTCATCAGTCAATGGTTTCACTGGAATTTCATAATACTTTGCACTTGCTGGAAGAACTCCCCGGATACTTAAAGGATCTGGATGATTTCTATTCGATTGGACTCCCAAGACGATTTCAATATGCAATAGTTCCGTTGCTAACCTACGAACAAAATTTCTTATCTGACTAAGTGTAAATTGATCATGTATAGGTAAGGTATCTTGCTCCTGCAACCATTGGCTAGGCCATTGCAATGAAATCCCATCAAGAAAAAGTACCAACGGCGAACGCAATCGAAATACAGCAATAAGAGATTCATCAAGTATCTGTTGAGAATTTCCAGTTAATTCTCTACTGATAGCCCTAATGATTTGCTCCCAGCGTAGTCCTGTGCAATCAACTCGGACTGTGGTTTTACCTGATACTTTCTCGTTATTGTCAATCCATTTTGTCGCCTGGTAGGTCTTACCTACACCAGTCGGTCCATATAATAGAGCAATTCTGCAAACCCTACCACTCTCATGCTGCAAAGCTTTGCCAATTCGCTGTGATAGCTCTGCCTCAGGATATAATTCTAAATTGGGCACCTCATCTCTACTCAGATATTTTCTATTTCCATCAAAATCAACTCGTCTGTGTTCTGGTACAATTACTTTGGGATTTTCTAAATCTGGGATAAGTTGGACCTCAAACTGATGCGGTATTGTTTGATTATTATTACCACCATCCCGTTCTTTTAAAGCACGATTAATGTTGTCTTTACTCAGTTGCCCTGAGAGCAATCCAGTACTCACATTGAGAGCGTATTCTATAAAGCGTAGTTGAGCAGGAGAGGGAATAAATTTACGCTTATTCTTATCCTCTTTCCCTTTCTCAAAACTTCTAATTACTCGCGCTTGTTGTTTTGTGTCATTAGATGGAAAACATACACCTGCACGCATTTTTGGAGGTGGGTTTTCTGCTTCTCTACAACGTTTGTATAATTCCGCTTGGGTGAATTTTCGACCATCAATTTCATTGAAGGTACGTTCTCGAATATACTTAATTGCACTTCCCAACGATAAGACATCAGAACTTTCTCTTTCGTCTACCATTCCACCCTCCAGCGCATCAACACATCCTAAAGCTTAGCCCCTAATATTATCTACGTAAATAAATACGTATATTACTACCTGTGTATATTTAACATTAAGCATTCCTACAACCTTAGCATGTAGGCACATCAAAAATGCATTTGTATACAAACAAGATAGATAACATGCATTAACACAGTAATTTATCCATGCATTTTACCTGTCATAGAATGATTATGTTACTTACAAATGAATTATTTTGAGATGTATCATCCACACAAATCTCACAATTAAGCTTGGAAGTCCCTAGAAAAAATAAGGAGATTTCCAATGAAGATATTTTATAAGGTTGCGGTGGTGGTGGTTATAGTGTGTTTCATAACTTACAATCCCACTGAGGTTGCCGCGAAAACAGAACCCACAGGGCTAATTCGGTGCATCAAGATGTTGCCAATCAAAAAAACTAAGGCTGGCACCTGCATTGCTTGGTGGGCAAGTGAGAAGTACGCCGAATATGAAGCCATTAAGTTGATAGAATGCCTATATCAAGGTGGAAAAATCCGAGATTGCTTAGAAGAAAGTCAAAAGGAACCCCACGCAAATAATTTCAGACAATCAAAGAACACAGAACCAGTTTTATAGTCAGGCCAATTGTTTTAAAGCCCCGTCCTACAAGGGCGGAGCTTTTCCCATTGTGGTATCCTTCAGCAAATATAATGTTTCTGAAACAGTAGATATGTTGTTTCTCGCGAGGCAATCTCGTCTCCACCATAAACTTAAATGTATTCTCAGCTGTCTGATCATTATTATTCCGGCTAATAAAACCAGATTCAAATGCTTTCGGACCAGGCTTTTCAAACAAGAACAAAGCCTCCGCTTTAACACCCCCATCGCAAGGGTCAAAATCAGGAATATCCCCAAAGTCGGATTTCCTGAGCTGCGATATATAATTTGCCAAAGGCAACATATGAGACTCTGACAACATTGACCTTCTTCGGTCTATCTCAAATTGATCCTGGAGCAATCTGGGTTTGTCAGTCATATGGCCTCTTAATCCCTTAAACTATCATTCTATATTCTATTGATAGAAACAGTCACTAAACACCAAATCAGCTGTTCACAACCTGGTCAAGATAACGGCAAGGTTACGGCTAGGTTTAATAGGTGCATGAATCGTTTTATAGAATAATATAATCAATGAAACATCACGCTCATTTGAAGCGGTACACCCCAATGGAGCCAAGTTCAATGAGCAAAGCCAACAAAATGGTTGATCTATTTTTTCCTGACGGAAGACGAAGCTCAACCATCCCACCCCATTCTATCCTCAGAGTATTTATTCTGAATACTCGTTCCATTGCTACGAGAACGAAGTAACCCCCTTATCAAGAAGGGGTTTTTGACTTTTGAATCAGAAGTAAAGGATTTTAGAAAAAGGTAAACAGGAGAGAACCGTAGTACACTTTGAAGCTTTATATTGTTAAACAGTTATAATCAAAATTTAACATCTCCACGACCTGAATTTTTTTTATTTTCTATAACAGCACTACGTAAACCTTTTCTTACATTTAGGATTAAATCGTCACTATTACTCACAAATATCATAACTTTTTGTGAGCTGTCTGGGTAAGAAGACTCAAAAAAATGAGCATAAGCAACAATACCACATTTTTTAGAAACAAAAAAACCACGCTCAGGAAAATACATTTTTAGAGCCTCTTTCCGTAAGAGGCCATTACTAGGGTCTATTTCCTCACCTTTTTTATAAATGATTGCATTATTTACACCATCAAGTACCGAGCTCTTTACTTCACTATGCCTTAAATAAAAACCATAAAAACGATTTCCATCACCCCTGCTCATAGCTGAGCTACAGCTATTTAATTTACGTAATAATATAAGCTCGTCGGGTGATAAAGATAAAGAGCGTCCCTCACGCTTCTCAGTGTATAAATTAGTATCAGGTAAACATCGCCCCCATGCATGAGTCGACGATGGACTTTGGCTACTTTTACCATATTTATTTCTTAACGCAGTCAAAACATTTTTTGAAGATACTCCAGCTATTTTCAAATCCAATATCCGTATTATTGTATGTACTTTTTTTTGACGTTCATTCGGATCAAAAAAAAGACCTATAGTTTGATCATCTGCCGTGAGAATTGCTGCATCTTGCAACCCCCCAATTATTGGAAAACAAAGTTGAGGATAACCTTGAGCGAGTACTGGTGTAAGAAATAATCTCGAGTCAAGGTAACTGATTGTGTGTTTTTTATCGACAAATTCGTGCTTCAATTTAGATAATGCATCGGCAACCTCCATCCCAGGTCTTACACCAAGTACATCATATCCTTCTTCCGCGGCAACAAAATTAGTGAACATATTAGTGAGCATGAGAAGAAGAAGAATTCTAACAAATCGTAAGCATTGCATTATTCATAATCCTATTTACTAAGTTCACGAACCACCCTAAAACCAATTTCAAAAGATCGTTCGTCTAACGCTCGCCATTGACGTGAAGCAGTCATACTTCTTTTTGCAGAACTAGCCCAACTACCTCCCCTTACAACTCGAGAATAACAACCTGGACGCGTCCATGCTCCAGCATTGACTTTAATTGAAATAGGTTTCTTAGCATAATCTACAAACCAACAATCTGCTGTCCACTCAGAAACATTTCCGTGCACATGATATAAACCCCACTTATTAACTGGAAGCGTCTTGACTGATATTGTCTGTTGTCTACTTGAAATAGTTTGAAAATCAATATTTGCCTGTTCAGGCGTTACCCTATCCCCAAACCAAAAATTTGACTTTTTACCCCCTGATGCCGCAAATTCCCATTCAGCTTCAGAAGGCAGTCGGTATAACTTACCAGTTACAGAAGAAAGCCATTGCGTGTATTTGACAGCATCTTGCCAACTTAC
Source organism: Hyphomicrobiales bacterium (assembly GCA_021775425.1). Classification (GTDB taxonomy): domain Bacteria; phylum Pseudomonadota; class Alphaproteobacteria; order Rhizobiales; family HXMU1428-3; genus HXMU1428-3. The sequence continues at coordinate 22,973 of JAJFHX010000046.1, forward strand.
ATTTATAACTGGACGACTACCTTTTCCCCAACCTTCATCATCTGGTTGGGGAGTACAACTACTACACAAGCCATATTCAGCGAACGATACTTCCGATGTAGAAATTGCAAATGGCCTGATTACAGAAACCTCATGTATTGGAGAAGACGCTTTATCGACATCACTACCCATATTAAAATTTCCTTTAGGTAGTAAAACCATTTCAGGACATTTTGGGCAATCACGAAACATAGATTTAGAGCCCAAACCAATTGGATATGTTTTTGGTATGCCTTTCGAACCTATGGATACTAAAATAGATTTCCCTTCATCAATTATTGAATTTATGCCCTGAGTAGATGTGACTGAATTTAAACTTGGATTACCTTTCACTAAAATAAAATCATCAAATAAAGAAGTATTCTCCCATGGAATTTGAGCACCATTGGTAGCTTTCCAAACTGAATACCTTACACGCTTCAGAACAGTTTCAATGTGCATTCCGGGTGTTTTAACAAATCTCGAAAATGCAGCAGCAAAAGGACTATTTTCAGTATCACCATCATAAGCAACATTGTTGGGTGATGTAGAAAAAGATACTAAAACACCAGGTGGCGCACCTTCGGCTCTTAAGCCCTGAGCACCACGGAACAACCTAAATGGATTGCTCCTGCATGCATCGACCATAACAATAGACGATTTAGCACCAGTGCTGGTGATAGCTTCTATCAACGTACGCAGTTCAATTGTATAAAGTGGAATGTCTGATTTTATTTTTAAATTCGCATCCGTGGGTACTAAAAAATTTCGACCATTAAATTGCAATCCATGACCAGCAAAATAAATGATTCCTTCAGATTCGCGACCATGGATAGCCAACTGATACAGAAAGTCTCTTAAAGCTTTTTTGAATTCAGTTAACTTTAAATCTTTATATAAAAATGTTCGTACTCCTTCGTTTTTAAGTGTGGTGTCAATTAAAACAGCATCATTAACTGGGTTACTTAACTTTGTAGCATATTCATAATTCTGATTTCCAATAATGAGAGCAAAACGAATTGCTTTAGCAGTTTTTGCGGAAGAAGGTATTATATCCGTCACTACAAAAATCATAAAAATCATAAAGATTGTTCGATAAATCGGACCCATCAACAATACCTCACATTTCAATATAAAAATTATTATTCTGCTTTTTAGAGCCTAAGCAAATAAAGAAAAAGTATCAAACAAAACACTATTAAACTTCGGTATTTGCAAGATCGCAAGCTAGCCAGTTAATTATAAATAAACAGATGAACCAAACTCTCGCTTAAAGATGTCCGTCAGTAACCATCTGTACCAAAAACCCTGACGACGTACATCTCTACCCAGCCTTCAAAACCTCCAGAGCCTTTATATATTTGTTCAGTCGCTCCAAATCTCTCTGCTTTAATTCACCTATCCGTCTAACATCCAGGTTATCATTGATATCAGCAATTTTCACGATACGGGCAATGCTGTTTGACCGAGCACGCTCAATAAATTCAGAGTAATCTTCATCCTCGGTTATTTTGGTTATGGCTCTTAATCCATCTATAACAGTACTGGAAAACCCCTCTTTTTCGAGGCATTCGAATGTCCATTCTGTATCTTCAACAACATCATGAAGCACAGCGACAATTTTCTCATCGCCAGTCTCAACAGCCATCATCATCCTAAGAGGATGTAATACGTATGGATTACCGCCTTTATCAGTCACTCCCGCGTGCGCCTCAACGGCAATCTGTATTGCTCTTTCAAGATCCATATGAACTCTCTGGTTAAAAAGCCCTAGTTTCGATAAAAGACTAATCCACGAAGAGTAGAATAAAAAGAAAATCGCCAAATTAGTCATTCAAAAACAGCTCAACACAACGGCAAGGTTAGGGCAAGGTTTTTGAAAAACGTTACCCCTATATTACCCTATGGAATTTTAGCCCAAATATTGAATTATCGGACCAGTACGCGCGCGCGAGGCTAGAGCTTGATTTTCATTCAAAAGCACCCTCCCCCCATTATTTACTATTATTTTATTCAAAATAAATTTCAGTCATTTGTATCCATAAGTATCCATTCGTATTCACAAGAAATATACTAAAATACTTATCCACAATTACAGTTATTCCACCGCTTGCAGCTCGATCAATACTTAAACATAGTCATTTAATTAGATCATTCTGTATTTAATAGAATGATTCTCCCGCGATCTGTGAAGGGGTAAACCAGCAGCACAGATCCAGGTAATGCGTAAAACCAGTACTGCGGGGAAGCGAGAATACACTGGAACGGCACTGCGAAAGCCAAAAGCCGAAGTCTCGCAGGCAGGTCACAAAATCTGCCTTAAAGTAGTTGGCGACTGATTAGCCAAATTGTGCCGCAAACCATCGCGGGGACTGATCAGGCCTGAAAGCGACGAAGCGGCTCCGAAGTTCAAACACGGATCATTTCAAACGCAATAGGCATGCGGCAATCCGGGTTTCTTTTTATTTAAAAGGGACCGGGGATTGTCCTGCTATGCCTATTCGCTCCAAAACTCACCTAAGTTCAATAAGCTTTAAAGAAAAAAAGAAAACAGGCTCATGTAAGGGCCCACCGGCAGGAAAGTTATTTAAAACCAAACTTCTCTAAAAAAAAAGAAGCCAAGCGGCCTCTTAAATGTAGACTAAAAGTGAAAAATTCACAAAAACAAGCTCATCAATGGATATATGAAAAAGACGGCTACGAAGACATACCAAAACGGATCTTTTATAACATCGGTTAAAATCTCTTGCCTATATCTAGTCTCATGTTGGATTAATTCATAAGCCTCATCTCGGCTCATTTCATCAGGTAAGTGCACGGGTTTCGTAAGAAGTCTCAACATGAAAAAAACCACACCTAAACCCAAAAAATGAAATTGTAACTCTTCAAGAAGTATGGGGTTTGTAAAAAGAAAATATAACCAACAAGCCACAATAAAAACGAGCCCGATGTTACAAGCCCAAAAAACATAAAGGGAAATGCTAGGGTTTTTCTTCCGGGTTATATTTCTTTCTTCAGGGGGCATATAGATATCATTCCCAGGATCTATCGTTTATTGATATCGTGAGTATAACCAGCATTCCTATTAACAGCCCGAATTAGCTCGATCACTAATTGGCCCTCATCATCTCCAAAAACACCAGTAATACCTAGATCATGAATATGGGTGAACGGTGTATCAAACATCACCTTGGGCTCCATCATTCCATTCTGCACTAGATAATCAACAATCTGATCAAGAAAATTGATCTGATCCGGGTGAAGGGGGGATTTAGAGAGAAATTCACCCAGCGCTTCTTTAGCTGCTATACGGCTTAATCCAACAGTGGAACGCACAAGAATACCAAGAGGCTGTCCTCCATATATTTCTTCATATACATCCCGGCTGATCGGCCCACCTTCAGAAAATAGAATATCCTCTAAAGCTGAAATATCCTGTTCCGAGATCGGTTGATTATTTCTTATGCGCTGTACCGATCCATGATGGATATTTCGCTCAATAAAACGTTTCACGCGTTTTCGGTATTCAGCCAAGTTTACATCCCCCTGAACTATTGGAGGCAATTCAATACCCTTTCCCAGCTCATCTTCAAAATTGGTGAAGACGTCTGTATAGCCTTCCTCCTTATCTATGAACTGGATCAGGTCTCTCAATTTGATGCGAACCTCTTCCAGCATCGGAAGAGTTACATCCTGCCACCATTCATCCGTTTGAAGCTCATAGATGAGCTCCAGACGCCTCTGAACAGTCGGTATGTTGGACTTATCTTCCAGCCCCTCAGCAAGCTTCTTGACCTTGTTGCTATAGCTTTCCTGAGACCTGTTATTCTGAAGGATTGCCAATTGCAAGTTCAACACCAGCAGATCAAACCGGCGGGCATGTTCATCATCCTCATCAGGAGACGGCAATCCACTGATCTTCTTCTCAATTAAAGTGACATCAGTTTCTTTCAGAGTCTCCCAGTTTTCACGTTTCTGAAACGTCTCGACAGCCTGCAATTCCCGGCGAACAATGAAGTTCTCAACATTCATAGAACTGACGACTGAATGCATCTGATCCTTAAGCGCGCCGCTAAGTTCAGCCCCCTGATCTTTTTCATCCAGTGTGAGTGCCAGCTCCAGCCTTCTTTTGAAGATCTTCTGCTTTACAGACTCTTGCAGCCTGGCTTCATACCCCTCAGGGTTTGCATTGAAGAACTCAAAATTCTCACAATAATCAAAAACGAGAAATTCCTTCTTATCCTCACCAGGAAAGAAGAGGTCTTCACAAAGCCGCGTGCCACGACCAATCATTTGCCAAAACTTTGTTTTTGATCTAACAGCTTTAAAAAACACAAGATTGAGCACCTCAGGCACATCAATGCCCGTATCAAGCATATCCACAGAGACAGCTATATGCGGAGCCTCCTCCTTAATACTGAAATCATCAATTAGGCTCTGAGCATAATTGATAGAATAGTCAATCTTCCGACAAAATTTACCTGCCAAGTGAGGATAGTTCTTATCGAATTGCTCAACAATAAATTGCGCATGTTGCCTATTCTTTGCAAAAATGATTGTTTTCCCAAGCCGGTCGCCACCCTCAACCTTCAGCCCATTTTCCATAAGATAGGAAAGAACCATCTCAACAGTGGGTTCATTAAACAGCCAACTGTTAAGCGCAGCTGAACCAATCTCCTCAACAAGATCTCCCGTCTCAGCATCATAGAACTGCTCCTGCAGCTCATACTCTTCCTGTTCCTCCGGCGAGAGCTCGTTATACTTGATCCCTTCTCGCTGAAATTTGAGCGGCACAGAAATCGCCCGCGGCGGCACCAGATACCCATCCTTCACCGCCTGATCAAGCTCATAGAAAAATGTCGGCTGATGATCGTCTAGATCAAAGAGCTTATAGGTATTCCGGTCCACCTCACCACGCGGTGTCGCTGTGAGTCCTAACAATAAACTGTCAAAGTAATCAAAAATCGCGCCATATTTCTGATAGACGGACCGATGCGCCTCATCAATGATAATAAGATCAAAATGCCCGGCACTATAAATACCTTTCATTTCCTGACGAGTACCGTCAATGCAATTGAGCATAGTTGGATAGGTCGAGAACACCACTCGTGCGTCTTCAGAATCTTTATCAAGCAAACTTGAGACGGAAACATGCGGCAGTTCTTTATTAAAAGCCCGTTTCGCCTGATTAACGAGCGACACCCGATCCGCCAGAAACAACACCCGCCGCACCCATCCGGCCTTCAGAAGCATTTCCACCACACCAATAGAGAGCCTCGTCTTGCCTGTGCCCGTCGCCATCACAATCAAAGCCTTGCGCCTGCGCTCAGCCTGGAAACGCTGCATAACCCGCGCCGCTGCCTCTATCTGATAAGGTCGCCCTGCAACGGCAGGATTAATCTGAATTTTCGTAAGATCTTTACGAGACTCCCGTTGATTGATCTTCCATTGCAGTTCATCACGTGTTGAGAACCCCTGCACCTGCCGCTCAGGATAAAACGTGTCATCCCACATCCAGGTTTTATAACCGTTCGAATAGTATATGATTGGCCGTTGCCCAAATTTAGCCGCCAGACAATCAGCATATAGCTCCGCCTGCCTTTGCCCTTGTTTTGGATCTACACGTGTTCGCTTCGCCTCAACAAGCCCCACTGGCTTGCCATCATCGCCCCAAAGCACATAATCAACATAGCCAGTTCCAGTTCTCTCCCCGCTGGCAGCCGGCATACCAGTGACTTCATATTCTTCCACATTTAACCCCTTGGGGTCCCAACCGGCCTCACGTAGCATCACATCAATCATCAACTCGCGCGTTTCTGATTCAGTATATTCCTGGCTTCCTATGGTTGGTTGTTTGGCTAATTTCACGGCCTGCAAAACAGCAAGCTCCGCCTTCAAGGCTTCAATCTCTTCTTGTGATTGTGTGAGTTTCGTTTCGGCCTGCACGGCCGCTTCATCGCGCTTTTCCAGCTCCAAGAGCAAAGCCCGTACTTGCCCAGAACTAAGCTTACTTTCCGTCCCTTCATCATCGGGAATGAACGCAGTGTCAAACGCCGGTGGCCTCTGGCCGTCCAGCGAATAAAGCCGCACCATCCACCCCAGAAAATGATGCAGCGCCATCACTGCTTTCACCCCTTCTGTGGGCGAGATTACCTGATCACCATGCGCCGCTACATTGCCAAGCCGCTGAATGAATTTGAGATCAAAAAAAAGCCCGCGGGGAAGCGAGCTTGAAAAACTCCGCTCATGGATCATGGCGGCGAGGCTCTGTTTGTAAGGCGGCTTTAAACTGTTGTCATTTTCATAGAGCCACTTGAGCGAGAGCTCTAATGTCCGCCGCGCATAAACCGCTGCCGCCCGCGGATCAGTCCGCCCATATCGCTCGGCGGATTGCGCGTCAGTGAAGAGAAAGTCCCAGGTATCTGTGAGAAAAGTGAAGTTGCTACTCATCCAACCTCCTGAGCAATCCGGTCATAGCGAGTTAATTCTCCACTAAATACGGATTGTGAAAGACTGGAAAAAAAATAATGGAAATTTTGACGTTTTATATTATCGATTAAATCAAACATTTTGTCAGATATTAGTACATAATCACTCAAAACTCTTGGATCTGGTACTGGTATTTTAATACTGCCAACTATTGATTTATTTAGATTAGGCATAATTGCCCCTAAACAAGCATTTTCTAGTTGAGATTTAATAGAGTGACTAGAAATTAATTTATTTAGATATAGCGAAATATTTCCGCTTTCATACGGACGTATAATTAAAGACCCTGTACCACAAAACCAACCAGACTCATTTTCAGTTATTACTGAACATCTTCCCATCTCTCCCCTTCTAGCAAGAATAATATCACCTAATTTTAGGTGATATTCAGATAGTGTCATATATTTATCTCTTGAGATTGAAATTTTATAATTAGGATGAATTCGACCATTGATTATATTCTTGGGGTTAATCAAGGGTATACCTCCGGTAATATAATCCTCTTTGTGTAATTGTGTCCCGAACGGTCCAATTTGAATATGTGCAATTTCTCTTAACTCTTTAATCTCCCACCCCTTCGGGTTCGTAACCGGATCCCCAAACATATCGAGAAACACCGAGCGCAGCAGATCATCCGTGAGGGCAATGGCCTTTTCCCGCTTCCGCCGGATCGCATCCGCCTTATCCAATATCGCCGCAATACGCTTCTGCTCAGCTAAGGGAGGGAGGGAAATCAATATACTCTGTGCAGCTGTTTTGTTTAACTTAGCTCTGGTTGCGCCATTAACAGAAGAAACTACATCGTATTTTTCCAAATGCCTACAGAGATATCTTATATCAATGCGTTTTGACGGCCTAAGCACATGCGCATGATTATTTACCCAGCATTTTCCTTCAACCTGATAAGCAATTGTCCTACTCGGGTCTCCAAAATACCCTCCATCTTCAGCAAGTAATACTAGTGGTTCGTCAAAAATATATCCATTTACTGAGTCTTGCTGTCCATTTGCCCCGTAATATGGATAGGGACCAAAAACACGATCCTTCTTGGTAACAGGCTTTCGCAAATGATCTAAAAATTCAACGACTTCACCAAGTTCTACTTTTGGAAACAGGTTAGTTAATTGAGACTGCCTTATCACAGCATCCCCCGCAATTCCTTCAGGTCAGCCTGAATCTCAATCTCCAGCGCCTCCAACTGATCCAAAATCACCAACGGCGGGTCATACTCCACCTCCTCATAAACCACCTCCTTATAACGGTTGATCGAAAGATCATATTTATTCGCCTCAATCTCTTCTTTGCTCACCAAAAAAGCTTTCGCCGTTTTGTTGCTAAAGTCTCCCCCACCCGTTTGATAGGTTTTGTATTTCTCTAAAATATCCGGAATGTCATCTTGCTCTATCCGGTCCCGCTTATCATCAAGGCTATAACCATCAGCCGTCATGTCATAGAAAAAAACCTGATCCGTTCCTCCACTGTCTGTGCGGGTAAACATCAAAATCGCAGTCGATACCCCGGCATAAGGTTTGAACACACCAGACGGCATCGAGATCACCGCATCAAGCTTATGCCCATCGACTATCGTCTCACGGATTTGCTGATGGGCTTTGGAAGAGCCAAACAAAACCCCATCCGGCACAATCACCGCACACCGTCCGCCCGGCTTTAACTGCTTTAAAAACAGAGAGAGAAACAGCAATTCAGTCTTTTTGGTTTTGCTCACCTGCAACAGGTCTTTTGCCGTGCCGTCATAATCAAGCGAGCCCTTAAACGGCGGATTGGCAAGAATGAGCGTATAGGCATCACGTTCGGCCGCATGCGCTTCACTCAATGAGTCCCGATCAACAATCTGCGGGCTTTCCACCCCGTGCAATGTCATGTTCATTGCGCCAATGCGTAGCATTGAGCTATCAAAATCCGCACCATGAAACATCTCCTCATGGAAATGCTTTTTCAAGGCTTCATCCATCAGCATGTCTTTATGATGCGTCTCCAGATACTCCGCTGTGGCAACCAGAAAGCCGCACGTGCCACACGCCGGATCCGCAATGACATCTTTGGGTGTCGGTGCCGTGAGCTCAACCATCATTTTAATGATATGTCGGGGTGTCCTGAACTGCCCGTTCTGACCAGAAGATGAAAGCTTCGAGAGCATGTATTCATAAAGATCGCCCTTTGTGTCTCGATCTTTCATCTCAATCGCATCAAGCATGTTGATCACACTATCAAGCAGAGCGGGAGATGGGATGATAAAGACAGCATCCTTCATAAATTTGGTGTAAGAACTCCCGGCCCGGCCATTAAGCGACTTGATAAAGGGAAACACATCATCCCGAAAAACAGCAAACTTCTCCTCCGGGTCAAAATCTTTAAATCGTGACCAGCGCAGTTGCTCCTGCCCCTTGTCGAATATAGGATTCTCAATCTCAGTGCCCAATAGGTTCGCCTGAGCTTCTCTTGCGGTGTGTAGCTCATCAAGTCGCTTCGCAAAAAGAAGATAAGTAAGTTGCTCAATCACTGACAAAGGATTTGCAATCCCGTTAGCATAGATTTTCAGCCAGATCTGATCAACCTGATTGCGTAGCTGACCATTCAGCATATCTCACCCCCCCCAATACATATTAATTAGATAAGTTATATTGATGAAAAAAGATTAAGACAAGTTTGTCGTAAAACCAGAAAAAGCGCTCCCTTAACCTGATAAAAACAACTTACATGAAATAGATGTGGATAACTGTGAAACAGCTTAAAATAGATTCAATAAACAAAAACGAATACTAAATAGCTGCTATATTTAGCGAATCATACCTATACATCAAGATATAGGTCAAAAAATATATTTCTGATTAACAGTAATTGAGATGTGGCAAATCAATGGCAATCAAGTAGAGGTGAATAAAATGGAAAATGTAGTAGAAAGCAATATCATCTATCTTACAATAGAAGAGCTTAAAGCCAGATACAGGTTAAGTAACGGGGCTACAATCTATAAATGGATAAGGGAAAGAGGATTCCCTAAACAAATGAAAATGGGCGGCAAAGCGCTATGGAGCAAAGAAGAAATTGAAGCCTATGATAAGCTTCAGTTAGCTAAGCGCTATGACTAAATTTAGAAGACCAAATAATAATGGAAAAACGGTGTAACTCACCGTTTTTCTGCGCCAACTGAACCGGAGGTGAACCTCAAACAAATCTTTGCTGAAAACAAAAAAATCACCAGCCATAAGCTGATGATTTTTTTAAAGAAAATGGTGAGCCCTGAAGGATTCGAACCTTCGACCTACTGATTAAAAGTCAGTTGCTCTACCAACTGAGCTAAGGGCCCCAAAAATAAGATCACCCAGACACCCCGCCTGAATGATCACAACACAATCCCGAAAGAAGCGCTGAAAATAGGCAAACAAATCCGCCCCGTCAAGAGCTGATTTGCTGACAAAGGGGGATAATGTCTATCATTATTCAAAAAGTCAATTTTCATTTGAATTTTCTTTGCTCATTTTCGTTGTTTTAACTGGCTTCAACACAAAAATAGCTATAACTATCCAATATCATTCATATATTTTGAGCCCGCCCAACATAAAGTGAAACGGAAATGAACCATCATAAGGCCATACTCCTCATGTGCCTGGCTGTCATCTGCTTTTCAACCCTGGACAGTACTGCCAAATATCTCGGTGAATTTTCCGGCGTGAACGTTATGCAGGTGCTGTGGATGCGGTTTATCATCCACACTCTGGTACTTTTCGTGCTCTACAAACCGGTGCAATGTATAAACGCGCTCAAATCAAGCACACCAAAAGCACAAATCATCCGCACACTCGCCATGATTGGGGCAACCGCTTTTAATTTCGTCGCTCTTAAATATCTGCAACTGGATCAGACCATCACCATATTCTTCCTCAGCCCCTTGCTGATCGCCGCTCTCTCTGGCCCGATATTAGGTGAATATCTGAAACCAAAACAACTCTATGCGGTGGTATTCGGCTTTATAGGCGTTTTAATTGTCATGCGCCCTGGCTTTGGCGGCATCCACTGGGCGGTTATATTGTCTCTGCTCGCAACCCTCTCACTGTCGATTTATAATGTTCTGACCAGATATACCGCCCATAAAGACAGTAACACAACCAATCAGGTCTATGCACCAATTGGCGGCGCTCTCCTTCTCGCCCCCTTTGCCTTGCTCAACTGGCAAACACCTGACAACATCTTCACCTGGGTCTTGCTGTTATCACTTGGCGTATCTGGCGGTCTTGGCCACTGGTTGCTGATCACTGCGCATCGTTATGCCCCAGCACCATTACTCGCTCCATTTATATATATAGGCATCATCACCATGCCAGTGATCGGTTATTTTGTGTTTGATGATCAGATCACCATTTACACCTTATTCGGCGCCATTGTCGTCATCAGTTCAGGGCTCTATCTCTGGTATGATGAAATAAAACAGAAAAAATCTCAGCGCTCTGCCTGATACCGCGCACGGAAAGAGCAGGCATAAGCCTCAAACCGCTGCTCTTCAATGGCCTGCCGCATCTCGGCCATCAGTTGCTGATAGAAATGAATATTCGCCCATGAAACCAGCATCGAGGCAAGCAATTCACCAGAACGTACCAGATGATGCAGATACGCCTTGCTATAGTCCCGCATAGCCGGGCAATCACTTGATTCATCAAGCGGCGTGGGGTCATCTTTGAATCGGGCATTTTTCAGGTTTAATTTTCCATCAAACGTAAACGCCTGACCGTGCCGACCAGAGCGCGTTGGCATCACACAGTCAAACATATCCACCCCCCGCTCAACTGCGCCAAGAAGATCAAGCGGCGTGCCAACCCCCATCAGATAGCGGGGTTTATTTTTCGGTAAATGCGGTACGGTAAAATCGAGCACATCAAACATCATTTGCTGGCCTTCGCCAACCGCAAGCCCGCCAACTGCATAACCCGGCAAATCAAGCTCAACCAGCGTTTCAGCCGAACGCTTGCGTAAATTCTCGTAAACACCACCCTGAACGATACCAAACAGCGCATGCCCCTTAGCTCTTTCAGATCCGGCACTATATTTCTCAAACGCCGCCTTGGATCGCACGGCCCAGCGCATAGAAAGCTCCATCGAGTTAAGAGCTTCCTGTTCCGTTGCCGGAAAGGGTGTGCATTCATCAAACGCCATCTGAATATCTGAGCCAAGCAAAGCCTGGATTTCCATCGACCGCTCAGGTGATAGAGCATAAGAAGACCCGTCAATATGCGATTGAAACGTGACCCCATCCTCGGTGATTTTGCGCAATTTTGAAAGTGACATCACCTGAAACCCGCCAGAATCTGTCAATATTGGCCGCTCCCAGTTCATGAATTTATGCAAGCCGCCAAGTTGAGCCACAAGCTCAGCCCCGGGCCGCAGCATCAGATGATAGGTATTACCAAGCACAATATCCGCACCTGTTCCCCGGACGGTCTCAGGCAACATGCCTTTCACAGTGGCCGCGGTTCCAACCGGCATAAATGCAGGCGTCTCAATGGTCCCGCGCGGTGTTGATATCTGCCCGCGCCGTGCAGAACCATCAGTTGCGGAAACCTTATAGCTAAACATATCAGTCACTTCGTTATCCCCTCCAGCAAACACGCATCCCCGTATGAATAAAACCTGTAATCCCGCGCAATCGCCGCTTTATAAGCTGACTGCATCACATCAAGTCCCGAAAATGCGGCAACCAGCATAAACAGAGTTGATTTCGGCAAATGAAAATTCGTGATCAAACGGTCCACAACATGAAACTGAAACCCGGGTGTAATAAAAATATCCGTCTCCCCTGTCCAGGGCTGAAGGATGCCTTTCTCTCTTGCCGCACTTTCCAATAACCTCAATGAGGTCGTACCAACCGAACAGACCCGCCGCCCATCAGTCTTTGCTTTCGTTATAGACTCAACACAGCCATCGCCGACACTGCCCCATTCAGCATGCATTTTATGCTGGCTGACATCATCAACCGTCACCGGCAAAAATGTCCCCGCCCCCACATGCAGCGTCACAAATTCAACCAGAACACCGGCTTCGCGAAACGCATCCAGCAAACTATCTGTAAAATGCAGCCCGGCTGTCGGCGCGGCAACGGACCCATCATGCGCAGCATAAACGGTCTGATAGTTTTCCTTGTCTGTTTCATCAGCGCCGCGCTTGCTGGCAATATAAGGCGGCAAAGGCATCTCTCCATGCTGTAACAAAGCATCTTCCAGCATCGAACCCGCAACATCAAACCGAAGCAATACCTCACCACCCCGTGCTGGAATATCGTCCGGCATCTGACAAACGGTGGCATCCAGCATACCCATCATGCATATGTTATGGTCCTGCTCACCAAACCTGATCCTGTCGCCAGGCTTTAACCGTTTTGCCGGTTTCGCAAAAGCAAGCCACTCATGACTTGAAATCTGCTTATGCAGGTTCACATGAACATGAGCGCTATACTCTTCTCTATACCTGACACCCTTTAACGCAGCCGGAATCACCCGGCTGTTATTTAAAACCAGCACATCACCTTTATTGAAATAGCGTGGCAAATCACGAAAAATAAGATCTTCCAGCTGACCAGAAGAGTGAACTCTCAACACCTTTGACCCATCCCTGTCAGGGTGAGGTTTTAACGCAATATGGCTCTCAGACAGCTCAAAATCAAAATCATCCAGTTGCAAAACAAAATCTCTTTATAATTAAAGGGGCTAGCACTCAAACTGATCTCCAAATGCAGACCTAAAAAGACGCATTTGTATGAAAGCAATCGAAATAAAAAAGAGCAGTGAGAGACGTAAACCAAACTGGTTTAGCCATCTCTACACTGCCCTTTAACAAGTCTATAACCGAAAGCAAAGCCCAGAATTCAATTTAGCCTGAAGCTGTTTGCTTTATGAAATAGCTCAGGCCGCTTCAGAAGCAATCCGCATGCTTAAGATCTGGTCCGGATCATTCACAGGCTCACCACGTTTGATCTTGTCAACATTTTCCATGCCGGATATCACCCGGCCCCATGCTGTGTATTGCCCATCAAGAAAAGTAGCATCATCAAAACAGATAAAAAACTGACTATCAGCCGAATTTGGCGCCTGCGCCCGGGCCATAGAACAAACGCCGCGCACATGCGGCGTGTCGTTAAATTCAGCCGCAATATTCTGCCCTGAACCACCAGTGCCGGTTCCGGTCGGGTCTCCGGTTTGCGCCATAAAGCCATCAATCACCCGGTGAAAAACAATGCCGTCATAGAACCCTTCACTGACAAGTTCTTTAATCCGTGCAACATGGTTCGGCGCTACATCAGGCAGCAGTTCAATAATCACTTCACCATGGGTAATGTTCAAAATCAGTGTATTTTCCGGGTCTTTAATCTCGGTCATTCTTCTTCCTTATATCTCTTTCGTCATTTTAAAAAATTAGTCAATCCTCGGTAAACGCTTTTTACGTGGAGCATTTTCAAACCCGGGTACAAAATTTTGCAAATCAATCAGCAATGGATCATTCGAATCTGCCACCACCCGCATAGAAACAATCTTATCCGGCTCATCAACAGTGCCGCTTTGCCCACGTCCCCGTTTAATCTTATCTATAAACTCCATGCCATGCACAACCCGCCCCCAGACGGTATATTGCCGATTGAGAAAATGTGAAGCCTGAAAAGTGATGAAAAACTGGCTGTTTGCTGAGTTAGGGTTGGAAGTGCGCGCCGCACCAATCACACCGCGGTTATAACTGATGTCATTAAATTCAGCCGGCAAATCGGGATAATCCGAGCCACCTGTTCCCGTGCCGGTCGGGTCACCTGTTTGCGCCATAAAGCCTTCAATCACACGGTGAAACAACAACCCGTCATAGAACCCTTCTCTGACAAGTTTTTTTACCCGTTCAACATGTTTTGGTGCTTTTTTAGGATAAAGCACAATGATAGAGCGGCCATATTTTGTATCAAGATAAAGAAAATTATCAAGATTGACATTTTTATTCATTTCCCGTTCTGCACCCGCATGCCCTGCGGACAAAAGCAGTATAACAAAACCAGCTATCAAACGTTGAAACATAAAACTACCTCTTTACTCTGTTTCACCTGACCAGTTCTTTTTCGATAAAAGAAATTCGGCCACATGCGGCGGTACAAATTTTGAAATATCACCACCAAAAGTCTCGATTTGCCTGACAAGTTGGGCCGCGATGTGGCGCACTTCACCTGAACTTGGCAGTAATAGTGTCTCTATACCATTCGCCATGGCCTTATTCATGCCGGCCATCTGCATCTCATATGCAAAATCAGCAGAATCTCGTAAGCCTCGCACAATCACTGTTGCACCGTAAGCAACCGCAGCTTCAACCATCAAACCCGAAAATTGTATCACCTTGATATTTTTACCTGATGACTGCCGCAGGTCTTCAGCTAGCACTTCAATTAACTGAACCCGCTCTTCACCTGAAAGATAAGGTGTCTTACCGTGGTGCACACCAACCCCAATGATCAACTCATCAACAAACTTGACTGAGCGCACAATAATATCCTTGTGCCCATTGGTAATAGGGTCAAAACTCCCCGGGTAAAAACCAGTCAAACTCATTTTTCCAACCACTCTTTTAAGTCGGCTCTATGCTTCATCAGTTGCATCAGCGTCGCCATCATCGCCGTTCATATCTTCGTCGCTTTCAACCTCAGATATATGCTCAACGGAAACAACTTTTTCTTCACTTGATGTTTTAAAAACCGTTACCCCTTGGGTGTTTCGTCCTGCAACCCTGACATCATTGATCGGGCAGCGAATGAGCTGACCACCATCAGTTACCAGCATAATCTCATCCCCCTCTTCAACCGGGAATGAACCTGAAAGGTCACCGTTCCTGTCATTAACAATCATCGCAATGATACCTTTACCACCCCGACCAGAAACACGGTACTCATAAGCTGAAGATCGTTTGCCATAACCGTTTTCACTTAACGTTAGTACAAACTGCTCACCTGCCCCAAGTTCAGCATAGCGTTCAACCGAAAGTTCAACTTCAGCCCCGGCTTCTTCATCCAGATCAGGCACATCAGCTTCACTGACCTCACCGTTCGCAGCTTCCCCAGCCGCCGCCCGGCGCATTTGTGCCGCCCGTTTAAGGTATGCCCGTTTTTCTTCAGCCGTTGCTTCAATGTGATGCAATATCGCCATTGAAATCACCCTGTCACTATCACCAAGCTTGATACCGCGTACACCGGTGGAATTACGGCCCGCAAAAACCCTGACATCCGTCACCGGGAAGCGGATTGCCTGCCCTTTGGCCGTTGTCAACAATACATCATTTTGCTCAGTACAAATATCCACACCAAGAATGGTTTCGCCTTCATCAAGCTTCATGGCAATCTTGCCATTTTGCCTGATCTCGACAAAGTCAGAAAGGTCATTTCTGCGCACACCACCTGAAGAAGTTGCAAACATCACATGCAATTGTTCCCAGGTCGTCTCATCCTCAGGCAATGGCATAATCGTCGTGATAGATTCATCCTGTTGTAACGGTAATAAATTGATAAGTGCCTTACCGCGAGCCTGCGGCGCAGCCGCCGGCAACCGCCAGACCTTCATTTTATAAACCATACCTCTTGAAGAGAAAAACAGGATCGGCGTATGCGTATTCGCGACAAAAATCTTGGTGACAAAATCCTCGTCATGGGTCCTCATACCAGAACGCCCCTTACCACCGCGCCGCTGCGCCCGGTAAGTCGAAAGCGGCACCCGCTTGATATAGCCTTTATGAGAAACCGTAACCACCATATCTTCCTTGGCAATCAGATCCTCATCATCAACCTCACCTTCATAATCCATAATTTCAGTTTTGCGCTCAGTGCCAAACTCATCCCTGATTTCGGTAAGCTCATTTTTCACAATATCAATGATGCGAACCCTGGAACCAAGAATTTCCAGATAATCTTTAATCGTTGCCCCAAGTTTATGCAGTTCATCTGAAAGTTCATCGCGCCCAAGCGCTGTCAATCTCTGCAACCGCAAATCAAGAATAGCCCGCGCCTGTGCTTCTGAAAGTTTGTAAGTGCCATCTTCAGCAACAGCATGCCTTGGGTCAGCAATCAGTTCAACCAGCGGGGCAATGTCTTTGGCCGGCCAGTTGCGCTCCATAAGCTGCTCACGTGCAGTAGCCGGGTTTGGCGCGGTTCTGATAAGGGCAATCACTTCATCAATATTAGCAACGGCAATCGCCAGACCAACCAACACATGCGCCCTGTCACGCGCTTTATTCAGCAGGAATTTTGTCCGCCGATAAACCACTTCCTGACGAAATTCAGTAAACGCACTGATAAAATCAAGCAGGTTCATTAACTCCGGCTTGCCGCCATTCAGCGCTACCAGGTTACAACCAAAGCTCGTCTGCAATGGCGAAAATCTGTAAAGCTGATTAAGCACAACATCAGCCACAGCATCACGCTTTAATTCAACCACAACCCGCATGCCCTGCCGGTCAGACTCATCCCTGATATCAGAAATACCCTCAACTCGTTTTTCGCGCACAAGTTCAGCTATTTTTTCCACCATCGAAGCTTTATTAACCTGATAGGGAATTTCAGTGATGATCAGTGCAAACCGGTCTTTGCGAATTTCTTCGGTTGTGACCCGGCCCCGCATAATCACAGAACCTTTGCCCTTATGATAAGCCGAACGAATGCCCGTCCGCCCAAGGATCATCCCCCCGGTCGGAAAATCAGGGCCATGAATAATCTGGTTTAACTGTTCAATATCCGTTTCAGGGTCATCAAGATAAGCAATACACCCATCAATCACTTCACTTAGATTATGCGGCGGAATATTCGTCGCCATACCAACAGCAATACCACCCGCGCCATTCACCAGCAGGTTCGGGAATTTCGCAGGCAATACAACCGGTTCACTTTCAGAGGCATCATAGTTGTCCTGAAAGTCAACGGTGTCTTTATCAATATCATCAAGAAGGCTGTGCGAAACTTTTAACAAACGGCATTCCGTATAACGCATCGCCGCGGCTCTGTCCCCATCAATCGAGCCAAAATTACCCTGCCCGTCAATCAACGGCAGACGCAATGAAAATTCCTGTGCCATCCGCACAAGCGCATCATAAATCGCACTGTCACCATGCGGGTGATATTTACCCATAACATCACCAACAACACGCGCTGATTTACGGTAAGGTTTGTTATGGTCATACCCGTTTTCATGCATCGAATAGAGAATCCGCCGATGCACCGGCTTCAAACCATCCCGAACATCAGGCAGCGCCCGTGAAACAATCACGCTCATCGCATATTCAAGATATGAGCGCCCCATTTCTTCGGTAATCAGTATGGGGCGAATATCATGAGAAGAGCCCTCATGCCCTTCATTATCGTCTTTATCGCTCAATGGATGGTCCTATTTCGAAAATTTAGGTTCAAGATAACTATTTATTACCACCTTGCGGCCTCATAATAAAACCGGGCAATAGCAGTACCACTCATTTAACTCTTTGGAAAAGCCTCTTCACTTCACACCGCTGCAAATGAAAACCGCCTGAAAATGAGGCAAATCTGCCCAAAAAGTCAACAAATAGAAGTATCACTTCTGTCAGTATGGTATAGACCATAGCAATTGCGCATACCAGAGTTTAAACACCAAAATTATCTATTCTCTGGGGATATTTACGCGAATTAGAAGGCTGTACATCTCATATTATTTACATAACCTCAGCATAACGTAGTATGAAACCACCTGAAACGATGAAAGTGGAGAAAAATGGCGGGTCACGGCTCAAAAAAGGTTATTTATGCGGCTTTAGCCGGCAATGGCCTCATTGCGATCACAAAATTTATTGGCGCGTCGATAACCGGCTCTTCTGCTATGCTGTCAGAAGCCATTCACTCCGTCGTTGATACCGGTAATCAGGGTCTTTTACTCTATGGTATCAAACAGTCCAACAAACCAAAAGATGAGCGCCACCCCTTCGGCTACGGGATGGAAATCTATTTCTGGGCATTTGTCGTCGCAATCCTCATTTTCGCGGTTGGTTCCGGCATTTCAATCTATGAAGGTCTGCATAAACTCAGCAACCCCTCAGAAATCCGCTCCCCCCACATCAACTACATCATCCTCTCTCTCGCCTTAATTTTTGAAGGCGTCGCCTGGTACATTGCCTATAAAGAGTTTGGCAAAGTCAGAGGCAAACAAACAATAATTGAAGCCGTCCGTCATTCCAAAGACCCGACCGTATTCACAGTATTATTTGAAGACACCGCCGCCATGCTCGGCCTTATTGTGGCGTTCATCGGTGTCTATGCCGCGGCAGAACTCGGTGTTGAATGGGCTGATGCCGTCGCATCCCTGTTTGTCGGCTTTATTCTTGGTGGTACGGCCATTCTTCTGGCCTATGAAACCAAAGGCCTCCTCATTGGCGAAGCTGCCAGCCCCGCCCTTGTAAGTGACGTAAGGTCAATCGTCGATAAAAGAAAATCCATTCTCCATGTCAATGAACTGCGCACCATGCATATGGGCCCCTACGACATCCTCCTTGCCATCAGCATCGACTTTAAAGACGACATGACCGCTGTTGAAGTTGAATCAAGGATTTCAGAATTGGAAAAAGAGATCAAATCAAAATACCCTGAAATCAAACATCTCTTTATCGAGGTTCAAAAAAAATCAGATCATGATGCAGATGCAATCGCAACGCCTTCAACGTGATAAATAAAATCTCTCCGATACAGTAACCAGATCACGAACCAATACACGAAGCAAGACACGAACCAGTGTAAGTGGCAAAATTTGCCTGAACTCGGCATTTGAATTTACAGCACTTGAAATTTAAATGTGAAACCTTACATTAAGCGCTCAATAAATCCCGCCTATTCAATCAATTAAAAATTAAAATCAGGAAAGCGCTTAATAATGGAATACACCAACCTTGGACAAACCAACATTAAGGTCAGCCGCATTTGTCTTGGCACAATGACATGGGGTTCACAAAACACAGAAGCCGAAGGCCATGAGCAGATGGACTATGCTCTGGCAGAAGGGGTCAACTTCTGGGACACAGCTGAAATGTACGCAGTCCCCCCCTCAGCAGAAACCTACGGCACCACAGAAACCATCATCGGCACCTGGCTCAATAGCCGCGGCAAACGGGATGAAATCATCCTCGCCTCAAAAATTTCACCCGAACTTCCCTATATCAGAGAAGGCGGTACAGATATTGACCGCAAAAACATCAAACTCGCCATTGAAGATAGCCTGAAACGCCTGCAAACTGATTATATTGATCTCTATCAGCTCCACTGGCCAACCAACAGAAACACCTTCCACTTCAACAATGGCTGGAGCTATAAACCAAAATCAACTGATAAAGCTGCCATTCTGGCCAATCAGCTCGAAGTACTGGAAACCCTGAATGAGCTAATCAAAGAAGGTAAAATCCATCATTTCGGCTTAAGTAACGATTCCGCCTGGGGCATCGCTCAATATTGTGCCCTTGCAGAAAAGCACAACCTGCCAAAACCAGTCAGCCTTCAGAATGAATACAGCATTTTAAGACGCCGCGATGATACAGACGTAGCCGAAACCTGCATGATCGAAGGCTTAAGTTATCTGCCTTGGTCACCACTGGCCATGGGGGTCGCCTCTGGCAAATATCTCAAAGACGCCACCCCATCCAAAGCCCGGCTCACACATAATGAAACAGCGAAAACCCGCTATAGCTATCGCCTGACAGAAAATGTCGAAAAGGCCACAACTGGCTATGTCAATATCGCCAGAAACATCGGCGCTGAACCAGCTCAGCTAGCTCTCGCTTTTTGCCTTTCACGCCCCTTTGTCACAAGCCCCATCATCGGCGCAACCACAATGGAGCAACTCAAAACCAATATAGGCGCCATCAACCTGAAACTTGATGAAGCAACCTTAGAGGCGATAAACGAGATACATAAAACCTATCCCGTACCATTTTAGATAGAACATTTAGCTGGTTGATATTTATTATAACTATCAACCAGCTAAATCATTTTACCTGCAAAGACGTCAGCGCCGTGAGATAATATATATCCTCCGCTGTACAGCCTCTTGAAAGATCATTCGCCGGTTTGGAAAGCCCCTGCAAAATCGGTCCAATCGCTTTTGCACCGCCAATCCGCTGCGCTATTTTATAGCCAATATTCCCCGCTTCAAGGCTCGGAAAAATCATCACATTCGCATCGCCCTGCAAATCAGAACCTGCTGCCTTTGCCACTGCAATTTCAGGAACAAAAGCGGCATCAAACTGCAAATCTCCATCAATCGGTAAATCCGGCCGCGCCGCTTTAACAAGTCTCGTCGCAGTTTCAACTTTTTCAACCCGTTCATGCTTTGCGCTACCCTTTGTCGAAAACGATAACATCGCAACGCGCGGCTCTTCCCCGGTCAGCGCTTTGAAAGATACCGCAGAAGAAAGTGCAATTTCACTCAGCTGTTCCGCATCAGGGTCAACCACCAAAGCGCAATCAGAAAACAGAAATGCCCCCTGTTTCACATGGTGTGGTTCATCTAAAATCATGACAAAAAAACTGGAAACACTCGATACTCCCGGCGCCCGCCCAAGAATTTGTAGCGCCGTCCTGACAATCTCAGCGGTCGAAGTCACTGCCCCGCCAACAGTGCCATCGGCATCACCTGCCTTCACCATCAGCGCAGCAAATAGTACAGGATTAGTAACATCAGCCCGGGCCTTATCGAGATCAACCCCTTTATGCTTACGCAAATCATGATAAAGCGCCGCATAAGCCTCTCGCTCTGGCGATGTTACCGGATCAATGACCGCTATTTCGTCAGGCGAAGAACCAAATTTCTGTAACACCTCAACCACTCGGTTATAGTCCCCGACCAATATTGGTTTCGCGACCCCGTCTTTTAAAACTCTGATCGCACTAGTCACGATTCTCGGGTCTTCCCCTTCTGGATAAACAATTTTTTTTGGTGAAATTTTTGCCTGTTCCAGCAGATTTGTCAGCAGTCCCATAACCCCGGTCCTTATATAACTTGCATTCACCTTTAACTCTTAAATAAAGCCCCAGGAGAAAGCAATGTTTCAGAAAAACAGCTTAGGGAAAACCAGAAACTGATAATCAAACAAGCTACTGAAAAGGGTAATATTTTAAGGAGATACAGGAAACAAATCATTCAGTTTTATCCGCTGAATTTTTCCAGAGGGCCCCTTCGGCAGTTCGGGTAAAAAATAAATCCGGTCAGGGGATTTAAACGCGCCTACTTTTTCACGGCATAAACTGATCAGCTCTTCTTCTGAAACGGCTGAACCTTCCTTCAGCATGACCCCCGCTTCAATTCGTTGACCATAATCCTTGCAGGGTTGCGCAAATGCGGCCGCCTCAACAACATCCGGGTGGCTGTATAACGCATCGTCAATTTCACGCGGCGCAATATTCTCACCCCCTTTAATGATGATTTCCTTCAAACGTCCGGTAATAAAAACATAGCCATCCTCATCCATATGACCAAGGTCACCAGTACGAAGCCAGCCATCAGAGGTAAAATTATCTTTCGTAACTTCTTCGTTTTTAAAATAACACTGCATCACATTTGAACCACGCACCAGAACTTCGCCCTGCACCCCGCGCGCGACCTCATGAAAGGTTTCGTCGCAAACCATAATCTCATTTCCAAAAGCAATACCAGGTGAGCCAATCTTTCTCACCCCCGGTGGCAACGGGTTAGAAAGAATTTGCGCGGCCGTTTCTGTCAGCCCCATGGTCTCAATAATAGGGATGTTAAACTGTCCCTCAAACGCTTCCTGAATGTCTGGCGAAAGCGGCGCTGAAGCAGAACGACCAAATCTGAGTGAGGGAATAGATTCAAACGGCTCTCCATTTGTCTTAGCTTTATGCAGCAGATAAGAAATCTGCGTCGGCACCACAGAAAACCAGCTGCACTCATTCTCCCGAATGGTCCGCCAGAATTCAGAAACAGAAAACCGCGGCGGGATAACAACACTCCCTCCAGAAACAAGCGGCCCGAATAAAGTCACACATAATCCATTGATATGATAAAGCGGCAGCGTACACAAAGCCCGGTCAGCATCGGTCAACTGGTGAGCCAGCGCCGTGTTCTTCCCACCAGCCAATAAATTACCATGGGTCAGAACAACCCCTTTCGGCTGCCCCGTCGTGCCAGAGGTGTACATAAGCAGTCCCCGATCATCCCCGCTGACAGGCACCGCTTCAAGTGCATAATGAATGTCAGCCGGGTCATCAAAAATCCCCCCCTCAGCAATATCAACAACCGGCACAGACAAACCGTCTTCGGCAATCACTTCATTGATAATCTCACGGCTTGGCGCGTCAGTTAAAATCAACTTTGCTTCAGAATGATCGAGAATATAGGCAAGTGTTTTTTTACCCGAAACCAGATTAAGCGCAGTCGCAACAAATCCACCATACATAATCCCGAGTATGGTGATCGCAGAAGAAGGACTGTTTCCCAGCGCATAAGCAACAGAAGACCCGGGCTCAATATCCATGGCCCGGATATGTGCCGCTACATGGGCGGCTTTTTCTCTCAATTCCCGGTAATTAATCTTTTTTTTTGCGCCAGAAGCTGAACCAGCCTCAGAAACAGCATCAATCACAAACACTTCATTCGGCGAATTTGCCGCCCGCTCATCAATCATATCCCGAACAGAGCCTGTCGCCTGACCGGGTTTCAAAGACGTACCACCCGTATCAGATGAAGTCTTCTCCCAGTAATTTGCAAAAACATCATCCAGTGACGGCTCATTGCTCGGTATCGTCCTGACAATTTTCGTAATATTCATCAAGTGCTTATGATTGAAATTCTCATCAATTGAATTCCCACCCCACGAACCACATCCCATTGAGAGTGAAAACGGCATACCGTTATCAAAAGAGCCGCCTGTTGCAAAACAATGCGCCTGGTTAACAATCACCCGGCAGGTAGGCATTTCCAGTCCAAGCTGAACGGCTCTTGCATCACTTTCAGTATGCAATCCGATCGAATGGCCCGCCCCCTGATGGTCCATAATTTGCGCGGCCACCCGTTTGGCATCATCAAAATCTGAAGCCCGGTAAATCGTCGTGACCAATGATAGTTTTTCACCCGATTCAGGATAATCAGCCCCAATCCCAGCCCCTTCAATCAACAGAAACTTGGCGCTTTCCGCATCAGCAACTTCCACTTCCGCGACCCTGATCACCTGGTCGATGTCATGCGCGATAATATCCCGATTGAGGTGCCCGTTCTGGAAAAGAGCCGTCTTCATTTTTTCTGAATTCGGCCCATCCAGCAACCGGCCACCAGCCTGATGCAACTGAGCCATAAATGCGTCATAAACAGCATCAACAACCACCAGTACATTTTCAGAAGAACACGACGTTGCATTGTCAAAACATTTCGAAGCTGTGATTTTTTCCGCTGCATCCTGAAGGTTTGCCGTTTCGTCAACAATCACAGTCACATTCCCGGCTCCAACACCGATCGCCGGTGTGCCGGATGAATAAGCCCGCCTCACATTATCCTGACTGCCTGTCACAACCAGCAGGTCGCAAAGCTCCATCAACCGCTGCGTTTTCACTTTTGATGAAGGTGAAGGAACTATCTGCACCAGATCATGATCAAGCCCAAGCTTGTCAAATTCAGCATGGATGTAACCAACCAGCTTTTCACAAACCGAAACCCCTTTCGGTGATGGCGAGAGTATAATCGCATTGCCGCATTTTAGCGCATTGATGATATTATTCGCTGGCGTCGCGACAGGGTTGGTCGAAGGCACAACAGCCCCAACCACACCAACGGGGCGAGCAATTTTGGTAATCCCCGTTTTCGGGTCATCTTCTATTATTCCGCAAGTGCTGGAATGTTGAATGTCTCTTAAAACCCCAAGTGTCTTGCGGTGGTTTTTAATAATTTTATCCTGAACATTGCCAAGCCCCGTGGTCTCAACAGCCATATGTGCAAGTTCACTGTTCCGGCCTGGCTCCATCAATGCCCAGGCGGCTGCCAATGCAGCATTGTCATATCGCCCCTGATCAGCACCAGCTTCAAAAGCTTTCTGTGCTTTTTTCGCTTTCAATATCATTTCATCAATAATGAGTGCTTCTTGCGAGATTTCCTGTTGCATTGTTTGAGCGGCCATCTTCATATCCAGTTATTAAATAATTTGAGAGGTCTTCGCAGGCATTCCCGAACTGGAATGCCTGCGAAGTTGATTTTTGTTTGAGTTTTAAAGTCCTTTAAGCAACTCTTTCAGAGTGGCCTCACGAGCAGCCCACATCTTCTGAACTTCCTCACGTGTCATGATATTCATCGGAGAGCCACCAGCAGACATTTTCGATGCCACACGCTTATGCTTAAACATCAGCGGCACTTGCGCAGCAAGCTTGTCGATAACCGCCTGAGGTGTTCCTTTAGGAACCATCAGACCGCGGTAATTCACGGATGAATTATCAACATCAAGACCGGCTTCTTTCAAAGTCGGCACATCAGGTAAAAATTCTTTATTCCGCTTCAGATCAGCAACACCCAGAATTTTAATGTTGCCCGCTTTTTCTGCACGGTAAGCATCAGAAAGATTGTTAATGCCAGCCATAACATCGCCAGCAATCACAGCCTTCATCGCAGCCGCACCGCCACCTTTGGTTGGAATATAAGCAAGCTTGCAAGAACAGGCCTTCTCAATCTGCAAAGCAGCAATATGGTGACCCACAAAAAGCCCGGCACCGGATGTCGTCACTTTACCAGCGTTCTCTTTGGCAAATTTAATCAGATCTTCCATTGAATTGAATTTGCTGTCTTTGCCGACAACCACAACAGCCGGGTCTTCCCCCCAGTTGGCAATCGGTTCAAAACTATCAGCAGAATAACTCACGCCGCCCTTGATTGATTGCGCGATAAAATGCGGAATATTATAGGCTGAAAGCGTGTAGCCATCCTTGTCTGCTTCTGACGCAAACCAGTTCCAGCCAACACGGCCACCAGCACCAGGTTTGTTGATGATATAGATCGGCTGACCAAGAATATCTTTATTCCCGGCAACCATAGTCACAATCCGTGCCTGAAAGTCAGTCGCACCACCAGCTCCATAAGATACAGCAACACCTATCGGCCTGCTCGGATAGTCCTCGGCCATAAGCGAACTGCTCGAAAGTGCAAAGGCCGATAAGCCTATAGCGATTGTTTTAATCAGTGTTTTCATTGGTATTCCTCCCTTGGATTTTTTAAAAGTCATTTTAATTCCACTGCTAGAAAAACAGGCCTCTTGGTGTTTGCACCTTCAAAAGAAGTGAAAAAAGGCCATAGATCACCGCCATAAAAACGGCAGTGATGAAAACCCGCTTGCCCCAGTCTTTCATGCTGGAAAGGGGCACCGGATCATAAATTGAATAGATCGTCAGAAACGCAGCAAAAGAAGCACAATAAAAGCCAAGCCACTTGGCTGCGAAAAATGCATAAATCGACATAACAACCAGCCCGGGCATCAGGTTTATAAAACTCTCAGCAGAAACCCCACCCCCGACCTTCGACTGCCCAAGCGCCGCCCGGCTAAAATTCCAGAATGCCAGAATGATGAACGCGACGGAAATCAGTCTTGGGAATAAAAATGCCTGAGCCGGTTGCTGCGTAAAACTCAGCCACGTCACGATAGCTGCGACCGCTAAAACGATTATGGCAGGTATCAGATGCTGTATGCGTGAAGCTGTCATGATTTTGCTCCTGCTTCTAAAGTGGTTTCCTTTTGCTCAAGCATGTTGGTCCAGAAACTATACCCAACAGAAGCGATCACCAGCACCACAAGGAAAATATTCAGCGGCCCGGTAAGGAAATATTCCAAAGGCCCGTTTTGTGCGTTTGAGATCAAAGCCCCCTGAATGAAGTTCGCTTCAGCAATCGGCCCGAGAATAAGCCCAAGCACAAGCGGTGCGGCAGAAAAGCCAAATTTTTCAAGGAAAAACATGCCCACACCAAGCGTGAGCATAATGTAAACATCACTCATTGATTGCTGAACGGAATAAGACCCGAACAATGCCAACACCATAACAGCTGCCGCCATAATCGGTTGCGGCGCCCGGGCAATACGTGCAGCCCATGTTGCTGTATAAATTCCGAAAATAACCATCAACACCTGACCAACCAGCATGGAGTTAATAAACGTCCACGCCACTTTCGGGTGATTGTCAAACAGATCAGTTCCGGGGAAAATCCCATGAATGAGAAGCCCGCCCAATAAGACTGCTGCCGTCGGGCTACCGGGAATAGAAAGTGTCAGCAGCGGAACGAGGGAGGGTCCAACCATAGCATTATTGGCTGATTCCGCTGCGATGACACCTTCAGAATGGCCAGTGCCAAACTTCTTCTTGTGTTTAGAAAATTTACGCGATTGATCATAAGCAACAAGCCCGGCGATCTGGCCGCCAACACCCGGAATGAGGCCGATGATAGAGCCAACAATAGTGCCGATAGATAAAGCCCGGCCACTCCGCCCTAATTCTCTGGCAGAATCCATAATAGATTGTTTCGGCACCTGAACGGTTTCAATCTCAGCATTACGCCGGCCTTTTGCAAACATATCCAGTACTTGGGGGATCGCAAACAAACCAATTAAAGCAGGGATAATATTAATGCCGCCCGTAAGTGAACTTGAAAAAATAAACCGCTGCGCCCCTTGAATGTCATCATAACCAATCATTGAAAGCCACAATCCGATACAACCTGAAAGCAGCCCCTTAACGAATGATTTTGAATCAAGCGATCCGATCACGGTCACACCAAGAATGGCCAGCCAGAACAAATGCGAAGGCCCAAACGCCAGCGCCCATTTGGCAAGCAGCGGCGTTAAAAAAATCAACAGCAACACCCCTATGATGCCACCAACACCCGATGAGAGAAATGAAAGATGAAGCGCACGCGCGCCCTCACCTTTTTTCGCCATTTCAAAACCATCAAGCGACGTTGCTATATTCGCTGGCGCCCCGGGAATTTTGAGGAGAATAGCACTCACTGCCCCGCCAGCCACAGTCGATGTATAAGCCGCCCCCAAAAGAATAAGCCCCTGTGTGGGAGCCAACTGAAACGTAAAAGGAATAAGCAGCGCAACCGCCATAGTCGGCGAAAGGCCGGGCGTTGCGCCTAAAATCAGTCCACCAATAGTTCCAACCAGCAAAAGCATAAAAGAAATGGGCTCAAAAACGCCCCCAAAATGATTGAGAAACTCCATTTAAAAACGATCTCCCTACCCAGATATTAAGAAGCTAATTTTGTTTTTTTGCGCTTCTTTGGAGTATTTTTTTCATTATTTATCTAACTAATCTAACTCATGAAAATAAAAATACAAACGTTTACATTTTTTGCTATAATCCCCTCATGAAACGAAAAAGATCGAGAAAAGGGGCTCCTGGAATTGTTGAAGTCGCCGCCAGAGCCGGCGTCTCCATCGCCACAGTCTCACGCGCCTTTAATGAACCTGAAAAAGTCCGAGGGCCAACACGCGTTCGCATTGAAGAAGCCGCAAATGACCTTGGCTATATTCGCGACCGTATGGCCGGCACGCTCCATAACCGGTTTTCAGGCACCATCGGCCTCATTGTCCCTACCATCGACAACGCCATTTTCGCCGAACTGATTGAAAGCTTCTCCGCCCGCTTGCTCGATCATGACAGGACCACCTTAATCGCTTCAAATGGTTATGACCTGGCGCAGGAAGTTCCCATCGTTCGCTCCCTTCTTGAGCGCCGCATAGATGGCATCGCCCTTGTCGGGCTCGACCATGAAGAAGTCCCACTCACCATGCTATCGCAAAGAGATGTTCCCATCATCTCAATCTGGAACTACCAGCAAGACGCAACCATCCCCTGCATCGGTTCAGATAATCATCAGGCAGGTTCCATCGTCACGGAACACATCCTCAACCTTGGTCATAAAGATATCGCGTTTTTGTTTCCGGAAACGACCAATAATGACCGGGCTCGCAACAGAAGAGAAGGCGCGATGCGTGCCATCGCAGCCTCTGGCCTTAACCTGCCAGAAGAGCGAATAATCACCTGTGGGTATAATATTGAAACAGCCAAAAGAATAACCCGGCAATTGCTGAACGATAATCCGCCAACCGCCATCATTTGCGGCAATGACGTCATCGCCAGAGGAGCGATCTATGCCTGCCACGCAGAAAACATTCCGGTTCCTGAAAAAATCTCAATCGTCGGCATCGGCGATTTCACCGGGTCATCTTCAATGGAACCGGGGCTGACAACCGTTCGTTTTCACGCCCGCAAAATCGGCAAATTAGCGGCAGACGTCATTGTCAATATGAGTGAAACCGGCTTTGACCCATCCCCTTTTTCTCAAAAGGTCGATTTGTCATTTTATGACAGAGGCTCAACCAGAAGGTTAAACTGAAACAGTCATTAATTGGAAACACCCCCCAGATGGGTAAACGCAACTAAGCCGCTTCCATTCCGTAAAACACATTCACCGTGTGTGTCGCTTCAGCAAAAAACAACCAGCGCTCAAGAATAACACCAATTGAGACCGCGCCAAGGGCAATAAGCCCCCCGATAACACTCAGCCAGTTCACCCCAAGTAGCGCCACGCAGATCATCAATATCGGAATTAGAAACAAACAGAGGTAACTATATAGTCTTAATTTCAGCGCATGTTTTCGCGCCACTTTAAAGCCCATTTCCCGCATCACAAAATTAGG
This sequence comes from Hyphomicrobiales bacterium, assembly GCA_021775425.1. Taxonomy (GTDB): domain Bacteria; phylum Pseudomonadota; class Alphaproteobacteria; order Rhizobiales; family HXMU1428-3; genus HXMU1428-3. The sequence goes on from JAJFHX010000046.1 coordinate 52,196, forward strand.
TGTTGAATGCGGTGGGTCGAGCGGGGTTATCTTGCCTGAAGGGCCAAACAACCGCCAAAGCCCGGTCGCAGCTTCTGCCGTATATTTTGTCCCAAGCGAATCAATGCTGTGCCAGTAGAGATGCTTCAAAACCAGAGCGACACTCAATAAAAATAATGTCACCCCAAGCGACCACCCGCTATTCACCCCAAAAAGAATGAGCAAAAACTGAAACAGAACCGCCCCTGTTGCCAGGCCAAGCGCCAGATAAACATAAGGAACCAATACCAGATTCCACTGACGGATCGTCCGAAGCGACGCATAAATCATCCCCGTACAATAAATCGTCACAATCGCAGCCAGGATTGTCAGCGCAGACAAAAACGACCAGAGCTGTTCATCACCGACCGAAAATATCCAGCCAAAAGCCAGCAGCACAGCCGGAATAAAACTGACTACCGCGGCACCCCCTTCACGTGATAACCACGAAGTCTTCCACTGGCTAAACGCCCGCCAAGCCCGCTCCGGGTGCCCAAGGTGAAAGGTTGAAGAAATCAAGCCAAAAGTCACCAGCCCAAGCGCGATGCTGAACGAGGTGAACATAAAAAGAGGCTCAACTGGTATCAGCCCTAATGCGCCAAACAAACACAACAGAATAAGCAGGCCATAACCCGCCCCTGAAGCCGTTGTGAAAAATATAACTGAGTATGAAGGATGCATCTGTCTCTCCCTATCTCGATAATTTCTTATCAGCCCAGGAAAAAATCAGATCCATGGCAGATTTTGAATTTTGTTGCGGCTGGCTCAACGGAATTTCCTGTTTAACATCAGCTGCTGCCAGCCCGTTTTTCCGTGCCCTTGGCGGCAGATATTTATTCACCGGCTTATAATCAAACTCAGGCAACAAATCATAACCAGAGCGCTCTTCAACCAGCTTAGAAACATCACTGGTCGGGTCACCTAGGTCACCAAAATGTCTGGCCCCCGTCGGGCACGCCCGAACACAGGCAGGCACCCGGTCAACCTCATCAAGTGTCTCGTTATAAATCCGGTCAACACAAAGCGTGCATTTCTTCATCACCCCCTGATCGAGATCATATTCCCGCGCCCCGTATGGACAAGCCCATGAACATAATTTGCAGCCAATGCACGTATCTGGGTTAACAAGAACAATGCCATCTTCTTCCCGTTTATAAGACGCCCCTGTCGGGCAAACGGTCACACAATCAGGCTCTTCACAATGCAGGCAGGAACGTGGAAAATGCACAGTCTGACTTTGCGTTTCACTCACCACTTCATAACTGTGTACCCGGTTAAGCCAGCTGCCATGCGGGTCTTTGCCATAAGGGTCCTGGTCCGTCAGCGGGCCGGAATAGCCACTTGTATTCCATTCCTTACAACTCGTCGCACAGGCATGACAGCCCACACAAATATCAAGATCAATCACAAGGCCGAGTTTTTTATTCGTTGCTTCTGGTAAACTGGTCATTCTGCTGGCTCCTTAAATTCAACGCCAAACTCAAGCGCCTCTGGCGAAGCCGGCAAAACATCTCCGGTGTTAATCGGCTCAAACCGCGGCAAACTTTCTTCTGCGCTGTCCGGTTCAGCTTTTTCAATCCGCACCCGAAGGTCATACCAGGCCGCCTGTCCGGTAATCGGATCACTGTTAGAATACCGGTACCCGCTTTCTTTTTTCGGCAACAATTCAGAAATCAGGTGGTTAAGCAAAAATCCTTTTTTCGCTTCAGGCGCATCCTTATCAAGGTTCCATGCCCCTTCTCTTTTGCCAATCGCATTCCATGTCCAGATGGTATCAGGGTTGACCCCGCTCATCAGTTTAACCTGGCATTTCACCTTACCAATATTACTGATCACCCAGACCCAATCGCGATCTTTAAGCCCAAGGCTTTGCCCCCGCCCACGGTGGATATATAAATAATTCTCAGCCGTTATCTGCCGCAGCCAGGCATTTTGTGACCCCCAAGAATGATACATATGCATCGGTCGCTGCGTAATCGCATGCATCGGAAACTCAGCATCATCCAGTTGAGCTTCCTCAAATGGTGGATACCAGAACGGCAGCGGGTCAAAATAAGTTTTTATCCGCTCGCGGTGTTCTTCAGGTGGAACAACATCACCAAACCCTTCAGCAGCTAGTCTGAACTTTTGCATGGGCTCAGAATAAAGCTGGAAGAAGATCGGCGTCGTTGTGCCCCGATAACCATTCTTCACCGCAAAATCGAGATAGTCTTTATTCGCCTGCTTGAAATAGCGCAACCCCGGCTCAAGTTCATGCTGGTGAAAACAACCATTTTCAATATAGCGCTCAAGCTGATTAGGGTTCGGTGCCCCTTCACCATATTGGTCACCATTCTCACCGCGCCACCCCGCTAGCGGGCCGAGCCCCGGCTTACGTTGATGGTTGACTATATAATCCGCATACCCACCCGGGTAATTCGGTGAACCATCTTCTTTGCTAAACTCAGGCAATCCAAGCCGCGCCCCAAGATCAATCAGCACATCCTGAAACGGCCTCACATTCCGATCAGGTTTCACAACCGGCTGTCGAATAGAGTCAGCCGGTCCATTCGGCTCAGAAATCGGCCGATCCAGCATGGAAATACAATCCCACCGCTCAAGATATGTCGTATCCGGCAGAATAAGATCAGCATAAGGGATCGTCTCAGAATAATAAGCATCCGAATAGATGATCTTCGGAATTTTATAGTCACCCGTTTCTGGGTCTTTGGCTGTCAGATATTTCAGCGTGTCCTTAATGTTCATCGACGAATTCCACGCCATATTCGCCATATACATAAACAACACATCAATTTTATAAGGATCGCACGAACCAGCATTCGGGATAACCATATGCATCAACCCATGCGCTGAAAATGGCGCATCCCAGCTAAATGCCTTGTCAATCCGCCCCGGCTTGCCGTTCTCATCAATAATCAGATCACCCGGCGATTCAGGAAACCCAAGGTGCGGCCCGCCAAGCGGGGCATTCGGGTGAATGTCCTCAGGCTTGCCAAATGGTTTTAACCACGGCGGTGTTTGCTTGGGGTAAGGCGGTTTAAACCGAAACCCACCCGGGCAATCAACACTACCAATCAGCACCTGTAAAATATGGATCATCCGGCAGGTGTGAAACCCGTTGGAATGGGCTGAAATCCCACGCATCGCATGCATGCTCACCGGACGGCCTGTCATTTTATCATGTTTTTTCCCGGTCCAGTCAGTCCATGGAATATCTAATGTGATTTCATTTTCAAACGCCGCCTCAGCAATTTCAGCCGCCATCCGTACCATCACATCTGCCGAAACACCCGTTTGCTCAGCAACATGCGCCGGTGCATAGTCGTCACTTAAAAAACGCGCAGCAAGCAACTGGAACGAAGGCCGCACCTTGCGCCCGTCGCTTAGTTCATAGTCACCCGCCACAGCGGGAGAAATGCCTTCTAAGTTCGCTTCAACCACCGTTTTTGAATTATGGTCATAAATAAGAGGTTTGCCCTCTTCATCGCGAGCAAACAAACCATCATCTTCAGCGCCAGGATTATTAATCACAAGCCACGGCGCGTTGGTGTATCTGACCAGATACTCAAAATCAATATTTTCAGTTCTGAGCATCTCATGAATGAGCGCACCAACAAAAAGCCCGTCCGTCCCGGGGCGAATACCAACCCACTCATCTGCAATCGCTGAATAACCCGTTTGCACCGGGTTGATTGAAACAAATTTTGCCCCGCGGGTTTTTAGCTTGCCAAGATTGGTCTTAAGCGGGTTAGAACCATGCTCTTCCGCAACCCCAAACAAAATGAAATATTTGGTATGATCCCAGTCCGGCTCTCCAAATTCCCAGAACGCACCGCCAATAGTATAAAGCCCGGCTGCCGCCATATTGACAGAACAAAACCCGCCATGCGCCGCATAGTTGGATGTGCCATATTTCATCGCCCACAATCCGGTTAACGACTGGCTCTGATCCCGGCCGGTGAAAAACGCCAGTTTTTTCGGGTCTTTTTTCCGAACTTCTCCCAGCCAGTCCGTCGCCAGCTCAAGTGCCTCATCCCATGAAATCTCTTCAAATTTACCAGACCCGCGCGGCCCCACTCGTTTTAAAGGCGCTCGCAAGCGCGCAGGAGAATTATGCTGCATAATCCCGGCAGCACCCTTGCCGCAAATAACCCCCTTGTTTACCGGATGGTTTCGATTGCCTTCAATATATTTGACAAGTCCATCCTTTAAATGAACCTGAATGCCACAACGACACGCACACATGTAGCAAGTCGTCGTTTTCATTTCATCGGCAATTTTTCTGGAGAGATTAATCTTTGGTTCTGCTGACATAAACATTAACTTTCTCATTGAGAGCGGCTTCAGTTTTTATTATTTTAATCTTTGGCATTAGGATACACTTATGTCGAAATTCAGCGCTTCTCAGCGTCCATTTCGTCTAATTGTTCTAATTGCTCATTCTTTAGCTTTTTCTTTTTTTCAAACGTCGGGCAATCGGTAAATATCCGTGCGGTACAGTTTTCACAAATCGACAAATCCATAACTTCAATCGCACTCGATATCGCTTCGAATTTCGAAAGGAATATTTTATTCCCCCCAAGATGTTCCGTAGTATGGAACTTTTCAAACTGCTTGATCGTGCGGTCTATTTTCGTCTCAATATATAAAAGCCCGCCACGCTCCTTGCGCCTGATGCCTTCTTCAATAATCAGTTCTGCCGCCGGCAAATCAATCTGCCCCGCACCTTTGACAACAAACAGCATGCTGGTCTGTGTCGGGTAGATCAGTTCAAACTTTCTAAATTCCCGGCGCAGCGAATCGACCGAGCCAAAAAACAAAGGACCATCAAGACCAACCACAAGCAATTGCGGACAATGCTTTAAATTATTCTTCTTCACAGACCTGAACGAACGGTTCGGCAATGAAGGGTCAGGTGAACCTATCAGTAAAGTCGGATGAGAAGAGCGGTCCATGAACAAAACAACAGATAAAATCACCCCGCAATAAATTGAAAATTCAAGGTCAACCAGCAATGAAACCGCAAACGTAATCCCGGCAATGGCAGTTTCAGATCTTGAAGTTTCTACAATATGAAAGATCTCGCGTCTGTCGATTAATTTCCACGCCACAATCATAATCACGCCCGCCATCGCAGGGATTGGAACATAAGCAAAATAAGGCGCGACGAATAAAAGGATCAGAAACAGAAAAACAGCCGCAAATATAGCTGAAAGCGGCGTTTTCGCTCCTGCTTCATAGTTTAACCCACTTCGTGTAAATGAAGCTGAACCCGGATAGCAGCTGAAAAAACTACCCACAACATTCGAAGCCCCCTGGCCTACAAACTCTCTGTTCGCATCAATATCCTGTTTTGAGCGCATCGCAATCGCCCGGCTGACAGACATCGCCTCTATTAATCCAACCAGCGCAATCGCCAGTGCAGGAGATGTCAGTTGCTGCATATAAGATGCCTGCATTGGCGGTAAAGAAAAAACAGGCATCACCGCACCAATTTCACCAATCGTGGATACATCCTTTGCTAGCTCACCAAGAGCTAGATAAACCAATGTACCAATCAACAGAGCAATCAGATAGTTCGGCCAGCCCGGTTTATATTTCTTTATCAAAAGTGCCGTTAACAGTGCCGTCAACGCAATCAGCAAAGAAACCATGCTGGTTTCCCCCAACCGGCTGAACAGCGCCCCTAGAAACTGGAAAATATGCTCTGGCCGAGGTAAATCCAGCCCCAGCATATGCCGAACCTGACTTAACGCAATCAATAACGCCGCACCGGCAATAAACCCGGTCATCACCGAATGCGAAACATAATTCACCAGTGTCCCAAGCCGCGCCAGCCCCAGCATCATCTGTATCAGGCCAACAAACAATGCAAGCGTAACAGCAGCTTGCAAAAACTCCTGACTGCCAACCGGGTAAAGCCCGGAAAGTGCCCCGAAAACTAGCGCCGATATCGCCGTCGTCGGGCCAGAAACAGTATGCCATGATGAGCCAAGCAAAGCCGCAACAATTGGCGTCACCATCGCTGTATAAAATCCATACTCAGGCGGCAACCCGGCAATCGCCGCAAAAGCCACACCCTGCGGCAAAACAATCGTCGCCCCCGTTAACCCGGCATAAGCATCCGCGCGCACAGTCTCAGCATTTACCTTTCGAAACCAGTCCGGTTTTTGAAAAATAAATTGCCACATCTGTTTGACATTGAGCGCAAGCTGGGCAGGCATAAAATACTTTCTGTATAGAGAACAAACTGAATAAAGACAAAATGAAGTGTTCAATCACGGGCTGGATCATATCAATCAGCAACCGTCTTTTTTAATTTCATAAATTGAAGGTGATGAGACTGAAGCTTCAGCCTCACTGGGTTTATTAGCCCCCCGTCATTGCAATGGTTGATTAACAACGGAAAATAACCGGCATGTTGTTCAAACCATTAAGTAACAGAATTGCAAATACTGAGTTTTGGTCACTGAAACAGGTGTTGTTATAATTTATAAATTTCAGAAATTTACAGCAGCAACTTCAGTACGAATTTTTTTCATCACACTCACCCGGAATGCAGTCATGCATAAAACGAATTTTATTCCCTTAAATTCACCGGATGGACGATTCAGTTCTACAGACTAGTGAATGAAAACAAAAATACAAACGTTTACATCAAAAATTTTAGTTTAAGATTGCATAACTGGGCGCAAAACGAGAAATGAGAAAATCTAACAATTTGAATTAGCAAATTTCACAGCTAAAATGGGCCCAATCAAACCCTTTTAAAAACTTAATCATGCTCCACGAAGCCCGGGCAATCGTGTCAATAAACACAATGCCCGGTCTTCATGAAGGGCAGGATTTAATCCAAAATAATCTGCGGGCGCATATCTTCTTTACGAATGCCAGCAACCTCAACCGGTTTTTTCATCGCATCCCGGCGGAACGGTTCACCCAGTTCCTGATTAAGCACAACTTCGATAAATGTCGTCACATTATCATTCATCTGTTCATCAACCGCCACGCGCAGCGCTTCGGTCAGTTGATCTGTGCTTCTAACCTGCACACCTTTCAGGCCGCAACCTTCAGCAACTTTGGCATATTCAACACCAAGATTAAGTTCCGTGCCGACAAAATTATCATCATACCAAAGCGTGGTATTGCGCTTTTCAGCACCCCATTGATAATTCCTGAAAATCACCATGGTGATTGGTGGCCAGTCATTCCGGCCGCAAGCGGTCATTTCATTCATCGAAATACCAAAAGCACCATCACCGGCAAAACCAACCACTGGCACATCAGGGCAACCGATTTTTGCACCAAGGATAGCTGGCAATCCATAACCGCATGGCCCGAATAACCCAGGAGCGAGATATTTACGCCCCTGTTCAAAACTCGGGTAAGCATTACCAATCGCGCAGTTGTTACCAATATCAGATGAAATAATCGCGTCTTTCGGCAATGAAGCCTGAATAGCCCGCCACGCCATGCGCGGTGACATCCGCTCAGGTTCCCGATTCCGCGCACGCTCATTCCAAGTCGTACCCGGGTCATCATCTTCATGATCCATAGACGACAATAATTGCAGCCATGCCGATTTCGTCGTATGGACCAGAGCTTCCCGCTCTTTCCGTCCTTTGCTGCCAGCATCAGAAGAAAGTTGCTCTAGAATTTGTTCTGCAACCAGCTTCGCATCACCCTGAATGCCAACGGCTAGTTTTTTGGTGAGGCCAATTCGGTCAGAGTTTATATCAACCTGAATAACCTTGGCGTCTTTTGGCCAGTAGTCAATGCCATAGCCCGGCAATGTCGAAAACGGATTCAGCCTTGTGCCGAGACATAACACAACATCAGCCTTTGAAATAATTTCCATTGCCGCTTTCGAGCCATTATAGCCAAGCGGCCCAACAGCCAGCTTATGGCTTCCTGGAAACGCATCATTATGCTGATAACCACAGCAGACAGGCGCACTTAACTTTTCCGCTAACTTAACAGATTGAGGGATAGCGTTTGCAAGCACCACACCGGCACCATTCACAATTACAGGAAACTCAGCGTCAGAAAGCAGTTTCGCCGCTTCTTTAATCGCAGCTTCACCGCCACGCGGGCGCTCAAGACGAACAATCTGCGGTAGATCAATGTCAATAATCTGTGTCCAGAAATCACGCGGCACATTGATCTGAGCTGGCGCAGAACCACGCCATGCTTTTTCAATCACTCTGTTGAGAACTTCAGCCATACGCGATGGGTCACGCACTTCTTCCTGATAACAAACCATGTCAGCAAACAGACGCATTTGTTCAATTTCCTGAAAGCCGCCCTGTCCAATGGTTTTATTCGCCGCTTGTGGTGTCACCAGCAACATCGGCGTGTGGTTCCAGTAAGCCGTTTTAATCGCCGTAACAAAATTGGTAATACCAGGTCCGTTTTGGGCAATTGACATACACATTTTACCAGATGATCTGGTAAACCCGTCAGCAATCATTCCGGCGGTTGTTTCATGTGCACAATCCCAGAACTTAATCCCCGCAGCCGGAAACAAATCTGAAATCGGCATCATCGCAGAACCAATAATCCCAAAAGCATGCTCAATTCCATGCATTTGCAAAACCTTGATGAAGGCTTCTTCAGTGTTCATTTTCATAACTGTAATCTCCTGTTATCTCGTCATTTGTGACTTATTGTTAAAGATAGACTGCGTCACTCTTAGTCTGCATCTCTTAGTTAAAATACGTACATTCCGCATCGATAAAAATTTCGCACGAGTTAAATCATGCTTAAATCTGATGGTCTTGCCTGATCATATCACTGGCCTTTTCACCAATCATAATCGCAGGCGCATTGGTATTCCCCGAAACAATTTCCGGCATGATCGAACAATCCGCCACTCGAAGCCCCTTGATACCATGCAACCGCAAACGGTCATCAACAACAGCCAAATCATCCTGGCCCATTTTACAAGTGCCCGTCGGGTGATAAATAGAGCAGGAATTCATCCGTGCCCATTCAAGCAATTCAGCATCCGTCTGCAATTCCGGCCCCGGATTAAACCGCTCGGAAATTTTGCTGTTGAGCGGTGCTTGTTCAGAAATTTTAAGTGCAATTTTCACCCCTTCGGTAATTGTCCTTCGGTCTGTTTCTGTCGACAGATAGTTCGGATGAATGGCAGGATAAGTTTTAATATTATTATCCTCTAAAAGAATTTCACCCCGGCTTTCCGGCCGCAACTGGCAGACAGACGCAGTAAATGCAGAAAACGGATGCACACCTTCGCTTGGGCTGTCAGCCGACCATGGCTGAATGTGAAACTGAATATCAGGCGTTTCAACATCAGGCCCGGTTCTTAAAAAACCAGTCGCGAGGCTGGCAGCCATCGTCATAGGACCGGCCCGGAAAAAAATATATTTCAAACCAATCCGCGCCTGATTAAACAAACTTCTCACTTCATCGTTTAGCGTCGGCTCTTTGCATTTAAAAACCAGCCGAGCCTGCAAATGATCCTGCAGATTTTTCCCAACCCCGGGCAAATGCTTTTTAACCTCAACCCCTTTGGATTTCAAATGAGCTGCATCACCAATGCCTGATAGCATAAGAATTTGCGGAGACCCGATTGAACCTGAACTAAGAATAACTTCTTTACTGGCCTTCACAAAAACTTCCGTACCATTGGCTTTTTCAAAAATAACACCGGTCGCCCGCTCACCCTCTATAACAATTTTTTTGGTCAGCGCTCTGGTAATCACTCTCAGGTTTTTTCGTTTCTTCGCCGGGTTCAGATAAGCCACCGCAGCACTGCACCGCCGTCCGTTCTTGGTCGTTAATTGAAAATACCCAACCCCTTCCTGATCAGCACCATTATAATCCGTATTATATTTATAACCCGCATTCTGCGCCGCATGCACCCAGGCATCACATATTGGCCGTTGCAATCTCATGTCAGATACAGTCAGCGGGCCACCAACACCATGATAGTCATCTTCACCCCGCTCCTGATTTTCAGCCCGCTTAAACAGAGGCAAAACACTGTCCCAGCCCCAGCCCTTATTTCCCATCTGCTGCCAGCGGTCATAATCCTGCGACTGACCGCGCACATAGAGCAAACCATTCAGCGAACTAGACCCACCAAGCACTTTTCCGCGTGGCCATTTTATCTTGCGCTGGTTCAAACCCGGGTCAGATTCAGTTTCATAACACCAGTCCACAGAAGGATTATCCATCGTCTTGAAATAACCCACCGGCACATGGATCCACGGATTAAGGTCACGCCCGCCAGCTTCAAGTAACACAACGTTTTCATTAGGATTTTCTGACAATCGGTTCGCCAGAACACAGCCCGCAGAACCAGCGCCGACAATGACAAAATCGCTCTCTATCACTTGCATATGCGGTTCCCTTCAAAATGGCTGCTTACAAATTAACTTGATATGTTTTTAATAATATGCTTTTTTTGAGACTGCAAGTCTTATTTTTTGCATTTTTGGGAGGAACCAATGAAAACATCTAAACAACTGGAAAACATTTCCAGACGCGATCTGTTTCGTGTTGCTGGCGTCTATGGCATGTCATCAACACTCATGGCAGCAGGTGCCTTTGGTGGCACACTAACTCTTTCAGAGCTGGCAACAGCGGCTGAAACAACCTACAAAAAACGCTTCAAGAAGAAAGCGAAACACAAACTGAAATTTGGCGCATCAGGCTTTAACGCTCGCAATCTGTTAATTGAAAGAGCTGGCGCTTTAGAATTTGCCCGTGACCTTGAAGAGCGCACAGACGGTGAAATTCAAATCGAATTCATCGGTGACAATCAGATCTGCGGACAATTGTCCTGTGTGAAGAAAACACAGCTTGGCATTATTGATATTTACGCCGCCTCAACACAAAATTCAGCCGGCGGCGCGCCTTATCTAAACGTCCTCGACTACGCCTACATGTTCCCAGGCCGGGCCTCTCAGTATCATTTTCTTTACAGCCCTGAGAGCCAGAGAATCCTGCGTGACCCTCTGGAGAAAAGACACGGCCTGAAATTCCTGTTCAGCCATTGTGAATTGCGTGGCATCCAGTTAGGTCTTAAACACAAAGACAAACCAACAATCACCAAACTGGAAGAACTCTTCGGCACCAAAAACCGCGTAACCGGCACTCAGTTAGGCCGCATCGCCATGCAACTCCTCAACCTCAACCCTGTTCCCGTTGCCTGGGAAGAAACTCTAGATGGTTTGAAACAAGGTTTGATTGATGGCGCAGAAACCTGGGCTTCAGCTGTTGCCTATGCCAATATGTCACCGGTTGTTTCTCAATCAGTCGACTTAAAATTCTTTTGCGGCACTGAGCACACATCAATGTCATCCAAAGTCTTCGATAAACTTGATGACAATCTGCAAAATGCTGTCCTTGAATCTTCCTACCTGGCGCAGGTTCACGTACAGGCCGCCAATGAAGCAGCACTTATCAAAACTGTTGGCTTCTCTGATCCACAATTGCCAGACACACTCTTCGTTAAACACAATGTGCGCCCGGCCTTCCTCGCTGATGATCAGATCAAAATGGCCGAAGAAATGTGCTCACCGGAATATAAACCAGACCCATGGAACGAGTGGCGCGAGCGACTTAACAAATGGGCCGGTGGCATCGACACCTACAAAGAAATCCACCGCATTGCTCGTGAGATTCCAAAAGATACCTTACCTGAAAATGTTGAACCACGTCGTTGGTGGAAATCCGCTTAAAATACCGATAATTTATCCAGCTCCTTTCAATCATAGAAGGGAGCTGGATATGACATACAGTTTGAACACCCTAAAAATTGATCCAATCAAAAACGGCCATAGAATGAAGGCCATAAAAAATGCCCAGACAATAAGGGCAGTTATATCAATTTAAGCGGGATGGGAGGAGATAATAATGACCGGTATTTTTACCGAAGTGGCGAATATTATCGCAGCTTTAATGACAGCAGATGGTTTTGAAATCAGCGCGTCTCTTGAAGGAAATGGAGCCTGGGTTTTTGGATTTTTTGTCACTCTGTTCGGCGCCATCTTCATGTTGCTGATATACAAGCTGATCCCCTTTCTTGACAGAAAGCTGGAACGTTCAGTCATGGTAACAACCTATCTCTTAATCGCTGCCATCATCTTCGTTGAGGTATTCCGGCGCTTCCTCCTCAATTTACAGGAACCCTGGTCCACAACACTCCCCCCCTTATTATTCCTGATCATGTCATGGTTCGGCTGCTCTTATAACATTCAGCTAAGAACACATTTATCATTCAGTGAATTCCGCACAGCCCTCCCCCGGAAAGGGCAGATGATCTGTCTCATCCTTGATGCACTGTTATGGTTTATCTTTTGCTGGATTGTCGTCGTCACATCCTCAAAAATCACCGCAAGTTCAGCCTCAAATTTCCAGATCCTTCTTGGCACAGATAATGTCAAACAGTGGTGGTTCCTGATCACCGTGCCAATTGCATTCACACTAATGGCCACACGCGTACTCGAAAATCTGATCGAGGACATACAAAATTACCGCTCCGGCGCCCCGTTAATCAAACAAGCCGTCATTGGCGCAGACTAAGGAGAACAGGATGTCTGATCCAACCTGGATAACACTCATATCCATCGCCGTCACCTTTCTCTTTATGATGGGTGTCCCCGTATTTCTGGTGATCGGTTACTGGGTCATCGGCTGTAGTTTCGTCCTCGGCCTGACCTTAGACAATATCGGCGCAGCCCTTTCAAATGTTTTCACCGATGGTTTTGCTCTGCTGGCCATGCCGCTGTTTATTCTGACTGGTGACCTCATCAACAAATCCGGCATCGCCAAACGCTTGTCAGATTTTGCATATGCCTGTCTTGGCTGGTTACGCGGCGGCCTTGGCATGGCAAGCATCGGCGCTTGCGGCCTCTTTGCCGCCATATCCGGCTCAAATTCTGCAACAACAGCAACAATAGGTTCCATGCTCCACCCGGAAATGGTCAAGGGCGGGTATGATGAAAGGTTCTCCGCCGCAACAGCCGCCGCTGGCGGCACCGTCGGCATCATCATTCCCCCCTCGATCATCTTTATCGTGTACGGCTTCCTGATGAACCTCCCTATTTCAGATTTATTCGTCGCTGGCATTATTCCCGGCGTCATGATGGTCGTGGCCATGCAAACGGTTTGCTACATCGTCTGTAAGGTCAATGGCTGGGGGCAGATCATAAAATTCCAGGTCGATCTGATCTTAAAAACCGCATTTGGTGCCTGGCTTGGCTTTTTCGCCATCGGTCTTGTGCTCTGGGGAATCTACACCGGCAAGTTTTCACCAACTGAAGCGGCTGGTGTAACCGTTGGCTTTTGTGTCATCGTCGGACTGCTGTGTCTGCCACTCAACAAAATGCTATCCAGATCCAACAGGGAAACCCCGATAGATGAAAAATCCTACAAGGAAATGCTGGTCGTCGAAGGGTTCAAAATAACCGAGCTCCCCTCAATCACTATGCGCTCAGCCCAGATCACCGGCATTCTCGCACCGTTAATCGCTGTCTCTGTTGTAATGCAGCAAATCCTCTCGCTCCTTGGCGCACAGGAAACAATCGGCACCTTTCTCACCGGAATGGGCGGTTATTATCCCGTCCTCTTTACAGCCATGGCCATTGTGTTCGTCGCTGGAATGATCCTTGAAAGCCTACCCGTCACTATCATCTTAACTCCCATTCTTGCCCCTATCGCGGCTTCCGTTGGCATCGACCCAATCCATTTCTCGGTTGTTTTCCTTGTCGGCGCGTCAATCGGCTTTATCACCCCGCCCTATGGCTTAAATCTCTATGTGGCCAGTGGTGTAACCGGGGTCCCGTATTTCAGACTGTTGAAATACTCAACTTTATATTTGATTTCATTGCTGATTGTCTGGTTCATGGTAGCTCTAATACCTGAACTGACTTCAATCTTGCTACCAAACCGATGAGAATGATATAGACTTAACAATGGAAAAAGTTGCACCAAATTTACGACTTCTGCACGTCATTGAAGCCGTGGCCAAAGCCGGCGTGCCCGTCACACCAACAGATGTCAACACAGAGCTGGGCCTGCCCAAAGCAACAATCCATCGTCTGTTTTCAACATTGGAAGAAGCCGGCTACCTGCAAAAAGAAATCGACGGGCGCTATTACTCAGCCGGGCGGCGCCTGCGAATGATGAGCACAAACATCCTCTCATCCCTTCGCATCAGAACTGCCAGAACCGCCGTCTTAAGCTCACTGGCTGAAAGCATCGGCGAAACCTGCAACATCAGCATACCCGACCGCGAAGAAATGGTTTATCTTGATCGCGTCGAAACCAAATGGCCATTGCGCATCCAGTTGCCCATTGGCACAAGGGTTCCCTTTTATTGCACAGCCAGTGGTAAAATGTACCTCTCAAGCCTGAGATTGTCACACCTCAAAGCCTACATCTCTTCCATTAAACTCGAAGCAAGAGCACCCGGCACAATCACGGATCCGGAAAGACTACTAGAGGAAATTCTGGAAACAAGAAAGCGCTCATTCTCACAGGATAATGAAGAGTTTATGGAAGGCATGATCGCCATCGCAGTGCCAATATATGATGATCAGAAACGACTGGTTTCAACGCTGTCTTTCCATGCCCCAAATCAGCGCCTGTCATTAGAAAACGCAAAAACCCACGTCACTAAATTACAGGAAGCAAGCAATCAGCTCACCAACCTAATTCAGGAATAAGAACAACATTGTTCCATATCCATGAATATAACCGACCTGCGTCCAGATTACCCGGTAAGCAAGAAGCAAGAGAAGAAGAATGAGTACTGAGCTATTAATTGCAATGGCAGTCATCAGCCTCGCCGGTTTGATGAGAGGCTTCACCGGTGCCGGTTCAAGCATGTTAATGGCTTGTTTTTTCGTGCATATTTTTGGCCCGGTTGAAACGGTCGGCATCATCGTCCTGATGGAACTTGCCATTTCAGCTCAAATCATGCCCTCCGTCTGGGATAAAATTGAATGGCCCGTGGTCGCGCCCATGGGCGCCGTAGCCACCTTGCTGATGCCGATCGGCAGTTGGATTTTGGTTTCAGCCAACCCGGCCATTCTTGCCCAGGCAACAGGATTTTTGGTGCTGATCTTCGCGTTTATTTTAATGATGGGTTACCAGTATCAGGGACCAAAACCCTTGGGCGTTTCATTAGGCGTTGGTGCGTTTTCAGGGTTTTTAATGGCCGTTACCAGCTTTGGCGGCCCACCCGTGATTATCTATTTCCTCTCCAGCACCGATACATCAGCCACCAACCGCGCCAATATCATCGGCTATCTCACCCTCACGCTGATTTCTATTGTCACCATCATGCTGGTCTCTGGTAACATTCAATGGGAAACGGCCAAAACAGCCGCCATCCTCCTCCCCGTATATATCGTCACCACATGGATCGGAAGCCGCCTGTTTCAAAAATCTAACGAACAGCTCTATCGCCGTATCACCATCGCCATCCTGTTTTGCGCCGGGCTTTACGGTGTGTTGCAATAGATCATAAAGCAAGAGAACAACACAAGCTTACCCCTCAAGCTCCTCTCGCAGCATTTCAAGCTCAAGCCACTTTTCCTGGGCATCTTCATATTCACTGGTTAGTTCTCCAAGCTCTTTAGAAAGCCTATTGAACTCATCCGGGTCTTTAGTAAACAGCGCCGGGTCAGAAAGCGAATTATTCAGATCTTCCATCAAACCCTCAAGTTCTGCAATCCGCTTTGGCAAGGTCTCTAAGGCATATTTGTCTTTATAAGATAATTTTTGAGACTTGCCTTTTTCAGACTGCCCGTTTTGCTGCTGCCCGGCACGGTCCTCTTTCTGGCTGATTGCCTTCTTATCACCAGAAGTTTTAGCCTCAACCTGCCGCGCTTTAAGCGCACTTTTGCGCTGTGATATCATCGCGCTATAACCACCCGCATATTCAATCCACTGGCCCTCACCTTCAAACACCAGCACACGATCCGCAATCCGGTCAATAAAATCCCGATCATGGCTGACAAGCAGAACCGTACCCTCATAATCGGCAATCATTTCTTCAAGCAGATCAAGCGTTTCAAGGTCAAGGTCATTTGTCGGCTCATCCAGAACCATCAGGTTGGAAGAAAGACTGAGCGCCCGCGCCAGCATCACCCGCGCTCTCTCCCCGCCAGAAAGCACATCAAGCGGTGAGCGTGCCTGCTCCGGCGCAAACAGAAAATCTTTCATATAGCCAATGACATGTTTTGGTTTGCCGCCAACCTCAACCATGTCTCCGCCGCCATTGGTCAGGGCATCAGCCAGTGTCCAGTTAGGATTAAGACTCTCTCGCGTCTGGTCAAGCGTAACCATGTCTATATTGGTGCCGAGTTTAATGTCACCACTGTCAGGCTCAAGCAACCCGGTCATCATATTGATAATGGTAGATTTCCCCGCACCGTTCGGGCCAACAATGCCAAGCCTGTCACCCCGTACCAGTCGAATGCTAAGATCATCAACAATCCGGCGCTCACCAAATACTTTGCTGATGCCTTTGGCCTCAACAACAATCTTGCCAGATTGCCGCCCTTCACTGCTCTCCATTTTAACGGAACCCTGCGGCCCCCGGTGTTCACGACGCTGGCGGCGCAAATCATGTAGCGCCCCCAGTCGTTTCTGGTTGCGTTTTCGCCGCGCCGTCACGCCATATGTCAGCCAGTGTTCTTCGGCTACTATTTTTCTGTCAAGCTTATGGGCTTCAATCTGTTCTTGCTCAAAAACATCATCCCGCCACGCTTCAAATTTTCCAAACCCTTCATTCATCAACCGCGATGTCCCGCGATCAATCCATAAAACGGATTTAGAAACCATTTCTAAAAATCGCCTGTCATGGCTGATCACCACAATCGCTGATTTCATCTGCCTGAGCTCAGTCTCCAGCCATTCAATAGCCGGCAAATCAAGGTGGTTGGTCGGTTCATCAAGCAACAGAATATCCGGCTCCGGCGCAAGCGCCCGGGCCAGAGCCGCCCGCCTTTGCTCCCCGCCTGAAAGATTGTCCGTTGGCTCATTGCCTGTCATCTGCAATTGCTCGAGAAAATATTGCGCCCGGTGCCCTTCTTCCCGCCCGTCTTCAACTTGTAGCAACGCGCTTTTCGCATAATCACCCGTGGTCGCAAACTGGCTGAGGTCTGGTTCCTGTTCCAGATATTGCATGGTGGTATGGGGTTGCACAAACCGCTCCCCCTGATCAGCCTCAATCAACCCAGCTGCAATTTTCAGCAATGTTGATTTACCGCACCCATTCCGGCCAACAAGACAAATCCTGTCATCGTCAAAAATAGACATCTCAGCACCAGTAAGTAGCGGTGACCCACCAAATGAAAGGTGAATATCCTGCAATGTCAAACGTGGCGGTGCCATAAACTTTCCTTTAAATACAGTTCTTTAAAATATTACTGAGGGCTTTTCTATCATCAGATAAAATATAGCCATAATAGAAATAAACGCTGGCCAGCCCAGCAAAAACCATCGCCGATAGAGCTGATAGAATCTCGCTGGCAAAGGCTCACCCTGTGCCAATGCCAGATCAGCCAGTTTGCTCATTTCAATCTGCATGAAAACCACCGGCACCCAGCAAAGCCCGATAATAAAATACAGCACAAGGCTGAAAATGACCCAGTGCTCCATGAGGCTATATCCGACATTCAAAAGAAGCAGCATCCCCGTGATCGGTTGAATGATCGCCGCCGTTAACGTGAAAGCATAATCCGCCACCACAACAATTCTGGCTACCGGGGCGATTGTAGCAACTGAACTGGTGCGAACCGCAAAGAACATAAAAAAGGCTATGCCAAGCCCCGTGCCAAACAACACCGACGCGCCAAGAATATGCAGATATTTTAATATCAGATAACTCATCGCTTTTCATAAAGTCCTATCAGCAACAAAATCAACAATATCGGCACTAGCATAGAAATACCCCACCCAAGAAATGTTTCAACAGAGCCAATATAAGAAATGTTAAAAATCCCTACAATCAGTAGCGTCATTATTTTCAACGAACCGGCAAACCGCATCCATGGCCGGGATAAAAACAACACCCCGCAGAGCATAGAAAGCAATGCAAAAACAACAGTGACATAACTATGCAGTGGCGCCGTGAAAGCTGCCATCAACCCATCCGAAAAAGCCTTCGTCTGATCAAACAACAAATCAAACGAGCCAACAGATTGCCCCCCCTCAAACCCTTCAAAAATCCACCAGAACCCAAGCACCACTCTAACCAACGGCAATAAAAAATAAATCCGTGCAAATTGCCGCTCAACCACCGTCGAAATCTGCGCCCTTAAAAACGTGTCAATGGTCGTCAGTTCTTTACCCAATAAAGCTTCAAAGTGTTTTGAGTCATGCGGTTCAAACTTGTCCATCTCATATAGCGAAGTTGAGCGCAGCGCACTGCGATTGCCAAACAGAGCCGCCAGATCTCCCAGCCACAATATCGGCCGCAGAATAAAACGCGGCATCAAAACGGTCCTGGCCTCATCAAATCCAAGCCAGCGACGATAATGCCGCACAATCTCAGCAAGCGGCACCACCTCCGGGCCAACGGCATAAAGTGTCTGTCCCGCATATTCAGTCTCATCTTCCACCAGCCTGACAATCCCGGAAGACAGATCTTCCAGCGTGATGGGTTGGAAAGACTGTGTCCCAGGCGCTGGAACGGGCATCACAAACGGCAATCCGGCAAGCCCCTGCATCAGCGCGCCACCCCCCATCGAACCATTCCCAAGCACCAGGTCAGGGCGCACAATGGTCCAGTTGAGTTTCGTCTCAGCAAGATAAACCTCACCTGTTAGTTTGCTGGCCTCATATTCAGTCAAATGGTTTGAAGGCTGCTCAATAATCACACTTTCTTGCTCACTGTTGCCAGAAGCCTCAGCCTTCCCAACCGTGGTTGCAGAAATATGAACAAGGCGCTTAACACCGGCAAAGTCCGCCCCAAGAAACAACGCCCGCGCCCCTTCACCATGCACCATCTCAGCTTCGTCTTTTAAATCAGATTGCAAAATACCAACCGCATTCACAACAGCATCAAAACCTTCAAGCCGTTCTGCCCATAGGTCTGGGTTAAGATCATGATTAAAATCGCAATAAATCCAGTTTATGTCGGGAATCAAACGGCGGCCAAGCTCAACATCTCTGCCAGCGCAGGTAACCTCATGGCCCGCCTCAATTAACGCACGTACCACCCCCCGGCCAATAAACCCATAGCCTCCGGCAACCAGACATTTCATCCCCAAAACCTCACATCACTAAATCCTGAAACAGCCATATCACAACGCGCAAACGATCAACAGATAACAAAACAGCGCCCAGATAAATATGAGCGCTGTTAAAACTGAGTACCAAACTCTGTTATCAGAAAACCACTTCTATTCTAAAGTTGTGAAGCGGCCAGTTAGAAATGCTAAAACGGAATTTCATCATCCAGTTCTTTTTCAAAATTATTGGGTTTGCCACCCTGGTTTGAGCTGTCATCAGGCACCTGCCCCCAGCTTGGTTCCCCAAACCCGGCATTCTGGTCATTATTCCCGGCCATCTGATTGCCTTGATAATTGCTTTGCCCACCAGAAGAGCGACCGTCAAGCATTGTCAGATTGCCATTAAAACCCTGCAATACAATCTCAGTGGTATATTTATCCTGGCCATTATTGTCCTGCCATTTGCGCGTTTGCAAACTGCCTTCAATATAAACCTTGGCCCCTTTTTTAAGGTATTGCTCAGCAACACGGCACAAGCCTTCATTAAAAATGACAACCCGGTGCCATTCTGTTTTTTCACGCTTCTCTCCGGAATTTTTATCTTTCCAGCTGTCAGTGGTCGCAACACTCAAATTTACCACAGGTCGGTTATCCTGCATGCGCCGCACTTCAGGGTCAGCACCAAGGTTGCCAACCAAAATGACTTTATTAATTGAACCAGCCATAGCCAACTCTCCTTCAAAAACTTCAGTTAAATCTTAAAACGCAATTAAGTCGCTCACATATGCATCCGGTTTTGCCGCTCAATAGCCTTGTCGCCAGACTAAGAATCTAAACTCAACAGACCCAGTCACCGCACCCCGGCACATTAAACCAATTTTAACGTCAGCGGCGGGCGAGATAGGCCTTCTCCACAATCTAAATTCAGCCACAGCCTCCAAAAATGGAAAATATGGTAAAGCAATAATGAACAAATCCGCGTCATGGCAAATATCTAAAAATGCCAGTTTTATCGAATCAACAGCCTACGTTCCAACTTTGTTCTCATCGTGTTCTGAAAATTACAATGTTTTAATGCCAAAACATAAAAATTGCATGGTACAATTAACCCACTTTTGATAGGTAAGCCTGACAATCAAGTGAACAGGCTTTACCCAAACATTAGTTTTTGTCTGTTAGGTTGAAATAAGAGACGCGACAATTTAACCCGTTGGATATGCACCAGTTAGATGCATATTCCACCAAATAGACACAAATCAGAACTACCCACATGGAATGTCACATATTTGTAATAGAATGAATGAACAAAGCTGACAATCAGAACGACTAATAAATGTCAGAAAATCGGTGGCATGACATTTGCTACATATTCTTAAAGAACTTAATTCAGGTCAGCAGATACCCTGACCAGTTAAGCATATTGGAAAAAACAGCTATATATCAAAGCTATAGAATGACCAGATAGATCTAAGAAGAACAAAAACAAATTCAAACAGAAAAAAGTAACAGTACAATGAAACCACAATATTCACTCAACCAGTCTATGGAAGCCCGCCTTGAAAGGTTCGCCCGCAATGGTCGCCCTCTCCACCGGGATCAAAAACGGTTCCTGCAAATCGCCGGCGTCACAGGCCTTTTTTGTGCCGTATGGTTTTTGATCGGCAAACACACGCTCCATTACACACCTGAACATTGGGCCACATATACTGAACGTCTGGCATTTTTAATGCGTGTCATGGTTTTTGTCTCACTTCCGCTTCTGATGGGCATCACCTCAATCGCATTTCAGCGCCTTGACCCGCGTAACGTCATTGGCCAGAAATTGAGAACAGACACCCCGGCAGACATCAACAAAAGATTTGTCGCCAACACGATCGAACAGTTACTGCTGTTTTTCTTTGTCCACGCCGCGATGATTTACTACGCCCCGGTCGATGAAGCCATCAGCACAATTTTGCTGGCCAGCCTGTTTGTTGTGGGCCGTATCATTTTCTGGATTGGTTATCACAAAGATAAATTCACCCGCGCCCTTGGTTTCGGTATCACCTTCTATCCAATTTTCGGCGCTTACTTATGGGTCACAGTACGGATATTATTTGATTATCACATCCCGCTTTAAGGATGATTAGTCAATCTCTGATCAGATATTAAAATTGATTTCAGAACCAAAACAAAAACAAAAAGGTGCCCCAAATTTGGAGGCACCTTTTTTATTGTTTAATTAAGCTTATCAGTCAAACAATCTGAACAGAAAATGCGAAAATAAGACTATGCCCGAAGTTTAAAATCCATCCCGGCGGCGGCGATGAACCTCGAACAATAGCTTTTGCCGCAAATCTTTATCAATCAGCTTAAACACCCCGCAGGATGGCGCTTTCATTTCTTCAAGAAAGCTCTCAATGTCACCTGAAAAATTCGGCTTCGCCACACGGACAATAATCCCCGCCGTCGTCTCCATATTCACGCGCGCATTCTGGCACGCAATCTTGACAACAAAATCAGTGTAGGCCTTGCGGAATGCCTGCGGGTCTGCCCCTTCAAAGCTGCTTTTATATTCCAGCATGGATTTATAATCATCGCTTTGTTTCCAGGCTTCAATACTGGCTTTCGTCAGCAACTCCCTGATCCGCTCTTTCACACCTTTACGAAGCGGCAGCTTAAGCGTTTTCTCAAGCCCCTCACGCGCAACTTTATTTGGCGGTGAAATACTCAGATTAGCAAAATAAACCGTCGCCTGCCCATCAAGTGAAGGTGGCAATAACCCCCAGACTTCAGATGAAGAAAAATCAGCGCCGCCAATTTCTGCGTCAGAAAAATTAGTCCCAAGCAAATCAGCCAGCGTCAGATCAGCAACGTTCAGCTGTGCTGTTTCAAAGCTCACACCCTGCAAATGAGAAAGCGAAAATATCGTCCCTTGCAAATTGGCATTGCCAAAATTACTCGCCAGTGCAATCGCACCTGAAAAATCAGCACCCTGCATTTGCGCTCCAAAGAAATTACTCTCCGGCAGGAACGAGTTCACGAATGACGTTTGCGCGCCTTTCGCACTTTCAAATGAAGCCCGGGTTAAAATCGCCCAGTCAAATTTAGCACCATGCAAAATCGCATTATCAAATTTAGCCGCGTAAGAAAATGTTGACCTGAAATCAGCATTGGTCAGATTAGCACCGGAAAAATCAGCCCGCCCCAGTTGCGCGCAGCCACGCTGGCGATAATCTTCCTCAGTCGCATTCGCCAGATCTTCTTCCTGAAATTCAGTGCAGCCAAATTTCGTGCGCACCAGATTGGCCCCAACCAGCTTCGCATGACCAAGCTCAGCATCCGTAAAATCAGCGCCGGTTAAATCAGTCCGGCTCAGATTGGCATAACGAAGATTCCGCCCCCTCAAAGTCAGTGTCACATCATCACTAAGTGACTGATCTTTTGTAACGAGATCTTCATCAACAACGGAAAGATTGCGGTGGAATAACCCGTCAAATCCATTGGCCGTAAACCCGGTATCGGCAAATAAATAAGCGGTTGGTGAAAAAATCTTAGATTCAAACGCCGCATCTTTTTTATTGTTGGATTTTGCAATCACAGTTTTGGAAAAGCCGCTAATTTTGCTCAGTTGCCGGTCAATCCACTCATCAGGAAACGTCACCACACAAACAGAGAAAAACAAAGCAATGCAAACAGCCACAAATGTAATATAAAAATTGCTGGAATGCTGCGTGCTCGTCCGTGAAATCGCCTGCCAGAAACTGGCATTCGGCTTTCTTAAAAAGATCCCGACACCCACCAGAATAACAATCTCAACCATCAGATAACTGCGATGCGCCCAGGTAATCCCCTCATTATGATAAGGAAGAAACGTGATCTGAAAATAAAGGATAAGAAACACCGGCAATAACACCAGTGACATCCAGACCATGCCATGTAAAAAGGTCGCAAACACAGCACTTCGGTTAGCCCCGGCAAGTGCTTGCGTATAAAAATAGCTATGCAATTCAAGCCTTAATGGATGGGTCCTGCGCCCGCGCCATGATTCATCCTCAGTTAAAATGGCATCAAGTTCCATAATTTTGCGGGATAACAGCACATGCTGTACCAGCAAGCCAAAATGCACAAACAACAGCACCAGTGGCCCAAACAGGAAGAAGCTGTCAAGCCTGAGGGCAATGCCAAGAAACGGCAAAATCACCGGCGCATTTAATAATAAATCTTTATGAGAAACACTCGCGGCTGCAATGAACAGATAGGCCAGCAGCGCCAGAAAAAACAACCAGCCATTACGGGCCGCCACACTGGCATCATTCACAGAATGCAAAAGAGAACGGGCCGTCCCCCTTAAAGTTTCATCCCCAACAGGCCGTGTTACACTCTCTGTTACCACAATACCACTCCACCCTTACTAATACTCATCCCCAAAGCGCCAACACTCATATAAAGCACTTTATCAGCCAAACCATCCTATCCGATAGTCAGAAAAAAGAAAATAGCGTCTTATTCACCTGGGTGTTTCCTTGAATCCTCTATTAAAAATTCAGAACCACACCACCACATACAAATTAATTCACCACATTTTCGCTGATCAATAAGATTTCATCACAAAAGCTCAGAAAAATCCAACAAGCCCCTTTATTCCAGCATAGTTTTTCCCTAAAACAATCCAATATTATAACAGGCATATGAACCAGACCTGACGATGTTAAATATAATATCATCATCGAGGCTGAAGAAGGCATAGTCACAGTGGCCAAACACATCTCCGTTAAAGGCGCCAGAGAGCATAACCTTAAAAACGTATCTATCGAACTCCCCCGTGAAAAACTGATTGTCTTTACAGGCCCCTCTGGCTCAGGCAAATCATCACTGGCTTTTGATACGATTTACGCCGAAGGCCAGCGCCGTTATGTCGAAAGCCTCTCTGCCTATGCCCGCCAGTTCCTTGAAATGATGCAAAAACCCGATGTCGACGCGATTGACGGCCTTTCACCTGCCATTTCTATTGAGCAAAAAACCACATCAAGAAACCCGCGCTCAACGGTTGGTACAGTCACTGAAATTTATGATTATCTGCGCCTGTTGTTCGCCCGTATCGGCATTCCCTATTCCCCCGCAACCGGGCTGCCAATCTCAAGCCAGACAGTCACCCAGATGGTTGACCAGATCCTTGAGCTAAAAGAAGGCACAAGAGCTTACCTGCTGGCCCCGATCGTGCGTGGCCGCAAAGGCGAATACCGCAAAGAATTTGCTGACCTGATGAAACGCGGCTTTGGCCGTGTTAAAGTAGATGGCACGTTTTATGAACTTTCAGAAGTCCCGGCCCTTGATAAAAAATACAAACATGACATTGATGTCGTCGTTGACCGCATCATCGTAAGAAATGACATCGCTACAAGGCTGGCCGATAGTTTAGAGACAGCCCTTGAGCTTGCTGATGGCCTCACGATCCTCGAACTAGCCGAGCCCGATGTAAAACCGGAAGACCAGCAAAGACTGATCTTTTCAGCCAATTTTGCTTGCCCTGTCTCCGGTTTCACCATTGAAGAAATCGAGCCAAGATTGTTTTCATTTAACAATCCCTTTGGCGCCTGTCCCAAATGTGATGGCCTTGGCACTGAACTCAAATTTGAAGCTGATCTGGTCATCCCCAATCCAAAACTGAGCCTGAAAGACGGCGCGATACAGCCCTGGGCCAAGACAGGCAACACCTCTCCCTATTACGCCCAGACATTAGAAGCCATCACCCGCCACTACAAAATCCCGATGACAACAGCATGGGAAAAACTCAGCGAAGAAATCAGAAACACAATTCTATACGGATCAGGTGACGAAGAAATCACCTTTAAATATGAAGACGGCACCAGAAGTTTTAAAACCAAAAAACCGTTTGAAGGCGTCATCAATAATATTGACCGCCGCTGGCGCGAAACGGAATCCAACTGGGTAAGAGAAGAGCTGGCCCGCTTTCAATCCGCCCAGCCATGCGCCCATTGCGGCGGCGCCCGCCTGAAACCACAGGCTCTGGCCGTGAAAATCAACGAGCAGCACATTGGCGACATTGCTGAAATGTCAATAAAGGAAGCTCTGACCTGGGCTGAAAATCTACCCATTTATCTGACAGACCAACAGCTTGAAATTGCCGACCGCATATTAAAAGAAATCCGCGAGCGCGTTAATTTCCTCAACGCTGTCGGTCTCGATTATCTCTGCCTCTCGCGCAATTCCGGCACATTATCAGGCGGCGAAAGCCAGCGCATTCGCCTGGCTTCCCAAATCGGCTCAGGGCTCACAGGCGTGCTTTATGTGCTTGATGAACCCTCCATCGGCCTGCACCAGCGCGATAACGCCATGTTATTGGAAACATTGAAAAACCTGCGTGATCTTGGCAACACCGTAATTGTCGTTGAGCATGACGAAGACGCCATTTTAACGGCTGATCATGTGGTCGACATCGGCCCGAAAGCCGGCATCCATGGCGGTGAAATTGTCGCTGAAGGCACACCCAAAAAAATCATGGCCAGCAAAAAAAGCATCACCGGCAAATATCTCACCGGCGAAAAATTCATCGCACCGCCAAAAAACAGAAGACAACCAGACCCTTCCCGCCAGATCACTGTCAAAGGCGCAAAAGAACACAACCTGAAAAACATCACCGCCAGCATCCCCATGGGTCTTTTTACCTGTCTCACCGGTGTTTCAGGCGGCGGCAAATCCACTTTTTTAATAGAAACACTCTATAAAGCCGTGGCCAGAAAACTCAATAATGCTCGCCATGTACCAGGCGAACATGAAGCCATTGAAGGCCTCGAACAACTCGACAAAATCATCGACATTGACCAGTCACCCATTGGCCGCACACCCCGCTCAAACCCCGCCACCTACACTGGCGCCTTCACCCATATCAGAGACTGGTTCGCTGGCCTGCCAGAATCAAAAGCGCGCGGTTATAAACCGGGCCGCTTTTCATTCAATGTCAAAGGCGGGCGCTGCGAAAGTTGCCAGGGCGATGGCGTCATCAAAATCGAAATGCATTTTTTGCCCGATATTTACGTCACCTGTGATCAGTGCAAAGGCAAACGTTATAATCGCGAAACATTAGAAGTTGAGTTTAAAGGCAAATCCATCGCCGATGTGCTGGACATGACCGTTGAAGAAGGCGTTGAGTTTTTCAAAGCCGTCCCCTCAGTCAGAGATAAGATGGAAACCCTGAAACGCGTTGGCCTTGGCTATATTAAAATTGGCCAGCAAGCCACAACCCTTTCAGGTGGCGAAGCCCAGCGCGTTAAACTTGCCAAAGAACTTTCAAAACGCGCCACAGGTCGAACATTTTACATTCTTGATGAACCAACCACCGGCCTCCATTTTGATGATGTCGCCAAATTGCTCGAAGTTCTGCATGAACTGGTTGACCACGGTAACACCGTCGCCGTCATTGAGCATAATCTGGAAGTCATCAAAACCGCTGACTGGATTATCGACCTTGGCCCGGAAGGCGGCAATGGCGGCGGAGAAATCGTCGCTGTTGGCACCCCAGAAGAAATAACCAAAGTCAAACAAAGCTACACAGGCCAGTTTTTAAAAGAACTGCTTGAACGAAGGCCAGCAGCAAAATCATCAGCAGTGAAAACAACCACAACTAAAACTGCAAAAAAAGCTGCAAACCGGAAAACTCCAGTTAAAAAAACGGTAACTCGTAAACGCAGCCTCAAAAAAACAGCAACCGCCACCCCGGCTGATAGCACAGCCAAATAAGCGCGGCAAAATAAGAATGCGATGAGAATCCATATGATTTTGTTCACAAATTTGGCAATAACCACACCAAAAGGCTGAAACAACTTGCCCCAAAACTTTTTGCCTCTTAATCTGGCACCACATATCGAAGGAGTTATTGAATGCGTAAAATTTTGAATATCTTTGCACTGCTAATGGCTGGCATGCTGATCGCAAACACGATGCCAACAACAGCAGAAGCCCACGGCCCCACACGTCAGAAAGTCAAACATTCCGTCACAATTAATGCCAGCCCGGATAAAGTCTGGGATGCAATTAAGAATTTCGGTGATCTCAACTGGCACCCGGCCGTTGAAAAAACCGAAGGCAAAGGCGGCAATGAAGTGGATGCAACCCGTGTCCTCACACTTAAAGGCGGCGCCACCATCGACGAAATCCTTTATAATTACAGTGATGAAGACAAAAGCTATTCCTACCGCATCACAAAAGTTGATGTAAAAGTCCTGCCCGTCAACAATTACTCCTCAACCATCTCAGTTTCAGAAGCTGATGGCGGCAAAGCAACCGTCACCTGGAAAGGTGCCTTTTATCGGGGCTATATGAATAACGATCCACCCGAAGAATTAAACGACGCCGCCGCTAAAAAAGCTGTCATGGGCATCTACACCTCCGGCCTTGAAGCTTTAAAGAAGAAAATTGAGGGAGGCTCTTAATTTCAGGAATGCATAATAACTATAAAATGATCGATCCAATCTCAGCAAGGTTGAGCCCCCGGCTCACCTTGCTTTTTTTTGCAATTTCAACCTTAGTTGTAACATTGGTAACCAGCCAGCCCACATTCGCAGCAAAAGCCTATGTCACCAATCAGTCAGATGAAACCGTCACCATCATTGATCTGGATAACCTGAAACCAACACAAACCATCAAAATTGGTGGCAGCCCGGCAGGCATCGCCGTAAGCAAAGACGGTAAAAAAGCCTATGTCACCAGCCCGGAAGGTAAATTCATCACTGAGTTAAACCTTCAAACCAATAAAATCACCCGCCGCATCCAGCTTGATAGCGCCCCCCTCGGTGTCGCCATTCATCCTGACAGTAAAACCCTCTATGTGGCTGACTGGTACAAACACGTGATCTACATCATTGATACAGGCTCTGGCACCATAAAAACCCAAATCCCTGTCGGCAATTCACCCTCAGGGCTGGATGTCTCAGCAGATGGCAACTGGCTTCTCTCAGCAGACAGAGACAGCCACCAGGTCTCGGTCATCAACACAAAAACCCTCAAAGTCAAAACCACAATCAAAGTCGGCAACCGACCCTTTGGCGTCACCATCAATAAAGCTGGCACAAGAGCCTATACAGCCAATGTCAAAAGCAATGACATCTCAATCATTGACCTGACCAGCGAAAAACTCATTGAAAATGTGAAAGTAGGAAACCGCCCCTATGCCGTGGCACTGGCAGATAATAAAGCCTTCGTCACGGATCAGTACAGTGAAACCGTCTCCGTGATTGACCTCAACACCAGTAAACGCATCAAAAAAATCAAAGTCGGGGAATATCCTGAAGGCATCATGACAGGACCAGATGGTAAGTTCGTCTATGTCGCCTGCTGGTTTTCAAACCTGCTGATGAAAATTGAAGCAAAAACTATGGAAGTTGTCGGCAAAGCTGAAACAGGCGATGGTCCCCGAGCCTTTGGCCGTTTTATTAAGGCAGACTGAACCGACTTTTTTTTATTTCTCAGCCTACAAATCAACTGGGTAAACTCCCATTTCTCCATTGCATTCATAAACATAGTCCCTACCCTCAATGAGACAACAAAATATAGGGCAAGAGAAAATAAAAAAAATCTCATCCACCTGTGAATATGGGGGACAGAACTTTTCAGTCACTATGGAATAAAACAGAATCAAGTAGATTGGCCCCATGACAGATCAAGCGACCAATACAACAAAAAAATCAGACCAGTCCCAGGAATCAAACTCTCCAGATATTAAATCTGAACTGGAGAGCCTGCCATTTCGTCTGGCCCCACATAATATTCAGGCAGAACAAGAGCTTCTTGGCGCCATCCTCATCAATAACGAGGCGGCAGACAGAGTTTCCGGCTTCCTGACTGACGAGCATTTCTTCGATCCGCTCCATGCCAGAATTTATGAAACCGCCCAGCGCCTCATTCAATCTGGCAAGCAGGCAACCCCTGTAACCCTTAAAACCTATTTTGAGCATGAAGAGCCTCTTGGCGAAATCACCGTGCCGCAATATCTTGGTCGCCTTGCCGCCAACGCCACATCCATCATCAATGTGAAAGATTACGGCCAGACAATCTATGACCTTCACGTGCGCCGCAGCCTTATCAACATCGGCGAAGACATGGTCAACACAGCCTATGACAGCGGTGTCGACCAACCACCAGAAGAGCAAATCAGCGCATCAGAACAATTGCTCTATTCACTGGCCGAACAAGGCAAATATGGCTCTGGCTTTTGTTCGTTCAAAGATGCCATTACAGACGCCATTGAAATGGCCAACAACGCTTACCTGAGAGATGGCGGCCTATCAGGCATCTCAACAGGATTGTCTGATCTTGACCATAAAATGGGCGGCCTCCAAAGGTCTGATCTGATCGTCCTCGCCGGGCGACCATCAATGGGCAAAACGGCCCTTGCCACAAATATCGCTTTTCAGATTGCTAACGCCCATAGGGCAGAACCACAACCAGACGGCACCTTAAAATCAGTTGATGGGGCAGTGGTAGCGTTTTTCTCTCTCGAAATGTCAGCCGAGCAGCTCGCCACAAGGATCATTTCCGAGCAGGCTGAAATCCCTTCTGAAAAAATCCGCCGCGGCATGATTGATGAAACAGATTTTCGCAAACTCGTAGAAACTTCCCAGCGCCTCAGTGATGTGCCGTTATATATCGACCAGACTGGCGGCATCTCCATTGCCCAGCTTTGCGCCAGAGCAAGAAAACTCAAACGGCAAAAAAATCTTGGCGTCATCATTGTCGATTATCTGCAATTACTCTCAGGCTCAAAAAGAACCGGTGAAGGCCGCGTGCAGGAGGTCACAGAAATCACAACCGGCCTCAAAGCTCTCGCCAAAGAGCTTGAAGTCCCGGTCATCGCCCTCTCTCAGTTGTCTCGTCAGGTAGAGCAAAGAGAAGACAAACGCCCACAATTGTCGGATCTGCGCGAATCAGGCTCGATTGAGCAGGATGCTGACGTCGTGATGTTCGTTTACCGCGAAGAATATTACGTCTCAAGGGCCCAGCCATCTGAATCAGATGTTGAAGCCACGGTAAAATGGCAGGATGAAATGGCCCAGGTCGAAGGCAAAGCCGAGGTTATCATCGGTAAACAACGCCACGGCCCGACAGGCACAGTTAAACTGGCATTTAACGGCAACTTCACCCGCTTCTCTGACTTAATCGAAGAAGACCACATGCCCTACCGCCAGAATTAACATGTTAGGAAAAAAATAAAGTCAAACAAACAGAAGAACCACATTTACGAAGGAGTGAACGGTTTCATTTCAGAAACCGAGAACATGACGAAGCGACAGCGCAGTCCGGCGCTTAGCGCCGCCCCTCGGAGGCCTAAACGCTTCAGCGTTTAGATTAGCCGGGAGAGAGAGAAAAGTGAACGGTTTCACTTCAGAAACCGAGAACATGACGCAGCGACAGCGCAGTCCGGCGCCTAGCGCCGCCCAACGGAGGCCTAAACGCTTCAGCGTTTAGATTAGCCGGGAGAGAGAACATGACGCATAAGATCAGCCTTAGCGAGCACAGATAAGCTGATCGATAAAAAGACATCCCCCCTCAGAAGCCAAAACGCCTCTGCGTTTGGAATAGCCAGGAGACAAATAGAAAACACATAACTCGACTGATCAACTAAAAAACAAAAACACAAAACGAAAATTACGAAGAGGTGACCAGTTTCTACTTTAGAAACTGAGAACATGGCGTAGCCCGCCGCGTTGCGGCGCACCTCGTAGGCCCAAACGCTTTCGCGTTTGGATTAGCCGCGAGAGAAACAGAGTCTAATATAGCCCGAAAAGCAACATACACCTGCCAGTCTTGCGGCAATATAACAACCCAGTGGGCCGGCAAATGCACCGCCTGCGGGGAATGGAACAGCATTGTCGAAGCAAGCGCAGAGCCAATTGCTGTCAGCGGACAAAAAACTTCCCGTGGGCGCAAACGAAATGCCGTTAATCTGGAAACATTTGATGGCGAAGAACAAATCATCCAGAGATACCAGACCAATTTCAGAGAGCTGGATCTAGTAACCGGCGGTGGGCTGGTGCCAGGCTCCGCCATTCTGGTTGGCGGTGATCCGGGAATAGGCAAATCAACTTTATTAACTCAGCTGGCTGCCACAATGGCCAATCAAAACCACCGCGTGCTTTATTTTTCTGGTGAAGAAGCCACCGCTCAGGTCCGCCTCAGGGCTGATCGCCTCGGCGTAAAGAAAGCCAAAGTCGAACTCGCCGCTGAAACCAACATGGAAGCCATATTAGCCACCATGCAGGATGGCACCCCGCCAGCCCTATGCATAATAGATTCAATCCAGACCCTCTGGACAGATACGGTAGAAGCGGCCCCCGGCACGGTCACCCAGTTGCGCGCGACAACCCATTCACTCATTCGCCAGGCCAAAAAAACAAACTGCTGCCTGATCATAGTCGGCCATGTCACCAAAGACGGCTCAATCGCCGGACCAAAAGTGATCGAACATATGGTAGATACGGTGCTGTATTTTGAAGGTGAGCGCGGCGCGCAGTTCCGCATCCTTCGGGCCCAGAAAAACCGTTTTGGCCCTACAGATGAAATTGGCGTGTTTGAGATGCGTGATAGTGGCCTTGCTGAAGTCACAAACCCGTCTGAAATATTCCTCGGTAACCGCAATGAAAAAGGCCCGGGAACATCCGTCTTTGCCGGTATTGAAGGCACTCGCCCTGTGCTGGTTGAAATGCAGGCCCTGGTTGCCCCCTCACCCTTTGGCACACCGCGCCGCGCTGTCATTGGCTGGGATAGCAGCCGTCTGAATATGATTCTGGCCGTGTTGGAAGCCCGTTGCGGCATTGTCCTTGGCTCACATGATGTCTATCTGAACATAGCCGGCGGCATCAAAATCAACGAACCGGCAGCAGATTTAGCCGCCGCCGCCGCTTTAATGTCAGCTTTTGTCAACAAACCCCTACCTGATGAAAGCGTCTTTTTTGGTGAAGTCAGCCTTTCTGGCAGCATCAGACGGGTCAGCCATACCAGCCAGCGCCTGAGAGAATCTGAAAAACTCGGCTTTACCCGTTGTTATATCCCTGAAAACAGCAGTGAAAAAGGAGATGTGACAATTAGGTGCCAAGCCATCAACCATTTGTCAGAAATAGCAAAAATCGTTTCATAAACCTCAGTGATGATAGTAAAACAGCGATAAGCTCTTTTGCCGCAATTGCGAAAAGCAATAAGATTAGTGAACTGATTGAATATCTTAGCTGGAAAAACCATTGTATTTCCGCTATTTCTATTGCAGCAAAGAAAACCAATTGTTTGAATAACATTTGGCATAGAAACATTTTAACTTCTGGAATTTAAACCCGGGAACTTTGTGAACTAATGAAAATAAGGATCAGATCATGATAGGACCTTTGACATTCTTAGATGCAATTTTACTCGGTATTGCAATCATTTCCGGAATGCTGGCCATGTATCGTGGCCTCACAAGAGAAGTCCTCTCCATTCTATCCTGGGCTCTGGCAGCTGTCGCAGCATTAGCTTTTGCTATTTATTACAGGCATTTAGCAAACGAACTCGCCACATCACTCGGCATAGACAAAACCATCGCTCTCGCATTGAGCGTGATCGGCATTTTTCTTGTTGTTCTGTTGATCGTCCATTTCATCACCTCCCGCTTTTCAGACACAGTGCTGGATAGCAGGATTGGCGCACTTGACCGCACACTGGGCTTTATATTCGGCCTGTTCCGTGGCTTTATTCTGGTTGTGATCCTTTATTTCTTCGGCACATTTCTTGAGCCAAAAGAAGAAAACCACCCAATCTGGGTCACACAATCAAAATCTTTGCCTTACATTCAGTACACGGGCGATTATATAACAAACATAATGAAAAAAGTGATGCCGGATAAAATCACCATTCCTGATCTAAACAGTGAGCCGGAACAGTAAAGTTCCGTTAGTAACGTTAAGAAGATATTTGCACACAAATACAAATATGTATCATTGTTATTTAAAGTGACTGGTTATATATAGCTGTGTTTCAAACCATGCCGTTATACGCAAAAGATTAAGCTACGAATGAAGAAGCTGCTCGCAGATATCAACAATACCTCGCAGCCATCCCGCATCAGTATGACGGGACGTTACAACATTGACCCCAACTTTGGCAGCAAACAAAATGTTTAAAGACAAATCCGGTTTCCAAACCTTCAAGTCCCTTTTGGCTGAGCCTAATCCGCATCTGCGTCCAGAAGATCCCTTCATGCGTGATGACCAGCTAAGAGAAGAATGCGGTGTCTTTGGTATTTTTAACCATCAGGATGCTGCCGCAATCACCGCCCTTGGCTTGCACGCACTGCAGCATCGCGGTCAGGAAGCAGCCGGCATCGTGAGTTTTGATGGCAATCAGTTTCAGGCAGAGCGCCGCATGGGACTCGTTGGAGATAATTTCAACAAACGCAATATCATTGAACGCCTTGAAGGTAAAAATGCGGTTGGTCATGTCCGCTACTCCACAACTGGCGACACGGTCATGCGCAACGTCCAGCCACTATTTGCCGAACATTCCTCAGGTGGCTTTGCCATTTGCCACAATGGCAACCTGACAAACGCAGTCACACAGCGCCGCGATCTCATCAGAGACGGCGCTATTTTTCAATCTACCAGTGACACAGAAGTATTGCTCCACCTGCTCGCCCGCAGCAAAAGACGAACCTTCATCGAACGTTTTACAGAAGCCGTCCTCCAGATCGAAGGCGCCTTTGCCATCGCCTGCCTGACCAATAAAAAGCTGGTCGGCGTGCGCGACCCTCTCGGCATTCGCCCACTATTGCTGGGCAAACTAGGTGATAGCTGGGTCCTCGCATCTGAAACCTGCGCCTTTGATATTGTTGGCGCCGAATTTGTCAGGGAAGTTGAAAATGGTGAAATCGTCGTCATCACCGAAGAAGGCATAGAAAGCTATCACCCCTTCCAGAAACTCAATGAACGGCCCTGCATTTTTGAATATATTTATTTTGCCCGCCCTGACTCAATCGTTGGCGGCAAATCCGTTTATGAAGTCAGAAAAAGAATGGGCGAACAGCTCGCAATTGAAGCCCCGGCAGATGCAGATGTCATCATACCGATCCCGGATTCAGGCGTCCCGGCGGCAATCGGCTATGCCGCGACCTCAAACATCCCGTTTGAACTAGGCATCATCCGCAATCATTATGTCGGTCGCACATTTATTGAACCCGAACAACAAATTCGCCAGCTTGGTGTAAAACTCAAACACTCAGCCAATAAAGCCATGGTCGCTGGTAAGCGCGTCGTGCTGATTGATGACAGCGTTGTTCGCGGCACAACCTCCGTGAAACTGGTTTCAATGATGTATGAAGCAGGCGCCAAAGAAGTGCATATGCGCATTTCAAGCCCCCCTATCACCCATCCGGATTTTTATGGCATCGACACCCCAGACCAGGGCAAATTGCTCGCTGCGAATTATGACATTGAAGGCATGCGCAAATATATGGGCGCAGACAGCCTCGCCTTTATTTCAGTCGATGGTATTTACCGCGCCATGGGCTACACCAAACGTGATGATGAACACCCCCAATTCACCGATCATTGCTTCACTGGTGACTATCCAACCCGCCTCACCGACCTGCTCAGCGAAGAAGAACCACACCCCTCTCTGTTAGCAGAAGTCTTTTAAACCTGTTGATTACACACCAACTAAATTATTTGGGTTTTTCTGAGTTAACAGCCGCTTTTATCAGGAAATCTCTTTCAAAAAGGCAGATTTTAGCCGTTATTCCCACCTATGTCATTCACAGCACAAACAGCAGGGAATCAAACCAATCGCTGTCATAAATTAACCCACGAAACATTGATAAAACAAACAGACACACCATCTCTAAAAGATAACTTTTGAGGAGAGTTTATAATGATTTTTATGAAACCGGTTCAAAACACGGCCCTGTTGGCCATTCTCTCAACTGCAATAGTAACCCCTCTGCTCTCTGGTGAAGCCAGAGCTTTCGATCTCCTCACAGGGGAGGCTTCTTCAGCTTATTCAGAAAAGTTCTGCCCGGCGATTGCCGAACAGGCAAAAACTGACAACATAGACATCACCTGTCAGAATTCTGGCGGCTCGCTGGATAATCTCGCCAGAGTTGAAGCAGACCCGGCTAAATTCGGCCTCGCTCAATATGACCTGTTTGCATTAAGGCATAACAACGCCGCCAACAAAAAAACCTTCACAGCTGTGCATGATGATATTGGCCGCGAATGTTTGTTCATGGTCACCAAAAACCCGCTGATTAAAAACTTTGGCGATATCGCAGCAAGTGCTCCCTATCTCAACTTCATCCTTCCACCAGAAAATTCAGGCCATACCGGCACATTTAATTACCTGCGCACTGTTGACCCGGAAGGCATCGGTAAAGCAAAAAACATCACCTATGCGGCGAGCACAGAAGATGCCATCACGCAAAGCCTGACCTCTGAAGACAACGTCACTCTGTTTGTTCACGCAGCTGACCCAAAAAGCAAACTGTTCTCTCTCGTTAATGATAACAAAGGTCATTTCATCCCCGTGATATCGAGAGAAATCCTCGCTGAAGAGGTAAAGGGCCGCAAAGTTTATAATGCAGAAGAAACTGACATTTCTAATCCAAGCTGGTACAAATCCGGTGAACAGGTCGTCACGTCCTGCACCCCAATCATTCTGTTCACTGGCAACTCAGAAAATATTCAGGACCCGAGCCTCAAAGCATCCCACCAGAAAGCTGTTGCCACTCTGACAGCAACGCCAGCAGAAAAAATGCGCCCATCAGTTGGCTGGTGGACAAAACTATGGACCAGCTCAAAAGCCATTTCTGCCAAAGGAGTGGAAGGTCTGCTAGAAGCAACAGACAAAGCCAAAAAAGCCACCAGCCCTTATCTGAAAAAGGCCAAAACGGCGGCAGAACCCTATGTTGAAAAGGCAAAGGA
This sequence comes from Hyphomicrobiales bacterium, assembly GCA_021775425.1. Lineage (GTDB taxonomy): Bacteria > Pseudomonadota > Alphaproteobacteria > Rhizobiales > HXMU1428-3 > HXMU1428-3. The sequence continues at coordinate 88,368 of JAJFHX010000046.1, forward strand.
AACCACCAAAGACGTCATAGATGCAGCCAAACCAACCTATGACGCAGCCAAAGAAAAAACCAAAGACGCACTAGAAGCTGCAAAGCCAACTTATGATGCGGCGAAGGAAAAAACCAAAGAAGCCACAAAAGACGCAATCGAAGCGGCAAAACCTGTGCTTGATAGTGCCAAAAAAATGAGCCAGGACGCTTACGAAAAAGCCAAAGAAATGATCAAAGGCAAAGATGAAAATGCGCCGGAACAAGAGATGGACCCGGCCACTGAAAAAGCACCGCAATAGTTGCATTATAAATGGACTGAAAGAGATCAATCTTTCATGACAATTGGTGAAACGCGAAACACAACCCGGGGCAACAGCCCCGGGTATTTTTTTCATGATGCTTTTAGAGATGCAAAAACAGGTTTCCGTCAGAAGTCATGCGTCACTTTCATTTGCCCCACCCACATACATTTGATAAGGATGGCATCACAAATTTCAGCGAAATGGCTGTCATCCCAATCCCCCACGCAGGAAACAATCCGTGAGCCAGCAATTAACAAACAAAACAGCCCTAATTTCTGGCGCCACCCGCGGGCTAGGTAAGCACATAGCCATCGAACTGGCAAAACACGGCGCACACATCATTGCCCTTGGCAGAACCGTTGGTGCACTTGAAGAACTGGATGATGAAATTAAAAACAATGGTGGCACAGCCACACTGATCCCGATCGACTTGCTGGAAGAAGAAAAGCTTGACGCCATCGGCCCTTCGCTTTTTCCTCGGTTTGATGCACTGGATATTTTCATTGGTAACGCCGCCTATCTCAGCACCCTTTCCCCGGTCACTCACTTTAAAACTGAAGAATGGCACAAAGTCATCGGCACCAATCTAACCGCCAACTGGCTGCTGCTGCGCTCACTTGACCCATTATTGCGCCGGGCTGAAACTGGCAAGGCAGTCTTCATCACAGACCATCAAACATCTGAAAACCCGGAAGCCTACTGGGGCCCTTACGCAGCCTCAAAAGCAGCACTGGAATCTCTTGTGAAAGCTTACTCAGAAGAAATCAAAGAAACCCCGATTAAAGCCTGGTTATACAACCCCGGCCCAATGGGAACGAAACTGCGCCGCAAAGCTTTCCCCGGCGAAGACCAGTCAACTCTGCCTCTCCCCGAAACAATCGCAAAACATCTGGTCGAAACCCTCATCAACAATCAGCACCCATCGGGCAGCACAATTACCTACACCTGAAACTTCCCCCCCGCCCTATCAGCGACGGACGCAGTACGGATACTTTGAAGGCAATCGAATGAACGTGAAGAAATTTGGTATCTAAAGCACCAAACAAGATCGGTGCACCAAACCCAGTTGCCTAGGGAGCAACTGAAGCCCCATTAAAAAGAAAATCTATCCCTCAACCTCAATCACCAACCCGTCATAAGCTGGTTCCACATGAGGCGGCAGTTCATTCTTTAAAGTCTGATAATCAAGATTGTTATGCATGTGAGTGAGAATGGCCCGTTTAGGTTGATAGCGCTCAATCACCTCAAGCGCCTGCTCAACTGAAAAATGACAGGGATGCGGTGTATCACGCAACGCACCAAGAACCAGAACATCCAGCCCTTCAAGATATTTGAGCGAACTTTCAGGAAATTCACTCACATCTGTTGCGTAGACAAGAGAGCCAAATTTGAGCCCAAGCGATTGCCCGCCTCCATGAATCTGACGAAAGGGCAAACAATCAATCACCCCACCGGCACCTTCTATTTGCAAAGGCATTTCAGGCTCCAGTTCATGCCCCTCTAATATAGGTACATAATTGGAATCTTCAGGTTGCTCAAAACAATATCCGAATTTAGAAAGCAGTTCCGCCCCGGTTTTGTCGTCATAATAAACAGGCACTCTTTTCTGCCCGTTAAAACAAACCACCCGCAACTCATCAATCCCGTGAATGTGGTCGGCATGACCATGGGTAAAAACAACCCCGTCCAACACCGCGATTTTGGCGTCTAGCAATTGCGCCCGCAAATCCGGTGACGTATCAACCAGCAGCCGCGTAACCGTTTCTGCGGCCCCGTCTCTCGAAACATCAGAAGCAAATCGTTCCACAACAAAACAACTGCGACGGCGGCTGTTGCGTGGTTCAGCAGGGTCGCAAGCCCCCCAGTCATCACCAATGCGCGGCACCCCGCCAGAAGGTCCACATCCTAAAATAGAAAATCGATATCCCATTGAGCTTCCCGTTAAACCCGCGGATCAGGCACTTTTGAAAACAATCTGAAAAAATTATCTGTCGTCACTTTGGCAATTTCTGCCCCTGACAAACCTTGGGTCTCCCCAAGCACCAAAGCCGTATGCGCTACATATGAGGGTTCATTCGGTTTACCCCTCTTGGGCACAGGTGCAAGATACGGCGCATCGGTTTCAACCAGCAGCCGGTCTTTAGGCAAGGCCGCCGCCGTTTCGCGCAGTTCAGGCGAATTTTTAAATGTCAGCACACCGGAAAAAGAAACATAACCACCAAGCTCAATCGCCACTTCAGCCAACCCGCGAGACGCGGTAAAACAATGCAGCAAAAACGGAAACGCACCATTGCCGGTTTCTTCTTTTAAAATCTTTGCTGTGTCATCATCAGCATCCCGGGTGTGGATCACAAGTGGCAGGCCGGTTTCTCTCGCCGCTGCAATATGCCTGCGAAACCCCGCCGCCTGATCAACCGGATCACCATCATCATAAAAATAATCGAGCCCGGCTTCCCCAATCGCCACCACTTTCGGGTGCGGACTATGAACCAGAATATCTTCAACCGTCAGATCTTTTTCTTCACTGGCATTATGCGGGTGCGTGCCAACAGAACAGAATACATTTTCATGTCCCTCAGCAATGGCGATGATTTTATCCATCTGCCGAATGCGCGTGCTGATCGTGACCATCAGATCAACACCAGCGTCTTTTGCCCGTTGGCGAACAGCAGGCAAGTCTTCAACCAGCCCCGGAAAATCGAGATGGCAATGGCTATCAACCAGCATTTATACCTCCCCTTCCGTTTCGATATAGCGCGGATAAACAGGTTCTGGCTTTTCAAGCTTTAACCCGGCTGCAAGCCGGCCAGCCTCACCAAGCGCACCAAAGTCACGCTGGTCATCACCCTGCTCTAAAATATCAAGCAGTTTCGCAGCCCCTAGCGGCACAAAAGGCTGCGCCAATATAGCCACCTGGCGAATAACTTCCGCCGTCACATAAAGCACTGTCCCCATGCGTTCAGGGTCCGTCTTTTTTAAAGCCCATGGCTCTTGCGCCGCGAAATATTTATTCGCATCACTTACAATTTTAAACACCAGTTCAACCGCCTTATGCAAAGCAAGACTATTCATCGCCTCAGTCACGTCTGGTAAAATTTCATCCACCTGTTTCAGCATCGCCAGATCATCGTCAGTTAAGTTTGTCGGCTCCGGCACCACCCCGTCCAGATTTTTCACCAGCATAGAAAGCGAGCGCTGCGCCAGATTCCCAAGATCATTGGCCAGATCAGCATTGATGCGGTTGACCATCTGTTCATGAACATAATTGCCGTCATTCCCAAACGGCACCTCACGCAGCAGATAATACCGCACCTGATCAACCCCAAACTGCTCAACAATTTCAGCGGGTGATATGACATTACCAAGACTCTTAGCCATTTTTTCCCCGTCATTGAGGAAAAAACCATGCGCAAATATCTGCTTCGGCAATTCAATACCAGCGGACATTAAAAACGCGGGCCAGTAAACCGCATGAAAACGCAAAATATCCTTGCCGATCATATGAACATCCGCCGGCCAGAATTTTTTAAACTTGTCTGACCCATCATCAGGAAACCCAACCCCGGTGATATAATTGGTCAGTGCATCAACCCACACATACATAATATGATCATCACTGTCAGGCACCTGAATGCCCCAGTTAAAAGTCGTGCGTGAAATGGAAAGATCTCTAAGCCCGCCTTCCACAAAACGCATAATCTCATTGCGTCTGGTTTTCGGGCCGATAAAATCTTCATTTTTTTCATAATGCGCCAGCAATTTATCCTGATATGCAGAAAGCTTGAAAAAATAAGTGGTCTCTTCTGTCCATTCAACTGGCGTGCCCTGCGGGCCAATCCGTACACCCTCTTTTAAAGTGGTTTCTTTTTCATCATAAAACGCCTCATCCCGCACCGAATACCAGCCGGAATAAGTGCCGGGATAAATATCACCATTCGCCGCCATCCGGCGCCAGATTTCCTGACTGGCCAGTTTGTGCCGCTCCTCTGATGTTCTGATAAAATCATCATTGGTACAGCAAAGCAGCTTGACCATCTCTTCAAACATGGCTGAATTCTGGTTTGCCAGCGCCTCAACTTCAATACCAAGCTGTTCAGCCGTTTGCTGCATTTTCAGCCCGTGCTCATCAGTCCCGGTGAGAAAATAAACCTCACGGCCCTCAAGCCGGCGAAAACGAGCAACAGCATCCGTCGCCAAAGCTTCATAAGCATGGCCAATATGCGGCGCACCATTCGGGTAAGAAATTGCCGTCGTAATGTAAAAAGGCTCTAACTCGCCCATACTATTTTCCTGTTTTCGGTAAAGTTAAAAAGAATGTGTTTCAGACAATCCGTTCCTGTCAGATTAGATGAAGCGAACATGACGCAGTTTTAAATTCAAATCAAACAAAGGTAAAGGCATCAAAACCAATGAGCGGCCTCATTAAATGCCTTCTGTATAACTTAAAATCTGAAACAGATTATCAAGCCACCCTAAAACGCCCCCCGGGCGAGATCACGCATCGCAAAAAAACTTTGCAGCATATATGTTTTTTTATCAAGATTAAGCTCATTCACATCTAAAGAGCGCTCAGCAAGTGTATCCCACAATGAAAGCCAACGATCAAGTGTATGAGCTTTCACCAGTTTTGCTGAAAGCTCCTTTTCAGAAGCACTGAGAGAAAACCCTTCAACCCGCCCACGCAACAGCCGATAAAGCAGGTCAGACAACAGCTGAACCCCGGCCTGATAATCCTGCCCGCTTTTATCTTTTAAAATGCCGTCAACAAACATATCAATATTCCGCTGATCAAGATCAGGCAACCGGTCCAGAATTTTATAGAGCGCCGCGTAAAATTTAAGGCCATCACCAGTGATCAGCTCAAACCCCTTGCGCACACTCCCGCCAGAAAGATGCAGCAGATCCTGCCAGTTGGTATCTTCTTTTATACTCTGCCCCTGGCATTGGAATTGTTGTTCTATCGCAGATTTAAAATCATCGAGCTCAAGACCGTTAAATTTCAGCATTCGGCACCTTGACCGAATGGTCACAGGCACTTGCCCGGGTGAATTTGTGATAAGAATAAAAGTCGTGTGTTTTGGCGGTTCTTCAAGCACTTTCAGCAAGGCATTAGAACTCGCCTCATTCATATCATCCGCCCGGTCAATCAGCGCAACCCTGTGCGCCCCCATAGAAGGGGTCGTGTGCATCATCTCTTTCAACAACCGCATCTCGTCAATTCGGATAAAACGAAAAAACTTTTTTGTCTTCTGGTCAAAACTGCGCCGCATCACCCGCATATCAGGATGCGCAAACTGAGAGATCAGCCGCCCGGTTTTCTCCGTCCTTATTTTTGCGGAAGATTCCAGCAGGTCAATTTCCGTAGATTGATCGGACACATGCCCATCTAGCAGCACCCTTGCCAGATGATAGGCCAATGTTGCTTTCCCAACACCATATGGCCCGGCAAAAATCCAACCATGGTGAAACCTGCCCGAACCGAGGCTTTTTTCCAGTGCTGCTATATTATCAGAGTGCCCAAAATAATCCTGACTGGCCACTGGATGAATGGCACCGGGCGCACAATCACTTTGCGGTATGTTATCCGTTTCACTCATCACACAAAACACCTTCAGTCATAAAGTCTTGCCGCCAGATTAAACTTTTGATCCAAACAACAGGTCAAAACCTAAACCACATGCTCAAGCCCAAACCGCTCAGCCACAGTCTGCCATACAAGCTCAGCCACTTTTTCCCGTGATTGATTGCCATCAATAATGATACAACGGTTGGAATTGGCCGCAGCAATTTTCAAAAACCCGGCCCGGAGTTTTTCGTGAAAGCGCAAATCTTCAGATTCAAACCTGTCAACCTCGCCCCCTTCGGTAAGTTGCCGGCTCATCACCCGCTTCATTGCAACTTCAACAGGCAAATCAATAATGATAGTCAGCTCCGGTTGATTATCACCCACAACTATGCGGTCAAGCGCATCAAAAATACCATCATCAACCCCGCTCGCAGCCCCCTGATACGCCCGGCTGGAATCAGCGAACCGATCGCAGATAACCCAGGCACCGGCTTTTAAATTAGGTAAAATCAGCTTTTCAAGATGGTCAAGCCTGGCTGTATAAAATAACAATGCCTCCGCCACAGCGCCATAATTCTTGACCTTGCCTTCAAGTAAAAACCGGCGGATTTTTTCACCAAGCGGTGAGCCACCCGGTTCTCTGGTCAGAAGCGTTTTAAATCCAAGCGCGGCAAGCCGCTCAGATAAGATCCGCACTTGCGTAGATTTACCCGCACCTTCACCACCTTCAAAGGAGATAAACCGCCCTCGTGTGGGCCCATATGTGCCACCACTCTTCACGCTTGGCTTTAAATTTCCTTTTAACAAAACCTGCCCCTGATCAACTTTTAAAATCTGTAAATACTGGATTGTTTTTCAATCAAACCTTCAACTGGAAAGCCCTCATTAACTATCAGAATATCCAGCCAAATGTCAGATAAAACAACGAATCCATCGCCCGATACACGAAGTTAGCACGTGGCACCGTTTCATCAGCAAAAAGATCAAATTCCTGCACAGAATTTGCGACCTGAACCTTTAATCGGGCAACTTTTTGCCCCTGAACGATCGGCGCCTTCAGAGGGCCCTCATATATCACCTCAGAAACAATCTCAGTGACAACATCCCCCTTGGGCATAAAGATTTTAAGCGTTCCGGCAGTTGATAAAGAAACCCAGCTTTTCTCACCGCCCCATATGCGTGCAGAAAATTTCGCTGTCTTTGCCTCTATTTCCCGGTTTGAAAATTGCGTAAACGCCCAGTCCATAACCCGGTCTGCTTCTTTGCGCCGGTCTTCTTTGGTTTCTAAACCGTTCAACACAGCAATCAGCCGGCGCCCTTTTCGTTTGGCTGAAACAACAATCCCATATTTAGACTCTTCGGTATAACCGGTCTTTAAACCATCATACCCGCCCTCTTTACCAATCAGCGGATTCCGGTTGATAAAATTATAACGGGTAAACTTAAAGCTCTTCTCCGCAAAAAACGGGTAATATTGTGGAAATTTCAAAATCAGATGTTTCGCCAGAATCGCCAGATCTCTGGCTGACATTAAATGCTCCGGGTGCGGTAAACCTGTCGGGTTGCGAAAGGTCGAATTTTTCATACCTATTTCTTTTGCATAGGCTTCCATCTCTTTGGCAAACGCCGCTTCAGAACCGGAAATATGCTCCGCAACCGCAATCGCCGCGTCATTACCTGACTGAATAATCAACCCGCGTATGGCCTGCAACACCGTAATCTCGGATTTAACCGGCGCAAACATCGCTGACGTTCTTGATGGCGCCCCGCCTGTCCGCCAGGCATGAACGGAGATTTTTATTTTATCATCCATCTTTAATTTGCCAGCCTTCAGATCCCTGAAGATGACCGCAATCGTCATCAGCTTGCTCATACTCGCTGGCGCCATTGGCACATCAGCATTTTGCTCAAGAAAGATAAAAGGCTTATCCGCATCAATTAAAACCGCAAATTTCGCCGTTGAGTGAAAAGCCTCATCATCTGTCTGCGCCCGGGCCTTTTGAACGAAACCATTTGAAAACGCCACAGTGAAAGCAGCCGCTATCAAGGAAAGCACCAGCACACAACCAACCAACATCACCCCATAACGTTTCATTTTCCAAACCCCTTAAATCAACATCACAACAGCAAAAATAGCTGACCCCGAACCGTAGCTTCAATCAACCCCAAATATGACAATCACGATTAAAATGAACCGGCTTTTTTTCATTAGTCACATAGTCGTCATAAAAGCTTCATCAGAGACCAAAAACTCAAAACCAAACAATCTCCATAAATTTCAATACATTAAATCACTTAAATCATCACTGAGATTAAAATATTCCAACCCGACAAAAATCAATACCAGCAAAACTGTCACAGCACTGTCATCCACATTTGATAGCCAGCAACTATCCACAAGAAGCACGGGATATAAAAATAATATGACAATGCCAGCTACAACGACACTTGAAAAGCCGCATAAAGCTAAACTCATTCGCAAGGCTGTCCGCCAGCAGGAGCGAACAAAAAAACAAAGCATTCTCGATCAGCTTTTCGCCCAGCTTTTTTCAGGTCTCGTCTATTCGCAGATCTGGGAAGATCCCCTAGTCGATCTTGAAGCCATGGAAATTGACGAAACCCATCACATCGTCACCATTGCTTCTGGTGGCTGCAATGTCATGAACTACCTGATCAACAGCCCGGCCAGAATAACAGCAGTTGATCTCAATCGCGCGCATGTGGCCTTAACCCGCACCAAAGTCTGCGCCGCGAAAAATTTCCCTGATCATAAATCATTTCATCAGTTTTTCGCCGTGCCCAACAAACGCGAAAACCGACACCTCTATGATCAGTATATCATGCCTAATCTGGATGCCACATCAAAACTATACTGGCAGGGCCGTGATAAAACCTTCCGCCGTCGCTCCCGATATTTCACAGATAATATTTATCACCGTGGTTTGCTGGGCAACTTCATCGGCATCTGTCATTTCATGACCAGATTTTATGGCGTTAATTTTAATCAGCTCCTGAGCGCCACAACGATGGAGCAGCAAAAAGAATTTTTTGATAAAAAACTCTCGCCCCTGCTTGATAAAAAACTCATCACCTGGCTCACATCTCACCCGGCCTCTCTATACGGCCTTGGCATACCGCCAGCTCAATACACAGCCCTTGCAGAATGTGCTGATGGCGACATGGCCGAAGTTTTACGCGAACGCCTGCGCAAACTATGTTGCGATTACCCGATTAATCAGAACTATTTCGCCTGGCAGGCTTTTGGCCGTAGCTATGACACGATGACCAACCTCCAAGCTGAGAAACTCGGCACAGTTCATCCAGCAGAAAAGAGCCAAAGCCACAACAGCTCATTAAATGGCAGCCAACTAAACGATAACGGCGCACTCCCGCCTTATCTCCAGTTCCAGCATTATCAAAACATCGCCGACAATGCAGAACGGGTAGACGTCAGTCAGGCCTCCATCACTGATAAATTATTATCCATGCCAGCAGGCTCCGTAGACCGGGTCGTCCTTCTTGACGCGCAAGACTGGATGGACGACAAAACCCTCAATGAACTCTGGCACGCCATCACCTATACAGCAGCAGATAATGCCCGCGTCATATTCAGAACAGCCGGCCATGACAGCATCCTTGAAGGCCGTGTCAAAAATGAAATCCTGTCAAAATGGAGCTATCAGCGAGAAAAGTCAGCTGAGCTGACCAAAAAAGACAGATCAGCCATCTATGGTGGCTTTCATCTTTATCAGTTCACCAGCTAAACCGCTGCGGAAGATATAAAATCATGACAGACCAGAACAGCCTGCAAAATATGAACGCTGCCCCCCATTTGATGGACAAAATCTATCGCAACCAGCGCTTCATTTATAATGCCAGCCGCAAATATTACCTTCTTGGCCGTGATGAATTAATCAATGCCCTCACCCCGCCGGATACTGGCCTTGATAACAGCAAGGTACTGGAACTGGGATGCGGCACCGGCCGTAACCTGATCTGCGCCGCAAAAAAATATACCCGCACCCGGTTTTACGGCGTTGATATTTCAACAGAAATGCTGAAAACCGCCAGTCAGTCAGTTGCCAGTGGCGGCCATCATCACCGCATCTCTCTTGCCAAAGGAGACGCAACAACCTTCGATCCGCTAAAAACTTTCGGCATAGAACAATTTGATCGCGTATTCATTTCCTTCACCCTCTCCATGGTCCCGGCATGGGAAAGTGTCGTCGCCAGAGCCATTGAAGCCACCAGAGAAGGCGGTGAAGTTCACATCGCTGATTTTGGAGAATGCAAACAATACCCGCGCCTGTTTCAAAAGGCACTTTACGCCTGGCTGAACCTGTTTCACGTCCACCCGATCCCAAACTTGCCGCTAAAATTGCAGCAAATCGCCTCTGAAACTGGAACAGAGCTGACTGTAAAACCTCTTTACGCCGGCTACAGCCTGCATTTGATCCTTAAAAAACCAAACCACGAAGCCGCCAGTTAAACTGATCGCAGCACGTTAATCTCAAACGCCGGCTCAAAATTCAAAACAAAAAAGAGCCGCAAATTCTTTACGGCTCTTTATTTTTCATGACCTTTTGCTGAAATTCTACCAGCCCCGATCATATTTTGAACGATCATATCGCCCCTGATTATAACTTGCCTGGTTATAACTAGTCTCCCGATAACTCTTCTGACCATAGCGGGTTTGATTATACCCGGCAGTTTGTCGTCTCTCATTCCGATAGTCAGGAATTTGCGCGGCAAATTCTTGCCGGTACCAGGATTGACGCATCAAAACGTCTTTCTCAAACCGGTCATCCCCATTCAAGGGCGCGCGGCCCAGATAACGCACCCGAATTGGCGTCGTCCCGTTCCGGTAAAAGCCAAGCACCATCGCCACTTTTTTAGACAAATCAATTTCACGGTCATGTTTGTAAGGGCCCCGATCATTCACACGCACAACAATCGTCCGCCCATTGCGAATATTGGTCACTTCAGCATAAGACGGCAGCGGCATTGTCGGATGAGCCGCAGATAAAGCGTACATGTCAAACACTTCACCATTTGCCGTTTTTCGCCCATGAAACTCTTCACCATACCATGAAGCAATGCCCCGTTTGTCATAATAGCGGTCTTCCTTTGGCGTGTACCAGCGCCCGGCGATTTGATACGGGTTCCCGACCTTATAAACACCGCCGCCCTTCGGCACCACCTGCCCAAGACTGACAACCCGCGGGCTATATTTCGGTTTTTTCTTGAAAACACCAACTGAACTGGAACATCCGGCCAACAAGCCGCTCATCAGTCCAGTGATGACGAAAATTGAAAGGAATGCCGGAAAGCGAACGCGTACTCTAAACAAATCAATCTAGCCTCAATCATATACCTTGATACAATTTCAATAGAGATTATGTCCAGAGTAAGGAGTACCGGAGACCATGGGTCACCTGAAAAGCAACGACAAGGCCTCCGATACACTAATCCTTTTGGAGCATACGCAAAACAAAATTGCATCCAATAGAACTGACAATATCAGAACCCCGTTAGGAATCAGTAAACAGGAACTAAAATTGAGTCACATAATTTATAAAAAATTTTAAAGACCGGAAATTTAAAGTCTCGCTATAAAAGAGCTGCAATCAGGGTCATAATTTTGCTATTTATGACAAAATCATTGCGGCACGGGCAAAAAAACCATAATTTAAAACAAACAACAATAAGAACGACCAGTCCGCGCCTCAATAAAAATAATAACGGTCTGCTTTAATCATCAGAGGAAACACATGACAACAGTTGATAACGACATCAGACTGAGCACCCCCACAACAAATGCCGAACTGGTTGACCCGTTTGGACGTCATGTCAATTATGTCCGCATCTCTGTAACTGACAGATGCGACTTCCGCTGCGTTTACTGCATGGCAGAAAACATGAACTTTCTGCCAAAAAAGGAGCTCCTCTCCCTCGAAGAGCTGGACCGGCTCTGCTCAACCTTTGTTGAACTTGGTGTGAAAAAAATCCGCATCACCGGCGGCGAACCACTGGTCCGTAAAAACATCATCGAATTATTCCGTAGTCTGTCCCGCCATCTAGAAACCGGCCAGCTCGAAGAAATGCTGGTCACAACAAATGGCAGCCAGCTCACCAAACTCGCACCAGATCTCTATTCAGCAGGCGTGCGCCGTATCAATGTTTCAATAGACACACTAGACGCAGATAAATTCCACGCCATCACCCGCTGGGGCCGGCTGGAACAGGTGCTGGAAGGCATCAAGGCCGCCAAACAGGCAGGGCTGAAAATCAAACTGAATGCCGTCGCCCTGAAAGGCGTCAATGAACATGAAATCCCAACAATGATTGAATGGGCCCATGATCAGGGCATGGATTTCACGCTGATTGAAACCATGCCACTGGGTGATATCGATGGCGACAGAACAGATCAGTATCTGCCATTAAGCAAAGTGCGGGCAGATTTAGAGGAAAAATACACCCTCACGCCAAATGAATATAAAACTGGCGGCCCGGCCCGCTATGTTGATATTAAAGAAACAGGTGGCCGTCTTGGCTTCATCACCCCGTTGACCCATAATTTCTGCGAAAGCTGCAACCGCGTCCGTGTGACATGCACAGGCGAAATGTTCATGTGCCTCGGCCAGGATGATAATGCAGACCTCCGCACCCCGCTCCGTGCCCAGGAAAGCAATGAAGCCTTAAAACAAGCCATCTATGAAGCCATTGACCGCAAACCAAAAGGCCATGACTTCATCATCGACAGAAACAGCAAAGCCCCGGCCGTCTCCCGCCACATGAGCGTGACAGGTGGATAATCCGGGCGAAAGCTATAAAGCTCCCGTTTGACACGGCAGAAAGCAACAATATCAGAACAATTTTCTGGCTGAATTGCCATATTTTGTCTTGCAACAATCAGCTAATAACGTTATTCACGTGTTCTAGTTTTCGAACCAGGCAACGAGCACGTTCCAAGCCAAGGCAAGTCAGACCATCCTCGGTCAGTTTAAGCGACAGCAAGGCTCCTATATAAACGTGCAATCTCAAGACGGAGAGGTGGCTGAGTGGTTGAAAGCGGCGGTCTTGAAAACCGTTGAGCGTTTACGCGTTCCGGGGGTTCGAATCCCTCCCTCTCCGCCATACTCTCTTCCAACACCATCCTAAAACGTCCAAAAAACCTATGATTTAATAGGCTTAGGGGCATTTCTATGTCCTTTAGCGTCTTATATCATCCGTTGACATACCCCAATATCTGGGGGTACGATTCAGGGGTACATAACATATTAAATGATTATACCCCCAGATATTGAATTTACGGAAATATTATAGGAAACGATTTGCCACTCACAGCCACAACAGTTGAAAAATTAAAACCGTCCACCAAGGCGAAGAAAGTTTTCGATGAACGAGGGCTTTTCTTACTTATTAATCCCACCGGTTCAAAGCTATGGCGCTTTAAATACCGAGTTAATGGAAAAGAGAAACTTCTTGCTCTTGGGCCCTATCCAGAGATTAGTTTAAAAGAAGCACGCAATCGAAGAGAAGAAGCACGTAGATTTATAGCAAATGGGATTGATCCTTCAGCCCAGCGCAAATCACAAAAACAAGCTATAGGTCAATCAAATTCAAATACATTTGAAACGATTGGGCGTGAATGGTTTATCAAATTCTCGCCAACCTGGTCACAGAGCCATTTGAAGCGAGTCCAAAGGCAATTAGAAAAAGACCTTTTTCCTTGGATAGGAAGTTTACCAATTGAGGAAATCGATGCCCCAGCATTATTAGATTGCCTACGACGAATAGAAAAACGTGGGGCAATTGTTAGTGCACACCGAGTTCGTGGAATAGCTGGACAAATTTTCAGATATGCAATTGCAACAAGTCGAGCAACTAGAGATCCATCGAACGATTTGAGGGGTGCTATTCCACCAGCACAGTCAAAAAACTTTTCCGCTATTACGCAACCTCAAAAAGTCAAAACCCTGCTAATTGCGATTGATAGTTTTGAAGGAACTTTCACAGTCAAATGTGCACTTAAATTCTCACCTCTTGTCTTTGCTAGACCCGGAGAAATCAGAAAAGCACTTTGGGATGATATAGATCTTGAAAATAATCAATGGAACTATCTTGTTTCTAAAACAAATACCAACCATATCGTTCCACTTTGTAAGCAAGCTTTAAAAATTTTATCCCAATTACACCCTCTCACAAGTCATAGTAAATATGTATTCCCAAGCATTAGGACACCACTCCGTCCAATGTCAGAAAATACAATCAATGTTGCTTTAAGACGAATTGGCATACAAAAAGAAGAAATGACAGCTCATGGTTTTAGAGCCATGGCTAGAACCATCTTAGATGAAGAATTAGGATATCGTCCCGAAATAATTGAACAGCAATTGGCACACACTTTA
>JAJFHX010000047.1 GCA_021775425.1 Hyphomicrobiales bacterium
TGGCTATCATTACGCCGCCTGAAGCGCGAGACCCGGCAGTTATGGCTAAGCTCGATGCGGTTGCGGGGCGGGTTTTGTAATAAATGCTACCAAATTTCTTGTTTCAACACTTAGCTGATTGATTTTATTAACTATAATCAAAATTCCCGCTAAATTTTAAGGTCATTCTTATTGATCTGGCACTATACTTGATACTCAAACCGTATTCGTGATTTAATGCAATAGAAACAAAGGGTTTGCCCCTTGATTGTTGCGTTTTAGGTCATGTCTGTTTTGAGTATTGCGTAAGGGCCTGACAATATGACAGTTGTTGATGAGACATATGAGCTTGCCAATGATCGGCAAGCGGTAAAATCTGATGTGGCAACAGCGGAAGCTGACCGTGCTGCCAATAAACTAATTCGCCCGTATCAGGGCATGGTTGCTTTGCCTTCTATACTGATGGGTTTTGGTGTTGTTCTCAGTTTTCTTGGGGTTTGTTATGCGGGTGCGACCGGGCTGATCCCGCTCTGGGTTGGTCTTATTCTGAATTCTCTGGTGTTATATGCGGCACAAACACCATTGCATGAGGCGTGTCATGGCAACATCGCTGGCCGTGATAATTCGCTGATGTGGCTTAACCATTTAATTGGCTATCTGTGTGGGTATGTCTTACTACATGAATATAAGGCGTTTCGCCATTTGCATCTCGCCCATCACCGGGAAACCAATGATGAAATTCTTGACCCGGATCATTGGGTGAAAGTTGATAATCCATGGGTTGCGTTTTTTCGCTGCGTGACCATTGTTTTTTATTACAACCACTTTTTCTTCAAGACGGTTATTTTCCAGGTTCATGAACCTGCCAAGCGCAAACTTGCCCTGCATGTGATTGCCTCTTTCTGGGTGCTTTATGGGGTGATGTTCTGGCTGGCAGTAATGGGCTGGTGGGCAGAAGTGCTGATGCTGTGGCTGTTGCCGCATTATATAGCAAGTGCGCTTATCATTTATTTCTTTGCTTATCTGGTGCATCAGCCACACAAGGAAACTGAAAGATACCGCGACACCAACCTGTTTTTGTTTAAAGGCAAGGTCGCTAAATTTTTAACCTGGGCTTATTGTTTCCAGAATTATCATCTCATTCATCATCTATACCCGCGCATTCCTTTTTATCTCTACCCTGAGGCCTTTAAGGATGTCAGGCCCATTCTGGAACAGGAAAACTCTCATATTGTTGAGATTGAAGCTCCAGCCCTAAGTGATGAAGAAAAGCCTGTTACCAGATAACTCATTGTTTCATATTTCTTTATAAGTGATTTGCACTTTATAGGTGTGGCTCCCTGGTGATATATCTGTTTAATAATATGATTTTAACTGTATTTGGTTATCCTGTCCCACGTTCATCAACTCAGCCAGGCTGTATGAACCAAAAAAGTGGAGACGTTAGAACTAAATGTATCTTTCAAGGTTATTATATTACAGCGTAAATCGGGTGGACAACCAGGATGGGACTTTGCAGCAGGAGCTGAAAGAAATTATGCTCGCCAGTCAGCGGAACAATCCGCCGCTTGGTGTTTCAGGTGCGCTTATTTTCAACTATAATTATTTTGCGCAAGTTCTTGAAGGTGACCGCAAAGTCATCACGCATGTGTTTAACAAATGCACACAAGACAACCGTCATTCAGATATTGTCCTTCTAGAAACAAAGCCCATAAGTGAGCGAATGTTTGTTACATGGAATATGGCCTTTGTCGGCGCGGCAGTCTCGGAAAATGAATTGCGCCGTTTTGGTAGTTCTAGCGAATTTCGCCCGGAAAAAATGACGGCTGAAAGCCTGCTTGGGTTTGTGAAAGATGTGGTGGATGTAAACGCCAATAACAATGTGCTTGTCTCCAAGGTTTCCTGAAACTGACTGTTTCAATTTCTTCTGGAAGCGTGTTTCCATCCACACTTACCGGTGATGGTTCAATAGCTCTTCTTTTGTAAGAACCATTTCAGATTCCAGCCAAAGTTCTTCTAAGGTCTTTATTGCATCGCCGAGTTCAGGGCCTGGTGATAACCCTTTATTGATCAAATCTTCTCCATTGACGGGAAAGTCCGGCAATTCATTTTCCTTGGCATTCCTGTACAAGTCCTGCCAGCGCACATCATCAGTTGCCTCAATGCTTAAAGACCAGGCCAGTCTCAACATGGAAAGATAGTCGGTTTTACCATGTTGATAGAGCCATTTTAGCTGGGATAAATGATCTTCTGGTTCGGGGAAATTTTTTGCTGTCAGTTTTAAGTTTAAGACACTGCTTTCCTTGTTTGAAAGTCTAAAGCGTTTTATCAGGCGGTTAACATCAGCTCTGGACCAAGTGGCCATCAGTGCCAGCCGGAGTGCCGGGTCTGGTTTCTGTTTGAGGTGCTTTTCAATTTCAATCAGTTTTAAAACGGGGATGATATTCGGGACGGTGGCCAGCAGGTTCACCAGCAGACCCGATTGATAAAGTGTTCTGAGGATTGATGTTGGATCAGGTGCGCTGAAGAGTTTAAAGAGTTCTGACCGAATGCGCTCAGGTGAAAGTCCAGTCAGTCCCGCTCTTAATCTGATTGTCGCGTCTATTGCAGACTGATCATATGACGTTGCGCCGTACCATGCGGCAAAACGATAAAAACGAAGACTGCGCAGGTAATCTTCCCTGATCCGATCTTCGGGCTTACCTATAAAGCGGATGTTTCTGGTTTCAATATCTTTCAACCCGGTGCCAAGTGGATCATCA
This sequence comes from Hyphomicrobiales bacterium, assembly GCA_021775425.1. Lineage (GTDB taxonomy): Bacteria > Pseudomonadota > Alphaproteobacteria > Rhizobiales > HXMU1428-3 > HXMU1428-3. Next base: position 2,742 of record JAJFHX010000047.1, read on the forward strand.
ATCTTGCCATCTTTGTGGACATAAAGGGCATTGATGGTGAAATCTCTTCGTTTTGCATCTTCGAGCCAGTTTGTGCCAAAGCGCACAACTGCATGGCGGCCATCGGTTGTTACATCTTCGCGCAGCGTCGTGACTTCAAACTTTTTATCATCAACAATCAGCGTGACTGTACCGTGATCAATTCCTGTCGGAATTGATTTGATGTTGGCTGCATTTGCTTTTTCAATCACCTGCTCTGGTGTGAAAATGGTCGCGAGGTCAATATCTTCAACCGGCTCTCCCAGTAGGTGATTGCGAGGCGCTCCGCCAACAACACGCAGCTCATCGCCTTTCTCCAGCACTGCGTTAAAGAGTTTTTCTATGGCAGGGCTTTTTAGCCAGTCGGCTTTGCCAAATTGGTTGATGTTTGCTGGTTGCATTTATCGTTTACTTTTTACAGCTTAGTTGCGGCTTATTTTTTCAATTTTGCGCCCGTGTCTTGCCCGTTTGCTTATGGCTTATTTCTTTTCTTCGGGTTTTGGTTTTGAAATTTTATCGTTTTCAGTTTTATTAATTGGCTCAACATAGCCAGGAATGACTTTGCCATCCTTTACCGTTGCCGGGTGGTAAATGCCGTCTTTGGTTTCAGGCACCATGTTGATCTGGCTGATGTAGAATACGGCCATCAGAAAAAAACCAATGATAAATAGCGGTTTCAGGGGAATATGTCCCCAGAACTGTTCTTTATCTTCCGGTTTTTTTTCTATTATGACGTATGCTGCATAGAGTAGAAACGGTAAAAATATCAGCAAAAGATTTAGCGCGATAACCCTTGTCATAAAACATCCTTTTGAAATTCTAAGATATGGTATTCAAATCATAGACTGGTTGAGTTTTTCACCATTTAATCGCCCTGATAGCTCCCTTAATATAGCGGCAGTTGCGCCCCAGATGTAATAATTTTCAAATGGTAACACCCAGAATTTTCTGGTTTTACCTTTATATATCAGACTGTCACGTTTGAAGCTGTTTATATCCATCATATAGTCAACTGGCAGTTCGAAAATTTCTTCAACTTCACCGATTGCTCTGCTGAATATATAGGGAGGCTGATGGATACCGACAACCGGTGTGATGCTAAAGCCTGTTGCGGTCTGATAAAGTGGTAGTTTTCCTATCAACTCTATTTTATCTGGAATGGCGCCAATTTCTTCGTTGGCTTCACGCAGGGCCGCATGGGCTGGCGATTTGTCTCCTTCATCTATTTTGCCACCCGGAAATGCGACCTGCCCCTGATGTGAGGGAAGAGTTTCAGTTCGTCTGGTCAGCACTATATGCAGTCTGTTTTGTTTATACACCAGAAGAATTAAAACGGCGGCTTCTCTTAATGGCGTTTTGTAACTGTTAAAACTTTTTTCGTCCTGCCGGGAAAAGGGAGAAAGCTGGTCTTGCTCTTCCATATTCAGTGTGAGGCTGCCAAGGCGGTTTAACAGTGCCTGGTTTGCTGCTTCTGGCTCAGTTGTCATGATATTCCCTGGCCGTTTTCTTCGTCTTGATCTGTGTTGCTATCCAGCGGGAAAAAGACACCCTCGCTCCAGACACCAAAACAGGTTTTTCCATCATGTTCCCCCTCTACAGCAAGATTTGCCAGTTGATAATAAACCGGCCGGCTTAAACGTGCTTGCAGACCATCTGCTATATCATGGCGAATGTGGATGTATGGTTTGATGGTTTCGTTCAATTGCTGGCCGATGAATGTGAGTGGGTGGTCTAGTCCAGCGATGACCGTATCTCCAACATTCGTGGTGAAGTATAATTGCTGGTTTTCGCCAGAGCCATTTACATCAAGGCTGGTGGCAATGAATGGGACGTCCTTAACTTTAATGCCAATTTTTTCAACTGGGGTGACGAGAAAATACTGATCTCCTTCCCGTTTCAACACGGATGAGAACAGTTTAACCAGCTTTTGCCGCCCGATTGGGGTTTTGTTATAGATCCAACTGCCATTTTCTTCGATGATCATGTCGAGTTCACCGCAATGATCAGGGTTCCACAGGTGAACGGGGGCACCGCCTTTGTCTGGCATCTGATCAATTTTACTGATCAGCCCTTCAAGTGAATTTGATTTTTTTTCTGGTATTTCTGATGAATTCACACTTTACCTCTGACTTGTTCTAATAAACTGTAATTTCAGTGAATTAACAATGCCTCAGCTTGAACATCTTTGCGAATTATATTCAACTCACGTAAATTTGTGTTTCCGGTACTATTCTAGTCACATCTTTCTTACATAAAGACTATTTTCAATAATAACAGGGCGTGCATATAATCAAGCTATGACCAATCTCAGTCAAACCGGTGATCAGATCATTGAAGAGGTGGAAGCGGCCAGCGCAAAAATCAACCAGATTAGAGCGGCAGCATCATCTAAAATTTATGGCCAGGAAAATGTTATTGACCTGGCACTTGTGACCATTTTAAGTGGCGGGCATGCCTTGTTGATTGGTGTGCCAGGGCTGGCAAAAACGTTGCTGGTTGAAACGCTTGGCACTGTGCTTGGGCTTAGCAATAAGCGGGTGCAGTTCACCCCTGACCTGATGCCTTCTGATATTCTCGGCGCGGAAGTTCTTGAGCAATCAAGTTCCGGTGAACGAGCTTTTCGGTTTATTAAAGGCCCTATTTTTACCCAGCTTCTGATGGCTGACGAAATCAACCGTGCTAGCCCGCGGACTCAATCTGCTCTATTGCAGGCGATGCAGGAAAAACATGTGACAGTTGCCGGTGCTGGTTATGATCTGCCAAAACCGTTTCATGTGCTGGCCACACAAAACCCGCTTGAGCAGGAAGGCACATATCCGCTGCCTGAAGCGCAACTTGACCGCTTTTTAACGCAGATTGATGTTCGCTATCCGGATAAAGAAGCTGAAAGACGGGTGCTATACCAGACAACCGGCACAGAAACGCAGGATCTAAGCGCCATTGTTAACGGAGATGAGTTGCTCTCCATGCAATATCTGGTGCGCCAGTTACCGATTGGTGAAAATATTGTTGATGCTATACTTGATCTTGTGCGCAGTGGGCGCCCTGGCGGTGATGAGGCGCATGATAATATTAATGAATATATTGCCTGGGGACCCGGCCCACGGGCAGCGCAAGCGCTTTCACTTGGCGTTCGTGCCCGAGCGCTGATTGACGGGCGGCTTTCTCCCTCGCTTGATGATGTCGCGGCTCTGGCTGAACCTGTTTTAAAACACAGAATGGCTTTGACCTTTGATGCCCGTACCAGAGGCATCACACTGACAGATATTATACAACAGCTTACACAATCAGTTTTAAAAGCTTAATCGGCTGAATTCGGTGTGGTTGAACACAGCGCTACAGACTTGCTGAAAAACTAACAGGAGCTTTATTCCGTTTGAGTGAACAATTTGAGCCATCAGTTATAGAAAAGATTGAACCCATTGCGCGCAATCTCAGTGCGTTGATGCCTGATCTTATTTTAAGTGCACGGCAAATTGCACAAACTCTGGCACACGGCACTCATGGCAGGAAAAGAGCCGGCCCCGGGGAAAGCTTCTGGCAATTCAGAGTATATGAGAATTTTGAACCCATGCAGTCTATCGACTGGCGGCGCTCTGCCAGTTCTGATCAGTTGTTTGTTCGTGAAAAAGAATGGGATGCCGCACACACTTTCTGGCTTTGGATAGACCTTTCTCCTTCGATGTGGTTTAAATCTAAACTTGCTCAATCCAGCAAGGCTGAACGGGCTGTTGTGCTCGGGCTGGCGCTGGCTGAAATGCTGGTGCGCTCTGGAGAACGAGTTGGTGTGCTTGGGCTGATGCGGCCGCGTTCTTCGCAGGATATTGTGCCGCTTATTGCGGAGCGGTTGATTTACGGGCAGAACAATCAAAGCTTTTCAGATAAACTCCCGCAGCATGAGAAAATTTCACGCTTTTCTGAAGTGATTTTACTCAGTGATTTTCTTGATGAGTTTGAGGGCCTAAATAAAGGCTTGCATCAGATTGGCGGGCATCAGGTTGGTGGCACCGCTGTTCAGATTATTGATCCGGCTGAAGAGAGTTTTCCCTATCAGGGCCGGGTTGAATTTAAGGATATGCAGCAACGCGATAAGGTTGTTGTTGAAAATGCAAGCGAGCTCAGAGAGCGCTATCTCGCTGAATTTGCAGCTCGCAAACAAAAGCTTTCCGATGCCTGCCGTCATTTGCACTGGGGGCATCTGGTTCATCATACTGACCGGTCAGCACGGTCCGGCCTCCTGAATATCCATGGCTTTTTATCTTCTCATTATTACTCAACCGGTGCGATGAACCATCAGCCGCATGCACAAAGTGATATTTTTGGCGAGGATCAGATGACATGAGCCTTGGATTTTTAAGTTTTCTTAGCCCATTGCCGTTGTTTGGTCTGCTGGCTTTGCCGGTCATCTGGTGGCTGCTGCGCACGACTCCGCCCAGCCCAAGCCGCCAGGAATTTCCGCCTACACGGATTTTAAAACGCCTGCTGCAGGATAAAACCACTTCAGCACACAGTCCCTGGTGGCTGACATTGCTGAGATTAATCGCGGCAGCTCTGATTATATTTGCGCTGGCGCAACCGGTTATCAATAGTGCAGCCCCATTATTAACCGCTAGCACAACAAGCAGTAACGGGCCGGTTGTACTGATGGTCGATAATGGCTGGGCATCGGCAGCCAACTGGAAGTTGCGCAAAATTATGATGAACCGGTTGTTACTTGACGCACAAGAGCAGCAAAGGCTGGTTTTTCTGTTACCCACCGCGCCGAATGAAGAAGGCGGTGCCGTTCAGCCTATCAGCGCGACTGATGCCATGCTTCTGGTTGAGCGCATGGAACCTTCACCTTTTTCGACCAATCGCCTTCAAGCGCTTAACCGGCTTGATGAAGGGCTGGCTGCTCTTTTGAAAGACCAGAACGCTTCGTCAAATGAGGCTCTTTCTGATGCGGCGCTCTATTGGTTATCTGACGGGCTGTCAGAAGGGGTTGAGGTAGAGCTTGATCAAAGGTTCAAAGGCCTGAATGATCGGGGCATCGCCACAAATGTTGTTGTTCCTGATGAGGACCAGCTGGCGCTTGCCTTGACGGCCCGGCTTGGTAAGGGCGGTGTGTTATATGGCATGGTTAAAGCGGTTCCGTCTCCTGTTGAGCGCACTGGTATGATTTTGGCGCTATCTGGCAAAGAAGAAATTTTGGGGCGCGCTGCCTTCACTCTTGCCGCCGGGGCGTCCATGGTTGAAAGCCGGATTGAACTGCCACTTGAGCTGCGCAATCAGATCACGAAGCTTAAAATTGAAGGGGAAAGCTCAGCCGGAAGTGTGCATTTGCTTGATCAACGATCTAACTGGCGGCGTGTTGGGTTGATTTCAAATGAAAGCGGCCAGTTGGCTCAACCTCTGCTTTCTCCGCTTTATTACATACGCCGTGCGCTGGAGCCATATGCCGAACTGATTTCAGATGACAGTAAAGACATTGCAAAAACGGTTGAAAGCTATACGGAGCGAAACGTCTCTGTTGTTGTGATGGCTGATATTGGCCGTCTGGTCGGAGCGCCTTTGCTACGCCTGACCGAATGGGTTGAAAAAGGCGGTGTGCTGGTAAGGTTTGCCGGGCCGCATATGGAAGAAAGTCAGGATAGTCTGCTGCCAACACCGCTGCGTCAGGGCGGGCGACGGCTTGGTGGGGCTTTATCCTGGTCTAAACCACAACCGCTGTCGCAGTTTGATGACAAAAGCCCGTTTGCCGGCCTTGTTATCCCTTCAGATGTTGTTGTTTCACGGCAGTTGCTGGCAGACCCGAGCCAGCTTCGTGATAATGTCAGCATCTGGGCGCGGTTGAAGGATGGCACACCGCTGGTGACAGCCTCACGCGAACTTGATGGCTGGGTCGTGCTTGTTCATGTGACGGCGAATTCAGACTGGTCTAATCTGCCGTTATCTGGCCTCTTTGTTGAGATGCTGCAAAGATTATCGCAGCTTTCAGTGGTGGCAAGCAAACCTGCTGCCGATAAAGACGGCGAAGTGACCGATGAAGCTGTGGCCAGTGAGAAGGAAACCCTGCTCGCCCCTTACAGGACGCTAAATGGTTTTGGGGGGCTTGCTAAACCTTCTGTTTTGGTTGAACCTATTGCTTTTAAGGATTTAAAGACTGTTAAAATTGGCCCCAAAAATCCACCCGGCTTTTATGGCCCGGCGGAGCAAACTGTGGCTCTGAATTTAATTGATGAGGATAGTACACTGAAAAAATCTGACCTCTCAGCACTGAATTTAAAACAATTTGAATATCGGAAAGCACCTGAACAGGCGCTAAGAGCGCCGTTGTTTGTTGCCGCCCTCTTATTATTGCTGCTCGATAGCCTGATCGTACTTGCCATGCGGGGTGTTTTGTCTTTTCGCAAATTACAGTCAGGCACTATGCAGACCGGGGTGGTTATGCTGGCGATCGTTTTACTGCCATTGTTCATGGCGACACCCGGTATTGCGCAAGAAATTCAGGGCTTTACACCACCTGGATCTGAGCGGATTGAGCGACCTTTTCGTGAGCTTGGGCAAGTGGATGAAGTGCCTCAAAAGAAATCAGAAATCACTGACCCTAAATTACGCGCCGCTTTAAAAACGCACCTTGCTTATGTTGTCACGGGTGACAGCAAAACGGATAAGACCAGCCGGGACGGGTTGCGCGGGCTTTCTTATGTGTTGAACAGCCGGACAGCAGTGGAGCCAGCTGACCCGATGGCTGTTTCAGTTGAAAAAGATGAACTGGCCTTTTTCCCGGTATTATACTGGCCGGTCGGTCCTTATACCAAACCGCTTTCTGATGAGGTTGCACAGCGAATCAATGCCTATATGAGGCATGGTGGAATGATTATTTTTGACACAAAAGATCAGGACAGCCGGATCGGCGGGCTTGAAGGGCGCAGTCAAAGTTCGCTGCAAAACCTGCTTTCCAAGCTTGATATTCCGCGCATTACACCTGTTCCTAAAGGGCATGTGCTAACGAAGAGCTTTTACCTGCTCTCTTCTTTTCCCGGACGGTATCAGGGGGGTGAGCTTTGGGTTGAAGCACCTTCTAAATCTGCCACCGCCAAGACTGAATCCACTTCTGATATTGACGGAGTGAGCACACTGCTCATCACATCGAATGATCTGGCTTCTGCCTGGGCGATTGATGATAATTATCAGGCGCAATATCCTGTTATCCCTGGCGGGCCGATGCAGCGGGAAATGGCTTACCGTGTTGGTGTGAACATTGTGATGTATGCGCTTGCCGGAAATTACAAAGCTGATCAGGTGCATGTACCGGCATTGCTTGAAAGGCTGGGTCAGTAATTATGAATGGTGTAAATTTCAGTTCGTTCAATGGTTGGGAGATCATTTTTTCACCTTTGGTGAGCCCGCTTTATTTATGGGTTCTCGGTGGATTTGTAGCGGTGATCGTTCTAGTGATGCTTGTTAGCCAGTTGCCCGGCGCATTGCTGCGTGGGTTAGGTCTTACGCTATTGCTGCTTTCTCTACTGAACCCGAGCCTTCGGCAGGAACAGCGCGACCCCTTGAGCAATATTGTTGTTGTGGTGACTGACAAAAGCCCGAGCCAGGTTATTTCCGGCCGTGAAGCTCTGGTTGAGAAGGCGCTGTCGCAGTTTAAAGACAAAGCTTCCGAGTTGAAAAACCTTGAAACCGAGATTGTCACCATTGACCCGGATGATGCTCAATCTAAAGACGGAACGATGGCTTTTACGGCGCTTCGGGATAATCTTAGCCGGCTGGCTGCCAACAGGATTGCCGGTGTTGTGATGATTACGGACGGGCAAATTCATGACGCCCCCAAGGCCGTTAAAGATCTTGGTCTTGATGTGCCGGTGCATATGATATTAACCGGCAGCCCGGATGAATTTGACCGGCGGATTGAAATTGTTAAAGCGCCGAAATATGGCATTGTTGGCGGAACGAGAGAGCTGAAGCTCAAGGTTATTGAACAGGGAAACGCGCCTGCCGGGGTTTCCCATATGGTGAAATTGCAGTTCCGGCAAAAAGGCAGCCCGACCACAACGCAATTTGTACAGGTTGGTGAAGAAATCACTGTGCCGCTTAAATTTCCGCATGCCGGGCTGAACCTGATGGAAATCGAGCTTGAAGATCAGGAGCAGGAAATCAGCACATCAAATAACCGCGCTGTAATTACGGCTGAGGGTGTGAGGGAAAATCTGCGGGTGCTGCTTGTCTCTGGTGAACCGCATGCCGGTGAGCGGACGTGGCGCAATCTGCTGAAATCGGATGCATCAGTTGATCTGGTGCATTTCACAATTCTCAGACCCCCTGAAAAACAGGACGGCACACCCATTCATCAGCTTTCGCTGATTGCCTTCCCGACGCGCGAGCTGTTTTCAGAAAAGCTGGAAGATTTTGACCTCATTATTTTTGATCGCTACCAGCGGCGCGGAGTTTTGCCACTGCATTATCTCGATAATGTCAGTCAGTATGTCTTAAATGGCGGGGCTGTGCTGATTGCAGCGGGCGATAAGTTTGCTACTCCATTAAGCCTTGCAAACACGCCGCTTGAGCAGATTTTACCAGCCCTACCGACAGGTCAGGTGATTGACAAACCTTACAAACCAACTGTGACCAGCAAGGGTGAGCGTCACCCGGTTACGCATAGTCTACCGAAATCAAATAAAGGTAAACCTGACTGGGGCCGCTGGTTCCGGCTGGTGCAAGCCAATGTCAATGAGGGCGAGACACTGATGAACGGGGCAGATGAGCAGCCATTGCTGGTGCTGAACCGGCTTGGTGAGGGGCGCATCGCCCTTCTATTATCTGACCATGCCTGGCTTTGGGCGCGTAGTTATGAAGGTGGTGGGCCATATACCACTTTGTTGCGTCGGCTTTCTCACTGGCTGATGAAAGAACCTGACCTCGAAGAAGAGGCGCTGACTGCCGTTGGTGAGGGGCGCACACTCGTATTACAACGGCGCAGCATGCAGGAAAAGATTGAGCCTGTCACGATTACCAGACCAGATGGGTCAGTAGAGGAAATCGAGCTCAAGCAATCAACAGCTGGCACCTGGAAAACCGTTCTTGAAAAGCAGCAACTTGGGGTTCACCGTGTTAAATCCGGCAAGTTGAATGCACTTGCTTACATCGGCTTTGCCAGTGCGAAAGAGCTTGAGAATATTATTACCACAGACAGGATCGTTAAACCGCTGGTTGAGGATGCAAAATCCGGTATTTTCTGGACTGGTAATCAAACACGTGTGAGTGAGACCCGGGTGGCAACAGCTGACACTGTGTCTGTTGAGTTGCCGCGACTTATTATGATGAAAGGCGCCGGGATGTTTGCTGGTTCTGAATGGATGGGGCTGCGGGACCGTGAGGCATATATTGTCACCGGCGTTAAAATGCTGCCGCTGATCAGCGGTCTGATCGGGCTTGGGCTGTTGCTGCTTGCGCTTGGGGCGATGTGGTGGCGTGAGGGCCGGCAATAGCTATCAGACGTCCTTGATGCTTACCTCTATTCACCTTTGATCTGGCCGTTTAATTGTTGCAATGCACCTTGTTCCATTTCAAAACCAAGAAAACGCATCGGGTCTACCGGGCCAGGCAATGTGATAGTGCCGGGTGAGATGTGGGTGCAGCCGATTTTCTGGTAATATTCCAGATCCCCCACCAGTAGGGTGACTTTAAATCCCTTTGATCTTGCGAATTCCACCCCGTCTTGCATCAATTCAAGACCTAAACCTTTCGAGCGATATGGCGGGGCGACCAATAACGGGCCAAGAAGACAAGCTGAATTGTTGCCCGCTATATTCAGCGGGGTAAAACTGACTGTGCCGACTAGTTCCTGCTCGTCATAGGCGTTGACACCAAAACTGTTTTCTGGTGATGCCTGCTCACGCACGCGGTACGCGGTTCTTGCAAAACGGCCTGGGCCTATGTGCTTCTGGAACAGAGCTGACATCGCGTCATAAGTCATCTGATCGCTGGATGGGTTTTGAAACTGGGTTTTTGTGAGTGGGCTCATTTAAGGTCGTCTTTTTATTCTGGTTTTAAAAGCAGTGCTATGTGCAAGTGTTTCACTCATTGCCATTTATTGCTTATGGTCACATTATCAAATATTTCGGCTAACCTGTTTCTGACAGCTTTAACGGTTTGTTCTGGTAACGCATCACGATAAAAAAATCCAATTTCTTTTATTTCCGCATTTGGTTCAGGGATTTTGTCCTGTTTCCAGTGCTCGACAATATAGAGCGCGATGTGATCACCTGGAAATTTTTCAAAATTACAAAAGACGCCATGCAGTTTTGCTTTGCCGGTTATTTCGACGCCTGTTTCTTCAAAAAGTTCGCGCTCCATTGCGGTGCCGATTGGTTCGTTCCATTCGACCCCACCGCCGGGAAAATGCCAGCCGGGTCGGTAGCCGTGGCGTATCAGTAGTATTCTTGATTTTTCATCTATCACGATGGCCTGCGCCCCGAGGGTCAGCCCTCTGGTTAAGCGCCAATAAGGGCGTAGCAGGCAATGTATTATTTTTGAAAACAGATGCATGTTTACCCCCTTTTTCTCGTTTCATGATAGTAAGTTGCCAGAATGCTGTTAATTTTTAGCTATAATGGCCATTTGCTCTCTGCTCATCTCACTTTATTACCTTGTGTGCAAATGATTTTTCTCAACAGCTTTCTGTTATTTTGTGATGAATAACCGTTTAAGACGGCCATGATGAATTCGACAACAGGTGTATGCTCATCTGGTACATCATGGTAAATACCGGAACCAGCGTTTATGACTGTGATTGCCCATTTAACCGATATTCATTTACCGCCTGTGCCGGTGCCACAGTTGAGAGAACTCTCTTTAAAACGTCTGCTTGGATTTCTCAATTGGCACCGATCGCGCAAATTTTTGCACAACGCTGATGTGGTTGAAAGGATTGTTCGTGATTTAAAGCAGCAAAATTTCGACCATCTGATTGTGTCTGGTGATCTGGTGAACCTGGCGCTTGAAGCGGAATTTGTGGCCGGTGCTGAATGGATGGCCCGGCTTGGGCCAACTGAAAACATATCTTTCGTGCCGGGTAATCATGATTATTATGGATCGGCTGAAAATTTTACTGCCAGGACGGCACATCATGGAACGGCCTCTGTTGCTCCCCTTTCAGCTTATATGCAATCTGATTATCATCAGTCAGACACATTGCAGCCAGTTCGTGACTTTTTATCTGGTGCCGGCAATGGTCCTTTACAGTCATTTTTAAAAGTGGTTGGTGAGGTTGCCATCATCGGTTTGAATTCCGCGATCCCGACACCTCCTTTTAAGGCATATGGTGAATTAGATGCGGCATCGTTAGCATTTCTAGAGGACTGTCTGCCCGCTCTAAAACGGGCGGGTTTTTATCGCTGTGTTGTGCTGCATCACCCACCCATTGCTGGCCTTACACCCGCTAGGCGAGCTCTAAGAAATGCTCAGGAATTAAACGCTCAGCTCGTGATATACGGGGCTGAACTTGTGCTTTATGGGCATAATCACAGGCAGCAGGTGAACCGTCTTGAGACTTCTGACGGTTTTTGTCATGTGGTTGGAACGCCCAGCGCGTCTATTTGCAAAGCCGGGCCTTATGACCGGGCGAGGTATAATCTGTTTCACATTGAGCGAACAAAGGACAGTTGGAAGACCTCCATGCAGGGCCGCGGCCTGATTGAAGACTACGGCGCTGTGAATGATCTTGGCAACACGTTGCTAGATTAACTCAACTTTTGACTAAGAATGCTTTCTAAACAGTGACTTGACGTTTTTTGGGTTGGAATCTTTCAGCGTCCTATTGTAAATTATGAAGCGGAAACGCTATTTTTAAAATGGGTGTGAATCATGAGTGAGACCGTTTCAACTTCTCAAATCGATGCCTCTTCTGATGGTGATGGCAGTGCTGAACCGGGGTCACGGCTATGGCTGAGGGATGTTGTCAGTCATCCTTATTTTGAATGGTCAATTATTGTATTGATTGTCATTAACGCGATCATTCTCGGTCTTGAAACTGATGCAGGGATTGAAGCCAAATATGGGAGCTTGTTTGATCATCTTGACCGCTTGATTCTTTCGGTCTTTGTTTGTGAATTGCTGGCTAAGTTTTATGCTTTCGGCTTTCGGATGCTCAAAGACCCGTGGTCTGTGTTTGATATTTTTGTTGTTGGTGTAGCGCTTGTGCCTGCGAGTGGTCACCTCTCTGTTTTAAGAAGCCTTCGGATATTGCGTATCCTTCGGTTGATCTCAGCTGTCCCTTCCATGAAACGGGTGGTTGCTGGGCTGTTAAACGCCATACCTGGTATGGGGTCGATTGTCGCGCTGTTGTTGCTGGTCCTTTATGTTTCTTCAGTCATGGCCACTCAATTATTTGGCGCTACATTCCCCGAACAATTCGGCACTCTTGGCGCGACCGTTTTCACACTTGTGCAGATCATGACTATGGAGGGCTGGGCTGACCTTGCCGGGCCTGTCATGGAACAATTCACTTATGCGTGGGTGTTCTTTCTCATTTATATGCTGGTGACCAGTTTTGCCGTGTTGAATTTATTTATCGGTATTATTGTTGACGCGATGCAATCTGAAGCGTTGAAACCAATGCAAGAGCATGAAGATGCGGCAATGGACCAGCAGACAGATGAAATTCTGGCTGAACTCAGACTGGTGAAAGAAGAAATCAGGGCGCTGCGTGGTGACGCGTCTGAAAAGGGGTGAAGCAGTAAGGATGTTGTCCAGACCCAAACTTACAGTATGAGCAGCCAAACAGAGGCTTTCCTTAAAATAGTGGCATATTTTCTTTATTGCTGGCATCAGGCCTGGTTGATTTGTTCAGTTCAGGCTTGATTTCACGTACAAGAATTAACCCCGCCTTTGCTTCATCATACCAGTTGCCGGTTTGCTGCTGCATGTTTTCAGTCATTTTCTGCTGCCAGAGGTCTATGGTCGATTGAAGAGCTTCTTCATTCGCGTTGATAAATTTTTCGCGAGAGAATTTTTCATTCAGCTTATTGGCCACGTAATCGGCGGCAAAGCCTAACACCACACCAATGGCCGCGCCAACGATTGTACCGCCGACCGGCTCAACGGCTGTGCCGGCCACAGCGCCGCCTTCAGCAAGTGTTATTCTTGCCCCCATAGAGGTGGCAAAGCGGCGGGCTAATGGTGTGAAAACGCTGCCAAGGCCTCGGTTTACGGCTGGCCCCAATGCAAGAGCGCCAATTGTGCCGCCAACAGCGACCCGCCCCAGCCCGGCAATGCCATCAAAGGCGCGGTCTTCCATCAGGTAGGTCGGGTTTTTCCAGCGCTGTGCATCCCAGTCAAGAGTGGTTCTGGTGAGGTCCTGCTGTTTTGGCAATGTTTCAAGGTAAGTGGTTTTAGTGCTGATAAATTCTTTTAAAGAACTGTCCTGATGCTTCATCACTTCGAGATAGTTTTTGTGTGCCTCTCTTGCGATGGTTTCAATGCCAGCAACAATCATTGCGTCTCTTTGTTCGGGCTTTAGCACCTGTTCTTTATAATGGCGCATGAAATAATCGCTCATGTCACGCTCAACAGCTGTCCTCAGGCTTTCATATTCACCGAGTTTAACAAGGCGGCTGGTGGTTGAAGAAATGGCTTCCTTCAGGATGATATAAGGGCGCTTCCATTCAAAGAACCAATCGGCATATTTTGCGATGTGCTGCTCTTTGCCCTCAAAGGATTTTGAAAATAGTTGCTCCAGTTTGAGGTTGATCATTTCATCTGATGCGTTTCGCGCCTGATCAAGGTCGGCGGCGCTTTGTTTGATGTAACGTGAGAGCTGGCTATGGCTGGCCGCGCGCTTTTCCAACTCGCCATTAAAATTACGGATGACCAGCTCAATCCTGTCTTTAGAGATGGTTGAAGACTGGAAAATCTCGAGGGCTGACTTGTCGATATGGCGGGTTTTGGCATAATCAAGATCACGCTGGTAACCATGCCAGAAATTCATGGCCATGCTGATGCTGATATAGGTGCCGACCAGCATGAGAAAGGCAATAGATATGGGGCGAAAGATGGCGTGCGCCAGGCCATATTTTTTAATAATGACTTTTTGTTTCACTGTTTGCTTTACAGCCACCGGTTTTATAGGGGGGTATTCAGCGTCTTTTTTAATCTGAGGCTCATTGGCTGGGGTTGGTTGCAGATCCGTTAGCCGTTCGGTTAATGAAGCCGGTACTTTATTATCCGAAGTCACTTTATCCGAAGTCACTTCGGATGAAGTCAGATCATCAGGCGTAGTATCAGGCTTTAAACCTTGAGTGTTGTCATTTTCGTTCATGCCACTTTCAACCTTTGGCCGGATGCAGTCGCGCTTCACTTAGTTATGAATGGAAGCAGATGATAAAGTTGCTAGAATGGGCCATACTCAAGCTATAAACAGTTTCGGCTACAACCAGATGCGTTCATGTATTTTGAAAAAGCTGCACCAAACGTAACATATGGTTGTTTCCGTCTTATTTACAAGGTTGAAGATAAATGACCAATCAGGTGACTTTATGATGAAATCCCGGTTTTTCACTTTAAAACATTACTGCCTTTCGGGGCTTCTCATGGGGGCCATTGCTTTTTTGTTTTCATTGGGGGGGTATAATGGTTATCCGGCAGGCACTTTAAAAGCGCAGACACATCAGGCTGGCTGGTATTATGTGCGTGAAGTTGAGGATGACTTTGAAACAAGTTCGGCTTTTTTAAAATCATCGATTGAAGAAGAAGGGCTTTCCATCAGCTATGTGGGGCATGTCGCGAAAATGATGGCGAGGACCAGTGAAGCGGTTGATGGTGGTGAACTTATTTATAAAGAAGCGATGATCTACCAGTTTTGCTCGGCGGCTCTTGGCTTCAAGCTGTTTGCTCTTGACCCGCATAACATTGCCGCCTGCCCCCTGGGTGTTTTTATATATGAGTTAAAATCAAAGCCCGGATTTGTTTATATCGGGTACAGGTTGCCGCCCGGTCTATCTGGCAGCAGTAAAGACAAGACAGTGCAAACGGCCTTTCAAGAGACCAATGCCCTTCTGGAGCGGATTGTGAAGCGGGCGATTGAGTAGGCTTTGTTTATACGACCTTGCTGATAATCAGAGCGATTGTCAGCATGAGTGATGCAGTTGCGGCGCAAGCGGCCCAAAAGCTCAGCCAGATAAGTAATTTCAAACTGCGTTTTTCGCGCTTTTTCTGCTCTAAATGAAATCTCAAACCGACTGCTGAAGATGACGGGGTCTCAAGGCAGACCTCGATTAATTCTTCGTCTGTCAGACCGGATGGTTCTACTGCTAGATTATTTGTCGCCATAGTTGGCGTACTCCCTTAACTGATAGCTGTATCGTTTTACCTGTTGAAACTTCTTTTGTGGGATGGCAGCTGTATATCCTTCTTATTGGGGGCCCCTTTAGTCCGGATACATGCTTTTTGTATTATCTTCTTGATATTATGTTGATTTCCCTCAATTCAGCGACAATACCTGAATTTATCAGGATACGGGCTCAAATCCAGTGTTTCGTTAAAAAAAAGACAATGATAATTAACCTGGAACGATTGATTAGTATAAAGATTTCTTGCACTTCTGTTTTGTTTTGTTAGTATATGCATGCCCAAGTTAATGGGAGGAACCTTCTGCGTTTTGCCTAATAATCGGAAAACCGAACCGGCAAACGTGAATTAGATCAAAGAGTGAGGGAATATATTATGACATGGACAGCACCACAAGTTTCTACTACTGAAACAGGTATGGAAGTCACTAGCTATATGCCAGCTGAACTTGACCGTGCGTAATTTCTTTTGATAGCTGATTTGCTATCTTAGATCTGAAAGACCCCTTTTTAGGGGTCTTTTTATTTGGCTGAATGGTTGATTTTCCATTCCTCCGATAACCGTTGCTAAAATCCTCATCCCCTGCACATACCTGCCATTTAAGACAAATAAAAAGACGACCAGTCATTTTACTGACTGGCCGCCTCTCCTGTGGATCATCAAATCTACCGAGATGGAAGAATATGGTTAACTCTCAAGACCCACGGGGAAAACTTGTTTGAAAGTGGCCTTGTCGGTATCAACAAGCTTAACAGTAATATCTTCACTGCCGTTAAACAGATAATCAAATGTCAGCTCAGGGTTTTGACTGAATGATATGCTGCTAGTTAGGCTGAATAATGGCGTCTCACCATGGCTAACATCGATTGTTTTAACGAAGCGCGCCAGAATATATTGAAGTGTGATCTGGTCCATTTGCAGTCCTGTCAGATTTGGGTGCTTAATGGTTAAATGTGCAGATCGCTTAATCTGAGTGGCTTTTCTGGCAATTTCTGCGGTTTTCACAGGTTGCAGTTTCATTGTGCCGATGCCTGCCATCAGTTTTTTAGGGTCACCAATGGGGGGGGCGGCACAAGCGCCAAGGCCGCTGGTTTTTACATATTTTTCAACCATGTAGAGTTTGCCATCACTTGCTTCGACAATTGCGCGCAATGGAGACGGGCCGTTAAATCGCATGAATGAAGAAAAGCTAGCTGATTTTCGCGGTGCTTTCATTTCAAAAACAGCGGAAACCGGCATTGGGTTTTCGTCGATAATCAGAGTGATTTTTTTAATTGTGCGGCCATCAATGAATTTGCTTTTGATGGTGACAGGAACGCGTCTGTCATCTTTCGCGCGGTATGGTGCTTCAAGCGTTAGTTCACCTTTGGAGGGCAGAATGACCCGGTCTTTATAAACGACCTGTTTTAATTCCTGCCAATAGGATTTTGCTTCAGTGGCATTCGCGGTGGTAACGAAAGATGTGCTCACCATGATTACGACGGACAGGAGTGTAAACATTCCCGCGCTCAGTCCACTGACAGACTTTTGAAATGAAAATCCTTGCATATTGATAGCTTCCCTCCAGTCAAATGCTTAAATCTGAGTTCAATGTAATCTTAAAGCAGGTAGTCTCATGCTCGATTTATTTTTGTCGTTAGATGTTGTGACGCAATAAGTTATGATACAGCTCTAAGAATACTCAGTTAATGGTGGCTCAGTTTATGACGGCTCCGTATATGATAACCAGCACTATCACCCGCTCCTCGCCCTGCTTAATGAGAGTGCGATTTGAGTGGTTATCGTGATAATCAGCCGTCATTTGAACCATAATTAGCCAAAGACTCATATTTAACGGTTATATATTACCACTAAAAACAGCAAATCCGCCAATTGAAAGAACTTATCAATTGATGCTTTTAAGTGTGGTAAAAATATAGATAACTGGCTGTAGGCCGCTCTATGCAGCAAAACCCAATTGCACATTGAGCTTATCTAGCAAATCGCTTGCAGCGTCAGCTATCACTGTGCCGGGGCCAAAAACGGACGTTGCGCCCATTTGCAGCAATGTTTCATAATCTTCTGGCGGGATGACGCCGCCAACGACGATCATGATATCAGCACGGCCTTCTTTCTCGAGGGCCGTTTTCAATTCTGGCACCAGTGTCAGATGGCTGGCTGCGAGAGACGAGACGCCAATGATGTGAACATCATTTTCGATGGCCTGGCGGGCGGCTTCTTCCGGGGTCTGGAACAGGGCGCCAATGTCAACATCAAAGCCAACATCAGCAAAAGCGGAAGCGATGACTTTCTGGCCTCTGTCGTGCCCGTCCTGCCCCATTTTTGCAATCAGAATACGCGGGCGGCGGCCGTCTTCTTTTTCAAAACGGGCGACCTTTTCCTGGACTTTCTTGACTGTATCCCCCATCGCATTCATCTCCGATTTGTAAACACCTGAAATCACCTTGATTTCCGCTTTATGGCGACCAAAGACTTTCTCCATTGCATCTGATATTTCGCCAACGGTTGCTTTGGTTCTGGCCGCGGCAACTGACATTTCCAGCAAATTACCATTACCCGCTGCGGCATTTGTCAATGCTTCAAGAGCGGCTTCGCATGCTGCTTCATCCCGCTCCGCCTTCAGGCGGGTTAATTTATCCAACTGCTGATTACGAACCGAGGCATTGTCGACCTTTAAGATGTCAATTTTTGCGTCATCTGCCGTTCTGTATTTGTTGATGCCGACAATGGTCTGGCGGCCACTATCTATGCGGCCCTGTGTGCGGGCGGCTGCTTCTTCGATTCTCAGTTTGGGCACGCCTTTATCTATGGCGCTTGCCATGCCGCCCAGTTCTTCAACTTCCATGATATGACCCCAAGCTTTTTGCGCCAGTTCGTTGGTCAGACTTTCAACATAGTGAGACCCGCCCCAGGGATCTATTACCCGGCAGGTATCTGTTTCCTGTGCAAGATAAAGCTGAGTATTTCTGGCGATGCGGGCAGAATAATCCGTTGGCAGGGCCAGTGCTTCATCAAGGGCGTTGGTGTGCAGGCTTTGGGTGTGGCCTTGTGTGGCGGCCATCGCCTCCAGACAGGTGCGGACAACATTATTGAACACATCCTGTGCGGTGAGTGACCAGCCTGATGTCTGGCAATGGGTGCGCAGGCTCAGCGATTTTGAGTTTTCCGGTTTGAATTCGTTTTCAATCAAACTTGCCCAGATCATTCTGGCGGCCCGCATTTTGGCAATTTCCATAAAGTAGTTCATGCCTATGGCCCAGAAGAACGAAAGACGGGGCGCGAATTTATCAATCGGCAGGCCGGTTTTGACACCGGCTCTTGCGTATTCAATGCCATCTGAAAGTGTATAGGCCAGCTCGAGATCTGCTGTCGCGCCGGCTTCCTGCATATGATAGCCGGAAATTGATATCGAATTGAATTTGGGCATATTTTCAGAGGTGTAGGCGAAAATATCCGAGATGATGCGCATGGATGGTTTGGGCGGGTAAATATAGGTGTTGCGGACCATGAATTCTTTTAAGATATCGTTCTGGATGGTGCCTGATAGTTTTTCAGCTGAAACGCCCTGCTCTTCTGCGGCTACGATGAACAGTGACAGCACAGGCAACACTGCGCCATTCATGGTCATAGAGACGCTCATCTGGTCTAATGGGATGCCGCTAAATAAGGTGCGCATGTCATAGATACTGTCAATCGCGACGCCGGCCATGCCGACATCTCCTTTGACGCGGGGGTGGTCTGAATCATAGCCCCGGTGGGTGGCGAGATCAAAAGCGATGGAAAGGCCTTTCTGACCAGCGGCCAGATTGCGGCGGTAAAAGGCATTTGAATCTTCTGCCGTTGAAAAGCCGGCATATTGGCGCACTGTCCATGGCTTTTGTACATACATGGTCGGGTACGGCCCACGAAGGAACGGGGCGATGCCTGGCATTGTATTGAGAAAATCCAGCCCGGCACTGTCTTTGGCTGAATAGCGGGATTTGACTTCGATCCCCTCAGGGGTCAGTTCCGTACTGATGTCTTGATCTGACGCTGGCTGTTTGGAACTGCCTGCGTTTGATGCACCTTTGGTTTGATCCCAATTGATTTTTGAAAAATCCGGAATGCTACTCATTTTTTCACCCAATTCATTCAGTCAAAATTGATAATATACGATTATTCAACCTGCTACATTAGCTTAGCTGTTCATCTTTGCTGTTATACGGCAACGGTATCATCAGCAAAACCGATGATCTGATGTGCTTCGACCAACGTGCTGACCATATCTGTGCCCTGATAGAGGAGTGTCTGAAACAGGCTTCTGTCTTCGTAAGCTATTGTTTTTAAAAACGATGGTCTGGCAACGATGTAAATGGCCTCGGCTCCATGTTTGAGTAATGCCCGGGCTGCATTGGCCGCATCTGTTGTGTATCTCGCATCAGTTGAACACAGGCAGGCTATGGTTGCGCCTGAAGCTGTGTAACCTTCGACAAGTTGTTCGATTGTGGTGAAGCCTTCATTGCCCGGCGCTTCGATGCCGCCCGTTTCAAAATATGATTTTGCCCAGGTCGCTCTTGCGGTAAATTCCGAGGCGGTGCCCAGATTGGCCAGAAACACATTCGGCCGGATACTTTTTTCGGCCAGGATTTCATCTGATAAATTACGTAGAAATTCAATATCTTCAACGATGCGGTTGTCTATGTCACCGATCATGGTTTTGATGGTTGCCGGGCCTTCTAAGGCTTCGTCGATGATGTAGGTTGGTGTACCTTTGCCCAGCACTTCCTGAATGTCTTTAAACCTGGCTCCTGCATCACCGCCACTTACGATGGGCGCTTTTAGTGTTGGGACTACATTTGAACTTGAAGCTTCAACTTCCTGCCAGCTGTCGTCTTCATCTTCAAACAGTTCTGGCGGGGTTTCATTGATGTTCGGGAAAATGGTCACGCCTGTGATCTGTTTGTTGCCCTGATTGATATCGTTTGTCTGGGTTTCTCTTATTTCATCAATCATGGTTTTGATGGCGCCTGACTTTAACATGCCTGTCAATCCGCCTGAGCTTTCTGTTTTCTGGAAAACGGCCCACGATTTTTCAGCGAGCTGACTTGTCAGGTTTTCTACATACCATGAGCCTCGGGCCGGGTCTTCAACCTTACCAATATGGCTTTCTTCCTGGGCAATGATCTGCGTGTTTAAAGCCAGACGGCGTGCCGCTTTGCTGGCAACACCATGCGCTGCTGAAAACGGCAGAAGCACAAGCGCATCTGCATTGCCGAGACCGGCGGCAACTGTTGCGACTGTTGCTCGCAACATGTTTACCTCAGGGTCTGCTCTGGTCAGACCGAGATATGACATTTCTGCGATGAGTTTGGGTTGGTGGTCCTTATCCTTTGCCTGTTCTGGCAGGGATGCCGAATAGACTTTTGACCAGAGCAACCGCATGGCGCGTAATTTTGCGGTTGACAGGAAGATGTCTGAACTGGTGGTCAGGCTGATATCCACTTTCTTAAAGGCTTCAGCTGTTGTCATGCCTGATTTTTCCAGCGCCCTTACATATGAAAGCAGTGCCGCCAGGGTAAAGCCGAGTTCCATCGCTTCACTGGCCCCGGCCTGTTGCCAGGTGCGACCTGATGCGAGAAATGGTGTCATTTTGCAGCCCGTTGCTTCAATAGCAGCGGCTGCGTCCAACCAGTTATCAAAAGCCTCATCTTCTGGTTCTGGATAATGCCCCTGACTTGCGAACAGGCTTAACGGATCAAACCCGAAGGAGCCATCAATTGTTGAAAGATCCAGTCCTCCAGCTGTGGCATAGCTGATAAAATTTGCGGCATTCACCAGCCCTTCTCTGCCATTGGTAAAATAGAGAGATTTTCCAGTAATGTTGATGCTCGCAAACAGTGTTTGGTAATCAGCCAGATTATATAAGGGCAGTTCGGCACTGGCGTAAGGGATGTCATTGCTGATTGCAAGAACAAGACCGCTTGCCCCGCCGTTTATATCAGTTGAGATTTGTTCATTTGCAGCTTTAAGGGCCGGGACATCAATTAACTGTAAGATTTTCCACGGTCTTGAAGTGGTTTCTGTGGCACTGGCGGTTGATTTCTGCCGCTGGATGGGAGCACTTTGCTGTACCTCGTCGGCTTTTGTGTAAAGCGGTTTAATCTGAATGTCATCATAGGTTTGGAATGTCAGCTTTTCATCAATCGTGCTGCCGTTTAAAGCGCGCTCAACCAGACTATGCCATTGTTCTATTGTTGCTGTTTTTAAATTGTCAGGTAATTCAAACTTGTTTGACATGCAATTCTCATTTTCAGACTTAATTCTATATTGCCACTTTAGCTCTTGAGGAAGGTGGCTCAAACTTGCCTTTAGTGCTCAATTAACGCAACCGCTATTTTAGTATAAATGAGCGTTTTTGTTAAAAAAAGTGTAGTAGATATTAAAAAAGGCAGCGGAATTCCGCTGCCTTTTCTCATTTAAGCTCATAACCGGCTTAATTATATTAATAAGAGGACAGTATCCTCTCAAATTAATATTTCATAACCGGATCAAGTTCTTTCGCGCTCATGACCCAGCCTTCAACCTGTTTAAGACCAGGAACCTGGCGAACAAGTTTTTTCTTGCGTTTTGCATTTGCTTCGGACATTGCAGCGTGCAGATTTTCAGGCTTACGTTTACGAAGCTCTTTAACAGTATCAACACCAGCAACTTCAAGAAGTTCTGAATATTCTGAAGCGATGCCTTTAACACGCATCAGATCGCACATGTTGCACCACTTCAAAAGTAGTGTTTCATCGACACCAGTTTCAGCTGCTAATTCTTTACGGCCCTTTTTTGTCGCGCCGCGATCAAGTAATGCTTTTGTTGAAGCAATATTATGCTTACGCAAATTTTTAGCATGCTTAACACCAATACCTTCAACTGCTTCGATTTTATAACTGCTCATTTTTTAGGTTCCCCTGCTTTAAAATAAAACTCATCATTATGATGAGATTGAAAAATTTAAATTTGTGAGCTCGAATCAAGATAGAAAGATAAGCTTCCGAATGGTTATTTCGCAAGGTGGACAACACCGAAGCGGTCAAATAACTGAACTCATCCACTACTTTTTGTATATCTTGTCACTCGAACCCAACTGCTTGTTGCTGTTGTTCCATTCACGGTCCTGACAGCCATGCAACAACTGACCAGATTTCAATCAAGATTTTCCAGATGAAATTAGCATGCTAATTATCGCTTCATCTGAGCGACATGTTCTTCATCAGAACAATTGTCTTCTCTATTAAGTTTTCCTCTAGTCACTTGCTACCCATAATCAATTTGACAATCCGGTGATAACTGCTCGTATGTTCTATCACCACAACTCGTCCTGACTATATGATTGATGCTTCAATGATCTGCCATTCAGAATAAGTGAGACCAACCAATTCATTTGGGTCAGGAGATGAACTCCATTCCTGATGACTTTGATGCTCTGGATTTTTACTTTCCTCATGTACTCATTGCGCGCATCTAAACCACATGGTTCTTTTTAAGCTTCACTATTCATAGACCATAATGTAACTGACCGAATTGACACCGGATCATTATCAACCAAACCATTTCAGAAATTTTAAGACCGCTTGCGCTCTATCAACTTCCGGGCTGGTTTTTAAAGAATGACCTTTATCACTTCTTTGTTCTCATTTCTGTTCTGGTTGTAAAGTGGCTTCTTTGAAAAGCGATTGTGCTATCTATCATAATTGACAAATGATCACTCACTCCAATATCAGCACACCAACCTCGTTAACTTAAAAAGTGGTTGGTACATGTCCTTCGATGCTGACCATCTCTAACCGGTGGTGCTTCAGTTTCTGACGCTTAAGTTCAGCAATCACCTGACCGGTTGTGGTGGTCGACCATCTCGACGACTTGTACTCATCTTTAATACACACCATCTTGATCAATAATCAAGCATCAAAGTCATTGTTTTTTTCATTCAACAGCACTGTGTCAGCAGTTTGACACTGTGCACACTGGCTTTAGAGACCATTTGCAAATCATTTACGCTCGTGTCATGACTTGTTCAATCATGAACTAAATACATCAATCAGTCCTTGTGGTAAGGTGGTTCGAATCTTGTGGCTTTTTGAATGATTATCTGATGAACACTGACCGCTTTTAATGCGGTTCTTTGCGGAGGAAATAGAATGACTGAAGAGAATGCGGTTTATCTCGGGAAGAGCACGAAGGTTGAGCAGCTCGATCTGAAATTAGCAAACCGTCATGGCCTGATTGCGGGGGCGACCGGTACTGGTAAAACTGTTTCCCTGCAAATTCTCGCTGAGGGGTTTTCGTCACATGGTGTGCCGGTGTTTTGTGCGGATGTGAAGGGGGATTTATCCGGCCTGGCAGCCGCTGGTGTCACAAAGGATTTTCTTGAAAAACGTGCTGAAACCATTGGGTTTGAAGATTATAAGTATGAAAAATTTCCTTGTGTTTTCTGGGACTTATTTGGAAAAAACGGTCACCCTATCCGCACTACAGTCAAGGAAATGGGACCGATACTTTTATCACGTCTTCTGGACTTGAATGAAACGCAGGAAGGTGTGCTGAATATTGCCTTCAGGCTGGCGGATGATGAAGACATGCCAGTGCTTGACATGAAAGATTTACGCAAACTGATGGCCCATGTTGCCGAACGTGCCAGTGAGCTTACAGGTGAGTATGGTTCAGTTTCAAAATCGAGTGTCGGGGCGATACAAAGGCGGCTGCTGGTGCTTGAAGAACAGGGTGCTGAGAACTTTTTTGGAGAGCCCGCGCTCGACATCAGGGACTTTATGAAAACCACCTCAGATGGTCGGGGTATGATCAACATTCTCGCGGCTGAAACACTGATGCGCAGCCCAAGGCTTTATGCAACATTTTTGTTGTGGATGCTTTCTGAATTATTCGAGGAGTTACCCGAGGTCGGTGATCCACAGAAACCTAAGCTTGTGTTCTTTTTTGATGAGGCTCACCTGCTGTTTGATGAAGCACCCAAGGCGCTTTTGCAAAAAGTCGAGCAGGTTGTCCGACTCATTCGCTCAAAAGGTGTTGGTGTTTACTTCGTTACACAGAACCCACTTGATGTACCGGATACTGTTTCCAGTCAACTTGGTAACCGGGTGCAGCATGCGCTTCGTGCGTTCACCCCGCGTGAACAACGCGCTGTTAAATCTGCCGCCGAAACATTCCGGCCTAACCCTGAACTTGATACCGAGCGGGTGATTATGGAACTTGGGGTTGGTGAAGCGCTTGTTTCAACGCTTGAGAAGAAAGGTCAGCCTTCCATTGTGCAAAGAACGCTGATCAGGCCACCTTCTTCACGGTTAGGGCCGCTTAAGGATGACGAACGACAGGCGATTATCAATGACAGTGAGTTTATGTCAAAATACGGGACCACTGTTGACCGTGAAAGTGCCTATGAAATTCTTGAAAAGCGGGCGAAAGATGCGGAAGCACGCCGGGCTGATGTTGGCGGGACTGTTGGTGGTAAACGGGATACTGAATATGTTCGCCATGGTGAATTTAAGGTGCCGTCAGCCAATAGCCGGAGCAGTGGCACGACCCGGCGCAGCACAAGACGAACCAGCTCACGGCAAACGGCGAGTGAAGCGTTTTTCAAATCTATGATGCGCTCGCTCGGGACAGCGATGGGTCGGCTTTTACCGTCTATAATCAAGATTTTACTTGGTCGGCGTCGTTAAAGATCGTCTCTTTTGTTTATAGCAGTTATTAAAATGGCAGCTCATGAAGAGCTGCCATTTTGTTACCTGTATATCCCTTGCTTTATGCAAAGATTAAATCTGCTTCATTGATTTCTGTGATGCCAACCAGGGTGATGGTGTCTGTGCTGGAAAACACACCATCTTCTCTGTAGCTCAGCACTAAATTACCACTTTGCTCGGAAATAGTGAGATCATCAATTGATGTGAGCCCCTGAATATTGAGAAATTCAATGGTGTCGAGGCCCGCATCAAAGTCCATGATGGTGTCATTGCCCCAGCCGTCTTCAAAAATGAAGCGATCAGCTTCATCGACCGGGGGTGGAAGCTCGCTACTTACGAAATGTTCACCATAGAGTGTATCATCACCGCTGCCGCCATTGATGATGTCTTCCCCTTCACCGCCCGAGAGGTAATCGTTTGAGCCGTTGCCGTGCAGATTATCATTGCCCGCGCCACCGCTTAGTGTGTCCTGACCCGAGCCATCACCGCCCCATTCGGTTGAATCACCTATGAGGGTGTCATCGCCATCTCCTCCAGAGAGGTGATCATTGCCCATACCGCCAACGAGATGATCATTGCCATCCTCGCCAAACAGCATATCGCTCTTGGCGCCGCCATAGATGGTATCATTGCCATCTCCGCCATAAAGTGTATCGGTGCCGCCATTGCTGGTGTTGATCTGATCATCACCATAAATGGTGTCATTACCTTCACCGCCATAGATAATATCATTACCTTCCTGACCACGCAGCAGGTCGTTGCCACCCTGGCCATAGATGAAATCATTGCCTTCACCACCGTAAACGGTATCTGAAGAGCCGCCGGCGTAAATTCTGTCGCCACCTTCATAGCCATAAATGAATTCATTGCCTTCGGTGCCGTATAGCCAGTCCGCACGGTGGGTGCCGTCAATGCGGCCAATATCAAACGGGAGGTCGTATTTGGGCTTGAATGTCAGATCGTGTGTGGTTTTGATTTCTTCGTCAGGTTTGTAGATCATCTGATCTTCTTTAAACGGATATTTCATGTCCCTATTCCTTTGCGATTAAAAGAAAATTGAAGTTTTCAGTTCCGCTTTTTAGGGTAATTCCGTCTGAAGTTTTGCATTGTGTTAAAAGTCACAACTGTGTTTTTTTATTGAGTTTCCAGTTGGTTGGTTGAATAATAATTCCGTTATCTGCACGTGATTGGTAAAGCTCAAAGGTGATTTTTTATAATAAAAAGCCACCCTCTTTTTCAAGCAGGTGGCTCTTTCATCAGTTTGATATTCAGCGATTATTTTGCTGCGTCATAGAGACCTTCGACATATTCCCAGTTGATGAGATTATCGACAAAGGCTTCAAGGTATTTCGGGCGTGCGTTGCGGTAGTCGATATAATAACTGTGTTCCCAGACATCGCAGCCAAGCAATGGCACTTCGCCGTTTACCAGCGGGTTTTCACCATTTGGTGTTTTGGTCACAGCAAATTTGCCGTCTTTTAACACCAGCCAGCACCAGCCGGAGCCAAACTGGGTTGCGCCTGCGTTGGTGAAGGCATCTTTAAAGGCTGCGAAGCCACCAAGGTCTTCATTGATTTTTGCTTCAATGCTGGCCGGGAGTTTATCACCGCCACCATTTGGCTTCATCCAATTCCAGAAGTGGACGTGGTTATAATGCTGGCCGGCATTGTTAAAAAGACCTGCATTATTTCCGAATGATTTAGTCACAACTTCTTCAAGTGATGCCCCTTCAAGGCCAGAACCTTCAAGCAATTTGTTGCCATTGGTTACATAAGCCTGATGGTGTTTGTCATGGTGAAACTCAAGAGTTTCCGCTGACATATAAGGGCCAAGTGCATCATATGCATAAGGTAATTCTGGTAGATCAAAAGCCACTTTACTTCTCCTTTATTTATCGGGGTGTTTTTGTAGCCAGGGGTTGCCCCAAGCCAAAACTTAGCGCCACGCTACCTATTTCATCTAAGCGTGGCAAGCTTTTCATTTTCTTCTGATTTTGTTTCATCTGTTTATCGGACTAAATCCAGGAATCAACGCTTTGTTAACCATTATGACGGCACGATGGCTTTTTAGAATTAGCCCTCAATTAGTCACAGTTCATTTATCTATTGAGGTCTGGTTGCTCTGTTTGTAGTTTGTGTAGCGTTGGTGGTGTAATGAGTAGTTCTTCAAAAAGTTCCCCTATTTCTAAAATTTCTAAGCAGAAATCAGCTTCGGCGTTGCCTTTAAACCGGATATTGGTTGGCAATTGCCTTGAGCGGCTGAAAGAACTGCCAGACAATTCAGTTGATCTGGTGTTTGCCGACCCTCCTTATAACCTGCAACTGGATGGTGATTTGCACCGGCCCAATAACAGCAAGGTTGATGCTGTTGACGATGAATGGGACCAGTTTGACAGCTTTGAGGCTTATGACGCTTTTACCCGTGACTGGATGGGGGAGTGCCGTAGGGTGCTGAAACCAAATGGCGCGCTTTGGGTGATTGGTTCTTACCATAATATCTTTAGAGTTGGCGCAACGCTGCAAAATCTGGGGTTCTGGATTTTAAACGATATTGTCTGGCGCAAATCCAACCCGATGCCTAACTTTAAGGGTACGCGATTTTGCAACGCACATGAAACACTGATCTGGGCGTCGAAATCTGATAAATCACGCCCGCAATTTAATTATGATTCCATGAAAGCCTTTAATGATGACCTGCAAATGCGGTCTGACTGGCTGTTACCGATCTGCTCTGGCGGGGAGCGACTGAAAAATAACTCTGGCAAAAAAGTACACCCCACACAAAAGCCGGAGGGGTTGTTATACCGCGTCCTGTTAGCTACATCGAGCCCGGGTGATGTGGTGCTTGACCCGTTTTTTGGCACAGGTACAACCGGCGCCGTTGCCAAGGCTTTGGGACGCAAATGGATTGGCATTGAGCAGGATAAATCTTATATTGAAGCAGCGGAAATGCGCCTTTCTAAAGTGCGCCCTGTTTCACCTGATGATCTTGAAGCATTGAAACCAAAACGGGCTGCGCCTCGTGTGCCATTTGGGACATTGCTTGAGCTGGGGCTGCTTGAAGCTGGCACTACGCTTTACAGTGCCCGGCAGGATAAAGCCACTGGGGCGCCCAAAAGTGCTGAAGTACGGGCCGACGGGACTATTGCCTGCGCTGAGCAGCAAGGCTCTATCCATAAAATCGGGGCTTATGTGCAAGGGCTAGAGGCATGTAATGGCTGGACCTACTGGCATTTTAAAGCCGATGGAGAATTGAAACCGATTGACCTGCTGCGCCATGAAGCGCGCAATCAGCTCGGTTTAAGCTAAACATCACTCAAATGGTGATGGCCTTTAAAACCCGGCTTTGGTAATGGCTTGTTGCATCATGTTCAGCAAGTCTGCCGGGTTTCTGGTGCTGGCGAAATATTTAAATCTCCCATCACGGCTGATGATTTCAGAATAATGATAGCCAGCAGGTGAAAAGGCCATGGTGCGGGGGATGTAGCCACCATCGGGTGAATATCGTTTCTGGAGTGCTCTGTTCTTTTCAATATTGACCATGATCATGACCATTTTTTTCGACATAGCGACGACTGATTTCTTATAGAACAGTTTTTTGTAGGTTTTGCAGACCTTGCACCATCTGGCTTCAAACACTACCAGTGCTGGCCTGCCGGTTTTCTTTGCTTTTTGCATCCCCTTTGCAATGGACATCCATTTGATCTGCCCGTTATTCCAGCCCGGTGAGGCTGCGTGTAGTTTTGCTGGCCCTATGCTGAGGAGAATTATGGTGAGCAAAAGCAGTGCGCCTATCAGGTCCATTTTTAAAAATTTTAAATTCAATTTAACTGACCTTCAGTAAGCCTAATTTGTCACCCCTCGCCAGTGAGTTTACCACGTGGAGAGTTGTTGTTTATATGATGCTTAGGATAGCTGAATTGAAACGGCTTGCCAGAGTTATTTGTGTTGCAACCAAAGCTTCTATTATCAATCTGATCAGGCAAACAGAAAATCATTAAAGGTCAGCGTGTCTGCTTCAACGCCATTTAATGTGAAGCTGCCGTTTTCAAATGAAACCTGTGCATTGCCGCCGTTTTCAGTGATGTTGAGATCTTCAAAACTGTCCACTGTGCCTGCAAGGAGCGTGAAGTCAATCAGGTCGATGCCATCTTCGAAATCGGTGATGATGTCGTTGTCAGTTTGCAAGCTGGCCTGAAACAGGTCTAACCCAGCGCCCCCTGTCAGGCTATCATTGCCTGATGCACCGTTGAGAATATCATTGGCATTGCCGCCTGAGATGGTTTCATTGGCGGCAGTGCCCAGAGCTTCGATGATTTCTTCATTGCTTGCGAAAACGAATGTATCATCAGCAAGCTGGCTTAGAGTGCCATCATTAAAACGGAGTTGTTCCACACCGTTCAGGATATCAAACGCATCGCCTTGCCAGACGACAATGCCTTCGCTATCACCCGTTTCGCCCCAGCCGTAATCAGTTGACAAACCATCTATGGTGAAAATATCAGGTCGCTCCAGCCCGGTGATGAACTGGTTTTCGGTTGTATCTGCGATGAGGTTAAAGCCGGTTTCCGGGCTGTCTTCCCCTGCTTCGACTGTGAAACTATAGCTGCCATCTTCATTCTGGCTAAGTGTGCCGTTGTTAAAGCGGATCTGTTCGATGTTATTGAGGATATCAAAATTGTCACCCCGCCAGATGACGAGCCCATTGCCGTCATTTGTAGCGCCCCAGCCATAGTCGGTCGATGTGCCGTCTATCACAAACACATCGGTATCCACTGTGCCGTTAATGGTTTGATTTTCTTCAGTAATATCGTTGATGAGATTTAGCTCGCCGGTTGGCTCGTCGTCTGGGTCGTCAGTTGGTTCATCTGGCTCATTCGTCGTAAAAGTGAATGACCCATCGGCTTGCTGTTCGACGATGCCATCATTAAAATTGAGTTGTTCGACATCATTGAGAATATCAAATTCAGCCCCACTC
The DNA here is from genome assembly GCA_021775425.1 of Hyphomicrobiales bacterium. Classification (GTDB taxonomy): domain Bacteria; phylum Pseudomonadota; class Alphaproteobacteria; order Rhizobiales; family HXMU1428-3; genus HXMU1428-3. The sequence continues at coordinate 32,798 of JAJFHX010000047.1, forward strand.
CAGACAACAATGCCATTGCCATCAGCCGTTTCGCCCCAACCATAGTCTGTCGAGTTGGCGTCTATCACAAAGGCGTCTCTCGAGTTTGTGCCAGTGATAAACTGGGTTTGCCCGGCGATGTCTGCGATCAGGTTTAAGGGTGTGCTGCCTTGCAGCCAGTCAGCGATTGAGATGCTTTCACCAGATTCGAATTCAACAGTTTCGACATTAGCGACAATGTCTTCACCTTCTGTCTCTGCACCTGTTCTAAGGTCCGTGATGATGACAGAAACGTCGTCATTTCTGGTAATGCTGTAATTTGCAAATGATCCCGTCAGAATAAGGGTATCAATTCCAATCCCGCCATTGATAAAATCATTACCGCGTCCGCCGCTTAGCCGGTCATTTCCGGGGCCGCCATAGACGCTGTCTGATCCAGCACCACCTGATAAAGTGTCATCCCCAAGACTGCCTGAAACATCTTCTGGGGCATCCGTGCCTGTTATGGTCTGATCTTCAGTGGTCTGAAGAGCGAGGAGTTGTTCTGGTGTGAATGTGCCGGTTCTGGTGAAGGTGAGCTGTTCTATATTAATAAGGGTATCTTCGCCCTGATTGTCTACTGCTTCTTCGGTGTCTCTTATTGTCCAGCTGCCGTCAGCATTCTGTGTGATGATATAATCTGCGTGGGTGCCGTAGAATATGGCTGTGTCGGTGCCTTGGCCGCCATTAATGGTGTCATTACCTGAAAAACCGGTGAATGTGTCATTGCCGTTTGTGCCTTCAAGGGTGTCATCACCAATGGTGCCGAAAATTTCTTCTTCCATTATTCAACTCTTCTTACTTGCTGGAATTTTAATGCCTGATTGCCGCATCATCTTAGTCAAAGAGAAGCACCCTGATTGCTAACCTTTAAGGGAAGATACATAAAATGCCCCCAGATGGCATATTGATTTTGTGGGTATGATTAACGCCTGCCCGTTTGCCCTCTGTTCAGTTCTGTTTAGGCAATTTCAGCTGATAGTCTTCAGTTTAGTGTTTTCAAGGCGTGATCAATGACTTTGCGCATGATTGAGGGCAGAGCCTGGCTTTTCAGCTCATCTCTGTGGACCCATTTACAGCGGTCAGCATCTGCAAAGAGGGTTAATTCCGCTTTTTTCGGGGCGATGATGCGGAATACAGTCAATTCCAAGTGAAAATGCGTGAAGGTGTGCTTGACTATCCCTGGAAGCTGCCACCATTCCCCATTCACCGGTGGTGATTTGAGAGCATTTTCAGCCACAGCCTCTTTTTCATTCCAGTCCGTACCGGGAATTTCAGTCATCCCGCCTAATAAACCACCCTCTTTTCTCTGGCGCAGAAGGATTTTCGCGTCTTCCCGCAGGACAAAAAATGCAGCGCCATATCTGGTTGGTTTGGGCTTTTTGGCAGATCTCTTCGGCAGTAAGGGGGCGATGCCCTGATGATAGCCAGCACAAGATTTGGAAATGGGGCATAACAAACAGGATGGATTCTTCGGTGTGCAGATTCTGGCACCTAAATCCATCAGGGCCTGAGCATAATCCCCAGCGCGGCGCGGCGGGGTTAGGGTTGAGGCGAGCTGTTTTAATTCTGTTTTGGCTTTTGGTAACGGTGTTTCGATGGCAAACTGGCGGGCAACGACGCGTTCAATATTGCCGTCAACCGGTGTTGCGGTTTCATCAAATGCTATGGCGGCGATGGCCGCGGCCGTGTATGGGCCAATGCCCGGCAGGGTGATCAGTTCTTCTTCAAAAATGGGGAGCTTGCCTTCATATTCATCACGAATGATTATCGCGCATTTATGCAGATTGGCAGCGCGGCTATAATATCCAAGCCCGGCCCATGCGGTGCGGATTTCATCTGTGCTCGCATTTGCGAGGTCCGTTAATTCCGGCCAAAGGGTGATGAATTTATTGAAATAGGGAATGACCGTTTTCACGACCGTTTGCTGGAGCATGATTTCTGAAAGCCAGACATGGTAAGGGTTTGGAATTTCACCCTTTTTAGCGCGCCATGGTAATTCTCTCTGCTCACCATCGTACCATTTTAACAGGCTGGCTGGTAAAGCTGAATTATTGCGATTTGCAATGATATTTTTGGGGTTATCCCCGTAGTTCGCTGGTTCTGGTGCTAAACTGACGGATCTGGCCATTTGTCATTCCTCGAATCGACTACACCCATGGTAAGTAATTATGGTCGCAGCTCAAAGCACCTTTATCGTTTTTTTGGTGATCGTTTAAAAAAACTCATGAACCGCGGTGCTTAGTTTGTCACACTCTGTGAACTCTGCCCCCATTTGATTGGAAGACTCACTTGACTGAAAAATTTGTCAAAAAAACACATAGCAGAAACCCACATGAAAACCGGAGAAGAGCGTCTTCCGGTAAGTCTTCTTATGGGCTGAAATCTGTTGGTCAGTTTTTACCGGCGATTACCCGGCCAGTCTTTGAAAAATTTGGCTTCCAGCGGGCTGCCTTGCTGACTGACTGGGATGTGATTGTTGGGGAGCCGCTTTGTCATTTTACTGCCCCAGAACAGATCAAATGGCAAAAGCAAAATAATGACACAGCTGAAGTTGAGCAACATGGCGCAAAATCAGGGGCTGTTCTGGTCATTCGGGTGGATGGGCCTGCGGCGCTTGAAGTTCAGCATTCAGCCCCTCAGATTATAGAGCGCATCAATAGTTATTTTGGTTACAAGGCGGTTGCTTCTGTTCGTATTTTGCAGGCGCCAGTGAAAAAAGATGCCTTTTTAAAACCCAAAACCAGAATTAATCTTGATAAACCTTTGCCTCAGGAACCTCAGCTTGATGTTGCTGATGACCGGCTGGAGACTGCTCTTCGACGGTTATGGCGGGGGATTCAGTCACATAAAGTCAACCAACAACAAAAAAAATAGCCCGAATTGGCCAATACACGGAAAATTGTTTTTGTTTTTTATGTTGAGGCTATAGAAGATGGTGAGTATGCCTTTTGGTTTTATACGCCATGATGTGGTTGTTATGACTGATTAAAAGGCAATGAACGCAAATTGAATAAAGGTGATGTTTTATGGCTAGTTCTGGTGGTGGCAATATGAAAATGATTTTGGGTGTTGTGGCTTTGGTTGTCGCGGCTGCCGTTGGTTATTATGGCTATATGAATTATGGTGGTGGGGGTGAAAAATCTGCCGATACCGCTGGTGTTGAAAAACTTGCCGATAATGTAATGGGCAAAGAAGATGCCCCGATTACCATTATTGAGTTTTCTTCCATGACATGCCCGCATTGTGCGGCTTTCCATAAAGACACTTTACCCGGGCTTAAAGAAAAGTACATCGACACTGGCAAGGTGAAATATATACTTCGCGAATTTCCGCTTGACCAACTAGCAACTGCCGCCTTTATGCTTGGGCGCTGCCTTGAGAAAAAAGATGCCTATTTTGATTTCATCGACATGCTTTATGAAAAGCAACGTGAATGGGCTTATGGCGAAGATCAGGTTGGGTCTTTGAAAAAACTGGCACAACAGGCCGGTTTTACTGATGAGAGTTTTAAAGCCTGCCTTGATGACAAAAAATTATTTGCGCAGGTTCTGGCCGTTAAAAATAACGGCTCAGCTGAATTTCAAATTCAATCCACACCGACATTTTTTGTGAATGGGACACGGCTTGAAGGTGCGAGACCACTCGCTGATTTTGAAACACTTTTTGCTCCTATTCTGAACAACTAAAACTATTTAAAAGACTTAATTTTAAAGGGGGAGAGACTTTGGACATGATAAATTTTATCAAACAATCAGCTCTCCCCTTTATTGTTTTATTGTTACTGGCGGGCTGTTCTTCCGGTCAACTCTCTTCCCTTACTACATCAGAAGAGAAAAAGTCTGTTGAAGAGGTGGTGCTGAATGAAAAGGGGCTGCCTTCAATGGCTGACCTGATGAAATCTGGTGCCCTTCCTGAAAAAACTCTCGGCAAGGCTGATGCGCCGGTTACGATCATTGAGTATATGTCTCTTACCTGCCCGCATTGCCGGGCGTTTCATCAGAAAACGTTTCCCGTTCTGAAGCGGGATTATATCGACAAGGGGAAAGTGCGCTATATCATGCGTGAATTTCCGATTGGGCGCTCAGCAGGGAATGCGGCCATTGTCGCCCGTTGCGGCAACAAAGACCGGACCTTTAAAATGGTTGATCTTTTTCTCAATAATCAACCAAAATGGGTTTCACAGGATGTCAGGCTGGATGCGATTTTTAATGTTGCGAAAAAGTCAGGCCTTACAAAAGCTGAATTTGACCATTGCCTGCAGGATAAAACCCTGGTTGATAATCTCAACTGGGTTAAAATGCGGGGGCGCAAACTTGGTGTTTCCGGCACGCCGACATTTTTTATCAATGGTGAGAAGGTGCGCAAACCGCTAAGTGTGAAAGAGCTAAAAGCCTATATTGCCGCACATAGCGGGTAAATCAGACAAGGCTTTGCTGTCACTTCTCTTTTTCCTCAAAGGCTGATATGAAAAGCGATTGCTATTGATGGCTCATTATCAGTCTTAATCAATAGATTGAGTTTTTTTATTCATCCCATTTTTTCAGGGTTCATTTCTGGTGCATATCACGCAGCTAAAATTGCTGGGCTTTAAAAGTTTTGTAGAGCCGACCGAACTGATTATAAGGCCCGGCCTGACGGGTATTGTCGGCCCCAACGGGTGCGGCAAATCCAACCTGCTTGAAGCGCTTCGCTGGGTGATGGGTGAGACATCCTATAAAGCGATGCGTGGCTCTGGTATGGATGATGTTATTTTTTCCGGCACGCAGCTTCGCCCTTCACGAAATAATGCTGAGGTCAGCATCAATGTTGATAATTCTGCCCGCACCGCTCCGGCTGAATTTAATGACGAAGATGTGCTGGAGATCACCCGGGTTATTCACCGCGGCGAAGGTTCATCTTATAAGGTCAATGGGCGTGATGTCCGGGCGAAAGATATTAAACTTCTGTTTGAAGATGCCGCCACCGGTGCCCGCTCTCATGCGCTGGTCAGGCAGGGACAGATCGGGGAGATTGTAAACTCTAAACCACAAGCCCGCCGGCGCATTCTTGAAGATGCGGCGGGTATTGCCGGTCTATACAGCAGACGGCACGAGGCTGAACTTCGCCTGACAGCTTCAGAGAACAACCTTGAACGGCTAGCTGATGTGATGGGGCAGATGGATGCGCAGCTGAATTCTTTAAAAAGGCAGGCGCGCCATGCGGTGAGATACCGCGAGATTTCACAAAAACTACGCAACTTTGAAGCGCTTTCACTGCATCTCAAATGGTGTGATGCCAAGGCGGCGGTTCAACTGGCTGAAGCTGACCTGGCGAAAGTTGTTAAAGAAGTTCAGGACGGGACGGTGAATGAAACTGCCGCGCTTAATCTGCGCGAAGAGCTGAATGATGCGCTGAAACCGCTTCGGGAAGAAGAAGCTGCACGCGCGGCGGCCCTGCATCGGTTAACGGTCGCCCGTGATGGGCTGGATGAGAGTGAAAAACAGGCTCGGCTAAGAGAAGCTGATTTGCAATCCAGTCTTTCAGATGCCAAAGGCGACCTTAAACGTGATGAGCAGCTTATTGAGGAAGGTGCTGAAATCACCAAACGGCTCGGTGGTGAGATAGAGACAGTTGAAAACAAGCTCTTACAAATTCAGGAACAAAAAACAGCGGCAAAAACAAAACTGACTGACTGTGCTACGGACCTTAATGCCGGGGAAGCCCGACTGACGGTTGCTTCTGAGCTCAGGGCGGAAGTGACTGCCAGAAAGCAGAGCCTTACACAGGAAATTGAGCGGCAGTCTCATCGTATCAGCCAGTTTGAGCTTCAGATTTTAAAATTAGAGGATGAGCAAACTGTTTTTCAGGAAAAAGCTCAGATGTTGGGTGGTGCTGATTATGCACGGCAAATCATTGAGATTGAACGCAAGATTGGTGAAAGAGAAACGCAGATCAGTTTAGAAGACGCCAGTATAACGCCGCTTTTATCAGAGCGCAGCGTGTTGAATTCTCAATTGAATGATCATGCGCTTTCATTGCGCTCGCTTGAAACAGAAATTGCATTGCTGGAAAAACTTCTCAGACCAAAAAATACAGATAATGAAACTGCGGTTCTTGATGAACTTGAAACTACTCCCGGATATGAACAGGCCTTGTGGGCGGCACTTGGGGATGATCTTGATGTGCCGCGAAAAAATCAGCCTGAAGGCGATGGGTTAACTTCGTTCTGGCGTGAAACCAATCTCCGTTCCAAAGCGGCTGAAAGTTCTGGTGCTTCTGACGCGGCGCACTTACCTGCTGATTGTCCGCCGTTGAGTGATTTTATCAAGGGGCCGCCGTTGCTATCGCGGCGGCTGGCCTATATTGGTGTGGTTGAAGAGGCGGATGCGTTTCGCCTGCAACAGGAATTAAAACCGGGCCAGTGTCTTGTTTCGAAAAGTGGCGGGCTTTGGCGGTGGGATGGCTTTGTTGTGCTTCCCGATGCGCCCTCTTCTGCGCCTCAGCGGTTGACCGAACGAAACCGATTGCCGCAACTGGTCACTGATTTTGAAAACCTTGAAAACCAGATAACAGATTATAAGGCGAAACTATCCACACTCACGAACGCTATCAGTGAAAAGGAAGACCTGCTCAAACAGTTGCGTATTGATGCAAACTCTGATCAGGCCTTATTGAAGCAACTCAACCAGAAGCTTCGTGAAGAAGAGCAGACTTCACGGGATGTGCATGGGAAACTTGCAGCTCTCAGCGAGGGCCTGATAAATGCTGGTAGCAGTGTTGAGGAAGCCCGGCAATTCATCAAAAGCCAGCAAACAGAACTTGATGGTCTGGCTGACATTTCAAAAATTGAAGCCGATTATGCGCAGGAAAAAGAAACCGTTCAGGCCCTTCGTAGCGCACATAGTGAGGCGCAACTCGCTTGGGCGGGATTAGAAAGAGAAGACCAGCTCAATCAAACACGATTGAAAGAAATGATAACTGAGCGTGATGGCTGGCTATCACGAACGGAAGGCGCAAATATTCATATTTCCGAACTTCAGCAACGGATTGAAAAACTAACGGCTGACCTTGCTCCCTTCGCTGATCTGCCTGATCAGTTCAAACAACAACGACAGCAGATTTTTGATGAGATCAGCTCGGCTGAAACAGAGCGCAACAAAGCTGGAGATGCTCTTGCTGCTGCTGAAACCCGGCTCAACCAACATGAGCAGGCGCTTCGAAAAATGCAGGCTGAACTGATGAAATGGCGGGAAGAAAAAGCACGGGTAGAAACCCGGCTTGAAGGGAACGCCGCCGCTTTAAAAGAACTGATGCATCTCATAAATTCTGAATTAAGAGTGGAGCCCGATGCCTGCCTTGCCTTATCCGGTTTTGAAGCGGCTATTCAGTTGCCGCCCTTAAAAGATGTTGAAGCTGATGTTGCACGATTGAAGCTTGAGCGGGAAAAACTCGGCCCTGTGAACCTTCGGGCGGAAGATGAGATCCGTGAGATGGAAGATCAGTTTGGCGGTATGGTCAGTGAGCGGGATGACCTTGAATGCGCCGTTCAGAAATTGCGCACCGCTGTTAATAAGTTAAATGAAGAAGGCCGGCAAAGGCTTTTAAAAGCTTTTGATGAAGTGAATGCTCATTTTAAAAAATTATTCCAGACTTTGTTTGCCGGCGGGGAAGCTGAACTACAACTGATTGCTTCTGATGATCCACTTGAATCCGGACTTGAAATTCTGGCGCGGCCCCCGGGAAAAAAGCCGCAAGTGCTCACTTTGCTTTCTGGCGGTGAAAAAGCATTAACGGCCATGTCGCTTATTTTTGCGGTATTCCTTACCAACCCATCGCCGATTTGTGTGCTGGATGAAGTTGATGCGCCGCTTGATGATTCAAATGTCGACCGATTTTGCCTGATGATGGAAGAAATGGCCAAAATGACCGATACCCGCTTTCTTGTCATCACGCACCACCCGATGACGATGGAGCGCATGGACCGACTGTTTGGAGTGACCATGTCTCAAAAAGGGGTGAGCCAGCTGGTTAGTGTTGATCTTGCGGAAGCGGAAGGTTTGCTTGAAATAGCATAGAAATATTTACTTACACCTAATCAGCATACCGCGGTCGAAATGGAAGTGATTGGCGTGGAGGCGGTTGGCTTCCGGGCCGAGGACCACTCTGAAATAGCTGCATGCACCATAATGAATTTCTTTTAAAAACTTTGCTTTATTCCCGCCTCTGGTCCAATGCTGGAGGATTGAAACCTTCTGGCCATTTGCCAGGCTGAAACCGGAAATGTCTATGGCGTTGGCGGTTGCGTGTTCTGATCGCATGTTTAAATATTTTGAAAACAGACTGCCTTTGATATTGCGGCAAGAATAACCGCCCAGATGAGACACTCTGGAAACGGTTGTACCAAAATATTTCTTAGCTGCCGGTTGCACCACCTGTGCCATCCAGACAGCAAGGCCAGCAGCCATAGGGCAACTTAGTTTTATTGTCGAAATACCTGCGCCGGCAAAATTGCTGAGGCGAACAGAATTCACCCAGCCGCAGCCGTTTTTGATGGGGTTATCTCTGACGAATGATATTTTTGCGAATGGATCTTTCAGCGCTGCCGCGCAGGCGGCCCTGTCATATTTTAACCCGCCAATTCTTGTGCCGACCATAACCCAGCTTTTTTCTGGGTTCAGGGCGGGAAATGGCATCATGCTAGTTCTGACATGGCCGGTATAGAGCATCGCGCCCAGTAAAATTGCAGTCAGTATGACCAAAAGTTTGACGGTATTGGGAATGAGGGGTATACGCATGCTAGCCTGTTACTATCTTTTTTGTTTACCCCCTCACCTTTATCACGCACAGAAGAAAATTACACAGTTGAAATTTCCATCGTGCAATTTCATGGAATGTCGTGAACAAAAAAGATCTGATGAAACCGGGCTATCTGTTGTGTGCGGTAAATTGTCCATTTTAAGGTTCAGGGGTTTTCACCTTATGGAAGATGTGACACTCAGCTGTTGCAATCGAATAAAATCTATCAAATAACTACGCCGAAGTTAATTTTTTTAAGGAATGCCAGGAATGAACGACAATCAAATGGGTTATTATTATTTGCAGGTTCCCGGGCCGACAGTTGTGCCTGAGCGAGTCATGTCTGCGATGGCGCGGCCATTGCTTGATCACCGCGGGAATGTGTTTGCTGAACTGGCTTCCACTGCCGTTCAGAACCTGAAGCCCATTTTTAAAACCGAGCAATCCGTTATGGTCATTCCCTGTTCTGGCTCAGGGGCATGGCATGCTGCGATTACCAATTGCCTTACAGAAGGGGATAAAGTTCTGATACCTGAAGTGGGCATGTTCTCAACACTATGGGGGAATATTTCGCGCAAGCTCGGCCTTGAAGTGATTGAGATTGAAGGTGACTGGCGCTCTGGCATTGACGCTGACAAACTTGAAGAAGTTCTCAACGCTGACAAGCAGGGTGAGATCAAAGCGGTATTTGCAACTCATAATGAAACTTCAACCGGTGTGACTTCTGATATAGCAGCTGTTCGCGGCGCCATGGACAAAGCCGGGCATGATGCGATGTTGTTTGTAGACGCTGTATCCTCACTTGGTGCGATGGAATATGAACATGACAAATGGCGTGTTGATGTCACCATTTGTGGTAGCCAGAAGGGTTTGATGTTACCGCCCGGGCTGGCCTTTACTGCGGTAAGCGATAAAGCACTAGAGGTCAAAAAGACTGCCGGGCTGGTGCCGGGTTATTTTGACTGGACACCACTGATCGAAGCTTCACATACCGGTTTTTATCCTTATACGCCGCCTGTGACGCTGATCTATGGCCTGAAGGAAGCAAGCGAAATGCTGCTGGCTGAAGGGCTGGACGCCGTTTTTGCGCGCCATGCCAAACTCGCCAAAGCCACAAGAGCTGCCGTATCCGCATGGGGCCTTGAAACTCAGTGTCAGGTTGAAAGCCAGCATTCAAATGCGGTGACAGCTATCCGTGTGCCTGAAGGTGTGGACGCTGATGAGCTGCGCGCTTCTATCTATAAGCAATTCAATCTTTCTCTTGCGACAGGACTTGGCAAAGTTAAAGGCAAGGTGTTTCGTGTGGGGCACCTTGGTTATCAGAACCCGCTTACACTGATGGGCGCGTTGAGCGGTGTTGAAATGGGCATGGAAGCTTTTGGCATCAAATTCAACAAGGGCGGTGTGAATGCGGCCATGGATGTTCTCGCCAAATAGCTGATCAAACGTAAAACTAATCAATTTTCGTAAAACAGAGCTACTTTATGCTCTGTTTTGCGGAATTTCGACCATTTTCAAGTTATTTTGAGCTAATGTTGGGGATTTTCCGACATTAAATCCTGATTTGAATATGCAGATTTTGCATCACACATGATACAAGCGCTATAATGCGGCCTAATAAGTTTTGACACTGCTGGTCTTTTGCCTGTTAGTAACGAATTTATTCTGACGATAATTTTAGCAATTTAACCGGCAGCGAGAATGACTTGCTGCCTGATGAGTGACCCTGATTTGCAGAACCCTAAGCAGATGAAATCTGGCCAGGCCCGTCATGAACGCCCCATTTGGATATGGGATTGCGATACGGCGGGGTTTGTCTGGGCCAATGGTGAAGGGGTAAAGTTCTGGTCGGCACATAGTTTAGAGCGGTTGCAGGCGATGCCGTTTGATAAATCTCACCCGGCCTGGGTTACCATCAACAAAGCACTTGAAAGTGATATTCCCTTAAAAGGGGTTGATCTGGACCTTCATTTCCCAAATGGAAATGGCGGGATGGATTGCATGGCGATTTGTCGCTGGGGGACACTGAAAAACCGACGAGCGATTATTGTTGAATTGCTTGGCATGAGTGCGACCGGCGATGGGCTTCATAATGGTTATCAGCATGAAAAACAGACGGGTGTCATCAATGAAGATCAGGCTATTTTACCGGGTCTTCAGGATGCTGACCCCTCTTATTCTATTCAGGTGCCGATCAATGGGCATGATCTGAGTGAAAGCCCTGACTTGAATGACAGTGCTGATCTGACAGAAGACCTTGCACCAGAAGCTGGGCATGATGCTGGTTCTGCTTACAAAGATGATGACACTGACCAGTATGATGATAGTCTGCCGGAAGTAGAGACGAGTGCGACGGAACACCTTGAAGCAACGCCTTCACCCGTATCAACTGTGCCGCTGGAACAACTGCATGAACTTGCAAAACTGATAAAACAAGCGGGCGGTACTACGGATGATGTATTACAGGCGGCTGAGTTACACAGTGGTGACGTGAAGTTACCTGATGATGAAATCGGAGAGCTGAAAAACAGCTCCAACCTTCGCCGTCTCCCACTATCGGATGAACATTCAAATGATGGAGCTGACGAGCTCTCAGATAACTCAGATTTTCCTGATCTTGATATGGTGGCGTTGGCAGGTGTTGGTGATCAGGATGAGCTTGAATCTATACTCGACCAGCATTCCGGGCCTGTTGCGCTTATCAGCCTGCAAAAAGTGCTGCATGCGAACCCGGAATTTGTGGCTGAATTTGGCTATGGTGACCTCGCCACGCTGGTAAATGATGGGAGCGACTGGTTGTTTCCGCACAGCCGGCAAATATTCAAAAACGCGCTCGAAACTCCGGTTCGGATTGGTACTGATTTAACAATGCCAGAGGGGAAACCGCAGTCCATTGAAGTCGTGCGGCTTCGTTCGGGGCGCAAATTAAAACGCAGAGTACTTTTCGAACCGATCAGGCTGACCCGGTTTGACAGGACCTTGTTGCTGATCAGACTGTCGGGGGCATTTCACTCTGAGGAAGCAGAGGCGAATGAGGCTGGTGTTGCTTTCACTGCACCTGCATCTACAGGGCAACTGATTGGCAGTGAGACGACGGATCTTTATTCAATCTCAATGATGAATGCGGTTAATCATGAGGTGCGCACGCCATTAAATGTAATCATCGGTTTTTCTGAACTGATGACCCGCGAGCAGTTTGGCCCGTTAGGACATGAGAAATATCAGGGTTATGTAAAAGACATTCATACCAGCGCACAACATGCGCTCAGCCTCATTAATGATCTTCTTGACCTGACCAAACTACAGGCCGGCAAATGGGTGATTGAAACACAGGAAGTTGATATTAATGATATCGTGCGGCAGCAGGTGCGGTTGATGCGAGAACTGGCGGCCCGGGCCGGGATGCGGTTTTATTCTGAACTGGAAGAGAATTTACCACTTCTTATGGCTGATGAACGCTCACTGAAACAAATTCTGCTGAACCTGATTTCCAACGCTATCAAATATAATTCTGAAAATGGCCGCATTACAGTTGCCTCTGAGCGGCTCGATCAAAACACGGTTTGCCTCAGTGTCTCTGATACAGGATCAGGAATGACAGCACCCAATATCCGCAAAGCCTTGCAGCCCTTTCAACAGGTGATGGATGAAAAAACGTCCGATCGAATTACGAACGGGGATACTGCCACAGATTTAACAAGCCAGGACCCGCATTACTTTAAAGGCACCGGGCTTGGGCTACCGATCGCCAAAGCACTGGCCGAGGCAAACGGCATGACGTTTCAGATCGAGAGCAAAGTCGGTGAAGGGACAAAAATCAGTTTACTGATGAAGGTTTAGTGTTTGCTGCGATCCGTCTTGTTCTCCCCCAATACTAAAATTAAAGCTCAATTTTCCACTTTCTAACTTTGATCTGTTTATTACCGCTTTAAAGTTTGCTTTGCCTGTTTGATGATTATTCCATATAAATCAAAGATGATTTTCTTTTAGGCGAAGAGACTTACTATTGATGCCGGTTCAGAAGCGGTCAGATTAACCAGCTCGAAAAACTGATCAGAATTTTAAGCCCGATTGATACGCCCGGGAGAGATCATTTAATTTTTCAGGTGTTTGCCAGATAATATGACCATAGACGCAGAGACAAAACATACAGCGCCTTTAAAGCCTGCCATGTTATCATCAGATTCGTTAGTGCCCGCCAAACGGCCTTCAAGCTGGGGGTGGGTTTTGCTGGTCGTGCCAATTGCATTTATGGTTTTATTGCCGATCTTATCGATCGTGATGATGAGTTTTTCTCCCACTGAAAACATCTGGCCTCATCTTGTTTCTACCATTTTACCGCGCTCACTTCGGGATACTTTCTTATTGATGGGAGGTGTTGGGGTTTTAAGTCTGGTGATTGGCACCGGAACCGCCTGGCTGGTGACGATGTATCAGTTTAAGGGGCGCAAATTTTTTGAGTGGGCGTTGCTGTTACCTCTCGCCATGCCAACTTATATGATCGCATATTGCGCGGTTGATTTTCTTGAATATTCGGGCCCTGTTCAAACCTCGCTTCGTTATCTGTTCGGATTTCAGGACGCCAGAGATTACTGGTTTCCAAACATTGCCTCAATGCCAGGCGCTATTCTGGTGCTTTCTCTGGTGCTTTATCCTTATGTCTATTTAGCAGCACGCGCCAGTTTTATGCAGCAATCTGTCTGCGCCCTTGAAGTTGCCCGCACGCTTGGGAAAACACCTTTTGGCGCATTCTGGAGTGTTGGCATTCCACTGGCCCGGCCTGCATTGATTGCGGGGCTGGTGCTTGCGCTTATGGAATGCCTGAATGATTATGGTGCGGTTGTTTATTTTGGAATTGAAACGCTGACTGCGAGTGTTTACAGCACCTGGCAGGAACGATCGAACCTTGGCGGTGCCGCACAGATTGCCAGTCTGATGTTGTTCATCATTATCGCACTGCTTTATATTGAGCGCCGGGCGCGGTCAGAACAGAAATATTCACCAACCACTGGTTATCACCGTGAGTTACCTGTCGTCACACTTAAAGGGCAAAAGGAAGCTCTGGCCATACTTGCTTGTGGTTTGCCGTTTCTTTTTGGCTTTGCGGTGCCGTTTCTGGTGTTGCTGAACGCTTCCCTGAGGTTTATTGATTTTTTCTGGACGGATGAATTCTGGCGCGCTGCCGGATTTTCAATACTGCTGGCCAGCCTGACGGCTGTTATTGCGGTTGTGATTGCCCTTATTATTGCATACGGCAAACGGGTCACCGCGCACCCTATATTAAAACCTATGAGCTCACTTGCCGGAACCGGTTATGCCATTCCAGGTGCCATCTTAGCAATTGGCATACTCATTCCGCTTGCCACTTTTGACAATATTGTAGACAGCCTGATGCGGGCGAGCTTTGGAGTTTCTACTGGTTTGTTATTATCTGGTAGTTTATTTGCGCTTTTGTTTGCTTATCTTGTCAGGTTTCTTGCCATTTCGCTTGGCACGATTGAGGCCGGTTTTCAAAAAGTCTCGCCTAATCTTGATGGGGCTGCGCGCACACTCGGCCAAACCAGCATTGGCGGGTTTAAGCTCGTGCTGATGCCGATTATGAGACCTTCTATCGCTGCTGCGGCTTTGCTGGTGTTTGTTGACACCATGAAAGAACTACCTGCAACGCTTTTGCTGCGCCCGTTTAATTTTGACAGTTTAGCGACGCTGGTGTTTGAATTTGCGGCGCGCGGGGAATTTGAAGAAGCCGGACTTGCCGGTTTGACCATTGTCGCTTTTGGCCTCATTCCGCTGTTAATCCTAAACAGGACCGTTTCTTCCAGGCGGCCAACCGCTGACCTTGATTAAGCCACTTTTAGCCCGCATCGATTTCACTGGTTTTTGACGTGTGTTGGCCGTGAATTCTGGCGTTATCATTTTGAGGGTTTCTTGCACTCTCACTTAACGCAGCTCTCATTGTCAAAGACTGTTATGTATAGACTATAACTTTGTAGACTCTGACAAGTGAAGAAGCTGTAATCCAAGCCTGAAAATTAATCGTGTACTAATTGCCTTTCACAGGCGAATGAAGCTTGATTCATTTTGAAGGATAATAGATGCTAGGAAGCAACAAAAAAATGAAAACTGAGGATGAATGACATTTAATAACAGATAACTTAGTCCATGTTCCTATCAGCCAAAACGCTTCTCACGCAATTTTTTGTCTTGCACCGTGTTTGTTCCCGGCTTTCCGAACATATTCTCACTCAGCCAACTGTGCCCACTTTCGTATCCTGGAACTTAATTGAATGGATTTAAACCAGATAAATTTATCGGTGATGAAAAAGCGACCGTACCAATGGCTTGTCGTCTTGCTGTTATCGGTCGTTGTTTTGGCGGCACTACTCATGATGCGGTCAGTTACTGGTATTATCCACGCTGAAACGGGCATTCAACAACTCAAAGACGGTTATTTCAGTTTAGCGGCTCCTGTTGTTATCAGTCACCATCCTTTGGTGCGGGTTGAAAGGGGAAAGGTTAAATTTCATTCCGCTTCTCAAGCAAAAAAAGACGTTCAAATTTCCGGCCTGCTGCCTTCAGCATGGACCGATTTTTTTACTGCGGAAAAATTAGAGAATTTGCAGCTTGAAGACGCAAAATTCGTCATTGATTATCGTAAAACGTCGACTGACAGTCCTAAGGGGCAAGGACTGCAAAACGTTTCTGTGGCGCAGGCACTTAAAAATAGTGCGCTTCAAAATCTGAACATACAAAACAGCACGCTTAAGATCCTGCGTGATTATCAAAAACCAGTTAAGGCGTTTATTAAATCGGCCCGGTTTGAAGTTGATTTAAATGACTCTGAGCTGGAAGGTGCTGGCCTGATGGACATTAAGGGGGAAGAGACCCGCTTTGCTGTTCAGTATAATTTTGCCAGACAAAATGAAGCCGGCGTTGTGCTGGGTGATGTTGTTTTCTCGCTTGAGAACACACTCTGCAATGGCGAATTCAGGGGCGTGATGGAAGGCAGACCAAAGCTTCATCTTTTAGGGGACGTCCAATTTCAGGTTACCGACAGCACTCGTTTTGGTCGCTGGGTCGCTGAAACTGAAATTGAAAATGAGAACCAGAAACATGAGAAACAGCCGGAATCTCCTTCCAGTAAATCAGTTAAGCACAAACCCTTGTCAGTCTCTGGTAAATTTTCCTGGGCGGGGGAGGAAGGTGCGCTTTCTGGAGCGGAGCTGATATTTGGTAAAAGCACCGGGACCGGGAACCTTGCATTAAAAACCGGTCAGGCAAACCCTGAAATATCGGGAACGCTGGCTTTTCAAACCCTTGATTTTTCTGACCTCATTTCATTCAGCGTTTCTGATTCAGATAAGCAGCCCATGCTTGATAAGCCTCATTTTAACAAAATGGTCGATGAAAAAAAGATCGCGGTGGCACAAAAGAACCCCTTCAAAAAAGAGCTCCGGCAGGGAATTGAGCTCGGTGTGAAACAGATTTATGGACTGGTTCAGAACCTTGATGCTGACCTTAGAATCTCAGCATCGTCAATTCAGCTGGGTGAGTTTGAAATGACCGAAACCGGTTTCAGTGTTTTTCAAAAACAGGGCGAATTCATTTTAGATATGGCAGGGGTGACAATTTTTAACGGGCAGGTCACTGGCCTTTTCAAGTTTGATACGAACTTTCCCAAACCACGCTGGCATATCAACAGCAACTTTACTGGTGTTAATTTTGCCGAAATCAGCAAAGCCTTTCATCTGCCGCCCGTGATAGAGAGCATAGGAGATTACCGGTTTCATATCACCAGTTTTGGTGACAAACCGGATGAAATTTTTGCCAATGTTTCAGGGGCATTCACGCTTGAAGCCGAAAATGGCGGCCAAATCGCCATTAAACTCAGTGAATTATTGAGAGAGCAAAAACTTGGCTCGGGTGAACAGATCTCACAATTAACATCTGATAAATCCGCTTTTTCCGCTTTGTTGATAAAAGGTCATTTTGCCAAAGGGGCTGTCATTGCTGATCATTTTTCGGTTCGTGCTGACGCTCATGAATTTACCGGCAATGGCGTGATTAATCTTGAAAAGGAAAAACTCAAATTACATGTTGGTGCCTGGGATATCAGCGGATTAATCACTGAAGAAAAAGAAAATGAAGAGCGGCAAAACCCTGAAATGAAAGAGCCTGCGCCAGAATTGCTGACCTGTAGCCACCTTACCGGTGCGTGGGATACCCCCTATTTTGAGAAATTTACAGCTGCTCATCTCAAATCTTTGGACAGAACCTGCACGGTCAGATTTCGATATGTTCCGTTGAAAACAAAAGATGACCCCATTGTACCGTTAAAGAATGCGGGTTAGAGATAAATTATAAGAATTTCGGAGACTTTTACAGATGACTGGTAATCTACGTTCAAATTATGGTTTTGTTTTATCTGGGGCTATTCTGGCCGGACTTTCGACATTTGTTTATTTTGCAGAGCAGTTGCATGCGGATACGAATGCTAAATTAAAAGTCTCCACTTTTTCCGGTGCTTATAAAATATCTCAGGAGAAAGCCTTTTTCACACCCTTTACTGAAAAGACCGGCACACCGATTGAGGTGACAACTCATAAACAGCCATTGGTACTTTTAAAAAAATGGAAAGAGAATGTCGGCACCAGTCCTGATGTGATTGACCTTTCAGCCTATCATGCTGAAAAAGCTTGTGATGCGGGATATATCATGCCGCTCCGGGAAGAAGATATTGCAGTTGGTGCGAATAATGAGCCGATTGCTAAAGATTTTCTTGGTAACAGCCTGATTGATTGTGCCATCCCAACCGTTGCCTGGTCCGCTTTGATGGTTGTGAAAAATGGCAAGTTTGAGAAAAAGAAACCGCGCACCTGGTCTGACTTTTTTAATGTGAAGCGGTTTCCGGGTAAGAGAAGCCTAAAGAAGTCTGCCCGCTATACGCTGGAGATGGCTTTGATGGCTGATAAAGTTCAGCCGAATGATATTTATTTTACTTTGCAGACCATTGAAGGACAGAAGCGTGCCTTTGCTCAGCTTGATGAGCTGAAAGATGACATTGTCTGGTGGGAAAACAGCAAGGATGCCATTTCTAACCTGGAATTGGATGAAACTGTGATGGGGCTTGCGTTTAACGGACGGTTGTTTAATGCCATTATCGGCGAAGGGCTTGACCTCAATCTGGTCTGGCAAGGGCAGATTTATGATCTTGATTATCTCGCCATTCCCGCCAAATCCCAGCAGCAGCAGAAAGCGATTAATTTCATTAATTTTGCTACCTCACCCCAACAACTTGCCGAGCAAAGCAAATGGATGCCTTATGGGCCAATGCGCTCTTCTTCTCTACAGTATGTCAGCAACCATGAAATTGCTGACATTCATATGGCTCCCTACCTGCCAACAACCAAGGCTCATTTTGTCCGGGCGCTCAAATTTAATGAGAGCTGGTGGTTGTCTGATGAAGGTAAAAAACTTGAAGAAAAATTTGCACAATGGCTGGCCGGTGAACTGAACTGGCCTGAAGCTCAGTCAAAAGAAAGTGATTGAAGATAAATTCATGGCGCTTTGTTTTACCTAAGCGGATTATCTTTAATTATGAAGGCTATTGCCTGTTACAATTTTGTCACGAAAGAATTGAACGGGCTGTCAGATGATCGTTCAGCGTTCGCTTTAAAATAGCTGTGGATTAATTTTTTCTGTCTTTTTGATTGGCGCTAATTGCTTAGATTGACATTTCTAATCACTTTAAAAACCACATGATTTTTTTAATCCCTGGATCAAGACTCAAATTCGATTTTTTTGTGTCATTAACCATTTTCCGTTGTGGCCGCTGACTGCTCTGTGATTCATCTTCAGATTGTCTGAGAGCAAGTTTTTTAAAAATGACATTGAAGCTATTTTTGCTCTTCCGGTGAGCTCAAAATTTTGGTTAATGTGTAACTCCATTAGCTGCATATAAAACGGCTTCAGGGACTTTGTGGACCAAAGAGGGCTATTCACTGCCCGGGAGCCAGAGCTGATTTGCTAATCTATTCTGGTGACTGTCTGTTAGCGGTGAATGGAATTGATATAGATTATGTCTGTATCAAATATCAGGGTGAGGTATTCCCCATCCTGATACGAGTGGGGTGAAGGCTGTCAGCTCTTTCATGAGCTGACAGTCCTTTTTTTTGACTTTTTTACAGCCAGCACTCATTCGTACCCTTCTCATTCACTGTAAATTTGTTAAACTGGCTGGAGACGGGATGTTCAAACCAATTTTTTGCCAGCTAATCATGTCTATGCCCTTATTGCCCTTTTAACATGTGCGTAGACTATTTAGCTTTTATCCAGGTTGTTTGTATCTTTTGTATCTAAGGCGCGTAATTTATGTCTGCACCGAATAAACTCACACAAAAAGCTTTCTACTGGGGCCCTTTATTTGTTGGCGTGGTCAGTCTTGTCGCCGGGGCTGTGCTTGTGCGTGGTTCTGCTGATTTTGAGTTTGGCAATCGATATGCTGCTTATCAGGCGAAAAGAGATGGTGCCCAACAGCAGAAACTGGCGGATGTCTCTTCTTTAAAGCAAGGGGTTTTCAAGCAAAGTGCGCTGGTAGAGAACAAAGAAACCGGTGCAAAGACTTCTGACACAGTTTCTTCAGCCGATAAGTCCTCTGATGAAAAGACTTCAGGTGAAATGACTTCAGGTGAAAAAACGAGAGATGCTGCTTCCCCTGTTTTAGAAGAGAAGCAAATCGTTAAGGTGCTTCCCCCAAAAATTGATGAACAAAAGAAGAGTGACGCCCCTGAGATCTCTAAGCAGCTTTCATTAAATGGAGCGAAAACTGACGAAGAAACCAGCAATGCGCATGAATTGCCTTCGCATAAACTCAAGCCCTTAGAAGAAGTGAAAATTGCAACAACTGAGGATTTAGAACAAGAACCTGAAGTTGCAGATGAAAAAACAGCTAGCCAGACAGTCATTTTACCAATCAAGAAAAGCGGTGTTCGGGCTGAAAACCTTCCGGTGAAAAAGCCTGAAAATTTTGAACACGAAGCCTTAGCAGCCCTTAAAGAAACGAAGGAAGAAAAGACTGCTCCACCAGAACAAGCACAAAAACTCGCGGCCACGACTGATGGTGCTTTGACTACGACGAGCATTCAAGAAAAGGAAGAAGTCTTTCAGCGCAATAAGAGTGAGCACAGTAAAACAGAGCGAAGTCAAACTGAGCGAAGTCTAACATTGCTAAGTCGTGAGCGTACGGTGCTGCCATCTGTGATCGTGGCGGAAAACAGTCAGCTGGCCGGGCTTGAGGGTGGGGAAGCATTTTCCGGTCTGAATAAAATTGATCAGGGGTTTGAAAAATTAAAGGTCAGCCAGCTTAGTGAAACAGTGGCACAGATGGGGCTGATTTCACAGAATGTGGCCGATAAACTTGTGCGGCGCTCAGTCATTTTCACAGCGCGGCGTGAGGCCACGGCGTTTGGAATGGGCGGGCAAGCCGGATTAGATGGTTTACAACTTGCAGGGCTCAGCCACAGTCGCCCGCTGATATTGCATCTGGCCCAGAATTTAGGGACCGCTGGCAATAAGACCTTTTCCGGACTAAAGCAAACCGATGAAACGATCAAAAAACTGGCACGGCAGGAGCTGATCGCCAGTACGGTTGAAGTCGGCTCCGGGCCTTTGTTTGCAAAAACAGGCATTGCTACCAGTCTTGAACTTGCAGCCCGTATGCAGCAACATTACAGTTTTGCGGTTGCTGGAAGAGAGATTGCCATTGTTGCCCGCAAACAAAGTTATAACGGCTTTGGAATGGCGCTTAGAGATGTTTCAAATCATTTGGGCAAGCTGGATGGTGAGAGAGCTGGCGATGATCTAAATGACAAAAGCACCGATAAAATCAGTCGTAAAGCCGGTGTTGACCTTGCTGTGCTTGGGCATCTTAATAAAGACACCCTTGACCCTGCTAACCGAGAAGGTGCTCTCAGTAAAACCCCGCCCAGATGCTCTGAAAATTTCTACAATACCTTGAAAGCGCTCAATGAACTGAAGATTGCCTCGCTTTCAAAAGTGGTGAAACCTATTTCACGGATTGATAAGAGCCTGCCGGGGCGGTGGTATTTCAAACCATCGATAGCTGGCGTAAAACGGGTCTGCAGCCGATATAAGCGCTATTATTCCGGGCGGAAAAAATGTATCCGCTGGAAAAAACAGGTCACGCCGCTTGTTGTCACTGACGGACCGGATCAAAAGGCCTTTTTTAAACTTGCCTCCGGTCTCATTGCAGGGAAGGGGCGGCATCCTATTGTTAAATCCAAATCCCCCGGACACTGGTTGATCAACCGGGTTGCGAGAGATTTAAAAAGCTATTCTTTGCAAAAGCCTCATCCGGCGATTTGTACCGGGGCACTCGGCATGGTCAGTTATTTTGAAGGCAATCTGAAAAAAGTAAAAATCCACATCGACGAAGTGGCCAGATTATCAGCAGAGAGTGATGAGTTTTTAAATTACTGGCAAGGTGAACTTCAGAAAACCATGAAAGAAAACAGCCAAGATGTTGGCACGCCCACAGCAAGGCGTGGTAAAGAGCTGAGCATTGAAGAACAGCTCGACAGAATTGCCAGCCAACGTCATCTGACAGTCTTTAAAGAGGATTTTGATATTTCATCCATTGATCTGCCGCTGGCTCTTGGTCAGGTGGCGATCAGAATATACGGTGCTGAAGCTGCGGTTGAGATCAAAGCGAGTGATGATATTCTTTTTGCCCTTTCAGAAAGCCGCAAGCTGTTACGTGCGCACCGAAAGCGGTTATCCAAACGGTTATATGCCGTGCTTTATAAATTTTACAGCACTGTTGAAGCGAGCTATTATATTCGCCGCAGTCATGAGCGTTACAAACCGCTGAATGACCAGTTATTTGGTAGCCTGCAGGATATCCGCTCAGCGCATCAGACCCATTGTGTCTGCCAGAATTAGGTTTAAGCCGACTTTTTTATGTCTGACAATCACAAATTCTCTCTCTTTCCTTTTTCGGCTTTCTTTTTTCCAGCTTTCTTTTTCCAGTACCCTCACCCAATTTTGACACATTCAGCCATTAAATAAAACAATGTTCATTTTATTTGCTTTTTGTATATCATAAATGTGGGAGACGTTGATGGCTGACAATGAAAGTAACAATGGCTCTGGTACTCACCACCGTGCTGAACCCCCTTCCAATACGGCGCCTGTGAAACGTATGGTGGATTCACCGGCGTTTAAATTTATTATTCTCGGTGTTCTTACACTGGTGCTCATGATACCGCTTTTGCTGGTTTATCGGATTGTTGATGAGCGCCAGAGTTATTCCCGCCAGGCGGTGAGTGAAGTTGGTCGCAAATGGGGGCGTGAGCAGTCTTTTGCCGGGCCGTATCTTGTTATCCCAATGGAGAGGATGGTGGAGAGCACCAACCGGCAGGGTGTGAAATCATCTTATCGAGAAGAGAAATTTGCCGTGCTTTTGCCTGAGACGCTTGATGTTAAATCTGATGTAACCGCAAAAGAACTTCAGCGCGGGATTTTTGACATTCCTGTTTACAACAGTATGGTTCGATATGCGGGCAAGTTTAAAGCAGCTGACGTAGACCAGCTTCGGCGCAACCGGTTTGAACTCAGGCTCGATGAGGCTGTTCTTGCTGTGCAAATCACGGATGTGCGCGGCATCAAGAAAACGACTGATGTGCTTATCAACGAAACAGCAAAGCGGTTTCAGGCAGGTGTTGGTGTGAAAAGCCCGCGCGGGCGCGGCATCCATATTCCGATGACTGCATCACAAATCACCGATGGGTTTTCGTTTCAGTTTGAACTTCCCGTCAACGGGACGCGGCATTTACAGATAGAGCCTTCTGGTGGTGAAACCAGAATGGAGATGAAATCCAACTGGCCGCATCCAAGTTTTATGGGCAACTTCCTGCCAACTGAGCGCAGCATTTCAGCGGATGGTTTCTCAGCCAAATGGGTTGTGCCACAACTGGCGCGCGGATTTGGCCAGTTGCATATTGTCAAAGACATCGCGCCGCTGATGCGCAGCAATTTATTCGGGGTGCAGTTTTATCAGCCGGTCGGGTTTTATGATCTGGTCAGCCGGGCGCTTAAATATGCGATTGCGTTTATTTCAGCCGTATATCTGATGGTTTATATTATGGAAGTTTATGTCGGCAAACCGATCCACTGGATTCAATATGTGTTTGTTGGGTTTGCATTGCTGATTTTTTATCTTGTTCTGCTTGCGCTGGCCGAACATTTAGGGTTTGAAATTGCTTATGGCACGGCCTCCCTCGCGACCTCGGTGCTGATCGGGCTTTATACTTCAAGTGCGCTTTCTTCTCCGCGCAAGGGGTTGGTGCTCGGGTTTTTAATCGCAATTATCTACACCCTTTTATACCTGCTGCTGCGGGTAGAAGATTATGCACTGCTGATTGGCTCACTGGCCGGGTTCTTTATGCTGGCTTCGGTTATGTATATGACCCGAAATGTTGACTGGTCTGGCTACACCATCATTAAAGAAAGTGACAAATAACGCGTTACTGAACCCGGGCTCAGGGTGCCCACAAAGTCCCAGACTTATACCCTTGAGCCTGTCTCTGCCCCGTTTTCCCCACGATAGCGGGGCAGAGAGTTTTTCGTCGACATTGCTTTTTCCTGCATTAAGGATTGGTTAACCATAGCGCGTGGCATTGTTTATTTTTTTATTAACCATGGCCTATAAGTCTTGACAGAAAAGCTCATACGGCTTACATCTCTCCCCACAAGTTAGCACTCGATAGAGATGAGTGCTAATAAGTTATCCACGTCATAATAATAGAACTTATAATCACTTTCTGAATTTAAGTTTAGACACTGATTATAATTTGCTATGGGAGTTTTAAGAATGAAATTTCGTCCGCTTCATGACCGCGTGGTGGTTAAACGTGTTGAGGAAGACACAAAAACCGCTGGCGGCATCATCATTCCAGATTCAGCACAGGAAAAACCATCAACTGGTGAAGTTGTGGCTGTTGGCAATGGCATTAAAGACGACAAAGGTGAAGTTACACCTCTTGATGTTAAAGCCGGTGACAAAGTCATTTTTGGCAAATGGTCTGGTACCGAGGTGAAAATCGACGGCGAAGATCTTTTGATCATGAAAGAATCTGACATCCTGGGTGTGGTTGGCTAATCCCCTTCACTACCCGTTTGAGGCGCTTTATCGCGCTTTTTAATTTTAATTTTATCTCTAAAATAACTTAGGAGAGACACATGTCTGCTAAAGATGTACGCTTTGGTACCGACGCGCGGGATAGAATGCTTCGCGGCGTTGATATTCTGGCGAATGCTGTAAAAGTAACGCTTGGCCCAAAGGGTCGTAACGTTGTTATTGATCGTTCTTTTGGTGCGCCTCGCACAACAAAAGATGGTGTGACCGTTGCTAAAGAAATCGAACTTGAAGATAAGTTTGAAAATATGGGCGCACAAATGGTGCGCGAAGTTGCCTCTAAAACCAATGATGTTGCTGGTGACGGCACAACAACTGCAACCGTGCTTGCTCAAGCCATTGTTCGTGAAGGTCTGAAATCAGTTGCTGCCGGCATGAACCCAATGGATCTTAAGCGCGGCATTGATAAAGCTGTTATTGATGTTGTTGCCTACCTCACAAAAGCTTCTAAAAAAGTAAACTCATCTGATGAGATTGCTCAGGTTGGTACCATTTCTGCCAATGGTGAAGCTGCTATCGGCACGATGATTGCTGAAGCTATGCAACGTGTTGGTAATGAAGGTGTCATCACCGTTGAAGAAGCCAAGTCACTTGAAAGTGAACTTGATGTTGTTGAAGGCATGCAGTTTGACCGCGGCTACCTTTCACCATACTTCATCACTAATGCTGACAAAATGATCTGTGAGCTTGATGATCCTTACATCCTCATCCACGAGAAAAAACTTTCCAACCTTCAGGCGATGCTTCCTGTTCTTGAAGCTGTTGTTCAAACATCTCGCCCTCTTCTTATCATTGCTGAAGACATTGAAGGCGAAGCGCTTGCTACTCTTGTTGTGAACAAGCTGCGCGGTGGCCTTAAAGTTTCTGCTGTGAAAGCCCCTGGTTTTGGTGATCGCCGTAAAGCGATGCTTCAGGATATTGCCATCCTAACCGGTGGTCAGATGATTTCTGAAGAACTTGGCATCAAGCTTGAAAGCGTGACAATTGACATGCTTGGCAGTGCCAAACGTGTGAACATCACCAAAGATGACACAACCATCATTGATGGCATTGGCGAGAAAAAAGAAATTGAAGCTCGTGTTGCTCAAATTCGCGCACAAATCGAAGAAACTTCTTCTGATTATGACCGCGAAAAACTTCAGGAGCGTCTTGCTAAACTAGCTGGTGGTGTTGCTGTTATTTCTGTTGGCGGTGCCACTGAAATGGAAGTGAAAGAGCGTAAAGACCGTGTTGATGATGCACTTAACGCGACACGTGCTGCTGTTGAAGCCGGTATTGTACCTGGTGGTGGCACAGCCCTTCTTCGTGCAGCGAACCAGATTTCAGTTACTGGTGAAAATGATGACCAGGAAGCTGGCATCAATATCGTTCGCCGCGCGCTACAAGCTCCTATTCGTCAGATCGCTGAAAATGCCGGTGTTGAAGGTTCGATTGTTGTTGGCAAAGTCCTCGACAAGAAAACTGAATCATTTGGCTATGATGCGCAAGGTGATGAGTATGGCAACCTTGTTGAAAAAGGTATTATCGACCCTGCTAAAGTTGTTATCACTGCTATTCAGGACGCGGCCTCTGTTGCCAGCCTGATGATCACAACAGAAGCTGGTGTTGCTGATGCGCCTACAGACAATGCTGCTGGTGGCGGCATGCCTGATATGGGCGGCATGGGCGGCATGGGTGGTATGGGCGGCATGGGCGGCATGATGTAGTCCATTATTTGGGCAAAAGTCCCTCGCCTACCGGCTCGGTGTACTGTTGCCCAAGCTCTCAATATCGTGTCTAATCTTCTTGGGGCGGCCCGGCGAAGATTAGACGCACCCTTTGTTGAAAAGAAAAAGTAAGAGCGTTTGGCGAGAGCTGGGCGCTCTTTTTTTTATGAATAGTTAATGCTCACCATTTGAAACTCTAATTCTCATCTCATTATCAACCAAAGACGACAAAACATTATTGGTATTGAAGCAAGAGACTTCTAGCAATTCTGAAAAACTGCGAGGATCGTAATTAAAAATACATTCGACATTATCTCGAATTTCATTCTGAGTTGTATGCAGGCTCCCCAGAAATGCTGATCTTATTGGTTGGAGAATACGGTCATTTTCATGAGCAAAATAATATTGTTTGTCCCGTCCAGTTTTAAATTATTGTTCCAAGCTAAAGCCCAGTCATTTAGTTCGTTTGATTTTACTGCTGCAGATATAGTCGGGTCGCGTAATAATATCTCTAGATCGTTAACCTTGGTCCGTAATTCAGAATAATGAGTTCTGTATTGCAAGGATAATTTCACCATTTCCTCGAAAGATTTAGCTTCCTTCAGTATCTCAATAGCTATAGGAGGGAAATTAATTTGCAAATAATTTGGTACCCTCCTATTTGCTAAAACTTTCATATTATGTATTAGATCTGTTTGTTCTCCATATACGGATATAAAATCAAATGCCAATTGATTGATTCGCGGCTGTGCCACTTGATCAAATGTCATGTAATTTCTGACAAGGGGCAAGGCAGGCCTTTTAAAAAAGACTTGTGCAGCCAGTAATCGACCAGTCTCGTATTTTGCATCAGTTACACTAGTCTTATCATGATCCACAATATCAGCATGGCGATCAAATACATCGCTATTTGAGGTATCTTTCACATGGATTGGATTAGGCTTTTCTTGTGCTGTAATTATTGCTTTTGACTTTAGCCACGGTTGGATTCTATTCAGCATAGGTATCTGAGCAGAATACGCTGAGCCTGTCAGTAATATGGCATCACGTAATACTAACTGTTCTATAACCGTACAAAAGTCCAGAAACTCGATCAGAGTAAATTTTTTACTTAAGGAAAATGCTGTTTTTGCTAATGCGCTAGTATCTATGCACACAGCATTTAGGGGAATGGGTATTTTGTTCATTTAGGCCTCAACTAATATCAGTGAATCAAAAAAGTCCCCTTTTATTTTCATTTAAAAAGGTGAGCTAAGTTCAATAATTTTGGCCACTTACGCTCAGATTAACATCTTGGCTTATTCCTTAAGCCCACATATGTGCACTATCCACAATTAAGAAACCGGATTGATTCATCACCCCATCAATCCTCGGTTTTCCCGGTTTTTCCACATAGTGGTTGCTTTTGTTGTTCCCTTTTGGGGGCGAATAAGATTTGGTGGGGGGACTTTCAATAATCGATGCCGGGATTATTATGGGACTTTTCACGAATATATTTAGCAAGCTCGGCATGGCCGGGATTTGTGTTGCTTTTCTCTCCAGTACTGCTGTTGCCGGAGATCATCGGTCTTATGGATCGATGAAAGATGATTATGTCGCGCCACTTTCTTATGGCTATTATTTTGAGGGCCGGATTGGCGGTGTGCTGTATGACAGTTTTGATTCTGACATGGTCAGCCCGAATGTCGCCGGGGCAAATGGGGCGCTGGAAATTGGCATTGATGATGGCATAGGTTTTGAGCTGGCGATCGGTAAGGTGTTCTCTCCTTCCTGGCGGGCGGATATCGCCCTTGCCTTTGGCACTGCAGATGATCTCACCATTGATTATACCGGAGCGCCTGCCAACCCGCTTTCAGCCGGGGTGCAGCCTGTTGCTTCAAATGGTGATGTGAGAACAATTTCACTGATGGCCAATGTTTATCGCACCTTTGATATGCAGCTTGGACGGATCAAACCGTTTGTTGGCGTGGGTATCGGCTTTACCAATATTGATCTTGATAATGTTGCGCCAACAGGGTCTCGTTTTGTCGTCGATGATGATGACACCGTTTTCACGTTCGCGCATCATCTCGGGTTTGATATGCCGCTGAATGAAAAAGTTGATTTCACCCTTCGTTACACCGGGATCATTTCAACAGGCGGAGACTTTAGTGCTCGTGACACAACCAATGCCGGCGGCCTTTTAACTGTCAGCACAGATTCAGATAATGTTCCGGCTGTCAGCGCTGGTGTGCGGATTAAGCTGAACTAATCGCTACCTTATTTGTTTTATATTTTATCTTATTTTTAGTTGGCCCATTTGAGAATCTCTCAAATGGGCCTTCTTTTTTCATGCCCTTTTTCCCAAGGTTTTCTTTCACAAGTGCGTAGCTTCATTAACAGAATGTCATTTGATCATTGTTCATTTTTGCTTTAGCCTTAAGGTGATATATCAGGCTTGGATTGTGTTGGCTTAATTTTTGGCAATTCTCGCCACAACCATTTTGGAGGAAGAAAAATGAAAGTGCGTGTATTAAGCTTAGCTGCATTTATTGTGGCGAGTATATTTTCTCTGACCAGTGCCAGCGCTGCACCGCTGACACAGGTTGGGAAATCAGACACTATGTTTGAAGTTCTCACCACCAATTCTGACATTGTCAAAGTGAAAGGCTGCCACAAGTCTCGTCATCGTCATTGGGTTCCGCAATGGGGCAAAAAGACATGGCATCGTCATGGCTACAATTGCAAACCGAAATATGCAGGGAAAAAGCATCACAAGAAACATTACAAAAAGCATTACAAAAAACACAATGATGGATGCTTCAAACTCGGCCCTGTTTGGGTTTGCCCATAAGCATAGATAGATAATGATGACTGCATTAATTCAGGTTCAATCCGAATTTGTGCGAATTAGTCTAATTTAAAAATTAAAACACTCGTTACTTTGCCAGCAGGATTAAGCCCCTGTCTGGCAAAGTTGTTTCTGGTCTTTCAAATCTGTAAATTAGTGGCAAAAGGAAATATTTGTGGCTGAACTCTTAATGACAAGTGATGAAATCACTACATTTTTAAAAGAGGTCTTTCCTCAATCTTTTGGTGAGGATAATGTGGCTTTTTCAATTGATGCCATTCAGCCAAATGAAGCGCTGCTTGGTTTAACGGCTGGCGAAGAACATTTGCGCCCGGGTGGCACTGTTTCTGGCCCGGCGATGATGGAACTGGCTGACTATGCCATGTATGTTCTGGTTCTTGCCCATATCGGGCCGGTTGAGCTGGCTGTGACGACAAATTTCTCAATTAATTTTTTGCGTAAACCACTTCCCGGGAGATTGCTTGCCAAAGCCCGGATGCTCAAACTTGGCCGTAGCCTGGCTGTTGGTGATATTTTCCTTTCTTCTGAGGCTGAACCCTTAAAAGCAGTGGCGCATGCCAGTGTGACTTATTCTATTCCCCCGCGCGTATGATTTCATAATTATTTAGTTAATTCAGGCGTTAATCTTGTTCTAAGGGACTGTCTTTGTTGCTTTCTCAAATGTGGTATAATTAAATTTTCATTTGAGGGCGAAATGCGCGCAAGTCATTCTATAGCCATGACTTTTCTACGCTTGTCAGCACGGCTGACGAGCATTTTTGCGCTTGGTCTTTTCATATCTGCCGGTTTTATCCATCCTGCTCTGGCTGAAAGCTGGGGCCCTGGTCAGACCTCTTATTTTTTAAGCGCTCCGCCGTCTTATCTTTCGATCCGTCAGGAAAATATTGATGAATATGTCACTGCGCAATCGCATGGCTATTGTAACAAGGTGCTTTCAATGGAACGTGCCGCGCTGGTAAGAACGCGGCCTGAATTTAAAGAGCGGTTTGCCGAAGGGGTGACACTTACTGAGGTCGATAGCCGGGCACTTGCTAAATATGCTCTTGGTTTTCGACGCTGCCGGGCATTGCGAAACCTTGCCCGGGTTCTGGCGGTTCCAAAACTCAAGGGGGGGGAGAAAAAATTCAGTGCATTCAGCCCCAAACCGAGAATTGGAAATTTTTCCGGTGACAACGAACAGGCGCTGAAACAATTGTTGATAGACAGGGCCGCCACGAAGGGACTTGACCGCCCGCTCGACTGGGCGATTGATCCGATGTCGCTTGATGATGAGCTGCTCCTGCACAGGGCCTATACTGACCTTGTGCAATTGGCCGTATGCCACACCATTCCGCTGGCGTTTGAAGATATCGGCAAACTGCATGACCAGAATTTTTCTCCCATCAACCCTTTTCAAATTTATGGGGTGTTTTATCTTGCTCTGCAAATGCAGTTTGATGTTGCCAACATGCAGCGTCGGCTTATGCAGGTTAATGACCTCTTTCCACCCTTTGTGATCAAACAACTTGAAGACCATGCTAACTCCGGCAAACTGCACAAACATCCGCAGCTTGGTTCACTATTTGCGATTTGCACGCCTTACTAAATCTGCTCGCCATTCTGTATTCCTCAAATGATCACGAAAATTTCATCGTCTTATTGAAATGATTTGATTTTTGCTCTTGCAGTTCAGTTACCTGCCACCCATTTTGGTTGTAACAAATTTAGACATTTCAGATTCAGGAATTTACAAATGATTGATTTATACACCTGGACCACACCTAATGGGTGGAAGGTCTCTGCTGCTCTTGAAGAACTCGGGCTGCCCTACACCGTTCATGAAATTGACATCACAACAGGCGTTCAAAAAGAACCAGAATTCCTCTCGATTAACCCGAATGGGCGTATTCCTGCGATTATCGACCGGGAGATGGACGATTTTGCTGTGTTTGAATCAGGGGCGATATTGGTTTATCTCGCAGAAAAGACCGGCAAGCTGATGCCGACAGATGTAAAAGGGCGCTCGCTTGTTTTGCAGTGGCTGATGTTTCAAATGGGTGGTGTCGGGCCTATGCAGGGACAGGCACATGTGTTTTATCGTTATTTTCCTGAAAAGCTACCCTCAGTTATTGAGCGATATCAGAAGGAAACCAAACGGCTTTATTCTGTGCTTGATGAACGTTTGAAAGATGAAGAATATCTGGCAGGGGATTTTTCCATTGCCGATATTGCGCACTGGTCATGGGTCAGGATTTATAACTGGGCCGGTGTGCCGATTGATGACCTGCCACACCTCAAGCGCTGGCTTGATCAACTTGAGGCGCGCCCTGCCCTCATCAAAGGTGCGGCGGTGCCGTTCGAGACGTCTTATCGTGATGATGAAGCGCAGGCTGAAAAAGTGATCAAAGAGATTCAGACGATCGTGACTTAATCTTTATGATATCACTGTCAATATGATGTGTGTGCCTCTATTTAATTGATATGCTCTGTTATTCATTTTGTTATTTTTACGGGCTGGCAACATTGTTGCCGGCTCTTTTTTTGAGCCACATAAAGTCGCGCCTTCAACGAACGCCAATGCCATGACTTTCTAAAAATACTGGACAGGCTGAGTTTATTTGGCTTCAATAGTTCTTATTGATCAATTGTTTATCCTTTTTCTGCAAGGGAGCGTGTCGATGATGAGATGTTTTAAATTGGCTGCGGTTTTGTTTACACTTTTAATTCCGTTGTTTGCCCTTTCCGGCGTCACCACCGCTCAGGCTAAACTTCCGCTTTGCAAATCTGCCAATGGGACATTTGGGCAATGGCAATTTGTTGTATCGGCTGACCTTGGGGATACTTCTTTGCTGATACAAATGTTCAGACGAAAGCAATTTGACCTCCGCTTTGAATTTCTGACGCCAAAAAAAGGATCTTTCGGCATCAGGGGAAAAACCAGAGGGACAGTGAGTGAGGCTAAACTTATTATTGACGGCCAAGCTGTTGCGCTGTTCACCCATAATCCCGCTAACGGCAAACCAGCAAACCCGACATGGCGAGGGCAGGACTACGTCGGCATTTATGCGAAATTGTTAAAAGGCAAAAGCGGGAAAATGGTTATCAAAACCAATGCGGGAGATGTGCGTCAGTTTAATATTGCACTTGAGGATTATCGCCGCGCTTATAATGCTGCTGTGCCGCACTATAACCGGCTTAGCCAATTATATGCAGCGAAAAAATGTCGGGGTGCGTTTGATTTTTAGGTTGCTGACTTTTACACCTTAAACATAAGGGCTCTGCTTCAGAACTTAACCAGTTATTTTTGCTTTAACTGCTCTTCCAGTTCTTTAATGCGGGCTTCAAGTTCATCATTTCTGGCTCGTGCGTTTGCGGCCATTTCTTTTACCGCTTCAAACTCTTCACGGTTCACCAGATCCATTTCATTCAGCATTTTCTGACCCTGAGAGCGGAACAGAGTTTCTACTTCTTTTGAAACGCCTTGTGCTGCGCCAGCGGCGTTGGTCATGATTTTGGCGAGCTCATCTAAAAACGGATTTTGCATTTGAGACATTCGTTTGGCTCCTTGATGAAGAGGCTATTCAGGTTTGATCATTCTCACCCTTTTTCATGCCGTCTTTATGGCACCGGGCGGGGAATTGTTCAAGTTGCAGTAAGAAAGATATTCCGGCTTCAGTTCAGATTGTTCAATCGAAATTTAATCAATCACAACCGCCAAAGCGTTTTGCCCTGATCAACACAATTACAGTATTTTCTTATTTGCGATTTGTCGCTCTTTTCTTAGCGCCGGGGAATTCCCGTTCAATCAATTTACGGATTTCTTCGTTCATTGTTGTTTGCCGATTGATGCAGCCAATCTTTAATCTTGCGTGTAATTCAACGGGCAAGTCAACAGTTAAACGTTTGATTTTCTTGGTGTCATCCATTTTTTTATCTTTACGAGTAGTCAAGCATTAACTTTTCATTAAATGCGGTTTTCTGTGTTTACAGAAAACCGTATATATGCATTCTGTTAAATATGAGTTAACTACAGAGGGTAGAGAGTAATGACTAAAAATGATGGATTGTTGATGGGCTGGCCTTATAAACAGATCAACGGTAAACAGGTTATCGACTGGGCTAAGCCTATTTATGACAAGGGTGAGGGACACATTCTCACCTGTGCTTTAACAGGAGAAGGCAAAGGGGTGTCTTATTCGATGCCTTCTTTGCTGAGTTGGCCCGGATCGGTAATCGCGATTGATTTAAAAGGCGAATTAAGCGCCGTTACCGCCCGGCACAGACGGGCTATGGGGCATGATGTGCACATTCTTGACCCGTTCGGCATCACTGGCCGAAAGAATACATCGACTTTAAACCCACTTGATCTGATTAAAAAGGATGACCCCGGGCGGGCTTCTTCTGCCAATCAGCTTGCGGAAATGCTTATCAGTGATGTTAAAATTCATAAGGACCCTTATTGGCACCAACGGGCCAAAACCCTGCTTGCTGCGGTTTGTTTGCATCAGATTGAACACCCTGCCGGGGATTATGTAACGCTTGATGCTATCGCTGACATCGTCAACTCTATTCACAAAGGAAAGCCCTATGTGCCGAGTTTAAAGTTTTTCAAATCCTTGCTGAAGGATGAGGAAAAGGCAAAGCAGATGCGCGATGAATATAAAGAAAAAGCTGATGCTGAAGTGGATATTCTCGATCAAATGAATAAAAGCCAGTGGCGTGCTGTGAGGGACGGGGCAGCGATGGTCACGCATGACCGGCACACGACTTTTAACAGCATTCAGAGCATTGCTGCCAGTGCGCTTTCGATCGCCGAGGGTGGGCAGGTCAGTGAAGCCATGGGGCCAAGCACCGTTCCCGTTCAGGATCTGGTAGATGGAAAACCGAAGACGATCTATCTGGTGTTTCCACCGGATAAGCTCAGGTCACATGGTAAGCTTCTGAAAATGTGGTTGGGCTTGCTGCTTTCTGTCCTTTCGAAACGGCGCAACTGGAGCGGGCCTTCCACCCTATTTATGGTGGATGAAGCGGCACAGTTAGGGCCGATGGATGAATTACTGACTTTCATCACACTCATGCGCAGTTATGGGGTGAAAGTCTGGTCATTCTGGCAGGATCTAAGCCAGTTAAAAGGGCTTTACCCTTATGAATGGGAAACCATTATCAATAACAGCCGAACACAATTATGGTTCGGGATCAATAATATGCTGGTTGCTTCTCAATGTTCGCAGATTATTGGCGGGTTCACGCCGGAAGAACTTTTGAAGCTTGACCCTGATGATGCGGTTATTGTTCGGAACAGGCAGTTACCGGAGATTATTCATCGCCCTAACTACCTGCGTCAGGACCTCTGGCAAGGTTTGTATGATGATAACCCATATATCAACAACAGCCTAGATTCTGAACAGGAGGAATTCATCTGGCCAGTTGATAAATTCCCTAAAAATTGAACCCGGGGTCTTTCATACTGATCACGTTAGTTCGACATTGATCATTCTAATTCAGAAGAGACCTTCTTACCTCAGAATAGATCATCTTAATTCAGTAAAAACCTTCTTACTTCAGTAAACATCAGGGCCCCTTCTCAGACAGTTTTTATTTGAGAGGGGGCATTTACTGATGAGCACTTGTAACTTCATGTGAACAATTCAATGTTCTGTCATTGTTTGGTTTTAAAGGATTCATATTTGGTTAAGCAGGGTGCATTTTTTCTCTGTATTTTCCCTCTCAAAGGCGTAGATAGCTTGACAGCCGGATGGCTGGGCTTCACTCTCTCGCCTGTTTTGGTTATTTGACATTCATAAACAAGGGTTTGACATTATGCAGGGCCTACTCCCGTTTCCCGATATTGGCGAAATTGCCTTTTCTCTCGGGCCAGTTGAAATTCGCTGGTATGGCATGGCCTATGCCGTTGGTTTGTTACTTGGCTGGATCTATGTCAAACGGCTTGTCACGAATGAGCGGCTCTGGGGTGGGCCATCGGGCATAACAAAAGACAATATCGACGATTTTCTGCTTTGGGCAACGCTTGGTGTGGTGCTTGGCGGGCGCATTGGTTATGTGTTGTTTTACCAGCCTTCCTATTATCTTGCGAACCCTGAACAGATCTTCTACCTCACCAAAGGGGGAATGGCGTTTCACGGAGCGGCGCTTGCCATGACGTTTGTTGCTTATCTGTTTGCCAGAGCGAAAGGCATTTCGATGCTGGCATTAACGGATGCGGTGACGGCATGTGTGCCAATCGGTCTGATATTTGGCAGGCTTGCGAATTTTATCAATGGAGAGCTGTGGGGGCGGGTCACAACCGTGCCCTGGGCTATGATATTCCCGGGTTCTGACGGGCAACCAAGGCACCCATCGCAGCTTTATGAAGCGTTTCTTGAAGGGCTGGTGTTGTTTATTATTCTCAGAATTGCAACTCACAGTTTTTTAAAGCTGCAAAACCCGGGATATGTCACGGGGATGTTTCTGGTTGGTTATGGCGTGGCGCGCAGTTTTGTCGAACATTTCTTTCGTCAGCCTGATGTTACCCATGCGATCAGTGTACATACGCCGCTGACGCCTGGACTTGCTTATTCTATTCCTATGATCCTGCTGGGGGCTTATCTTATCTGGCGGGCTCGACCGAAGCAG
The DNA here is from genome assembly GCA_021775425.1 of Hyphomicrobiales bacterium. Classification (GTDB taxonomy): domain Bacteria; phylum Pseudomonadota; class Alphaproteobacteria; order Rhizobiales; family HXMU1428-3; genus HXMU1428-3. The sequence continues at coordinate 67,977 of JAJFHX010000047.1, forward strand.
CAGAGTGTGTGAGAGCAAAAGCAGCTAAGTCCTAAATGGCTAAGTACGATTTTGCTAAGTTCAATGTCGCTAAGTCTGATGATGCTAAGTCAGTGTAGTCAAAACGATTTTATACAGATATAAACACATCTTTTAATATCGGCATTGTCGGCAATAAGTGGGTAAAGACAGGTTCAATGCTTGAAGAGCAGTTAAAATCCTATATCCAGACCAAGGGCCCGGTTTCAACCAGAGCCTTTATGGAAGCCTGTCTTTATGATCCTCAGCATGGGTATTATCGGGTTGGAAGTCCGATCGGCTCAGAGGGTGATTTTATCACCGCGCCTGAGATCAGCCAGATGTTTGGCGAAATGATCAGCATCTGGACAGTTCTGACCTGGCAGATGATGGGACAGCCGTTTCCTTTGCAGATTGTTGAACTTGGGCCGGGGCGCGGCACGCTAATGTCTGATCTGCTGCGGTCTCTCTCGCGAATACACCCTCAATCCGAGACCATTTCCGTTCATCTGGTTGAGCGATCTGATAGTCTGAAGACAGTTCAGACGCAAATTCTTGAAGGTTTTGAATGTCCGATAAGCTGGCACAGATCACTGGCTGATGTCCCTTCGGCACCAACCATATTGATTGCTAATGAATTTCTTGATTGTCTGCCCATTCGCCAGTTTATCAAAACAGGTTCTGGCTGGCATGAAAGAGTTGTCGGGCTGGATGACAATGGTGATTTCTGCTTCAGGGTAGGCAGTGAAGTGCCGAAGGGTATGATTATTCCCACCCGGTTGCTTCAGGCTGAAGTCGGGTCGATTTTTGAATTCTGCCCTGATTTTGAACTTGTCATGAAGGATATACACAGGCTGGCTTCGCAGCATCCTTTTGCCGGTCTTTTTGTTGATTATGGATTTGAAGGACCCAATATTGGTGAAACATTACAAGCTGTTAAGTTGCATAAAAAGGTTTCTCCGTTTATGACACCTGGTGAGGTTGACCTCACTGCTCATGTGGACTTTACGGCTTTTGGCGCGCTGGCCGTGGCGAATGGTTTAAAAGCGTTCGGCCCACGGGATCAGGGTGCGTTTCTTTCTCAGCTGGGGATTGGGGCGCGGGCTGAAATTCTGGTGCAAAGCGCCAGTGAGGAACAGGCTGAAAAGCTGGCCAGTGATGTTGTTCGTCTGGTTGCTCCGGAACATATGGGTTCGCTGTTTAAGGCTCTGTGCATAACAAGTGCGACTTTAGATGCTCCGCCTCCTTTTGATCAGAAAGTGGTACTGCAAAATGATACGTCACAGAATTGAATCTGATGCCCTTAGTGTTCAGGGAATCTCACATGGTTTCTTCACGCGTCTTGGCGGGGTATCAGATGGGATATATTCATCGCTAAACTGTGGTTACGGCTCTGGTGATGACACTGAGAATGTCACGAAAAACCGGTTTATCGTTGCGGACCTGCTTGGCTCAACCTGTAAACGTGTGAATACACCTTTTCAAACCCACAGTGCTGATGTAATTGTCGCTGATGGTGGCTGGGAGCGGGAAGATGCTCCTAAGGCTGATGGAATTGTGACAACTCATGCCAATGTTGTCATTGGGGTGCTTTCCGCAGATTGTGCCCCGGTTCTGTTTATTGATCCGGTTAACCGCGTGATCGCGGCCACTCATGCCGGATGGCGCGGCGCTGTTGGCGGCGTTCTTGAGCAGACGATTGAAGTGATGCGCTCGCAAGGAGCAGAAAAACGCCATATAATCGCAACAGTTGGTCCCGCGATCAGTCAGGATTCATATGAAGTTGGCGACGAATTTCTGGCGCATTTTCTTTCGATTGATGAAACTTATGCGTCCTTTTTTCAACAGAACCCTGTCACTTTGAAACAACACTTTAATTTGCCCGGCTTTGCGGTTTCCAGGCTACATAAATGCGGGATTAAAAAGGTCAGTTCCCTGCCCTATTGTACTTATAAGTGCGAATCACTGTTTTTTAGCTATCGGCGCAATTGTCATAACTCTGTGGCGGATTATGGGCGGCAGGTCTCCTCAATCGTCATAAACTAGTGCAAATTTGTCGCATTTTGTCATGATATTTGGCTGAAATTTTCGTTTCTCCCCTCTTATTGAATGCAAACACTGGACGATCATTTCTCCAATGAGTAATGATGTGATTCTACTAGGGTACCGGTGTGTGTCCTTGTTGTATTGCTTATCTTAAATTGTCACCGGTCATTACAGGGTCTGATTAACAGGCAGAAACTGAATTGAGGGGGTTAAGGTGGCAATATTGTGCACTGAAAAATGGTGGCATTCTGAGGCGGTTTCCGTTCTCAAACGTCTTAGCTGGCTTTGCCTTTGCGGCATTTTACTGGCAAGTCTTGGTGCTTGTGGTGCTTCTTCCAATCTCGCGTCAAATTTTGGACTTAAGACAGCTGAAGACAGCAGTAAGGCTCAGGTGGCTCGACCAATGCGTTCAGTTGCGTTTGTGCCGCTGGTGGGCGTGCCAAAAGATGTTTCCGGCAAGATGCTGACAGCAATTAAAGCCAGCGCCAGATCTAAAAAAATTCCTGTCACAGAAGAAATTGCTAATGCCGGCTATCTGGTACGGGGGTATCTCGTTGCCTCACCTGCCAGCACTGGCGGCAAACTATCCTATATCTGGGATATCAACGACAACAAAGGCGTTCGGGTACACCGGGTGCTCGGTAATGAAATTATCAAAGGCGGAAAAACCACCAATGGCTGGTCACTGGTCAATGAGGCGGTGATTTCCAAAGTTGCTGATGCTTCGAGCGGCAAGCTGGCCGGGTGGTTTAATTCAGCGTCGCGGGTTGAACCGCCAGTGAATAAAACGCCAGAAGTTAAAACGACGCCTGATACCGGGCCAAAACGGATTTCACCAATTGCAAAACGCCGCGATGGTACACCCGGAGACCCGATTGTCACTGGTGCGGTTGGCCGGGCTCCGAAAAACCTTCTCACTCAAGTGCGTGCTGTCAGGGGGGCGCCGGGTGACGGGCGGATTTCGCTTACCAATGCTTTGAAGGGCGAGTTGAAGAGAAACGGCATCAAGCTCAGTAATACCAAGGTTGCCGGTGGTTATACGGTCACTGGCAGTGTTAAGCTTGATAATCTGCCGAATAATAAGCAGAAGGTGAATATTGTCTGGAAGGTGCTTGATGCCAATGGAAACCGCGTTGGTACCGTTTCCCAAAACAATGTGATCCCGAATGGCTCACTCAACGGAGCCTGGGGGCCAACGGCCAAAGCGGCCGCATCTGCTGCGGCGAAGGGAATTGTGAAGCTTTTACCCGGCAAACATTAGGTCTACCTCAATGATCTGTTGTAAATTCATGATATTGAGTGATTTTTATTGATAGATGAGCCCAGAGTTGTTTACAGCTCTGGGCTCAGTTGATATGAAATCCCTGCAATTTAAAAAAGTGTCATAAATCTTCTGTTAGCTGTCTTCAGAATATGTCACTTGCTTCCGGAGATTTTCTTTATGAAATTGGTTGCAGGAAATAGTAATCGCCCTTTGGCTGAAGCCATCGGAGGTTATTTGAAAATTCCGCTTACCAAATGTGTGGTGAAACGTTTTGCGGATATGGAAATTTTCGTTGAGATTCAAGAAAATGTCCGCGGTGAAGATGTATTTGTTCTGCAATCAACATCGTTTCCAGCTAATGACCACCTTATGGAACTGCTTATACTGATTGATGCTTTAAGACGCTCTTCTGCCAAAAGGATCACAGCGGTGTTGCCCTATTATGGCTATGCCAGGCAGGATCGCAAACCTGGCCCCCGCACACCGATTACGGCAAAACTCGTCGCCAATATGCTTACACAGGCCGGGGCTGACAGAGTTTTAACCGTTGATCTGCATGCCCTGCAAATTCAGGGTTTTTTCGATATCCCGACGGACAACCTGTTTGCTGCCCCCACAATGGTCAAAGACATCAGAGAGCAGTTTGATGTCAGCAAGCTGATGGTGGTTTCACCTGACGTTGGCGGCGTGGTGAGAGCCAGAGACCTTGCCAAACGTATTGATGCGCCGCTTGCTATTGTTGATAAACGCCGGGAACAACCGGGCGAATCTGAAGTGATGAATGTGATTGGCGATGTTGACGGGCGGGACTGTGTGCTTGTTGATGATATTGCCGACAGTGGCGGCACGCTTTGCAATGCGGCTGATGCCTTGTTGAAGAGAGGCGCAAATGCCGTTAGTGCTTATATCACCCACGGTGTGCTTTCAGGCGGCGCGGTTGCACGGATTACATCATCTTCTCTCAAAAATCTGGTGATCTCAGATAGCATTCAGGCAACCGAGGCGATCAGGGTTGCGCATAACATCCGGGTGGTTTCGATCTCTCAATTAATCGGTGAGGCGATTTCCCGAACATCCGGTGAGAAATCCGTTTCCAGTTTGTTTAAATAAAAATTGTTTGACGAGTCTTCAGATTGCACTTTCTTAGTGCGCCTTCAGGTTACTCTTTGGATGGGACTTTAGGTTGCCCACCAGCAACCGCCCTTTTTTGTTGGGGCTTCAGATGCCCACATGGCATCCGCCCCGGTACGACGGAGGGGTGGGGAGTTTTGGGGTTTAGTTATTGCTTTAGAAATTAAAAAAGGCTCCTGATTGGGAGCCTTTTTTAATTCAATTCAGTTTTTGATTCAACGATCTTTATGCAGGGGCGGGGCCGAAGACCAGCACGGCGTTCAGGCCGCCAAAGGCGAAGCTGTTGGACATTGTGTAATTAACTTCGCTTTTCCTTCCCTCATTCGGGATATAATCAAGATCACACTCATCACCCGGTTCATCAAAACCGATTGTTGCCGGCAGGTAATTGTCCTGCATCGCTTTGATGCAGGCAATGGCTTCAATGCCGCCGCCAGCGCCCAGCGCGTGGCCATGCATTGATTTTGTTGAAGAAATTGGTGTGTCTTTGGCGTTGTTGCCAAATACGCGTTTGATGGATCTTGTCTCGTTGATGTCATTGACAACTGTCGCCGTGCCGTGTGCGTTGATATAATCAATATCAGCCGGTGCCAGATCAGCATCTTTCAATGCCAGCTCCATCGCGCCAGCTGTGCCATCAATCGACGGATTGACCATGTCAGCTGCGTCAGATGTCATGCCGAAGCCTTTTAGCTCAGCCAGAATGTTGGCACCGCGGTTTTTGGCGTGTTCATATTCTTCCAGCATCAGGATGCCAGAACCTTCCGCGAGGACAGTCCCATTGCGGCGCTTGGAAAACGGATATAACCCCACAGGACTTAAAACGCGCATTCCTTGCCAGGCTCTTGTTGTGCCCCATGCTAAAGACGCTTCAGCGGCGCCGCCAAGACCGAAATCAACAAGGCCCTGTCTGATCATATTGTAAACCAGGCCAATGGAATGGGTTGCTGTCGAGCAGGCGCTGACAATACCAAACACCGGCCCTGTGATACCATATTCAATTGATACGTGAGCTGGTGCAGAAGAGCCGATGGTTTTCAAAAGTGTGAGCGGATGAGTTGCTCTTTTTTTCAACTCAAAAAGCCCGTGGTAGCTATCTTCAAGGGTGTTAATGCCGCCAACACCTGAGCCGATGATCGCAGCTGCGCGCATACCATCTTCAGGCTTTAGAGGCATAGTCATACCAGATTGCAATACGGCTTCACGAGCCGCCATGCCAGCAAATTGCGAATAGCGATCTGCCATCAGGAACTGCTTGGGCAGCCCTTCTTCCTTGGGATCGAAGTTTTTGACTTCACCTGCGATTTTAATCTGCAAATCTTCGGTGTTGTAGTTTTTGGCGTCTGTTATGCCGCATTCTGTTTGCTGGATCGCAGACCAGAATTTGTCAACACCGATACCAATAGACGAGATGACGCCCATGCCTGTGATAACGACACGTCTTGGTTGTTGATTGTTCATTCAATTATCAGGAACATTTCTGCTCCCTCTAACCTTTCTAATCATTCTGTGTAATTCATTCGGAGGGGCGAATTAGCCGTTTGCCGCGACGAGTTCTTTTACTTTATCTACAACTGAACCAACAGTTTTGAAGTCTTCAACTTCTTCATTGGCGTTGTAGGGAATTTCAATACCGAAAGTATCTTCAATGTCAAAAACAATCACAGCCAGATCAAGCGATTCAATATCAAGATCACTTAGTGGTGTTTCCATCGGAATGGTTTCCGGTGGTTCTTTCATGTTCTTTTTCAAAATTTCAATAATCTTTGATGCCACATCTTCCATGTCGCTCTCCTTATCTGCAACATTTGAGCGAATATAATCATACTCATTATTTAAAGTGCTAAATCAGACCCACTTAAAGCGCAAGAAAACATTTAAAATAACGTTAAAATGCGATCGTTGATTTGGTCCGGATGTTAATTTTACAGTGTTATTGTGGTTCCTAAAATGTGTTATTTTCGCACAACTGCCTCATGACAATTTCTAGCCCGGCAAATTTCATGCTAACATGACTTTCTTGTACAATGTTGCTCATAAATTGAACAGGTTTCATTTTTAGAATAGTTCAGTTTAACCCTGTCGGCTGGCAAAAGGCGCATAAAATGACTGAAAAATCAAGTGAGAACTATAGCGAAACTCAATATCCCTGGCAAAAAAGCTACCCTTCGGACATTGATTGGGCTGAATCATACAAGGGAAAACCCCATTTTGAGATACTTGACCAGGCAGTCAGCCGTTATGGCAATGATATTTGCAGTTATTTTCTTGGCAAGGAACTCACTTATTCAGAAATCGGTTTAAAAGCGAACCAGGTTGCTGAAGGACTGCAAGCACTTGGATTGAAAAAGGGCGATAAAGTCGGGCTGTTTTTACCCAATTGCCCTACCTATATCTATTTCTTTTTCGGCATTCTGAAAGCCGGTGGTATTGTTGTTAACTATAATCCTCTTTATTCAATTGATGAGCTGGAATTTCAGGTCAAAAACAGTGAAACCCAATATATGGTCACACTTGACCTCAAGGTTTTATTTGAGAAATGTGATGCTTTGATGGTCAATGGTGTTTTGAAAAACACGATCGTCGCCACATTTTCTGAGCTGCTTCCGACGACAAAATCTATTCTTTTCAGGTTATTTAAGTCCAAAGAGCTGGCCAAAATTTCAGCCTCTAAGGCAGCAGGGCAATGCATTGCTGAAAAGACAATTCTCAACAATAACGGGACACCAAAACCAGTTGAGATCAACCCCGATACAGACATCGCCGTTTTACAATATACCGGCGGCACGACCGGGCGCCCAAAGGGTGCGATGCTCAGCCACTCGAATATTTATATCAACACGCTTCAGGAAGTGAAATGGGCGGATAAGATGTATGGTGGGGAGAAAACCGTGATTGGTATTCTGCCGTTTTTCCATGTTTTTGCCATGACCTGCGTTTTGAATTTTTCTGTCGCGACCGGTTCCCGAATGGTGTTGTTGCCGAAATTTGAAATCAATGACGCGATTAAGTTAATGATCAAAACCCGGCCAACCTGCATGCCCGGGGTACCAACACTTTATAATGCATTTCTGAATTATAAGAACCTGCCGATTGAGGCTGTTGAAAATCTACAATTCTGCATATCTGGCGGCGCACCATTACCACAAGAGATCAAGCAGGGATTTGAAAAACTTTCCGGCTGCGAGATGATTGAAGGTTATGGGCTAACTGAAACCTCGCCTATTCTAACTGCGAATTTGCCGAATAATCCATCGATTGTTGGCTCAATTGGCATTCCTTTTCCTCAAACTGTGCTCTCTATCCGAGACCTTGATGACCCGACCAAAGAGATGCCGCTTGGCGAAAAGGGGGAAATCTGTGCCAGTGGCCCACAAGTGATGCTTGGTTACTGGAATGCGCCTGAGGCCACTGAGAAAGTGTTTGTTGGTAAATTTTTCAGAACCGGTGATGTGGGCTATATGGATGATAAAGGCTTTACTTACATCGTTGACAGGGTGAAAGACCTGATTATCTGTTCTGGCTATAATGTCTATCCGCGCCGGATTGAGGATGCGATTTATCAGAATGAGGCCGTTGAAGAAGTGACGGTTCTTGGCATTCCTGATGAATATAGAGGGGAAGCTCCAAAGGCGTTTATTAAGCTGAAAGCAGGCAAGAAGCTGACGGCAGAAGAAATGATGGCGTTTTTAGAGCCTAAACTTTCCAAAATTGAAATGCCTGAGGAAATCGAATTTCGTGATGAGCTGCCCAAAACTATGGTCGGCAAACTTTCGAAAAAGGAACTTCGCGAACAAGAGGGGTGATATTTCACCCAGTCTGATTACTTCCTGTCCGTAATTATATCGAAATTGGTTGGTCGCCAGATGAATTGCTGACAGGTCTGATTTGGAGAGTGTTATAACGGCTGCATTAATTTGCTGGCGCTTCACCCACTTTTTTCCAGATGTGAGTTTTGCAGATGGGAAGAAAATCATGACAGCCTTTGATTTCCATCTTATCAGCCGTAATCAGGCGGGCGTGGCCCTGGAATGCCTTGCCTTTTTCCGGATCATAAATCCAGCCCTGCCAGATATTATCCCTAATTCGCTTCATTTTTAGCAAAATGGCAATGCCGAGAACCGGGCGACCGCGTAATTTCTCATTTTGATTCAGCACGTCAGCTTGCGGGTTGCCGTTTTTATCATTCGGACTTCTCAACCAGATGATTTCGTTACAAAGGCTATCATCGCATGGCTGGATCTTGATCCGGGACTTGCCTTCCTTTGTCAGCCAGATGCCTTCAACTGCTTTTAATTCCGCTTCGCCTGCTGCCGGTTTTTCCTGCGCGAAAAGGACTGTCGTCTGAAAGGCTAAAAATGACAATAAAACAATGATTTTTCGTAATAAACTCATGTGCCTCTCCGGGCTGGGAACTAAATATAGTCAGTTAATCGAACATGCATCTAATTATAGGACATGCCTCCAGAAAATTGTCAATATGATGAAACTTGCAAAATTAAACTTAATCCTCAGCAGACGGGCTTTTCAGGATCGCGGCAACGCCCATTCCACCGGCTGTACAGACCGAAATTAACCCTGTTTTTCCCGGATTTTCACTCAGTATTTTGGCAAGCAAGCCCACAATTCGGGCGCCTGTTGCCGCAAATGGATGGCCATATGCGAGGCTGGAGCCTTTGATGTTCATTCTTGATTTATCTATCGAGCCAAGGGCGCTATCCAGCCCCAGCGCTTGTTTACAATAATCTTCCGATTCCCATGCTTTTAATGTTGATAGCACCTGAGCTGCAAAGGCTTCGTGAATTTCATAATAATCAAAATCCTGTAATTTCATGTTCTGACGTTTTAGCAGATTGGCAACGGCGACCGTTGGCGCCATCAGCAGGCCGGCGCCAGCGACAAAGTCGACGGCTGAAGTTTCAGCGTCTACCAGATAAGCCTTCACCGGGTGGTCGTTTTGCTCGGCCCATTCGGCAGAGGATATCAGTGCTGTAGATGCACCATCGGTTAAGGGTGTGGAATTGGCAGCCGATAGTGTACCTTTTGAGGATTTATCAAAGGCGTTTTTTAATGTGGCGAGTTTACCAAGTTCCATATCTTCGCGGATGTTATTATCTCGAAACACACCTGCACATGGAACAATCAAGTCATCGTGATAGCCATCTTCATAGGCTTTGACTGCGTTCATGTGGCTGTTATAGGCAAGTTCATCCTGCTCTTCTCTCGGGATTTGCCAGAGCTGAGCCATCAGTTCGCAATGACCGCCCATAGAAAGGCCTGTTCTTGGCTCATTTGTGCTTGGTGGTTGGGGGGCGAGTTCGCTGAACGAAAATCCTTTAAAGACGCCCAGTTTTTCTTTAAATGTTCTGGCGCGGCCCAGTTTTACCAGACGCTGCGCAAAGCGACGCTTAAAGACAACCGGGGCATCACTTGTTGTATCCGAGCCGATCGCGATGGCGCTTTCAATCTGGCCTATTGAGATTTTCGCGGCACTGCCCATCAGAGCCTGAAGGCTGGTGCCACAGGCCTGCATCATGGTGGTGCCTGGGGTTGATGGGTTCAGCTTTGAGCCAACGACTGCCTCTCTGGCGAGGTTCCAGTCTTTCGCGTGGGTGACAACGGCACCGCCGACCACTTCACCGATGTGCTTATTTTCCAGGTGGTAATGATCTGTGAGCCCTTCCAGAGCTGTCCCCATCAGATCCAGATTTGTCAGGTCCTGATAGGCTGTGTTGGAGCGGCAAAAGGGCGTTCTGATACCGCCGAGGATTGCAACGGGTCTTATTTCTTTCTGTTGCATGTATTCAACTCCTTAAATGCCTGCCGAATGCCGGGTGTCTTTTTGTTCACTGTTATTTATGCTTTGGTTTTGTTTTCAAGGTAATGCAGAGGGCCGCCTCTGAAGGGGGCGAAGCCGGTGCCGAAGATAACGCCGCCGTCGATTAAATCCCGGCTGGAGACAATTTTTTCCTCGTCGCATTTTTCGCATTCGGCCAGCATCGGGGCGATCAGCTCATCTGCCAGTTCTTCAAGTTCGGCTTCGTCGTAGCTTTCCTTGTTTTTTTCCGGCTTACCGTCTTTCCATTTATAAAAGCCTTCACCAGCTTTCACCCCGGTTTTTCCCGCTGCAACAAGACGGCCTAGTTTCGTGCTATCCGGGTCGCCCAGCTCAAGGGAGATGGCGACGTTTTTACAAATATCGAGGCCGACCATATCCTGCAATTCTATTGGCCCCATCGGCATGCCGAAATCGAGCGCGGCCTGATCAATTTTTTCAGGCGGGACGCCATTTTCAAGCTGGCGAACCGCTTCCATCATATAAGGGGCAAGCACTCTGTTGACGAGAAAGCCTTTGCAGCTTTTGGCAATCAGCGGATATTTTTTGATTTTGGTGACAAAGGCGCAGCCTTTCCTGATCTCATCTTCGCGGGATTTTTCTGAGCCGATCACTTCGACGAGTGGCATCTGAGCAACCGGATTAAAGAAATGCAGGCCGATCAGGCGACCTTCATCTTCTAGGCCGCTGGCGATTTCTTCAAGCGGAAGTGAGGATGTGTTGGTGGCTAGAACTGCGCCCGGTTTGATTTCTTTTTCAAGTTTTTGAAACAGGTTCTGCTTGATTTCAAGATTTTCAACAATGGCTTCTATGATGATGTCTGCCCGCTTAACGCCGTGTCCATCAGGGTCAGCTTTCATGCGGGCCATGGCGGCATCGACGGCAACCGGTTTTTTCAGCCGTTTTCTGAATAGTTTTTTGGCTCTTTTCTGAGCTTTTTCAATTTGTTCAACGGACATATCCTGTAGTGTCACATCCATGCCGCAAACCACACACCAGGAGGCAATGTCACCACCCATGGTGCCAGCTCCAATGATGTGAGCGCGCAGTGGTTTATAGTCACTATCTTTCGGGGCAAGGGCTTTCATCTCTTCAGAAAGGCGGAACACGCGCCTTAGGTTTTTTGAAGTATCCGAAATCATTAGCGGGGCGAAGGCTTCCTGCTCACCTTTGAACATGGCTGCTTCCGAGCCGCCGTGCTTTTCAAACAGATCTATCAGTCTGAAGGGGGCGGGGTAATGATCTTCTCTCACCTTGGCTTTGGTTTTGGCGCGCATCTGACTGGCCAATAAATTTCTTATCGGGCCGAAACGCATGATTTTGTGCAGCAGGGAATTGCCCGCTTTGGTTTTTCTGTTTTGTAACACGGCTTTTCTGGCGGCCCAGCGCAATTCATTAGGCCCTGGCACGAGTTGATCAACCAGACCAAAGGCCTTTGCGACAGGTGCTTTCAGCATGCGGCCTGTTAGCATGGCTGTCATGCCATTAAGCGGGCCGGCGAGGCGAAGCATACGCACCGTGCCATGGATGCCAGGGATAATGCCGAGTTTTACTTCAGGCAGGCCTATGCGGGTGCCTTCGTCTCTGGTGGCGATGCGGTAATGGCAGGCCATGGCCAGTTCCAGACCGCCGCCAAGGCAAAAGCCGTGAATGGCGACGACGACCGGCACCTTCATGGCTTCAATACGGTGGAACAGCTTTGTGCCAAAATCTGTGACCTGATGCACTTTTTCAATGGTATCCAGCTGTTCAAATTCTTTGATATCTGCGCCGGCGATAAAGTTGCTTGGCTTGCCGGAAGTGAGGATAAGCCCCCTTATCTCGGTGGTTAAAGCGCCGCGCTCAACTTCTTTGACAATGGCTTCAAGCTCATAGAATGAGCGTTCGCCAAGGGTATTCATGGATTGACCGGGGCAATCGAAAGTGGCCCAGGCAATTTGTTCAAAATCAACCTCGAATGACCAGTTCTGCAATTTATCTAGTTCAATATCCATTTGCTTTACTCATTCGTTTGTTTTTGCATTGTGGCTTGTTGACGACATTTTCTCAATGCGGTGAGTTGTTTACTGACTTACGACCTGGTGACCAGTTCTGACTTTGTCATATTAAGACTTTTTCATTCACCTTCACCGTATTCTACCCTTGATGTTTGGAGCCGCTAATTATTCCGAACCCGTTTGATCCGGTTTCAGGGTTGATGAGTGAAGGGTGTCCTGCTCTTTGTTTTCAGGCAGCTCTTCTGCTTTGCTGATAATTTCATTATCCATTTGCGCGGCGTTTTGCTGCCGGTTCATGTGTTCCAGCATTGAAGATGTTTTTATGCCTCTGACCTGCTCTGGTTTAAACTGATCGACGGCAATGACTTTGGCAGTCAGTTCTTCGAGCCGTTTTAGCCGCTCGGCCTCATTATCTGATAAGATTTTGGCTTTAACGGCCTGCTGGTGCCAGTCTATACCGTGATATCTTTTTACTAAGCCTTGTTTGATGGCAAGTTCAAGTTTTTTGGAGACGGGTGCCAGTTCAATCACTTCTTTTAAGGTGACTTCAAGAATGCCGGTCGCGTCGTCTTCATCGTGGCTGACAAAAATGTGGCTTGTCAGGCGCTCTCTGCTTTCGGTTTCGTTTAGCACTTTTTTGACAATGGCTTTGCCAAGGCGATCTTTGGCTTTTTTGTGATGCTGCCCAAAGGGGAAGATGATCCGTTTTAATAACCAACCCACAATCGGGGATGGGTAGTTTTCAAGCACACCATCAAGGCTTGTGTAAAATCTGTGAAGGGCGTTCTGGGCGGTGTAATCCACGAAGACAAGATCATCGGTGATCTGCCCGTCATCCTCATAACGTTTTAGAATGGCTGAAAGGAAATATAGCTCGCTTAAAGCATCTGCCATGCGGCCTGAGATTTTCTGACGCATTTTCAGGCTGCCACCCAGAATGGCCACGGTTAAATCTGACAAGAGGGCGAAATTACGTGAGGCGCGTGAGAGGCCTCTGTACCATTTGGTGATATTGCCGGAGCGGTGCGGGGCATGGGCTGCAGCACCAAAGGTGATATTGTGAAACAGCGCGCCAAAAACGTTGGCGAGTGAATATTTCAAATGCCCATATAGCAAGGGTTCGAATTGCTCAAAGCCTTCTTCTTTATCCTCGTTCTGAACGGCTTCGACTTCCTTATACAAATATGGGTGGCTGCGAAGGGAGCCTTGCGCAAAGGTGATCAGTGTGCGGGTCAATATATTTGCCCCTTCAACCGTGATGCCAACCGGTATCGACTGATAGGCCGATTGAAGGTAATTTGAGGGGCCATCGCAAATGCCGCGGCCACCGTGAATGTCCATTGCGTCATTTACGGCAACCCTCGCCCATTCGGTTGACTGATATTTTAACAGGGCGGAAATGACGGCCGGTTTTTCACCGCCTGAGACCATTGACGCTGTCAGTGCTCTGGCTGCCTCAAGCACATAAGATGTTTCAACCATTCTTGAAAGACGCTCTTCGACACCTTCCATATTATTGATGGGCATGCCGAACTGGTTGCGGATACGGCCATAGGCAGTTGTAAAGCGCAACATGGATTTTGCAGCAGCAGTGGAGCTTGAGGGTAGCGAAATGGCGCGTCCAGCAGCCAAACAACTCATCAGCATTTTCCAGCCCTGCCCAAGACGTTCTTCACCGCCAATGATCCATTCAAGGGGGATGAAAACATCCTTGCCGCTATTTGGCCCATTGGGGAAGGCACAGCCGTTGGGTAAGTGCCTGTCTCCTATATTGACGCCCTTATGATCTGCCGGGATCAGTGCGAGGGTGATGCCGATGTCTTCTTTTTCACCCAGCAGGTGATCAGGGTCAAACAGGCGGAAGGCCAGACCAAGCAATGTGGCTTTCGGGCCAAGGGTGATGTAGCGTTTTTCCCAGTTGAGTTTGATGCCAATGGTTTCTTTGCCTTCAAACTCTCCTTTTGTTATCACGCCGATGTCGCGCATGGTTGCCGCGTCAGAGCCGGATGTTGGCCCGGTTAAGCCAAAACAGGGAACTTCTAAACCTTTGGCCAGACGGGGCAGGTAATGTTCGACCTGCTGTTCTGTGCCGTATTTTTCAATCAACTCGCCGGGGCCGAGTGAGTTTGGCACCATAACGATGACTGATACATCTGGCGAGCGTGAAGCGATTTTGCCAAGAATGAGTGACTGTGCCTGCGCTGAGAAGCCGAGCCCGCCATGCTTTTTTGAGATGAGCATGCCGAGAAAGCCGTTGTCTTTGACATATTGCCAGATCTCATCAGGGACTTCCCGGTCATTGGCGCGGACTTGCCAGTCATCAATGATTTTACATAAAGTTTCGGTTTCTCCTTCGAGGAAGGCCTGTTCGTCATCACTTAAACGAATGGGAGAAATGGCGCGCAATTTATCATAATCAGGCGCTCCCGAAAACAGCTCTGCATCCCAGCCGACTGTGCCGCTATCTAGCGCTTCTTTTTCTGTTTCCGATACGGGCGGGATGATTTTTGCAATGGCATTAAAAGCCGGGCGGGCCAGATATTTGGAGCGAATGTTGTCAATTGAAAAGAGAGCGGTAAGTGAGGTTAGTGCTGCAAACAGGAAAAAGGTAAAACCGAAACCAGAACTGATCAGCAATGCGATGCTGGCAACCAGAAACAGTGCCGACCATGCCAATATGGGCGCGCGGTGCAGAGAAAGCGCGGTCGCGCCAGCAATTGTCAATAAAATGATTATCAGTATGGCCATCGATTTAAGCCTCGTTTATCGCTTTGAATAGTTCATTATTGTGACATTAACACTGTCTGTATTTTGAGCAAGACTATATCACTACAGGTATGATTGCGCATTTGTTTCAGGAATGTTCTATGTTGAGGGTATCGTTGCTTGAAGTGAAGCTGCCTTTACCTGATGATTTAGAAACTTGCCATTTACATCGTGCCATTTCCCATCTTGCCTTTCTGCATAGTACTTTTTAGCAAAGTGCCTTAGCGCAAAGTGTAGATAAGCAGATAGTTCAGGAGTTTGATTCCCTTTCTGTGGCAGGATTATGAAAACAGCATTGAAATCATAGCCTTTTGGTTCATCATCTAAGGTATGAGTTTTGGTTGCTGGCCGGGTTATAGCTGGATTTTCTCAGTGAAATCATCTGCCGGGGAAGTTTTAAATTTTGATCCCGGGAGATTTTTATTATAGAGATTGAAACATATCAATGCTGGCCGGTTAAGGTCAGACTTAACTGCTTTTAAATTACAGGGATAAAAATATGTCAGATGAAGAACCAGAGAGCCCGCAAATGTCACCTTATATGGCAGAGGTTGTTGAGGGTAAGCGCTATTTCTGGTGCTCATGCGGGAAATCACAAAACCAGCCTTTTTGCGACGGCTCGCATAAGGGGACTTCATTCCAGCCTGTGCCGTTTGTTGCTGAAACAACGGGAACTGTAACGCTTTGTGGCTGTAAGAAAACGGATGATCATCCTTTTTGCGATGGGTCTCATCTGTTGTTCTAGCCTGTTATTTGCTATATGGCCTGATCTCTCCATTTTTGAGGCGGGCCATATAGCTTTTTAATTCGCGTTTGACTATGGGCGCCAGCAGATAAAGTCCGATGACGTTAAAGATGCCCATGGCGAAGATGCTGGCGTCTGTAAAATCGATCACGGCTGTAAGGTTCATGGCTGCGCCAAGCACAATGGCGATGCAGAAGATCAGTTTGAATATCAGCCCCGATATCATTGTTTCCCCGAACAGATAGGTCCAGGCCTTTAACCCGTAATATGACCAGGAAATCATGGTTGAAAAGGCAAACAGCACAACGGCAACCGAAAGCACATAAGGAAACCATGAAATGCCGGAGGCAAATGCCTTGGATGTCAGGGTGACTCCTTCAATGTTTGAGTGACCAACCACCAGTTCACCAGAAATGATGATGACAAGTGCGGTTAAGGTGCAGACAACAATCGTGTCGATGAAGGGTTCGAGCAAAGAGACCAGACCTTCTGAGACAGGCTCGCTGGTTTTGGCGGCAGCGTGAGCGATGGACGCTGAACCCAGCCCCGCTTCATTTGAAAACGAAGCTCGCTTCAGCCCTTGTATCATCGCGCCAAGGATGCCCCCACTTACCCCTTCAGCTGTGAATGCGCCATCTATGATCTGGCCAAAGGCCCAGCCGATTTTATCATAGTTCAGCAAAACGATGGTCAGGGCTGAGAGCACATAGATTATCAGCATGAAGGGCACTATTTTTGATGTGACCTTTGCGATCACTCTGATGCCACCTATGATTACAAGCGCGACAATGGTTGCCATGATGATGCCGAACAGCCAGCCATTGCCCGCCAGCGGCCCTGATGCACCGCCTGTGATGGACAACACCTGACTATATGCCTGATTGGCCTGAAACATGTTGCCGCCGCCAAGTGAGCCGAGGACACAGCAAAACGCAAACACCACGGCCAGAATTTTGCCAAACCCGCCAAGGCCACGTTCTGCCAGCCCTTTTGAGAGATAATACATCGGCCCGCCGGAAATCTGACCATCCTTTAATTCTTTGCGGTATTTCACACCCAGAGTACATTCTGTGAATTTTGTTGCCATGCCGAGGAAGCCGGCAAGGATCATCCAGAATGTGGCCCCTGCCCCGCCTAAGGTTACGGCGACGGCGACACCGGCGATGTTCCCCAGACCGACCGTTCCTGAAAGGGCGGTTGCCAAGGCCTGGAAATGGGTGATCTGGCCCGGCGCGTTGGGCGGGGAATATTTGCCGCGGGTCAGATCGACGGCATGACGGAAGGCGAAAATCTGAATAAAACCGAAATAGAATGTGAAGATAAAAGCGGCAATGATCAACCAGCCAACAATGAGCGGGAAGGCGACATCGCCTATGTTTACCGTGAAAAAAATCAAACTGGCGAATGCAGAGGACCAGGGTGCGACGAGTTCGTTTATTTTCTGATCTATTGTCTGAACAGGCCCCTGGGCGAAGGCAACTGTTGGTGCAGTTAAGATGGCGAAGATGAGCGTTAATAATGCCAGTCGCATCTGCAAGAGTTGCTGCAATATTGATCTTTTTATACCAAGGCTTTTGATTGTCAGGTTATTGTTTGCAGAGGAGCTAGTACAAGCGGACCCGGCATCTGCTGGTCTGTCGTTTTGTTGCTTGATCAACATGCGTGGCTCCTTCGTGCGTTTTCTTTTTGCGTGCAATTTCTCTCTGAGCAAATAACAATCTGAGTAAATTTGCCGCCAAATAATAATTGCTCTGAAAATTCAGATATAGTTTGCCTCAACTTTCACGTGATACCAACTCTGGAGCTGTTGAAGATTTTGTATCAACTGATAGTCAGGCGTTGTAGAGGTGAGGATGGTCTGAAATCGCACGTCCTGATGTGTGATTTCTCACGCCGCATGGCATTGCTTTAAATTATGCTATGATGTTCGCAAGCTATGATATTCACGTGCTATAATTTAAACGGTGCCGGTTTGCAGCACTACCAGACAGTAACATTTCTGTTGCAGATATGCATGTAACGAAAATTAATGAATGTCAGGCTGGTATAATCGGTATCTAGCTGTGGGCTGTCTATTTTCTGCCTCAATTTATTCTGTAATTTTGAATTGAGTGCAGCCGGTCAGCTTATGTTCATATTTCATTTCATAGGCTTGACGAAAGAAGATCACACCATGGAAACTATTATGAAGCCTCTTTTGTTCAATGCCAGAAAACACCGCACGCTTAACATCGTCATTATCGCGCTGATTTTTATTTCGGTTTTTATCGGGACCGCAAAAGCGGGTGATATAGCTGAGCGAAACATCCTCGGATTTTCACCTGATGGGGCATATTTTGCTTTTGAAGAATATGGTGTTCAGGATGGCTCTGGCTATCCATTTGCGAACTTTTATATCATCGAGACCAAAAAGAACAGCTGGGTGAAGGGATCGCCCGTTCGTATTTTGCTCAAAGATGAAAACAAGACAGTTGCGATGGCGCGTAAAGAAGCGATGATCATTGGGAATCTGTTTGTTGATAAATTTAAAATTCAGCCTGTCGGAAAATTGCTGGCTCATAATCCGGTTACGGAAATTGGACGCGACCCGTTGACGCTGACAGTGGCGCCGGGCCCAGTGCCGTTTTTGAAGAATTATGCCGTCACCTTCAGGATTGAAGCTTTGCCAATCAAAACCAAAAGATGCGAAGCCTACGGAGACGAGTCTCAGATCGGATTTTTACTGAAAGCTAAGCGAAAAGGCGGTGAAGAGACTGAAATTCATAAAGACAGCCGGATTCCGACCAGCCGGGGTTGCCCAAAGGCTTATGCTATTTCAGACATTATCAGATATTCACCGCCAGAGACACCGAATAAAGCCATATACATCATACTGTTACAGGTTTTTAGTTATGGCTTTGAAGGTGATGACGGGCGTTTTCTGGCAATCAGCACAGAACTGCCAAGTTTTAATGCCATAAGAAAATAGACATTGTTGAGGCCGATTGATCTGTGAACAAGTGTTTAAATCGGCTGCTGGTGTGTTTAGCTCGCCCGGTTGCTTTGGTATATAGATTTATATGTCAGGCAGTTCCGGCAAGGTTCTGTTTGCTGAAACTTTTCATAACGCGTTTTTATTCAGCGAATGGAAATGACAGCAAATGGGCATTACTGAAAAGGTTTAACTGTATTGCCGGATTGAATTCATCAAATTAAGTGAGTTCAGGTGGTGAATTTTTCTGAGGCTTGGTCTCTTTTTAGGTCTTGCCCAAATCTGAGTGCTTCATTTTCCAAGAAGGGGAAGAAAATGGCGAATAGTGCAGCTGCAACAGCAGGACATGGCCGCGGAAAACTCGCAGGGCTGGTTCTTGCGCTGTTATTTTCTGTTATATATGGAATTTTTCTATCTGGCGGCTTAATGACCGAACATATACAGCTTGGTGGCGGCCAGCTTAGTGATGAAGTGGCCAACACCGCTTACACAGTTGGAATTTCAGGTTCAATTGCGGCCCTATTAACGTGGTGGCTGCAAGTGCTTGTGGCCGGGCGCCCGGTGGCATTTCGGTTTGTGTTTGCGTTTCTCACGCTTGCAGTTTTATTTCTGGTCGTTGGCGGCATTCTGACGGTAATGCATGATTATCTGCCGTTCCCGGGGAAAGTCGGTGCGACCTATCAATTCAGTGGCGCTCAGGATTTTTATATCACTCTGGTTCAGGGGATTAATGCCTTTACCCAATTGTTTTTAAGCCCGCTTCGCCTTTCTATTCTGGGTTTATTGCCAGCTGGTGCGCTTTATATCACCATGTTTGGCCCGCGGCGTGACTAAGGACAGGTCTCAATCAGGCTCAAAAGTCTTGTTGAGTATTATAAATCATTGATCATTGTTTGCAGCGCTCATCCGGGCGCTGTAAACATTTTCGGGTGTGTCTGCCGATTTTCTGCAGGGCCTCTCTCTGACCCACACACCCGTCTCATACTTGACATCGGCTACTTGACATCGGCGCGCAAAAATGAAATCTCCTCAGTTGAAAATCTATCATCTGATATTTTAAGAGCTGTTCCGCCTGAATTTTTTCTTCAAGGCAAATTATAATAGAAAGAAGTGACATTCATGATCCCTCGCTATTCCCGCAAAGAGATGACCACAATCTGGGAACCAGAAACCAAATTCAGAATCTGGTTTGAGATCGAGGCACATGCCGCCTCTGCCATGGCAGAAATTGGCATCATCCCGAAAGAAGCTGCGGATGTTATCTGGGAAAAAGGCGGCAAGGCTGAATTTGATGTGGCGCGAATTGATGAGATTGAGCGCGAAGTCAAACATGACGTGATCGCTTTTCTGACCCATCTGGCTGAATTTGTTGGTGATGAAGCGCGGTTTATACACCAGGGGCTAACATCGTCTGACGTGCTTGATACCTGCTTTAATGTTCAGCTTGTCAAAGCGACTGACCTTCTGCTTGCAGATATGGATGAATTGCTTGAGGTGTTAAAACGGCGGGCGATGGAGCATAAAGACACCGTTTGTGTTGGCCGCAGCCATGGCATCCACGCGGAACCAGTTACCTTTGGCCTTAAAATGGCAGCCGCTTACGCTGAGTTTGATCGCTCGAAAAAACGGCTTTTGGCCGCGCGTGAAGAAATTGCCACCTGCGCACTTTCTGGTGCGGTTGGCACATTTGCCAATATTGACCCGCGGGTTGAAGAATATGTTGCTGAAAAGCTTGGCCTTGCGGCAGAACCCGTTTCAACGCAAGTGATCCCGCGCGACAGGCACGCGATGTATTTTGCTACGCTTGGTGTTATCGCCAGCTCAATTGAGCGGTTGGCAATTGAAGTGCGGCATTTGCAACGGACGGAAGTGCTTGAAGCGGAAGAATATTTCTCACCCGGTCAAAAAGGCTCTTCAGCCATGCCGCATAAGCGCAACCCGATTTTGACCGAAAACCTGACAGGCCTTGCCCGGCTGGTGCGTGGTTATGCATTCCCGGCGATGGAGAATGTGGCGCTCTGGCATGAACGGGATATCTCGCATTCTTCTGTTGAGCGGATGATCGGCCCTGACGCGACAGTGACGCTTGATTTTGCCCTCAAGCGGTTGACCAATGTGATGGATAAGCTGGTTGTATACCCTGAAAACTGCGAAAAGAACATGAACAAGCTTGGCGGGCTTGTGCATTCCCAGCGTGTGTTGCTTGCCCTGACGCAAGCTGGTGTCAGCCGCGAAGACAGTTACCGGCTAGTGCAGCGCAATGCGATGAAAGTCTGGCAGGAGGGGAAAGACTTCCTCACTGAGCTGCTGGCGGATGAAGAGGTAAGAGCCGCGTTAAGCGAACAAGACCTTCGTGAAAAATTCAACCTTGATTATCATACCAAGCATGTGGATACGATTTTTAAGCGAGTGTTCGCTTAAAAATCTATTCTTTGATGGCACTTTAGGTTGCCCACAAGCAACCGGGCCTGATACGACGGTGACTATCAAGTGTTGGGGAACCAGCCTGACCAAGCTTGTTCACGTTTTCCCTCTCCAAGACACTGAAATCCTTACTTTCTCATAATGGGGATTAGTTCCTCAAGCCAAACTTTAGCAAAACTTAAATTCTATTTATAGTTGTGCATTAATTATAATTTTACCATTAGTTGCAAGTATTTGCTTATTCAAATCTCATTAAAAAACAGGCTTCAGAGGCAAGGAAATTATGCAGTTTATTTCAAGGCTAACAATTCCAAAGCGTATTATACTTTTGTGTTCTATCCCTCTGGTCGGGCTGCTGGGTATTGGCCTGCAGAACATGTATGCGGTGCAAAATACACTTACTTCGGCTTCATCTATTTTGCATCTGGTTCAAACTGCGCCTTCCATGTCCAGCCTTATTCATGAATTACAGAAAGAACGCGGACGTTCGGCTGGGTTTATCAGTTCAAAGAAGTCTAATTTTGCTGATAAACTTCAACCAGCGAGACAAAGCACTGACACGGCCCTTGCCTCCTTCCAAAACACAATTGCCGTAAACGACAAAATTAAAGAACACGCACAATTCAAAAAGCTTCTCGATGAAGTGCAAACATACCTCAAAGAGCTACCCGCGATGAGAGGGAAAGTTGATCAATTGTCTCTTTCCGTTAAGGAGATGGCCGGTTATTACACCACGATTATTAACGACCTTATTTACATGATTGAAAATATTGAAGAAATGACCGAAAACGGAGATGTTATCCGATCTCTGGTGATTTATAATTCTATTAATAATGCCAAAGAATCTGCCGGGCTGGAGCGGGCTATGGGTGCCGCCGGGTTTGGGATGGGCGAATTCAAGCCTTCCGTCTATCGTAATTTCATTAAATTTATCAGCGCCCAGAATACTTACCTAAAAACATTTGAACATCATGCTTCAGCCCAACAATTAAAACTTTACAACTCAATACAGACCAGCAGATTTACTACCGAATTAGGCCAGATGCGGCAACTTGCCTTTGATGCTCCTTTTGGTGAAGATATTTCGTCGGTGACAGCTGGGAAGTGGTTTTCATTAACGACAGAACGTATCAATTTGTTTAAGCAACTTGAAGATCAGATCTACCTGGATTTGCACAACATTGCAGAAGAACACTACAACACAGCCCAATCCACTTTCTGGTTGTACCTTTCTGGTCTGGTTGTTCTTTTTGCGGCGACACTAGCCTCTTCATATTACATTGCTCAATCAATCGTGTGGCAGGTTTCCGGTTTGAATTCAATCATGCAGGGGCTTGCCAGAGGTAACACATCCATCGAAATAGAAATGGATGACCGCGATGATGAACTAGGCACTATGGCGCGCGCAATCGCTGTTTTCCGGACCAATGCAATTGAACGCGCTCGTTTGCAACAAGAAGCCATTCTGGAGAATGACAAAGAAGCCCAAAAGCAAAGTCATATGGTCAAAGTGATTGCGGAATTTACTCAGCTTGAAAAAAACATCAGGGATTCTCTTGAACAACAGACTATTGAGATGTCCGGCTCAGCTGAGACCTTGCACAAAGCGGCAAATACGGCTTCTGCAGGTACTTTGTCCATGACCAATTCGTCCCAAAAAGCTTCAGAGAATGTTGACACTGTCGCCAGTGCAACGACGCAACTTTCCGCTTCGATGCAGGAGATTGCATCTCAGGTCAATCGGGCTGATGAAATTGTCAGGCTGACGAATTCCACGACAAAAGAAACTGATCAGGATATAGCTAAGTTATCTCAGTCTGCAGATAAAATCGGTGATGTTGTAGAGCTTATTCGTGATATCGCCGAGCAAACCAATTTACTTGCACTTAATGCGACAATTGAAGCCGCGCGTGCCGGGGATGCCGGGAAAGGTTTTGCTGTTGTTGCTTCTGAAGTGAAGCAACTGGCAGAGCAAACCGCTAAAGCAACTGACGAAATCGTTGCGCAAATTACGGCTGTTCAAACTTCTTCTCATGATGCGGTTGCTGCTATCGGCACCATTATGGGGCAGGTTCAGGAAATTAATGAGGTAACATTAACGATTGCTTCAGCTGTGGAAGAACAACAGGCAGCAACCAGCGAGATTGCATCTTCCATTCAGGTTGTTTCAGAGCAAACAGGTGAAGTTGCATCAAATGTTGCTTTGGTCAATTCTTCTGTGCAGGACACCACATTACAAGCGAATAATGTGCAATCTGTTTCCTCTGTGCTTTCGGATGTAACTAATGAACTTGGCAATTCAGTTGTTAAGTTCCTTGAGAATGTCGGCAAAGATGTGAAGAACCGCCGCCAGAGCTTACGTGAAAAAGTCAATAAGGTTATCCTTATAGATGTAAATGGCAGCCGTACTAATTGTATGATTGAAAATGCCAGTGAAACTGGTGCTTACCTAACCGGAGCGGTCAAGCTCACTAAAGGTGATAAATTTGATATAGCACTTTCAGATGGCCGATATATTAAATCTGAGGTGGTTCGAGTGACTGAAGGTGGTTGCGGCGTGAAATTTGATACTCCTGTGACTGACTTGACCTGGCTTCAGGAAGTTGCGTAAACTTTTGCAATAGTAAGTTGGCTGGGCTTCTGGTTTCTTTAATGGGTGGCAAATAATTCTGCTGGTAAGTCACTTATTTCCGCGTTTATTTTAATCAATGCATTTCTGTCGGCTATTTCTCTATCCCGATAATCAAAGCCAGGCGAAACGGCTTCTCCGACCATGCCCCACTCACCTTGGATCAACTCACTTGCTTTCCAGGTGCCTCCCTTGACAAGGAACTGCCTTTTATGGCCCTCACCTAAGATGGTTTCTTGCAGAAGGCCTTCAGGTGTTAGTGTCAGATAACGAAGTGTCCCGCCGCCTTCATAAAAATGCACAATATCTGATTTGTTGCGGTGGAAGAGCCCGCGTGGTTTTGTACAATCAAGCATGTAATGAATGGTTGTGAGGAGTGGTCTTGTACTGCCGTCGCGGTCAACACATTCGACCATTTCAGGAGATCTGTATGTTTCTCTGAACCAGCCGCCTTCATCGTGGCTGATGAGGTTGTGCGTTTCTATGACTTGCCGCACTGAAGCTGGAATACTGGCCACGTCCACGTCTCCTTGAAAAAATGATAATGATTGGCTGAGACATACCTTAATCATCCAATCAGACAGTTGCCAGTATCGATTATCTGTTTTTGGCTCATCAATTACGAATTAAATTGCAGATGCGGCCATTAAATAAGCGTCACGGCAGTATATCGTTACCGATTATAAAGCTTAACCGGCAATTGACTTAGATCAGCACTGATTTAAGCTTATACTCTGAGGGCGTGTTAGTCAGGAGAATGCTTATGTTGACGGAATATGACAAAATTATTGCTTTGATCCTTGCTCTTTCAGCCAGTCCAACAGAAAACACTGCCTTCAAGGACCTTGCCGCCGGTGGTCATGACCCGGCATTTCCTGTTAAAATTCAGGCCTGTCCACGGCCGCTTGGTCGCTATGAAATTGAAGGTAAGACGATTATCTGTGGCACTGTCAGTGTTCCCGAAAACCACGACGCGCCGAAAAAACGGCGGCTTGAAATTGTTTTTACCGTTTTAAAATCACATTCAAAATTTCCTGAAGCCGATCCAGTCGTTCATCTGCATGGTGGCCCGGGTGGCGGGTTGCTTGGCGGTCTCAAGACGTTTGCAGAGTTGTTTGATGACTGGCGCCGCACGCGTGATATCGTCATGTTCGACCAGCGCGCGGCCGGTTTATCTGCGCGTTCGACAGATTGCTACAACGTCATGACGGCGAATATCGTTGATATCATTAAAGGTAAGGCTGGCCTTGAAGGAGCTGGCAAAGATAACTCAAAACCCAGGAAGCTGTTTGGCGACTGTGTGACTGAACTGCAAAATGCCGGCATTGACCTTAAATATTACAACACTGACCAGAATGCCCGCGATGTGATCGCGATTGTTAAAACACTTGGTTACAAGAGCTATAATCTTTACGGCATTTCTTATGGTACGAAACTATCACTTGAGGTAATGAGAAAAGCACCGGTCGGATTGCGCTCTGTTATCATTGACGGGGTCGCTCCGCCATCTGTCAGGCTTTATGACACATTGGCTGTGCCGCAGAATGAAGCGATACTCGCACTCGTCAGGGAATGTGCTGAAGATGCTTTGTGTAACGAAGCCTATCCGGAGCTTGGTAACAAAATCCATGAAGCTTTTAAACTTGCGATGGCAAAAAAGATTATGTTTCAAGGCAAACCTTTGCCGCCAAGTATCGTCTCTTTATTATTTTCAAAGCGAAATGGTGCCTATCGCTCTGGCAGCTATACAATGTTTCTTCCGGCTGCGATTTATGAAATAACCCGCGGCGGTGAAATGCCAACCCTTAAGACGCTGCTTCAGAAACAACTGAATATGTCACATCCCGGGCCGATGGAAGTTATCAAGGCCGGGAAGAAACTGACAGATGAGCAAAAACGTTTGCTTAAACTGGTTGCTACCAATTCCGGGATTTTCAGGGATGGCAGTTCGGCGATGGACCTTGCGATTGATGAGCTTAAAGGTTCACTCCGGAAAACTCGTGAACTCGGTCCCCTTCCTTCGCTGTTTGATCAGGAAATGGCTAAGGCAATTCGCCCTATACTTACTGATAAAAAACGGGTGGTTGAGGCCTTACAGGATTATGCCGCGTTGCAAAATGCCAAACCGGCCAAAGAGTTATTGCGACAATATGTAAAGACGTATCTGACTGATGAAAGCCAGCAGCGGTTGCTGGCGTTAATCAATGCGATGTCTGATGTGGAAATCAAAAATGTGTTTGAAACCATTCACGCTGATATCGGACATCATGAAAGCAAATTTACCGGCAATGCTCATCTGTTTATTTATGCCTGCCAGGAAGACATGCCTTATAACTCGATGGCAGGATATCAGGAACTGACAAAATCACTGGATTATCCTCAACTCGGTCCAACCGACTGGGATGAGGCGGCGACTGCTTTTTACGATCTTTGTAAGCTATTCAAACCACAACCTCGCCCCGGATTTCATGAGCCAATTGTCAGTGACATTCCAACCTTGTCACTTGGAAGCACATGGGACACACAAACGGCAGCAAGCTGGGCGAACGATGCGGTTAAGACTTTAAAGAACGGACAGGCTTTTATTATCCCTGAAGCCGGGCATGGGGCCATTGCCTATCAGCAATGTGCCATTGATATGGGTGTCGCGTTTATCAATAACCCAAAGCGTAAGCTGAGCAACCACTGTGCAGAAACTCTGAGGCCGAAATTTTATATTGCGCCATGGGTCGAAAAAGAGGCGAAAAAAAAATCGGCAGAGAAACAGAAGGAGCCAAACTGATTTGAGTATTCTTCTGGTTAGAACGGTTGCCTGCAAGTGCGGCAAGGTGAAGTTTGAAGCTGTTGGCGACCCGATTTTGACAGCTGTTTGTTATTGTGATGATTGTCAGGCTGGGGGCAAACAGCTTGAACATGAAGCGAATGCGGCTCCTGTGCTGGATGAAGACGGTGGGAGTTCATACCTGACTTATCGTGATGACAGGTTTACCTGCGTTGAAGGTGAATCGCTGCTTTTGGGTTATAAACTCAAAGCAAAGGCGCCGACAAAGCGGTTTGTGGCGACTTGTTGTAATACGGGAATGTATTTAAAATTTGCGCCCGGGCACTGGGTTTCTGTTTTCCGGGAAAATTTTACCGACAGCGACCTACCGGCGATTGAGATGAGGACGCAGACCCGTTACCGGCAGGCTGTATCGCCGCTCCCCGATGATGCACCGCATTATAAACGGTATCCAATGAAATTGTTCAGCAGGCTTATCGGAGCACGAATTGCGATGATGTTAGGACGGTGAGTGGAGACAGATTTCTAATAAAAAAGGCCTGAGAAATGTGAGTTTCTCAGGCCTTTAATTATGACTTGTTCCAAGACCATAACGCTGCTTAGGCATTTGCTTTCTGGTCTTCTCACATTTAGTCGTCTAACTTTTAGTCTTCTGACTATTAGTCGTCAGTAAGGCCGAGTTGTTCTGCGGCTTCGACTTTGTATTTGATGAGATATTCTTCGATTTGCGCTCTGGTGATGTCAAGGTTTGCCGCGCTGATGTCTTCCATCACCTTACCGATAATGTCTTCGTCGCCTGCTTCTTTCAGATCTGAGATCACGACTTCTTTGGCGTAAGCTTCAGCATCATCACCGGTTTTGCCGAGTTGTTCGGCAAGCCAAAGCCCTAAAAGCTTATTACGGCGAGATTCAACTTTAAAACGTGTTGCTTCATCATGGGCATATTTTGATTCAAATGCCTTTTCCCGGTCCTGAAAGTTGCTCATTGGGCGCTCCTCTTGCGTGGTTTTTAAGCTGGTTGGTGTGGGATTGACCACATCTTGCCACAGACATAATGCGGCAGGGCGTTAAATTCAATGAAATTAACCAGTCAGATGTCTAATAAAGTGATATTTGATGTTGAATAAAGTCATTTTATGTCCAGACATCATTGATAGACTGCCTGAGAATCCTCTATGCCGGGGGAGAATTGGTGTTAATTATTGTTTTTCTCATGGTGTTCAGCTAATTTGCGGCGCATATTGCTTGTTGGAGGGGCTTTTTCCTCCATCTATTGAAAGGGAATAACTCATGAACCGTCGCAGACGGCTTTATGAAGGTAAAGCTAAAATCCTTTATGAAGGCCCAGAACCAGGTACGCTTATTCAACACTTTAAAGATGATGCCACCGCGTTTAATGCGCGTAAGCATGAATCAATTGAAGGTAAGGGTGTGCTTAATAATCGCATCTCTGAGCATATTTTTCAGCTTCTTGGCAATGTTGGCGTTCCAACGCATTTTATCAAACGCATGAATATGCGCGAACAACTAATTAAAGAAGTTGAAATTGTGCCGCTTGAAGTGGTTGTGCGAAATGTTGCGGCCGGTTCGCTTGCGAAAAAGCTCGGCCTTGATGAAGGCATGCAGTTGCCGCGCTCTATCATTGAATTTTATTATAAATCTGATGAGCTTGATGACCCGATGGTTTCTGAAGAACATATCACCGCTTTTGGCTGGGCCAACCCGCAGGAAATTGATGAGATGATGGCGCTTGCGCTTCGGATCAATGATTTTCTTTCCGGGCTGTTTTTTGGCATTGGCATTCGGCTGGTTGATTTTAAAATTGAATTTGGCCGTCATATGGAAGATGACACCATGCGCATTATTCTGGCTGATGAAATCAGCCCTGATTGTTGCCGGTTGTGGGATACTAAAACCTCAGACAAGATGGACAAAGATAGGTTTCGTCAGGACCTTGGCGGGTTGATTGACGCTTATCAGGAAGTGGCGCGCCGGCTTGGCATCTTAACCGAGAACCCGCAAAATGAACCTTCAGGGCCAAGGCTGGTCACATCCAACGAATAAGAATGCTCTGTTCAGCTTATGACGAGATGTCAAACATGAAATTTAAGTGTGGTCCCGATTTTGGTTAGTCAATCGGGGCCATCGCTGTTTTAAGACGGGTATGAAAATTCATTCCGATTGGCAGACGTATAAAAACCAGAGATTTACGTTTATAGAGAAAGATAAAACATGAAAGCACGCATCACTGTCACTTTGAAAAACGGCGTTCTTGACCCGCAGGGTAAGGCGATTGAACATGCGCTTTCAGGGCTTGGCTTTGAAGGTGTTGATGAAGTGCGGCAGGGTAAAATGATTGAACTTTCCTTGGCGGATACAGACAAAACCGTGGCCGAGGCCCGGGTCAAAGAGATGTGTGAGAAATTGCTGGCCAATACAGTGATTGAAAATTACGCCATCGAAATGGTGGAGTGAGTGATGCGATCTTCTGTCATTGTTTTTCCGGCTTCTAACTGCGATCGGGATATTGCTGTCGCGTTAGAGCAAATCAGCGGCTCAAAGCCTGATATGGTCTGGCATGGGGAAACCTCTGTGCCTTCTAGTGATCTGATTGTTATTCCGGGTGGGTTCTCTTTTGGGGATTATTTACGCTCTGGCGCTATGGCGGCGCAATCACCCATTATGAAGGATGTGATTTCTAAGGCGAAAGCCGGCACACCGGTGCTTGGCATCTGCAATGGTTTTCAGGTGCTGGTGGAAAGCGGGCTGTTGCCCGGCGCTTTGATGCGCAACAGAGATATCAAATTTATCTGCAAAGATGTGTTTCTTAATGTTGAACGCAATGACACGATTTTCACCAGAAAATATGCCGCCGGTGAGACTGTGAAATATCCGGTTGCTCATCATGATGGTAATTATTTTGCCAGCCCTGACGTGCTTGCTGAGATTGAAGACAATGGACAAGTGGCGTTTCGTTATGCAAGTGAGGATGGTGAAGTTTCTGAAGCCGATAACCCGAACGGCTCCCTCAATAACATTGCCGGTATTTATAACAAGGAGCTCTCTGTGCTTGGTCTGATGCCGCATCCTGAGCGGTTGATATCAGCCGAACTTGGGGGCAGTGACGGGGTGTTGATGTTTGAAAGTCTGGTTGAGGCCTTCGCATGAGTGAAAAAGAAATCATGAACAATGAGGGTGGCATGAGCCAGAAAGATTTAATTCCCGAACCAGTTGAAATCACTGATGCGCTGATTGCCGAACACGGGCTGAGCGGCGATGAATATGTGCATCTTCTTGAAATTTTAGGCCGGGTGCCCTCTTCCACTGAACTTGGCATTTTTTCGGTGATGTGGTCTGAGCATTGCTCTTATAAATCCTCTCGCTTTCACCTCAAGAAACTACCGGTTGATGGCCCGCAGGTCATTCAGGGGCCGGGTGAAAATGCCGGTGTGGTTGACCTTGGAGATGGTGTCGCGGCGATTTTTAAAATGGAGAGCCACAACCACCCTTCTTATATTGAGCCTTTTCAAGGCGCGGCGACAGGTGTTGGCGGCATTATGCGTGATGTGTTTACCATGGGGGCACGGCCTGTTGCGAACCTGAATGCGCTGCGCTTTGGCGAGCCTGACCATGCAAAAACCCGGCATCTGGTCAATGGTGTTGTGGCAGGCATTGCCGCTTATGGCAACTGCATGGGCGTGCCAACAGTTGGCGGTGAAACCAATTTTGACAAGCGCTACAATCAGAACATTCTTGTTAACGCGATGTGTGTTGGCCTTGCGGATACGGATAAGATTTTTTATTCAGCAGCCAAAGGTGTTGGCCTGCCGGTTGTTTATGTTGGCTCAAAAACCGGGCGTGATGGCATACACGGCGCGACGATGGCTTCTGCTGAATTTGATGATGAGACGGATGAAAAACGCCCAACTGTGCAGGTTGGTGACCCGTTTACCGAAAAGCTGTTGCTTGAAGCCTGCCTTGAGCTTATGAACTCTGACGCGATCATTGCCATTCAGGATATGGGGGCGGCCGGGCTGACTTCATCTTCTGTTGAAATGGCTGATAAGGGCGGTGTTGGTTTTACGATGAACCTTGACCTTGTGCCCCAGCGCGAAGATGGGATGACCGCTTATGAAATGATGCTTTCTGAAAGTCAGGAGCGGATGCTGATGGTGTTAAAGCCCGGCTCTGAACCGGCAGCCAAAGCGATTTTTGACAAGTGGGACCTTGATTTTGCAGTCATTGGAGAAACCACAGACACAGGCCGTTTGATTGTCCATCATAAGGGTGAAGTTGAGGCCAATCTTGAGGTCGCGACACTGGCTGACAGTGCGCCAGAATATCAGCGCCCTTATACAAAAACGGCCAAAGCTGAGACCATCACTGCTGATGATATTCCCCCAACAAATAATATCACCGAGACTCTCATAAAACTGATGAGCGGGCCGCATCTTAGTTCGCGCCGCTGGATTTACCAGCAATATGACCACATGGTGATGGGAGATACAGTGCAACGGCCTGGCGGTGACGCGGCGGTTGTGCGGGTGCATGGCACGAATAAGGGACTTGCTTCAACAACGGATGTGACGCCGCGTTATTGCTATGCCGACCCTTATGAAGGCGGCAAACAGGCGGTTGTTGAGACATGGCGCAATCTGACCGCTGTTGGCGCTACGCCGCTTGCAATCACCAATTGTCTCAATTTTGGCAACCCGACCCGGCCTGAAATTATGGGTCAGTTTGTTGGATGCCTAGAAGGCATGGGGGATGCATGCCGGGCGCTTTCCTATCCGATCGTTTCCGGTAATGTTTCGCTTTATAATGAAACCAACGGGGTTGGCATTCCGCCTACACCGGCGATTGGCGGCATCGGGCTGATTGATGATATCGCCATACAGGCGAGCCTTGTCTTTAAAACCGAAGGGGATGTGATTATCCTTATTGGTGATACTCAGGGTCAACTCGGTCAGAGCCTTTATCAGGAACTCCAAACCGGGGATTTTGCCGGGGCGCCGCCTTCTGTTGACCTTTCAACTGAACTTAAGCATGGTGATATGGTACGTCGGCTGATCACAGCGCAGAAAGTCTCAGCCGTTCATGATGTTTCTGATGGTGGATTGTTAGTGGCGATTGCTGATATGGCCATAGCCAGTGGTCTTGGCGCAGAATTGCGAGCTGCCCCTGATGACATCGCAGCGGAGGCCTATTGGTTTGGCGAAGATCAGGCGCGTTATGTGGTGACAGTGCCAGCGGAGAATAAAGACGCGGTGCTCACTGAGCTGCAAACAGCACAAATTCCAGCGAATGAAATTGGTGTTGTCAGCGGTTCTGATCTGATCATTGAAGGCGCTGATTCGCTTGCTATTACTCAGTTAACGGAGCGCTTTGAGGCTTATTTGCCGAATTTGCTGGCATAATGAAATTTAGCCCTTATATAGTGACTGAAAAGAAGGATGAATGCTAATGCCGATGGAAGCCAGTGAAATTGAACGGATGATTAAGGACGCTTTGCCGGACGCTCAGGTCGAAATTACTGACCTTGCCGGTGACGGGGACCATTATTCCGCGAAAGTTATCTCTGCTGCTTTTGCAGGAAAAAGCCGTGTGCAACAGCATCAGATGGTTTATAATGCGCTTAAAGGCAATATGGGCGGTGTTCTGCATGCGCTTGCGCTTGAAACATCAGCCCCGGTAGACAGCTGAAAGGCTGCCTCACAAGATGAAATTAAAGGATTTAAAACGATGAGCGAACAAGAAATTCATGACTGGATCCGCAAGACTGTTGCGGCAAATGATGTGGTGCTATTTATGAAAGGCACTCCTAAATTTCCTCAATGCGGGTTTTCTGGCCAGGTGGCGCAGATTATGGAATATCTTGGCCTTGAATATACAGATGTGAATGTGCTGGATGATATGGGCATTCGCGAAGGGGTTAAATCTTTCTCTGACTGGCCGACAGTGCCGCAGCTTTATGTCAAAGGTGAATTTGTTGGCGGCTGCGATATCATCCGCGAAATGACTGAAGCGGGCGAACTCCAGCAATTGCTGCGCGACAAAGGCGTGAGCTTTAATGAGCAGAGTGCGATAGCGTAGACTTTCGCGTAAGTCCTTCGCTTCGCTCAGTGTACTGACGCGAAGTTTCAATATCGTCAAAACCACTCTTGGGGCGGCCCTGCGAGTGGTTTTGTCTTTTTTAAGTGCCGCCTTCAGGTTGCATATTTTTGATGTGCTTCTGATGCCCACGATGCATCCGCACTGCAACCTGCGCTGCACACTACGTGTGGGGGCACTCCGATGGGGCGCGCAATATTTTCGCTAATGCCATTGGTTTGCGATTGTGAATTGGAGCCCTTTGGGTTCTTTTTTTATGCTTCAGGCGCAGAGATGGTTGAGTGCGTTTTGGAACAGAACGATAAGCGAAACAAACGACTACGACACTTCAGACTGAATAAAAAAACGGCAAGGTCGTATAAATACAACCTTGCCGTCATTTTTCTTATAGACAATTTGCCGGAGGCATGAGTTCAGCCCGGCCATTACTATTTGATCTCAATTATTCTGCTTTTCGGCCTGTTTCGTTCAGGTCTTTGTCCAGCTCGATATCAAATTGTTTGCCACCTTCGCAGATGACATCGTCCAGCTCGTAGCCGTTATCTTCTTTTTCAATATCATCAGGGTCCATCTGACATTTCATGTCTTTTAGTTTGGCCATGATTTTGTCGGCAGTGGCCTTATCAACTTTGTGATCATCAGCGAATGAGACTGCCGGGCCGGCCATGAATAGTGCGACCAGAGCGATAGAGAGTGTCTTAAAGATTGTCTTCATAAGTCCAGGTTCCTTTACTTTTAACCAGTTTTACTTGATGTTTATTTTGATCTGCTGGGTTTCACCGGTTGAGCCAGGGACGCGCAAGATATGAGTGCCAGGCTTGATGGCGATGAATGAAATTTCTGCTGTGCCAGCCGCGTCGAACTCAAGCGAATCAACGGCCATAGGGCGGATTTCAATCTGGTTGATCACAATCTCATTGATCCAGATCGCACGAAAGAAGCCCGGCCCTGAAACGGCAAGCTCCGCTGAACCGTCAGCGGTGATTTCCATTTTATAATAAGCACCTGACTCAAGAACCACGTCTTTACCCAATGGCTTACCAGAGGAAAGGGTCACTTTGATTTTTTCTTTGCCCCGGTTGCATGAAGCTAACAGGCCAGCAAAACCCATTTTGTCACAAAGCGGCTTTGCAGAAGCCGTGCTGACTAATCCGATAGGGCCAATCAGACCTAGCGCGAGAACCAGACTAAGTATCTTTATTTTCAATTCCGTTTCCTTCCATTACTCATTTTTTTTCTCATAAACATAACGGCAGTATCATGAGAATGTTTTGAGAGCATAAAATAAAGCCTCATTAATGACTGATAATCTCTATGCTTTCTCTTTAGTGCGCCTTCAGGTTGCCCACTCTCCTAGTGCGCCTTCGGTTGCCCACAAGCAACCGGCGCTGTATGATGGGGGACATGGCGAAGCCTAGCGCTTCGTGCCACCCCTGAACGATGGCAATTAAACTAATTTATTTATTCACGGTCTTGAATGTAATATTTATCGACTAAATAGCCGCTTATCCACCCGTACATCCAACTTTGAAACAAACCATCTGAACTCTCAATTCCTACTATGTCCATAATTTCTTCAAGATAGCTAAGAAACCTTTCCCGGTCTTCAGTATCAACAGGTTCAAATTGAGCCATCGTAATTTTGAACTCTCGGAGAACGAAATTTTTTGAACCATTCAAAGGTAATCCATTTCTCAAGCGATCTATCAGTTTGTTCAGTTGCTTTTCTGCTAACCAGCGTTCCTCTTTTACTATGATTCCATTGTATAAAGTATCTGGGTCCTCATTATATTTAGATTTTTGGCGTAGAGTTTGGAGACTTTGTAAAACAGACTCCGTAATGATGAGTTTCTGGTCTTTTGTCGGTATCACAAAACGCCATCCAACAAAGTTGAGTACTATTATAAGAATTGCTCCTATAAGTATAACGACTATTCCTATTAGTAGAAATTTGAGCATCAAGTTCCTAACCACACTTTCTTAAGGTTTTAGCATTCCTTTGTGGCTTCTTTTTTGTTTGATTATTTGGAGCAGTAAAAAATCCGCAGAAAGAAAAACTATTTCAACCGACTAAACCAGAAACAGTGCTGCCAGCCCGAGGAAACTGAAAAAGCCGATGATGTCGGTGACTGTGGTGACGAAGACGCCGGAGGCGACGGCGGGGTCGATTTTGTAGCGCTCAAGGACAATCGGGATGAGGATGCCGGAAAGGCCGGCGACCAGCATGTTGACAATCATCGCGGCGCCCATGATCACCGCGAGGCCGAGGCTATGGAACCAGACCAGCGTCACCAGCCCTGTGACAAACGCGAAAATCAGACCGTTGATTATGCCGACCATCCCTTCTCTTGTCACAACACGCACAGCATTAACCGGGTTCAGTTCTTTTGTTGCGAGAGCGCGTACAGAAACGGTCATGGTTTGTGTGGCGGCGTTGCCACCCATTGAGGCAACAACCGTCATCAGAACGGCTAAGGCGACTTTTTCATTGATCGTTGCGTCAAACATATTAATAACAATGGAGGCCAGAATGGCCGTGAATAAATTGATTGCCAGCCAGGTAAAGCGGCTTTTGGCGATGTTTATCACATTATCCGTCAATGCCTCATCACCAACACCACCCAGCCGGTGAATGTCCTCTTCGGCCTCTTCATGGATAACATCAACGATGTCATCCACCATGACAACACCGAGCAGGCGCTGGTCATTATCAATAACAGGCATGGAAATCAGGTTATAGCGCTCAAACTGGCGGGCGACTTCTTCCTGGTCGAGATGGGCGTCAACCAGATTGGGGTCTTCGTTCATAATTTCGCTGACAGGAATCGGGCGGCTGGTGCGCAGCAGGCGGTTTAATGTGACGATGCCCAGCAAATGAAAATCCGGGTTGATGACGTAGATTTCGGAAAAATCATCGGGCAAGTCTGTTGTTTCGCGCATATAATCAATGGTCTGGCCAACAGACCAGAACGGTGGCACGGCGATAAACTCAGCCTGCATCAGGCGACCGGCACTGTCTTCAGGATATTCAAGGCTGCGCTCAAGCGGTGCCCGTTCGCCAACCGGAATTTGTTTTAAAATCTCATCCTGCTCGGATTGATCCAGATCCTCAATCAGATAGACCGCGTCATCAGTATCCATCTGGCGGATCACACCTGCCAGTTGGTCATTGGGCATGTCTTCAACAATTTTCGCCAACACCGGCTCTTCCAGCTCGGTGTAGGTATCAATGTTGAAGTCTTCCCCCATCTGTTCGATGAAGTGATTGCGTTTTTTCTCTGGCAGGTGTTCGATCAGATCGGCGACGTCTGTCGAGTGAAGTTCACCGACCAGCTCTTTCAGCTTTTTATCTTCACCTTCATCCAGCGCATCAATAACGGAGCGGATCAGCTCTCTGTTTACTTCCTCGCCCTCTGCCGGGGTGTTTTCCGTCTGATTGTTATCGGATGCCATGCTGTTTTGCTTTCAAAATGAAATCTCTGTGCCTGCTCTGCCCGTTGGTATTCTGTCTGATTGTTTTTTGGCCCGCGTGTCCCCGGCTTTTCATGTGCTCGACGCGCCGGCCTTGTGCTGAGCTTACACCCTGCTTCTTTAAACTATCACTTATGATATTTTTATAAATGGATAAATTGGCTGTTTTTTCGTCCAGATCATTGGATAGTGTCTTAATGTTGTAATTGATTGCTGTAAAAGAATTGTTGTTTTATCTGTTTGATCTTTAACAGATTCTGTTGGTCTTTCAGTGACGGATGGTGTTTTACAGGCATATTTTTTGTTGGGGTGTTTTGTGCGGTATCTTATTCTCCTCTCTGTTGTTTTGTTCTTTTGTGTTGTGTGTTTTTCTCCCCTCATTTCTATTCCTGCCAAGGCTAAAAGTTGCCGGAACTCTTCCGGCATTGGTGTCTCGCGTATTCTCACCATTGATGGCAGCATGGATGCCCGGTTTGGGCGGGTGCAGTTTGGTGAAAAGTTGCTGCCGCTCAAAAGAGGGGAAGTTGTGCTCACC
This sequence comes from Hyphomicrobiales bacterium, assembly GCA_021775425.1. Classification (GTDB taxonomy): domain Bacteria; phylum Pseudomonadota; class Alphaproteobacteria; order Rhizobiales; family HXMU1428-3; genus HXMU1428-3. The sequence continues at coordinate 104,682 of JAJFHX010000047.1, forward strand.
TTTGATGACGGGCCTTTGCCGCATGTGACGAACCGGATCCTTAAGGCACTTGCCCGCCACTGCGCCAAAGCGACCTTTTTTGCCGTTGGTAAAATGGCAAAAGCCGCCCCCCATGTGGCACAGCGGATTATACAAGAAGGACACACCCTTGGCAGCCACACGCACAGCCACCCGCGTGATTTGCGGCATCATTACTTTCCTTATTCGCGGTTTCAGATTGAGCGGGGGTTTCATGATGTACTGAGCGCTGTTGGCGGGCCGATTGCGCCTTTTTTTCGCTTTCCGGGCCTGCATGATTACCCGAAAATGAACAGCTATCTTGATGAACGCGGCATTGCCAATTTCTCGGTTGATATTGTGCCGGGGGATACGGATGACATCAGTGCAAGGGCGATTATTCGCCGGACGCTTTCGCAGCTTCGCCGGCGCGGTAAGGGGATTATTCTGCTGCATGATATAAAACCGGCAACGGCACGCGCCCTCCCCGGCCTGCTTTCAGCACTGAAACGGCGCGGCTACCGGCTGGTGCATATTGTTCCCTCAAAACCGTTTCAGCCGGTGCCGATTGTTAAGCTCAATGAGGTTTATGAAAAATTCAACCACCGGGATCCGAAAACGATTATTGGCGGGCTGACTTATTTTCAGCTTTATGGTGAGGCGATACGTAAGCGGAGATACCGAAAGCGACGGACAAAGCGACACTCTCGCTAAATATTTTTTCTCATTATTAAACTTCTGGCTCTCACTATTAAAATACTGGGTTGACGTTCTGTTATTGACAGAACGAATGTTCCTGTTATGTTCTCTTTATGAGCCTCAGGAAACCAACAGAAACAGAACAGCTTTATCTCGATTTTGACGGCTTTTTTGCCTCTGTCGAGCAGCAGGCCCGTCCTCAGCTTAGAGGAAAGCCGGTTGGGGTTATTCCGTTTGACACAACGGACCATAGCTGTGTGATTGCCTGCTCTAAGGAAGCGAAAAAACGCGGCGTTAAAAATGTTATGCCGATCCGTGAGGCAAAGCGGCGCTGCCCTGAGATTTTACTGGTGCCGCAAAGCCCTGACCTTTATCGCCGGGCGCACAACACACTGGTGAATGAGATTGCTTCGGTTTTGCCGATTGATGCGATCAAGTCGATTGATGAATTAACCTGCAAGCTGGATGTTGCGGCACAGCGCGACCCCCGAGCCACAGCAGAAGCGATCAAAGCGCGGATTCACACTCATGTTGGCCCGCATATTACCTGCTCGGTCGGGCTTGCGGCCAATCGCCAACTCGCAAAAATTGCCTGCAAGATGGATAAACCCAATGGCATCACCCTCTGGCATCCTTCAAATATGCCCGGCCCTTTGCTTCAGGTTGATTTTGACGATGTGCCGGGAATTGGTTCGCGCATGCAGCGGCGGCTGTTTCAGGCGGGTATTTTTTCGATGCGCTCTTTGCTGGCCACCAGCCCCAAGCAAATGCGACAGCTTTGGCGCAATGTCACCGGAGAGCGGCTCTGGTATGCCTTGCATGGCTATGACATTAAAGCCCAACCCAGTGAGCGGGGCATGTTTGGCCATAGCCGGGTGCTGCCTCCTGAAAACCGCAGCCTTGCGGGCGCAAAGGCGGCGGCCCGATTGCTGCTGACAAAGGCAGCACGGCGGATGCGGCGGGAAGATTATTATGCCAGCCGGTTATGGCTGCATTTTGCGCTCAAAACCGGGCCGAAGCAAAGCGTTGGGCATTCTGGTGATCTCAGCTTTCCGGCCATGAAGGATGACCAGGCCTGTCTTGCGGCTCTTGACCGGTTGTTTGACCATAGCTCACGGAATTTTCCGCGCCACTGCCGGGTTTTGCGGGTGGGGGTGGCGCTTTATGGCCTGAGCAAAGCCACAGCCCGTCAGCTTGATCTTTTTTATGACGATGACCTCATTCGCCAGAAATGGGAACGAGCGACAACGGCAATTGATTTTTTAAACACAAAATACGGGCAGACCATTGTGAGCATTGGCCCCTGGAAACCGCCGGCCGGTGGCTATGCGGGGGGTAAAATCTCATATACACGGGTGCCCAGCGCAGAGGATTTTTGGTGATGAACTGGAAAACAGAGTATCAGTTAAGAGACATGCCGGTTGATCAACGGCTGGGGCTGACCTGCAAAAAATGCGGGCTTTATCAGGCGCAGACGGTGGCCGAACTGCTGACGGCTTTTGCGCCAACAACTTACCCTGATGAGGTTGAGGCGGCTTTGACCTGCCGGAAATGGGGTTGCAAGGGCGCTTTGCGGCTGGAGGTGACGAATGATGCCAAGCTTGAGGGCTTTCAGGGCGGGCTTGCCTGAACAGACAGTTCTGGTGAATAAAGTAGCTGGTCAGATTGCATATTTTCAGCTTAATAAAGCTTTTGATAGTTACAGAGATCATTACAAACAGCCAGACGGGTGACTGTTAAATCAGAGTGGAGCCTTTGATGCATAAAGACATTTTAAGCGCCATCGCCATCGCCCTGACGATTATTGCGTTCTGGCCATATATCCGCTCGATTAAAAACGGCAGCACCAAGCCGCATGTGTTTTCCTGGATTATCTGGGGGGTGACCACGGTTATTGTGTTTCTCGCGCAATATGCCGCCAAGGGTGGAGTCGGGACTTATGCAATTGGTGTTTCAGGCCTGATTACAATGTATGTTGCGCTGCTTTCCTATCAGAAACGGGCTGACATTTCGATTACCCGCTCGGATCAGGTCTATTTTTCGCTCGCTATACTCTCCCTGCCGTTCTGGTATTTTACGGCTGACCCACTGTGGGCTGTGTTGATTTTAACAACTGTCGATCTGCTTGGATTTGCGCCCACCTTTCGCAAGGCTTATGACCACCCCTTTGATGAGCAGTTGCCGTTTTATTATATGATGGGGGTTAGAAACCTGATTGTGATTTTGGCACTTGAGCATTATTCACTGGCGACAGTTTTGTTCCCGGCAGCGGTTGGTTTTGCGGCATTTGGGTTTATCGGCATGGTTCATGTCAGACGGCGTTAAAATTTTTATCTGCAGGTGCGAATTAACATGTGGATGAATGCGGGACGGACTTTCCACCACATGAAGGGAGTACGCCCCTTTCACAACACCTCAATCATGCTCTTGAATTGCTGCATTATTATGTTTATTTATGTTATTATTTCTTATTGATGCGTAATATTCGTTGTCTTTATGCTAGCAGACTGACTGAATTCCCCTAGCCCATCATGTATTAATCGGGATTGAGGTAGTGAATCCGGTGTTTAGTCATCAACGTTTATTTACCACCCGCCATATTGTTCTCATTTCATCCCTTGCTATAAGTATAAATCATTAGCATATTATGCTGTGTTCGCTCATTTGGGAGTAATGATGTAATGCCAAAACAAAATGCGATGCGGCTTGATATTCAGCCAATTGCCGAAAGCCGGGCACTGGAATTTGGCCCCTGGCTCTCTCAGGCTTCCATTCTGATTGTCGATGATGAACCAGGTATTCGTAATTTTCTTGTGAAAATGCTCAAACCACGCTGCAAGCAGGTGGTTGAGGCCAGCAACACAATTGAAGCCAGCAAGAAGCTCGATAAGGGCCATTTTGATATTGTTATTCTTGATAATATCATGACCGGGCAAAGCGGCGTCGACTGGCTGGTTGAACAACGCTCCATCGGTTTTTTTGCAGACGCGATTTTGATCACCGCTTATGCTGATCTGGAAACTGCCATTCGGGCTTTGCAGGCCGGGGCGGTTGATTTTGTGCTCAAACCGTTTCGCTCTAATCAGATTTTAAACGCTGTTGCGCGCTGTCTTGATCGCATTCGCCTGCGGCGGGAAAACTTTTTGCTGCGTTATGAATTAAGAGCCGATGAAACGATATCTTCGCGTCAGAACCGGTTGCTTGGCACTTCTAAAGCAATCAAAGAAATCAGGAAAACACTGGCGCGGGTGGCGCCGATGCCAACCTCGGTGATGATCACCGGGGAATCCGGCACTGGTAAGGAAGTTGCCGCCAGAACGCTCCATTCATTATCCGACAGAGCGGACCAGCCTTTTGTACCGGTGAAGTGCGGCGCGATCCCAGAGGATATGATTGAAGCGGAGTTATTTGGTCATTTAAGAGGCAATGAAACCGAAGGCAGTGGCCGGCGGGATGGTTTGTTTTCTTATGCAAGCGGTGGGACTCTGTTTCTTGATGAAATTGGAGAATTGCCCCTTACCATGCAGAGCAAATTATTGCGAGCGATTGAAGATCAGAAAATAAGACCGCTTGGGTCTGAGCGGGATGTGCCGGTTGATGTCCGGTTTGTGTTTGCGACCAATGCTGATCTTGAACTTGAAGTAGAAGAAGGTCGTTTTCGGGCCGATCTTTATTATCGCATTAATGTGATGCACATTCAGATGCCGCCGCTTCGGGATCGTAAAGGGGATATTCAGAATCTCGCTGAAATGTTTGTGCATAAATTTTCTCGTGAGCTTGGTGTGCCCCCCTTACCGCTTACTGAAAATGTGCTGAACGGTCTCAAAGATATGGACTGGCCGGGTAATGTCAGGGAATTGCGCAATTTTATTGAGCGTTCACTCATTCTTGGCTCTTACCCTCCGCAATTCCAGAACCGGCTGGTGCCTTCGATGGATAAAAACTCTGAAACCATGGAAGCGGTGGAGCAGCGGCATATTCTGAAAGTGCTTGAAGCTTCCAATGGCAACAGGGCTGAAGCGGCGCGGCGGCTCGGAATTTCCCGCAAGACCATTGACCGCAAATGCGCGCAGTGGAATGTCTGATCAGGCGGCTTTGAAAAAAGCGGGATTGAGGGCAAAGTTAGGCAGTTCTGTCCGGCTGAAATTGCTGGTTGTGGCTTTACTGCCAATGCTGGTTGTTTTGCCGCTTTTGCTTGGCCTGGCGATCAACAGGTGGTCTTCCAAATTTGATAATATTCTTATTTCCAAGGTGAATGGTGATCTTACGATCGCGCATCAATATCTACAGCGCATACTGGAAAACAGCGGCGAGAAAATTCAGGCTGTGGGCGCATCAGCCGATTTTGCAAAACAATTAGAAAATGACAAAGCGGCTGAATTAAATCATTACCTTGATTTTAGCCGTCAAAAACTCGGGTTTGACTTTCTCTATCTTGTCACTGCGAGTGGTGATGTTATCGCCTCTTCTGCACGGCGAAAAACAATCACCCCAGCCAGAGATGTCACCAACACAACCACACCGAAAAAGAAAACACTAAATGTGCCGCCGGATAACAGAAGCATTCCGACTTACTGGCCGTTAAAATGGCAAGTGGTGAAATCTGCCATGGATGGCAGCGCACAAACGGAAATTGATATTTTTTATCAGGATGACCTGTTGGCAATTTCGCCTTTGCTGGCGGATGAAGCGCGAATAGATTTAATCCCGACCAAGGCGGCTGTGCCGACAAAAGCAGTGGCTGAAACGCGGGGGATGATTGTAAACTCGGCAACGCCTGTGATGATCAATGGACGCAAAGCTGCTCTTGTTGGCGGCATTCTGCTTAATCGCAATCTCCAGTTTATTGATACCATTAATGATATTGTTTACCAGAAGGCCAGCCTGCCTGAAGGTAGCCAGGGTACGGCGACGCTTTTTCTCGAAGATGTTCGGGTGAGCACCAATGTCAGATTATTTGAAAACAAACGCGCGCTTGGCACCAGGGTTTCAGCTGAGGTGCGTACTGCAGTGCTTGGCAATGGTAAGGTCTGGCTTGACCGCGCCTTTGTGGTGAATGACTGGTACATTTCAGCTTATGAACCGATTGTTGACAGTCTTGGTCAGCGGGTTGGTATGCTTTATGTCGGCTTTCTTGAGCGGCCTTTTTTGACCGAAAAATACACAACGCTGCTGTTCCTGTTACTGGTGTTTTTGCTGGTGACTGCGATTGCTGTGCCAATATTGCTTTACTGGGTGCGGGGTATCTTTAAACCTCTTGAGCTGATAGCCGCGACGATTACAGATGTTGAAAGCGGAGATATGAGTGCGCGCACCGGGCCTTTAAAAAGTGGTGATGAGATTGGCAAGGTTGCCGGGCACCTTGATGAAATGCTGGACCTTTTGCAACAAAGAGACCAGCAATTGCGCAACTGGGCTGAGGAGCTGAACATCCGGGTTGAAGAGCGGACGCATGAATTAAAAGAAGCAAACCGGCAGCTTGAAGCAACTACTCAGCAGTTGGTTATATCTGAAAAACTGGCAGCGATTGGTGAAATCACGGCCGGTGTGGCGCATGAAATTAATAACCCCGTTGCGGTGATCCAGGGGAATATGGATGTTATTCGGGAAAGCCTGTTTGATAAGCCTGAATTGATTGGCGACGAGTTTCGATTGATTGATGATCAGGTTCATTCGATAAATCTGATTGTCAGTAAGTTGTTGCAATTTGCACGGCCAGATGAATTTGCTGGTTATCATGAAATGAATTCAGTTGAAGATGTTTTGACAGATTGCCTGTTACTCGTGCAGCATTTGCTCAGCAAAACGGATATTGTTGTTGAACGGGTCGCACAATCGCAATTGCCGGTCTATGTTAACCGGACAGAGCTACAACAGGTAGTGATTAACCTGATTGTCAATGCCGTGCATAGTATGGCTGAGGGCGGCAAGCTCACACTGCGAAGTTATGACCGGGTGCCGACAGATGAGGATCCGGGCGTGAAGCATGAAGGCAGCAATGAGTTAAGCACGGCTGAAGCCGGGACAAATGGATTAGCAACTGATGTGTCTGGTGTTTACATTGAGATTGAAGACACTGGCACGGGAATGGATGAGGATGTTTTGAAACGGGTATTTGATCCGTTTTTTACCACCAAGCATGGTGAAGGTACGGGGCTTGGTCTTTCGATTTCACAAACACTGATTTCACGTATGGGCGGGCATATTTCTGTCAAAAGCACGCCGGGTATTGGTACGGTATTTACCATCAGGGTACCGCATGCTGAGCCGGAGCTGGAAGCTGACTGAGCGGGGTGCTCATAGTCGGGTCCGAGGCTACAGCATAGCTTTGTCATATTTTTCCGCTGTTATGTAGCAAACGCACCAAATGATTTAACTTGTACTGAACTTTGTTTATATTTGTCTCAGATTTTAAAAGAGAGGCACATTATGGCGTTATTACGTATTGGTTTTTATGAAGTTAAAACTAGTGGTGAAGAAAGAAGAAGTTTCAGTACTGCTATGAACAATATTTTTGATCTACCGTTGTCAGAGAGAGAGCAAGATGTTGGGGCGGTTAACAAACCATTTATTGTTCGGCTAGAGAGATTGGAAGAAGACGATAAATACATTTATGGGGAAATCACTCGCGTACAGCATGACAATATACCTGCTGAAGCAAGAGATGATGGTGTGGTTGATCTGGAGCTAGAAGGAGGATTAGCCCATTTTAGCGCCTTTAGATATCATAAAAAATTAGGAATACTTGCGGTGCAATTAAATAAAAGCGGAACATCAATGGGACGTTTAGCTGCTTATCTTGAAAAATTTGAAGAATTCTGCAAGTACGAATTTTCTCCTATACCCCGCGAAAATGCTTGGGAACGATTTAACAAAAAAAGTCCCAGAAAATTAAGGGTATCAATGGCAAACCCCAAAAACTTAAATTTATCAGAAGACGAGGAACGGTCTCTATTTGGTAACGCTTTAAAAATGGTAGAGATGTATGAAGGAGTTAGTATCAATATAGAAATTTCTGTCGGGAGACAGAAATCAATACTTAACAGTGATAAAGTTAGATCAATGATCAGCAACGCTTTGAGGTTAAAGCAAAATCACCCAGAAACAATTCAAATATTAAAAATTTCTTCAGGCACAATTGATAGGATTGAAGATAAAATCGATTTTCTGGAAGAGATACTTGTTGAAAGAACAGACATAGACGATCTTCCGCAACATACTGAAAGAAATTATAAGATTAGACGTGACCACATTAAAACAATTTTTTCTGAGAATATAGCAATGCTTGAAAATCAATTTGGAGCATCGAATGGGTAAGAAACTAGAAAAATACATAAGTGTTATTATGGCTTTAACAGTCATGGGGATAGTCTTGTTCTATGACGAATCAGTATCCGTTCTAGTAAGGGATGGATCAATCAAACTTGAAAATCTTTACACTAGTTTTTTTGATCTTTTTTCTGTTTTCTCTGCTTTTTTGTTCGGTTTTTACGTTTTTGTTCGTTCAGATGGATCTGAATTTTTAATAAAATTTAAGAATACTAAATCACACAAGGTTTTTATCAAATATTTGCTCCATGGCACAACCATGTGCGCATTGGCAATACTAGTTTGTATCCCGTTGATAGTGGTTGAACCGAAGCCTACTGGAAGTGATGATTTATGGTTTAAATATATAATTTTATGGATTGGTTTTTCTACTTATTCTCTAACATCTGCTTTCCGTGCAACAGTTATTTTTGCAGTTATATCGAGCTTTGATGTCTTAAAACCTGTCAAATCATAGAACTCAACTCAAACTAAATGACCCGCATCCAATAGCTTGTAAACAAGCCACCATAAACGCTGCACTAAATTTCCCCCTAGCCAATTTATTCCTAATATTGGCCTCTTTCTCCTCAATTCCTATCTCCCCTAATAATTCAACCAATTGCGCATAGGTAACCCCTTTACGCTTTAATTCGGCTTTCAAAATGTTGGAAACCAGCGCTTCCCAGTCTGTTTTTTCAGGCATTTGCATCTCCTATAGTAAAAAATATACTATAAACAATACATTTGCCCTTGTAAACAGTATCTATATGTACTATATATGATGCATAGGCATCGTAGATAGTTACATTAGGACAATGGCACAACATTTTTTATTATCAGAAAAAGCTCGCACACTGAGCCTCAAAACCATCTACAGGATGGATGAGGATCAGGCGCACCTAGCTTTCTGTGCCATTCGTTGGAATGATACTGGCGGTAAGCCTGTTTGCCCTCGTTGCGGTTGTACTGAAAGCTACAACATCAAAACTCGTCGCAAACATAAATGTAAAGCCTGTCATCACCAGTTCTCAGTGACATCAGGCACCATATTTGCCAGTCGCAAAATGGAATATGTAGACTTGCTTGCAGCTATATGCATCTTTGTGAATAGTGCAAAAGGTATCTCAGCATTACAGCTTTCTCGTGACTTGGATTGCCAATATAAAACGGCTTTTGTTCTTGCTCATAAAATTCGTGAAGCCATGGCCTCAGAAGTTCATACAGGCGAACAATTAAACGGTCATGTAGAAGTTGACGGGGCATATTTCGGTGGGCACATTCGTCCTAACAACATTGCTAAAGAGCGCATCGACCGCCGTCTTAAAAAGCATCAAACAGGCAAGCGCCGTGTTGTTGTGGCCTTACGTGAACGCAACGGACGCACACTTCCCTTTGTAACTCTTTCTGAAGCTGATGGTGTTGATATTGCCAAGAAACATGTTTCTAAAACAGCCACCATGTCAGCCGATGAAGCAACTCACTGGGATGCGCTACACGCCGTCTGGGATATTGACCGGATCAATCACAGTGAAGCTTATAGTGATCATGGCAAACATACGAATATGGTTGAAAGCTTTTTCTCCAGATTGCGCCGCATGGTGCAAGGCCAACACCATCATGTAAGTCCTAAATACCTTTATCAGTACGCAACCAACGCAGCTTGGCTTGAAGACAATCGACGCAATAGCAATGGCGCAAATACTTTCGGGGTTTTACAATGTGCGATGATGTCGCCAGTCAGTCGTCAGTGGAAAGGCTATTGGCAGAAGGCTTGTGGATAACACCTTTTTCAGATGGGCCGAATCATTGACTGCTCAATGTCAAATACCCAAACTAGCAGGGTTTATTTTGAGAGATTCTCACAAATAAATAAGCCAGCAGCACGTGTTCAAGACGTACTCCTGGCTTAGGATTTAGAACCGCCAACGACGGGCAGTATGTGATCACGAATAAGAGAATACGTTTATTCATTTTTATGTCAAGACTCGTTGTGGCATTTTGCAAGGAATAAAACCAATGACCGCCAATACGCAATTGCGACTACGAGGGAAGTTAGTATCCGAAGATAATAATGGAAATATCAATCTCAAGGATATATGGGTCATAGCTGGCTCGACACTAAACAAGGACCCTTATCAATGGAGCCGTCGAGATATTGGAAAACATTTTATTGACGCTGCTTACAAAAAAATAACTGGAAAAGAAATTAGGTGTTTAACACCTAATAAGAGGAAAAAAGCATTAACTTCAGTGTTTTATGGCAAGAAGGGGCGAAGTGGCGCTACTTTTGCTCATCCATTAATAGCTGCAAAATATGCGGGGTACTTAGATCCTAATCTTGAGGTGAAAATAGTTGAGGTTTGGCTTAGATATAGAGCTGGCGACCCTAAGTTAGCGGATGAGATCCTCGAACGTGCATCAGCCGAAGCCAATAGATGGGCAGGTCTTAGAGCCATCTCAAGGGCTGTCAGAAATGGTTATACATCTACACTTAAGTTGCACGGCACAACAGGTTATGGCTATGCCAATTGCACAAATGTTATCTACAGACAGATACTTGGCGCTAATGCTAAACAGCTTCTTAATAGTCAAGGACTACAAGAAAGCGATAATCTAAGAGATAACTTACCTGAGAGGTCCCTATCTTTCGTGACTGCTGCGGAATCATTGGCTACAGAGAGAATTGAAGAAGAGGATTGTTTCGGATTCAGTGAATGTTACCAAGCATCCAAACGCAGCGCTGGATACTTGAAGGAAGCGATAGAAAAAGACAGGGCCGATAGGGTCAAAAAAGCTTCATAGTTATTATTGAGGCAGGATTAAACCTGCCTCAACTCCCATAACAAATTCCCCCGATTATCGGGAGCTGACCGAACAACCCCATTCTTCTTTAATATTCTAAGAGCTTTGCTCACACGCCTTGTTAATTGAGTGAGGTAATTTCTATCTCTTTCATCCTCACCCCTTGTCGAGATTAATAAACGCGCTATCTCACGGCTTCCCAAAGGTTCATCAGCATGTCTCAGCTCTGTTAATATGCCTTTAGTAAGCTCACCACGTCCAAATATAACTTCCCGCTTTTGACGTGGCATAGCGGCGTCTAAATCGCCCTCATAGCCTAAAGTTGTGAGGGTTCTATCAATTGCCCCTATATCGTTTTTGATTTCTGCTAGCCTGTCACGGATTAGAATAGCTTCGTTAAACAATTCAGCTCTTTTAGTGAGAAGCCCATTGACAGTGTGTGAGTAATCAGTTAGTCTTGCTCTGGCTATATTTGTTATTTTTCTCATACCCTAATGTTAACATTAGGGTATGATTTGATCAGTCATAATCTTGGTGCGTTTGCTACATAACAGCGTATTTTTCTATATAATCTGAGATAAAATTAAACTCATTTAAGAATATGGAGCTGATATGAGCTGGATTCCGGGTGCTGACGCTGACGTTGATCTGAACTGCCCTGAAATGGTGGAGATGGTGATTATACCGCGCACCGGGGATATTGGTAACTTTGAAGTGCGCCGGGCGCTGCCATTTAAAAACAAAAGAATGGTTGGGCCGTTTATTTTCTGGGATCAGATGGGGCCGGGTGAATTTTTAACCGGTGAAGGGGTTGATGTCAGGCCGCATCCGCATATTGGTCTTTCAACTGTGACTTATCTGTTTGACGGCTCAATGGACCATAAAGACAGCCTTGGCAATGATATGAGAATTGTGCCTGGGGATGTGAACCTGATGACAGCCGGCGCGGGAATAGTTCATTCAGAGAGAACAGGCGAGGATGTACGACTGCACCCTTCACGACTTTATGGCATTCAGAGCTGGATTGCCCAACCAAAAGAACGAGAAGATGGAGCGGCGGCTTTTTCCCATGTGGAAGAACAGCATTTGCCGTCCTTTGATGCCGAGGGTGCAAAGGGGCGGGTCATTCTCGGTTCTTTTTCGGGTCTTAAATCCCCGGTGGAGACTGAATGGGACACGCTTTATGTCGATGTTGCACTTGAAGACGGAGCTAAACTGAGCATCCCAAAAACCACTGAAGAGCGGGCGCTCTATGTGCTGGACGGCCAAATTGAGATTGGTGGTGTTCGCTATGAACCGCAACAGATGATGGTGCTCAGGCCTGGTGATGATGTGGTTGTTGAAGCGAAAAGCTTTGTGCGGATGATGCTGCTTGGCGGGGCGACAATGGACGGGCCGCGGCACATCTGGTGGAATTTTGTTGCTTCCAGTAAAGAGCGGCTGGAACAGGCCAAACAGGACTGGAAGGATGGAAAATTTGCAAAAGTGCCTGGCGACGATGAAGAATTTATTCCGTTGCCGGAGAAGTAGTCGATTAAGACTGCTTATTATTGTCAGATCTGTAATTTATCCTTCAAGTGTTTGATGGCATGGCAGGCTAGGGCGTCCTCAAATTATCAGCCGAATAAAAGAGAACAAACTTTCTGCTAAGTTTTTTGATATTTTTATGCAAATGCACTTGAAAACAGCATTGTCCATTTCCATATAGCAGCACAAGGACTTTCCATATCTAACTTATCCAACGTTTTAAAAAATTCCATAAATTGCTGATTTTCAAACAGAATCTATAAGCTCGTTTCGAGCTATCTGCTTATTTAGAGGAGCATCATTTTCATGTCTATCACTCTTAATGTTAACGGGGAACAGAGGCAGGTTGATGCCGCTGAAGATACGCCCCTACTCTGGATTATTCGTGACGAATTAAACCTGACAGGCACCAAATTTGGTTGCGGGGTTGCATCCTGCGGTGCGTGTACCGTTCATGTTGACGGTCAGCCGGTGCGTTCCTGTCAGACAAGTGTCGGCGATTTAACAGACGCCAAAATCACAACAATTGAAGGGTTATCTGGTAAAGCGACTGAGGCCGTTCAATCCGCATGGCGGGAGTTGAATGTTGTTCAGTGCGGTTATTGTCAATCCGGGCAGATTATGTCTGCTGTAGGTTTGCTCAGTTCTAATCCGAAACCAACTGATCAGGATATTGATGACGCCATGCAGGGGAATGCCTGCCGCTGCGCCACTTATCAACGTATTAAAGCTGCTATTCATCTGGCCGCTACAAAGATGGAGGCATAGATTTATGAATATTCAAACATCACGCCGTGATTTATTAAAGGGCATGGCTGCCTCTGGTGCCGCGCTTGTTATCGGGTTTAACCCCAAGGGTGTGCTTTCATCAGGCATTGCACAAGCTGCAGAAAAAATGGGCAGTGCTGCCAGCTCAGCTCTGAACCCGTTTGTTAAAATATCCGCTGACGGCATTGTAACAGTTGTTCTCAAGCATTTTGAAATGGGACAAGGGACAACAACTGGACTAACGACGCTTGTTGCTGAAGAGCTTGACGCTGACTGGGAGAAAGTTCAGATCGAATTTGCCCCAGCTGATCATGAAAAATATAAAAACCTCGCCTTTGGGGCACAGGGAACGGGTGGCTCAACCGCGATTGCAAACTCTTATATGCAATATCGTACAGCCGGCGCAGCAGCACGGGCTGTGATTGTTGAAGCGGCTGCCAAGCAATGGGGTGTTGAAGCAAAAGACATTTCAATTGAAAAAGGCGTTTTAAAAGCCGGTGATAAAACGGGCTCTTATGGTGACTTTATCAAAGACGCTGCCACGCTTAAATTACCTGAAAAACCAACACTTAAATCATCTGACCAGTTCAATCTGATTGGTAAACAAGAGCTTTCCCGCAAAGACAATAGCGGTAAAACAGATGGCACCGCCATGTTTGCGATGGATGTAAAAGTGCCGAATATGGTTTATACGGTCATTTTGAGATCCCCGCGGTTTGGTGGTACTTTAACAAGCTTTAACAGTGAAAAGGCCAAGGCTGTGAAAGGCTTTGTTGATGCCAAAGAACTGGCGAACAAGGCCGGTGTTGCCGTATATGCCAGCTCAACCTGGTCTGCCATACAGGCGCGCAAGGCAATAGAGGCGAAATGGGATTTCTCTAAAGCTGAGAACCGCTCTACCAAAGACATTATTAACGGGCATAAGGAGTTACTTGCGAAAGACCCGCAATTTAATGCCCGCAAAGATGGTGACTTTGCCAAAACCAATGCTGCTATAGATGCCGCGCCTAAAAAGGTTGAGGCGGAATTTATTTTGCCGCATCTGGCACATGCACCGATGGAACCACTTAACTGCGTGATTGAGCCTACTGCTGATGGCGGCGTGATTTTGCATGATGGTTGTCAGTTCCCGGCACTGGTTCACCCGACTGTTGCCAAAGTGCTTGAGCTGAAGCCAGAGCAGGTATCTATCAAAACTTATTATGCTGGTGGATCTTTTGGGCGCCGGGCAAATGGGCAGAGTGACTATGCGGTTGAAGCGGCCCTTGCCTTTAAAGCGCTTGGCGGCAAGACGCCTGTGAAACTTGTCTGGACACGTGAAGATGATCTTGCTGGCGGTTATTACCGACCTATGGCGGCGCATAAAGTTCGGATTGGCATCACTGATAAGGGTGAGATAGCCGGATGGGGTCATAAGATTGTGACTCAGTCCATTGCCAAAGGTACGCCGTTTGAAGCTGGCATGGTTAAAGAAGGTGTTGATGATACCTCAGTTGAAGGTGTGGCTGATGCTGAATACAGCATCCCGCAACTCGCTGTTGGTCTCACCAACTGGGAATCGCCAATGCATATCTTGTGGTGGCGCTCTGTTGGTCACAGCCATTCCGCTTATGTGATGGAAGTGGCGATGGACCTTGCCGCGAAAGCTGCTGGCAAAGACCCGGTGGAATTTCGTCTTGGCATGCTTGCCAGTGATAGCAAAGACCACCAGCGGCTTAGCGGTGTGATCAAACTGGCGGCTGAAAAAGCTGACTGGGGCAAAGCACTGCCCAAGGGCCGGGCTCGCGGTATTGCGGCGCATAAATCGTTTAATTCTTATGTTGCTCAGGTGGTGGAGATTTCTTCCAATGATGATGACATTAAGATTGAACGGGTTGTATGCGCGGTTGATTGCGGCGTTGCTGTTAATCCGGATGTGATTAATGCGCAAATGGAAGGCGGCATTGGTTATGCCCTTGGTGCGGTTATGCGTAACCAGATCACGCTTGACGAAGGTGTTGTGGAGCAAGCCAACTTCCCTGATTATGAACCTTTAAGGATCACTGATATTGGCAAAATTGATGTGCATATTGTGCCTTCAACGGAAGCGCCAACCGGTGTTGGGGAACCTGGTGTTCCTCCTGCTGGGCCGGCGCTTGCGAATGCCATTCTCAGTTTAACCGGCAAGGCCCCGTTGACACTGCCAATGGCTGAAAATGGGGTGAGCTTTGTCTAAACCGCACACCCCGCAAATGCAGTTGCCCGTTAATGCACGTTCCCCTTCAATTGGGGAGCGTGCACTACTGGATGTGAGTTCTGTGCATGGGGATGAAGCCAGCTATGTTGAAAATGCATTGCCATATCTTGCTCACTGGCAAAAGCAGGGTGAAAAAACGGCTCTTGTTACTTTAGTGGAGCGGGACGGATCTTCGCCGCGTCCGATCGGGGCGCAAATGGCGATTGGTGCCTCTGGCTTAGCTGTTGGTCATATTGCGGCAGATTGTTTGCATGAAGCCATTGTTGAGGAAGCAAAAGCGGCCATTCTTGCGGGTGAAAACAGGCTGGTTCGCTATGGCAAGGGATCGCCTTATATTGACCTCAAACTGCCATGTGGCAGCGGGATTGATTTGTATTTTGATGTCTGCCTCGCGCCGCAACAGATTGAAACTATGGCTCGTTTTTTTGATGAGCGAAAAGCGTTTACGCTTTCTATGGATATGGCAACGGGCAAATCTGAAATTAGTCCTTTAATGCATGGTGTTAAAAACGGGCGAAGCGGCGCTGGCAATATGCTGATGCAGCGCAATTATTTTCCGCCGATCCGTTTACTCATCGCAGGGAATGGCCCTTCCGTATTGTCATTAGCCCGGCTTGCAGCTGAAACTGGTTTTTCTTCGCTTATCTGTTCGACTGATGATCAGACGCTGGAGTTCGCCAGGCAGCAGGGATTTGAGGCGAGAGCTCTGGATGATATCGCTGAGTATGGCTCTGTTTATACAGATGATTACACAGCTGTTGTGCTGCTGTTTCATGACCATGAAAAAGAGCTACCTGTCTATCAGGAACTGTTACCACTTTCACCATTTTATCTCGGCGCCATGGGTAGCCGTAACACGCATTTGGCCCGCATAGACGGGTTAAGGTCTTTCGGGTTTAGCGAGGAAGACCTTGCAAGGATCAAAGGGCCTATTGGTTTGATACCCGTTGCGAAAAGCCCTTCCCTGCTCGCGCTATCTGTTTTGTCAGATATTTTAAATGAGGCGCAGCTTCGTGAGTTTGTATGCTAAACCCGGCTTATCAATTTGCCGCTATTTTGCTGGCGGCTGGTGCTTCTTCACGGTTTGAAGACGGGCACAAGCTGCTTCAGCCTTTTTCCCATAAAACCAGTTCAGGTGATGCTGAGAAAGCGCTTATATTATCTAGCTTAGCACCTGTTCTGCTGGCCGGGTTTGCTGAAGTGATTGTCGTTACCGGAGCGCGTAGCAATGAGTTGCGTCAGGTGATTGAGCAAGAATACCCCAACACAGATGTCATCCGTTTTTTTGAAAATAAAGACTATCAACTCGGCATGGCCAGCTCCATTGCGAGCGGCATGAGCGCCGTTTCCCCCTCAATCGACGGGGTATTTATTTTCCTTGCTGATATGCCATTGCTGGAAGGCGGTGTGATTGAGAAACTCTCGATTGCATTCGCAGAATTTCTTGCCTCTGATGGAGTTTCTAACGGGCGTCACATGGCTATTTGCAGGCCAGACTATAAGGGTGAAGCCGGGCATCCGGTTTTGTTTGGTAGCGGGCATTTTGAAGCGCTGCAACAATTACACGGTGATAGCGGAGCTAAAGAGATAATCGCTGCCAATCGAGAGTATCTGCGATTGGTAGAGGTTGAAAACCGCTCTGTTCTTGTTGACATTGATACCAGAGAAGATCTGGCGCGGATTAAATCCTGAAATCAGGCAATGACTGGAAGGCCTGTTTCAGGGCTTCGCCCCAGCCGCTTGAAATGGATTTAAAATAGTCGTCTTCCGCAGTGATGCGTTGCTCATGAAAGATTTCAAAACTATCGGTTTTATAGATCAGCAGATCAGCTGGCATGGCAACTGAAAGGTTGGCTTTAATTGTTGAATCAAATGAAACCAGCAATAGCTTGACCGCATCTTCAAAGCTCATTTTCCGATCATAGGCGCGCACAAGTATCGGGCGACCATATTTCGTTTCGCCGATTTGCATATAGGGTGTCTCATCAGATGCCTCGATGAAATTTCCTTCCGGATAGACCATAAACAGCTGAGGTGGGCAGCCCTTGATCTGGCCGCCAACTATGATTGAGGCATTAAACGCACTGTCAGCTGTTTGCACTGACCCGGCGTTTTGCTGAATTTCTTCCCGCATGGTTGCGCCGATCAGGCGGGCGACTTCAAACATGGAGGGGAGTTCGAGGATTGTTGGCTTGCGGTCTTCTATCGCTTTTGTGCGATCTTTCAGGATGCTGACAACGGCCTGTGTGGTGGCGAGATTGCCGGCTGTCATGATGGTAATCACACGTTCGCCAGGCACAGTCCAGGTGTGCATTTTTTTGAACATTGAAATGTCATCCAGCCCCGCGTTTGTGCAGGTATCAGACATAAATACAAGGCCTTGTTCAAGGCGCAAGCCGACACAATATGTCATTGGAGAGTATCCTGATAAAGTTATGTTTGTTCGTTTTACTGCTGAACCTGCAAACTAACAACCATTCTTTCATCACTATTGCCGATTCGCATGCCTCTTATAGGTGAAGCTTCATTAAAATCGAGACCTGTTGCAATTCTAACATAGCGTTCATCAGGGGAAATAATATTAGAAACATCAATGCCAACCCAGCCAAGATGGGGCACATATACCTCTGCCCAGGCGTGGCTTGCGTCCTGGTCAACTCTGTCATCCATCATCAGATAACCGCTGATATAGCGGGCGGGGTAACCGAGTTCACGCGCTGCTGCTATGAAAATATGGGCGTGATCCTGGCAAACGCCAGCTTTGCCTTCAAGTGCCTGTTCTGCCGTTGTATCAGCACCTGTTGTGCCGGTTTCATACTGAACAGTTTCAGCAATCAGTTTCGAGAGCAAATGCAGGCGGGGGATGTCATCCTGTTTGTGCTCAGAGCCTAGTTTTTCGAGCAGCGCATTTATATTTTCACCCGGTCTGGTCAGCTCAGTTTCGCGCTGGTAATACCATAATGGCACTGAGTTGCGTTCGTTGCCATATATTCCGCCAGTGTCTGACGTTTCAATATCTCCATGGCAATGAATGGAAATTTCCGTCTGATATTCCTCTAAGCTGACAAGTGTTACATTGTTATTATGATGATCACTAAAACTCAGTTCTTCGTTGCCGCCATCAATGGCTATGTTCCAGTTTTTGACCTGCTGACCCGTCTGACTATGAGGGACCAACCTGATTTGCTGCAAGGCATAGGAAACAGGTGCGTCGTAATTATATCTGGTGGTGTGTTTTATTTTCAAATGCATGACATTACCCGTTAAAATTATAGTCTGCTTCGATCTGATTGCCGAGTTCAATATTATTCTCGATGAATTCTGTGATGAATTCATGCAGGCCTTCTTCGAAGATGGTTTCAATTGTTTTGGTCTTCAGGCGTGTGTGGATGGTTTTTGCCTGTTCATGACAGGTGTGTTTGATGTTGTATTCCTCGGCCAGGAAATTGAGATGCTGGACGATATTCGCGTAGCTGAAGGCAAGAGAGCGCGGCAGCCGGCGGTCAAGAATGAGGAAATCAGCGATGCCCATTGGCTTCATCTCCCCCTGATTTAGCCAGCGGTAACAACGCTGCGCTGAAACGGAGCGAAGCACCGTTTCCCACTGGATGTTATCGAGAGCTGAGCCGACGAATGAAAAGGATGGCAGCAGTACATAATATTTTACATCAAGGATGCGCGCGGTGTTATCAGCGCGCTCAAGGAAAGTGCCAAGCATGGCAAAATCATAAATTTCATTGCGCAGCATGGTGCCGTGCAGCGCGCCTCTGACGATTGCGCTTTGTTTTTTAATGAAGTTGAGGACATCTGGTAGTTCACGCTCATGAACCGGGTTGACGAGCAATACTTTCATCGCCAGCCAGCTTTCGTTTATGGCTTCCCAGACTTCTCTTGTCAGGGCCGTTCGGACCATGCGGGCATTGTTTCTGGCGCCTTCAAACACAGAGAGAACACTTGAAGGGTTTGACTTATCCCGCAGCAGAAAATCTATAACACTGGCGGCATCATAGGTTTTGTATTTCGCCTCATAAGCATATTTTGCGCCAGCGGTCGTGATGATTGAAACCCATTCATCTTCTGCTGAATTGGCTCTGGTCAGGGAAATATGAAACCCTGCTTCAAGCAATCTTGAAGTGTTCTCGCTACGCTCAAGGTAACGGAACATCCAGAACAATCCTCCAGCAGTTTTGCTGAGCATATTTGTTTTTCCTTATGTGTTAATTATTCTCTTAAGACCCAGGTGTCTTTGGTGCCGCCACCCTGGCTAGAATTGACGACCAGACTGTCTTTTTTAAGCGCCACTCTTGTTAGCCCGCCGGGGGTGATTTCGATGCCATCTGGTGAAACAAGAACAAACGGCCTTAAATCAACATGGCGGGGCGCGAGGCCTTTTCTGGTCAATATGGGAACAGTTGAAAGTGACAGCGTTGGCTGAGCGATGTAGTTATCCGGTCTGGCTAACAATTTATCCCTGAAGAGGGCCAGCTCTTTTTTGCTGCTTGCCGGGCCGACGAGCATGCCATAGCCACCTGAACCATGTACTTCTTTCACAACCAGTTCGGATAGATGTTCAAGCACATAAGAGAGCGCTTGTTTGTCGCTACAGCGCCAGGTTGGGACATTTTGTAATATGGCTTTTTCACCTGTGTAAAACTCAACAATTTCAGGCATATAAGAATAAATTGCTTTGTCATCTGCTATGCCGGTCCCGGGGGCATTGGCAATGGTTATGCCGCCAGAGCGGTAGACATCAAAGATACCTGGGACACCCAATTGTGAGATCGGGTTAAAATTGATCGGGTCCAGAAAATCATCATCGACGCGGCGGTAGATAACATCGATTGGTGTGTAGCCCTGTGTTGTGCGCATTGCGATGCGCCCGTCTACCACGCGCAGGTCGTGGCCTTCAACCAGTTCTGCCCCCATCTGGTCAGCCAGAAAGGCATGTTCAAAATAAGCTGAGTTGTGAATGCCGGGTGTCAGGATGGCGATGACAGGTTTGTCTGTTGCACATTCGGGCGCAGAGGCAGCAAGGGATCGTAACAGATTTTTGGGATAGTCACTGACGGATTGCACTCTGATTTTAGAAAAGATTTCAGGAAACATGTGCAGCATTGTTTCTCTGTTCTCAAGCATATAGGAAACGCCGGATGGTGTGCGGGCGTTATCTTCAAGAACGAAGAAATCATCTTCACCGGTTCTGACGATATCTGTCCCGACGATATGTGTATAAACATTGCCGGGAGGTGAAACGCCCATCATCTGGGGTAAGAAGGCTTCGTTGTTGGCGATGAGGTCAATGGGGATGCGGCCCGCTTTGAGTATTTCCTGGCGGTGGTAAATATCATACAGAAACGCATTGATGGCATGAACGCGCTGGCGAATGCCTTTGGTGAGTTTGTTCCATTCTCTGGCGGATATGATGCGGGGGATAATATCAAACGGGATGAGGCGTTCTGCGTCTTCTTTGCTGCCATATACATTGAAGGTTATGCCGGTGCGGCGAAAGAATTCTTCAGCCTGATCAGATTTTTTTCTTAGCCAGGCAGGGTCTTCAGAATCTACCCAGTTTTTATATTCTTTATAAGGGGACCGAACCGTTTCATTCGATCCGGACATTTCGTCAAACATGCATGACTCCGTTTCCATAATAACAGAGTACTGCAAATTTGAGAGCATACAAGAGGTATATGCTTAAAAATCGGGCTATAATTGAAATTGGTCAATTTTAATTCATACATGCTCTTCGTGAATGTGGAAGACGCATATTGCTTGTGCAGTTGCATAGTGGTTTTGCTTAAACAATTATCACGCAGATCATTATTTTAATTTGGTCGCCGGTCTAGATGTACTGATGAGTTTAAAAGAAACAATTGCGAAGCGATCGCCTAATAATTATTTAAGTCATTTTTTGCCACACAGTAAAACACCCCGGATGTCTGGCACAACAACCGGGGTGGATTACATAGCTGAATTTACAGAGCTTATTTGATATAAAGCATTTCCTGGAAAGTTGGCAGCGGCCAGTGATCATCGGCAACCAGATCTTCAAGGGCATCTACAATTTCGCGAATTTCAACCATTTTTGGCAGCACTTTTTCTTTGATTAGGAAACAGTGCGCTGCCACATCAACGGCATCATGTTCACTTGCTTTCAGAGCTTCCAGCTCCGCAGTTGTGTCCTGTAGTTTTTTGATCAGGCCTGTCAGTTTGGTGATCGTGGTCTGATCAGTTTCAATGCCGATGGCCTTGAGGCTGGCGAGGCTTGAAGCCAACTCACCCTGATAGCGGATGGCCGCCGGGAAGACGATGGTTTTGGCCATTTCAACAACCAGATTTGATTCTACATTGACCGTTGCCAGGTATTGTTCGGCGTAGACTTCGTATCTTGATTCCAATTCCCGCTCTGAAAGCACCTGATATTTGCCAAACAGGCTGACATATTTTTTATCTAGCAGAACAGGTAAGGCGTCAGCCGTTGTTTTCAGATTTGGAAGACCACGTTTTGCGGCTTCTTCGTGCCAGGCATCTGAATAACCATCACCATTAAAGACAACAGAAGAACATTTAGCCCAGACATTTCTGACATAAGATTCAACGGCAGCGCCTAAAGCTTCTGGTGTGCTGGTGTCTGCCATTTCAAGATGGGTTGCCGCTTCATCAAGGGCTTCTGCCATAATGGTGTTCATGGCAACCATTGGCCCGGCGATTGACTGGTTTGAGCCAACAGCGCGGAATTCAAAACGATTGCCGGTAAATGCCATCGGGCTGGTGCGGTTTCTGTCACCAGAATGCATAGGAATTGGCGGGAGCACATCTACGCCAACACTTAGAGTTGAGGTTTTTGATGTCACTTCACCACTAAATGCTATGGCTTCCATGATCTGGTTTAATTCATCGCCAAGGAAAACAGAAAGAATTGCAGGAGGTGCTTCATTTGCCCCGAGGCGATGATCGTTCGAAGCAGAAGCGACAACGGCCCTTAATAATGGTGCATGTTTATAAACGGCGCTGATCATGGCGGCACAAAACACCAGGAATTGTGCGTTATCTTTTGGCGTTGCGCCTGGGTCAAATAAGTTACCAGCGGCTGATGAGCCCATAGAAAAGTTCACATGCTTGCCACTGCCATTAACACCCGCGAACGGTTTTTCATGCATCAGGCAGGTCATGCCATATTTGGTTGCGACCTTTTTCAGTGTCGTCATCACGAGTTGCTGGTGGTCAGTTGCAACGTTGGAATATTCATAAACCGGTGCGACTTCAAACTGACCGGGAGCCACTTCATTGTGGCGGGTTTTGGTTGGAATGCCGAGTTTGAAACATTCCCGTTCAACTTCAAACATAAAAGCCTGCACCCGTTCCGGAATGGCACCAAAATAGTGATCATCAAATTCCTGTCCCTTGGGCGGGGGTGAGCCAAAAAGAGTTCGCCCGCTAGCCAGCAAATCCGGCCGGGAATAATAGAAATGATTATCTATCAGGAAATATTCCTGCTCTGCGCCGGCTGAAGATGAAACGAAGGGGCCGTCTGTTCCAAAAAACTTTAACACCCTTTGCGCCTGAGTATTCAGTGCCTGCATGGAGCGCAAGACAGGGGTTTTCTTATCCAGAGATTCCCCTGTCCAGGAAACAAAAGCTGTTGGTATGCAGAGGGTGGTGCCGTTCGGGTTTTCCATAATATAAGCCGGGCTGGTCACATCCCATATGGTATAGCCACGGGCTTCAAATGTCTGGCGGATGCCGCCGTTGGGGAAAGATGAGCCATCGGGCTCACCCTGAATGAGAGCTGAGCCTGAGAAGGTGGCGATTGTACCGCCATCACCATCCGGATCAAAGAAAGAGTCATGTTTTTCAGCTGTCAGACCTGTTAAAGGGTAAAAAACGTGAGCGTAGTGGGTTGCGCCCTTTGAAAGTGCCCATGTTTTCATCGCTTCGGCAACGGCGTCAGCAGTCGTGAGGTCGAGTGTTTCGCCGGATGTGATGGTTTTTTTCAGTGATTTAAAGACATTTTTTGGCAGCCGCTGCGCCATTTCATTCAGGCTGAATACATTCTTACCCCAGACGCTGCTGGTTGGGCTTTCAACAAAATCAAAACCTGATGCAACCGTTGGTGTCGCGATGATGGAGGAGATTGCGTTCAGTCGTGCTGCGTTTCCGCTCATGGTGACTTCCTTTATTCTTTTGGTTTTTATTCCCTCAGCCTTTTAGGCTTTAGTAGATTGGGCTTTAGTCGATTGTTCTCAATTTTGTGGGAGATTTTTTCAGTGAAACTGGTAGCCTGATTTCAGCCAGCGGGACATTTACCTGCCGGATGTTTGTTGGCCTGATTGAACAGAGACGAGTATTTCTGTCTATTTTACTTTCCGTAATTTTTGGCCGTAATTTTTGGCCGTTACGCCTGGTCGTTAATTTTGGCCAATATTTCAGGTTCCGGATTACTGAATGATGCTCACTTCCCCCATATAAAAACGATGTGCCATGTTATTGTTTCCATCTGGTATCCCAGATGAACCAAAGTTACCAAACGGCCCGTGGCAGGTTGCAAGTCACCCGTCTGGGGCCTGCTACCGGAAGCTTCCAGTAACATGGCACATCGCAAGTTTAGAGCCCTATCGCCTTGGAGAGGCACAATGATTTGCACCAGACTGACAGGTGGCCTCTGCATAAACCAAGGCAAGAGATCGAACCTTGGGATATGCAGAAGTCTGTATGACTTATCGCAATTTATGTGCCATTTTTATTGAGGGATTTTGGAGCTGTTTTTCGAATTTTTGCTTGTTATTCAAGCATTAAAATCTTTTTGACGCCTAATTAGTAGGCGTTTACTTTGCAGGCAGCAAAACTTGCTGCCGAAGATTTTTAAGTTCGTATCATGCGGCTTGCGGGGTCAGCAGGGCAAAATGTTTCCGGATATGTTCGGCGAGTTCGTTGATCATATCATTTGGCGCTGTGCTGTTCACATAGAGGTTTGAGAAAAAGAGCGGTAAGGGTGGCAGGCCACTTTCACGTCCCAGTATTTCCAGGAAATCAGGCACGACATGTGAGAGCATCGGTGCCACCGCCATATCGGCTTCCAGCACTGCGAACTGCGCGGGAGCGCCCATGGCTGAACCGGTGAAGGTCCAGTTTCTGTTGGCTTTGGACAGTGAGTTGACGGCTGCTGCCCGAAAGGCGCAGGTTTCATCATCCAGAGAAATTGGCAACGGGTCGAGCATATAGGCCTTGCCGGCTGGGGCGCCAACCCAGACAAGCTGATCAGCTAATAATCTGTCTCTGTTTCGTTTGCTGTTTGGTTCTGTTGTCAGGGTCAGGTCTATCTCCCCCTCTTCCAGCATTTCCAGTAATTTTTTGGTTGGAAAGCAGAACAGTTTGACTTTGATTCTTGGCCAGAACTGATGGAAATTGCGCAATATTGGTGCGATGTGCGGCTGGACAATATCGTATGGTACGCCAAGGCGAATCTCGCCTTCATATTCAGGTGTCGTCATCTGGCTCCAGATTTCATCATTTAAACCGAGCAGACGCTGTGCATGGGGTAAAAGACGTTCGCCGTGGTTGGTTAATTTCAATTGGCGCTGGCTTCTGTCAAACAGGGCAACGTTGAATTGCTCTTCCAGTCTTTTGATCTGCTGGCTGACGGCGGCCTGCGTGAGATGGAGTTGTTTGCCGGCCTGAGTCATGCCTCCGCTCTGGAAAACAGCGACAAATGCCCTTAGTAAAGATAAATCAATATGACGTGCCACGTTGCTCTCTTCCTATAACACACTGCTTTGTCTTTATATTTTTAACAGCATAACGTTACATTATGGTAATAATAAAACATATTAATTTCCATTATGCATCTGAATAGGCTATTCCTGCCTCAACACTAAGTTACTGGAACAAACGTCTGAACCAGTAAGTTGATAAAGGAGAATTGAAATGATGACTTTAGACCATTATGCATCCAGCCCGTTAAAAACTGAAATGCTTTCAACTCGCTCTATCAAGACGTTTTTTAACTATCTAAAACGCGTTTATAATGTGGCGCAAGAAAGATATGAATTATCACAACTTGATGAGCGGATGCTGAAAGATATTGGTATTACCAAAGCTCAGGCCAGAGAAGAAATCGAAAGAGACTTCTGGGATATCCCAAATAAATAAAATCAAGACCACTTGAACTTTTGCCGGTTCTGGTGGTCTTTTTTTATCTGTCTTTTAATGCGCCAGAATCTGGCTCAAGAACAGTTTGGTACGTTCATTCTGAGCATTGTTAAAGAATTCTTCCGGCAAGCCCTGCTCGACTATTTCTCCTGCATCCATAAAAATGACCCTGTCTGCAACCTGTTTGGCGAAGCCCATTTCGTGGGTGACACAGATCATTGTCATGCCGCTTTCAGCCAGAGAAATCATCACGTCAAGCACCTCTGAAATCATTTCCGGATCGAGAGCTGAAGTTGGCTCATCAAACAACATGATTTTCGGGTTCATACAAAGTGAGCGGGCAATGGCAACCCGTTGTTGCTGACCACCTGAAAGCTGGCCGGGGAATTTATCCGCTTGCTCGGGGATTTTGACACGTTCAAGATATTCCATGGCGATGGTTTCTGCTTCCTTTTTCGGCATTTTGCGAACCCAGATTGGCGCCAACGTCAAATTTTCAAGGATTGTCAGATGCGGAAACAGATTAAAGTGCTGGAACACCATGCCGACTTCGCGGCGAATTTCATCGATGTGTTTTACGTCATTGTTCAACTCAATCCCATCAACGATAATCTTGCCTTCCTGATGCACTTCCAGATGATTGATGCAACGGATGAGCGTTGATTTGCCTGAACCAGAGGGCCCGCAAACTACGATCTTTTCCCCTTTATGGATGGTCAGATCGATGTCTTTTAACACATGAAAGCGACCGTACCATTTGTTCAGCTTTTCTACTGAAATGGCTATATCAGTGGAATTGATTTGTTGAGTTTGCGCGTTCATGGTTGATGGTCCATCTGTTACTTAAAATTAATTTCGGTGCGACGTATCAAGTTTTCGCTCGAGGCTGCTGGCGTATCGCGACATTGAAAAGCAGAAACACCAATAGATAAAGGCAGCGAAAACATAGCCTTCAATCAGCTTACCCTTCCATTCAAGGGAGCCGGCGGCAAATCTTGTGATGCCGGTCAATTCTGTTAGTGCGATAATCGAGACTAGTGATGTGTCTTTAAACAGAGTGATGAAGGTATTGACGATGCCTGGGATCGAGATTTTCAGCGCTTGCGGCAAAATGATGAGAATGGTCTTTTTCCAATAGCTCAGACCCAGCGCATCGGCCGCTTCATATTGCCCTTTTGGAATGGCCTGCAGGCCGCCGCGAATGGCTTCAGCTGTATAGGCAGACTGGAACAGTGATATACCTATGAGTGCCCTGAGGACTTTGTCAAAATCCAGTTCGGCTGGAAAGAACAGCGGGATCATCACTGACGCCATGAAGAGGATGGTAATCAGCGGGGCAGCGCGCCACAGCTCAATATACAGCACACAAAGATAGCGTATAATCGGCAGGTCTGACTGGCGCCCCAGCGCCATCATGATGCCGATCGGGAATGCGGCCGCAATACCAATAAAGGCGAGGATCAATGTGAGCATCAACCCGCCCCATGTGTCACTTTCCGCAACTTTAAGGCCAAGCCATTCACCGTGAATTAAAGCATATGCGATAAATGGGAATACAAAAATGGTAAACGCGCCAATGTAAGGTTTCTTCGGTATCCATGGCAGAAGCAGAGCTGTGATAAGACCACCCAGTATGGCAAAGGCCATAATCGGGCGCCATATCTGGTCTGGATTGGCGCTATAAAACAGGCCAAACATAATCTGTACGATACGGACTTTGATGAATGTCCAGCAGGCACCGTCACGGTTGGCATCACAAACAGAGCGGTCAGTCCCTGAAATGTTTGCGTCAAGAATGGCCCAGTTCAGCATTGGCGGGACGATCAGATAGAGGAGATATAAGCCGATGAACGTCAGGATGGTGTTGCCGATGGAACTGAAAAACCGTTCCCTCACCCAGGCGATTGGACCGGATTGTGAGATCGGTGGCAGCCTGTCCGGCTTGCTTATATGTTGAACACTTGTCACGTTTTATCGCTCTACCAGTTGGACTCTTCTGTTATAAATATTCAGGATCAGGGACGTCAGCAGACTTAAAGTGATATACACCGCCATGGTCATGAAAATGATCGTCACTGCCTGACCTGTTTGATTGAGGGCGATGCCCGCGAAAATAGCCACAGTTTCTTCAAACGCGACTGCCACGGCCAGTGATGAGTTTTTGGTCAGATTAAGAAACTGACTGATGGTCGGCGGAATGATGACGCGCATCGCCTGCGGTATGATAATTTTCTGCATCATCAGGCCGCGGGGCAAGCCGAGTGCTTCTGAAGCTTCTGTCTGGCCTTTGGAAACGGACTGAATGCCGCCTCTCACATTTTCTGCAATAAAGGCAGATGTATACAATGACAGGGCAAACCATAGTGAGAATAATGGCAGGGGCAGCTCAATGCCGCCTTCAAAGTTAAAACGTTGCAGAGCTGGTAATTCGAAAGATATCGGGCCACCTGTTACGAGTAGTGCCAGCAGAGTGAGCAAAATAATACCGCCCAAACCAACAAGGCGGGCGGGGAATAATTTTCCGGTTTCATCCTGACGCTGTTTGGCCCAGCGGCGTAAAATTATCGTGCCGACAATGCCGGCAATGAAGACGCCGAGCACGACCCAAAAGCCGCTCCAGTCATTCACGACCGGTTTTGGCAGATAGAGCCCGCGGCCATTCAGAAAAATGCTGTTTAAAAATTCAAGGCTCTGTCTTGGGCCGGGGAGAAAGGCGAGAAAGATCGCAAAGTTCCAGAAAAGAATTTGAAGAAGTAAGGGAATGTTTCTCAGAGTTTCAATGAATACAAGGGCGAAACGAGAAACCAGCCAGTTGGGTGAGAGGCGCATGACGCCGATAATAAACCCGAGTGTGGTGGCTGCGATGATGCCAAGGACGGCGACGAGGATGGTGTTTTGAATGCCGATGATGAAGACATCAAGATAGGTGCTTTTGCCAAGTTCGAAGGTCCAGAAGGGAGAAAAACCGATAGCAAAGGGGGCGACTTCGCCGAGAAAATCAAAGCTGGTTTTAATACCACCACGGGCCAGATTCTCGACCGTGTTCTGGAACATTATATAGAGGCCCCAGATCAGTAAAGCAGGTATTGTTAGCTGGACGATGAGAGATCTGACGAATGGATCTCTATGTAGTGGAATCTTGGATTTTTCAGCCACTCCAATATCCTTTTATGTCTATCTTAGTGATTTATCATTGTTATTTTTTATTTGGCGTTGGTCAAGCGCTTTCGCGCCTGACCAATTTTCTTCGTAAATTAACGGATAGGTGGAGCGTATAGAATGCCGCCACGTGTCCAGAGATCGTTCACACTGCCAGCACGGGCTAGGCCAAGTGGTTCGATGTGTTTTTTGTACATTTCACCATAGTTGCCAACAGCTTTAATGGCGTTATATGCCCAGTCAGCTCCAAGGCCAAGGTCTTTGCCCATTGTGCCTTCGGTGCCGACGATGCGTTTAATGCCAGGATTTGTTGATGATTTTTTCAGCTCATCGATGTTGGTTGTGTCAATGCCAAGCTCTTCGGCATTGATAAGTGCGTAAAGCGT
Organism: Hyphomicrobiales bacterium; assembly: GCA_021775425.1. Classification (GTDB taxonomy): domain Bacteria; phylum Pseudomonadota; class Alphaproteobacteria; order Rhizobiales; family HXMU1428-3; genus HXMU1428-3. Next base: position 133,716 of record JAJFHX010000047.1, read on the forward strand.
CCATCTCACGATGTCACCCCACTGGTCATCACCCTGACGGACAACTGGACCAAGTGGTTCTTTTGAAACAGTTTCAGGCAGGATGGATGCGCTTGAAGGATCTTTCAATTCTGTTCTTAGTGCTGCAAGTTGTGATTTGTCTGATGTCAGCACGTCGCAAGACCCACCATCAAAACCTTCACGGGTCTGAGCTGATGTGTCGTAACCAACTGGTGTGTATTTCATGCCGTTGGTGCGGAAATAGTCAGCCAGGTTCAACTCTGTTGTTGTGCCCGCCTGAATACAGATTTTAGCTCCATCAAGTTCTTTCGCACTTTTCACGCCAAGAGAATTTTTGACCATAAATCCCTGGCCATCGATGTAGTTGTAATAGGTGAAGTCAATACCCAGAGCCGCATCACGGTGAAGTGTGTGCGTGGTGTTACGTGGAAGAATGTCAATTTCGCCAGATGAAAGAGCTGTGAAGCGTTCTTTGGCTGTAAGTGCGATGAATTTAACTTTGCTCTTATCGCCAAAAATTGCTGCGGCAACCGCATAACAGATATCCGCATCAATCCCTTGCATAGCGCCTTTGTCATCAGGAGCTGAGAAACCTGGAACCGATCCAGAAATGCCACATTTGACGACACCTGCCGATTTCACATTATCAAGCGTACCGGCATGACCTGCTGCCGTACTCAACACTAGTAATGCACTTGCTGCTGCAAGCGTCACTATTTTTTGCATTTTGTTTTCTCCTTAATGATTGTAGTCAACACATAATAATTAAAGACAATCGCCAGCAATAGATCAAGATTAATCTGGTACAATTGCTACAATAGTGATCAATTCATTACGGCCTGCATAGATTCTACACGCAGGGACTACTTATTTTGCCTCATTTGCTTAGGCTGAAAAGTCATGCAGATGACATGCCAGTTTCGAGCCGTCGACAAAGCAAATGCGGGAGAAAACTGAAAGCCTCTGACGGATGACATGCGAAATAATTTTTCGACATGTCATTCTATGAATCAGAGGTCTATCAATCAGAGTGTTACTTACAACCGAACTGACAAATGCTGAGTTTCAATTTCAGCTTCAAGATGAAACATCCAGTTCAGCATTGATGACATAGCGAAGAATGCGGACAATTTCTTCAGCAGTTTCTGCAACAGCGAGAGCGGCTGCGTCGACTTCTTTTAATGCGTGCTGATTTTTTGCGCCGTGCATAATAATCATCGGTTTGCCAAGAGCGGCGGCGTAGCCCGCATCAAAGGCAGCGTTCCATTGTTTGTATTCCTCACCAAAGCGGACGATGACAATATCTGCCTTATTGATCAGTGTGCGGGTGCGGATGGCGTTGATGTTGGCGCCTTTATTATCGTGCCAGAATTTATCTGGCTCAGCTCCCAGTATTTCAACACCGCAATCATCACTATAGCCGTGATTGGTCACGGGGGCGTGGAAGCTCACGGGAAGGTTTGCCGCCTTTGTGCCCTCTTCTATCTGTTCGCGCCAGTCTGTGTGAATTTCCCCTGAGAGATAAATGTTCCAGTTTTTCATGGAGTGGTTTTCCTTATGTCTTTATTATATGGCTCTCATTAGTAGCGAACCGTTTTCGTTTGAGCTAACTTACAAAGGGCGGGCGCTGTTCGCAAGTTTTGTTCACGAGGAATAACTAAATCCGGATGCCAAAAAATCCGAAGCGGTTTTGGCCACTTCGGATTCTCTGCTCAGATTTTTCACGTTTGTCAGGTCTGGGATATACTTTCCTTTTCGTACTACCTGGCTCTCTTGCCTTTCTGCTTAAATTTAGAAAAGATTTTCAGTTTTGGTTTGTTGTTGCCCGCTCTTCTTTTCTTCTGAAATAAACGGGCCGGTTTCTTTTGCACAGCAATCCGTTTGAAACAGCGATATGATTTAAGGCCGACAATCTTTCTCTTGCTGCCTTTGGGGCAAAAGCAATTATTGTTGCGCACTTTGCCCCCGATGCAGGCTACTTTTCTCATGTGTGCTGATCTCACAGGTGCCGTTTTGATTTTCTCTTTTGCTGGCCGTTTTACGATTGGCCTTTTAAGTGGCGGTCTTTTTACGAGTGGGCGCTTAATAAGTGGACGGACAACCAGTTCAGGTTTTTTGCCCGGCTGTTGTGCCGATTGCTGGTCTGCATCATCTTTCGGCTTTGTTGCAAAGCCACCACTTGTACATTTCAGGGTGATCGATTTCCACGCGGTTGAGAGGCCTATGGGGTTGATCATCTCTTCTGCTTTGGCCTGCACAAAGCTGGTTTTTGAAATGCTGATCCATTTGGTATATTCAGCTTTATATTCACCCGGCCCTGAAAATTTTGACCATGCATCAATGGTTTGTGATCTCATTGGCTGATCACCAACCTTGGTCCATAATTTAAACTGCACAGGACCAGCTTTGTTGGTTTTCAATCTGACCAAAATTCGTAATTTTTTACAGCTTGTTGCCGGGTTTGGTTTGGTGACGGCGTTTTTATAGGTAGACCTAAAAAGCTCAAGTGTTTTGACCTTTAATACCTTTGGCTGTTTTGCCGCAACATTATCCGGCCCGCCCATGACACCTTTACAAATCACCTGAACATTGGCAACGCCATTGCCATATTTGCCCGCCGTACCACCAGCATTGGCCTGATGTGCTGGCAATGATGATGTAAATGATCCGAACATCTGAACTTTTGCTGTTGAGAAAAATTTTTGTGTCTGGTTAATAGTTGCGCCATTTAGCAGTTTTGCGTTACAGGCCTTGATGAATTTTGTCCGCTCTTCAGGTGTGAAGTGCTGCGTTCCACCATATAGAGTGACATCTTTATCAACTCTGGCTCTGGCGTTGTTAAAATTTTCAACCAGTTGCCATGGTTTTTGAGATGATTGAGACAACCATCCCTGGCGGATTTTATAGCCGAGAACCAGTTCATCTGTTTTACCAATGCCGATTGTTATTCCCAAATGGAGGGGTGTGGTTTTCACCTTGGTCCATTTTTGACCGTCTTCTGAAATGACGATGATCGGGGTTGTGCTGAACCCATTGGGGGTGATGCTGACTTGCGTGCCTGCTGTGGCGAAGGATGTGGAACTCAATAGAGTTCCGAGGGTAACAATTGGCAGCATCAAGCTGCTGCCGGCTAACTTTCTAAACATGATTTTCTCCATCGTAACTTGTTTTCGCGTTCTGTTGATTTTTCTGAACGCGTTGCAAGTTTGTCGTGGGCTTATGGAAAAAGGTTCATATTTTATGAATGTTTAATGCTGTGACTTTTAATTTTCTTTTTGTTTATTAGTTTTCATTGACTTAGCCTCGATGCGTTTTAGTTTTTTATCACCCTCTATCGGTCCAACAGGCCTCTTCTTTCCAGTATACCTGCTATAAATTCGTCAGCCGGGCCGTATTTTTCAAAACAATTTTTAATATTGCTGACGCGGCTTTTCATGCTGATTTCAGGAAAGCCCATCTTCTGCATATCGTTGCGCATAGCGGCTGCCACCTTATCAAACCCTTTCTTGTCATAGCCTTCTTCGTCCCGCAGGCGCAGGATGGCAATGCAATCGCTGATGCTTTCATTCATCAGGTGTTCTGGCCCGTTTCTTGGCGGGTGAGGACGGTCAACGTCTCCGGTTTGGTGGTGGGCGCATTCATGGCGATCAATAAACTTCTGGAACTCTGGTGGTGCTGCCGAAAAATTTGAACGGTAGATCACCGGCTTGCCTTCTTTATCCCGATTGGCCATGCCGGCTGCCAGCCTCGGGCTCTGGCCTTTGCGGGCCCGGTCAACCGCTATGTAGCTGACTTTTTCACCTTTGTTATTTTCACATTTGGGAGGTGTTGTGACTTTATAATCTGCTTCTGTTTCCTCCGCGGCCATCACCGAGCTCGTTAAAAATGCTGGGATGATCAGGATTGCCACCACAAAAATCTGCAATATAGACTTTGCTGAATTCGTCATTATTGGTCCTCCATATTTTTGACAGGGCTTCAGTTGCCCACTTTTTTGATGGCCCTTCGGTTGCCCACCAGCAACCGGGCCTGAATTGACGGCCCTTCGGTTGCCACCAGCAACCGCGCTCTTTTGTTTGCCCTTCAGGTTGCCCACTAGCAACCGCGCTCTTTTGTTTGCGCTTCAGGTTGCCCACCAGCAACCGCGCTTTTTTGTTTGCGCTTTAGTTGCCCACCAGCAACCGCGCTAGAATAGCATGAAAATTTGGATGATGACTGATTTTTGATTGTTTTAGCTTGTTGAAGTGAAACAATTTTCAGTTATCAAATTCGCTTTTTTTGTCATTCTGGCATTTTTTCAGGAACTAACTTTTACTCTGCCCGTTATCCCCTTACCAACGCATTGATCTGCGCTGGACTTGTAAATGTAAATAACCCTGAAGAGGACTATTATGAAAAAGTTGATTCTATTGACGACCTGCGCACTTGTTATGGGCAGCCCCGCCTTTGCCGCGGACGCTCAAATGGATAAACAAATGAACAAGCAAGAGCAGACAAATAAGCAAGAACCTTTAAACCAGCGTCTTCCGTTGAATAAGCTGGAAAAACCTGAATTTGCTGCCGACGTTGAAGTCGACGTTCAAGCGAAAAGCCAGGAGCAAACGGAAAGTACGACAGAAAGTTATACAAAAACTGAACGTACTGCGATGCCGAACCAGGGCGCGGAATATATAAAATCCCTTGCTCAAGGTGATATTGTTGCTTCAGAATTTATCGGTAAGAGAATTTATGCCACTGAAAAAGTGATTAATTTTGATACTGTTTTTGATAGCAGCAACGATAAAGACTGGAATGATATCGGTGAAATTAACGACGTTGTTTTAGACCGTGACGGCAGTGTGAAAGCTGTGATCCTCGGTGTTGGTGGTTTTCTTGGAATGGGCGAAAAAGATGTCGCCGTATCTATGGATAGCATCAGGTTTGTAAATGAAAAAGGCAGTGCCAATGAGTATTTCCTTGTTGTAAATAGTAATAAGAAAATGCTTGGTGATGCCCCGACGTTTAAACGTTAATCACTGACAATCTAACTGGGTGCCCTTTACTGGGCACCCTTTTTCTTTTTCTATGGCTTAGAAAAAATTAAAAGTAAGACTCTAAACGGGCACTGATTTTTCATATAATTTTTTACACAGAGACTTGAAAAGAGGGAATGGTTTTATGACATTTATTAAATTTTCAATTTATTGTTTGCTATGACCCAAACAACTCAAAATCAAAAAAACATATTGCTGCTGGAAGATGATTATATTCTCGCGATTGATGCTGAAGAAAGCATCGAAAGCGAAACAAACTTCAGGACTGAACTGGCCACCACTGTGGATCGCGCTTTAAATATTTTAAAGAATAAACTTATTGATGGTGCGATTATTGATTTTAACATTGGTCAGCATAACAGTGTCGCCGTTGTTAGATATCTTAAAACTCTCAAAATTCCTTTCGCAGTGGTAAGCGGCACTGAGATTCGTGTGTTAAAGCAAAACCTGGATGAGGATGTGGTGATCTGGACTAAACCGGTTGATTATCACCGCGTTGCCTGTAGCCTGTTCTGAAAACCCATCAACTATCTATCTGTTTTGGCTTGATTTCACATTCACTGTCGATAGTATCATTCGGCCCACTCTATCGTTGTGAGGCTGGCCGTTTGAGAGGTTAAGATGGTGCTCAATTCGACATTGCCTGGTAACGTTGCCGGGATTATTTATGACCGGCAAAGACTGGCCGTATTAAATAAACATGTTCACTATGGTGACAACGATATCAGGGAACTGGACATTATCACAAAGCTTGCGGCTGAAGACCTTAACTCCTCTAATGCTGTCCTAGCTATAGTTGATGATCAATTTGAATGGTTTCCTTCCTGTTTTGGTGTGAGCATGGATGAGCTGCCTGTCAATGGTTCTATTTCAGCTCATATACTGGCCGAAGCTGGAAATGGTGCTGTTTTCATAGAAGATTTATCAAAGGACCAACGTTTTTCGGAGCATCCGATTGTAACAGGCGATGATGGGGCAAAATTTTTTCTGGCTGTGCCTCTCATAATCGATAATGAAAAATTAGGGGCGCTTTGTGTTTTTGACAGCTCTTTAAGACAAGATGTTAAGGAAGAGCAGATAAAACGTTTAGAGGATCTGTCTTCTCTTGCCAGTTCCGTTTTTTGTCTCAGGCAGAAACCCAGTAAATCACGACAGCAGACGCACAGGTCCACTCACGATGACTGGCGCAAGGAAATGGCCATCAGCGCCGCGAAAGTTTATTCCTGGGTCTGGAATCTTAAAACCAATATTTATGACTGTGATGATGAACTGCGCCGGTTATACCGCATCCAGCATAATAACCCGATTTATGCTTCTGAATTGCTGGATGCGATTGATGAACGAGATGCCTCAAACGTGAGAGCCGAACTTGAAAATGCAATTGTCGGGCGGGAAGATTATGAGGCTGAATACAGAATAGCCAATTCAGGCCTTTGGGTGCTTAGCCAGGGCAAGGTGCTGGAGCGAGATGAAAACGGGGAAGCTCTGAGGATCGCGGGGGTGGTGGTTGATATTACCGTTCAGAAAAAATCTGAAGAAAAGATGGAGCTGCTGCTTCGAGAGCTTAATCACCGGGTCAAAAATACACTTGCCATGTTGCAATCCATTGCCAGCCAGACTTTGAAAAACTCTCGGTCCCCAGAAGATTTCAAACAGGCTTTTTCCGGGCGGATCAGAGCGATTGCGGCTGCGCACACGCTGCTTTCAGATAAGGAATGGGAGCCGGTTGAGCTTGATGGTTTGATCAGGGATCAGGTTAATGTTTATGTCGATAATCTTGACAGGCAACTGATCATTGAGGGTGATGATGTTATACTTGGGCCGGAAGAGGCTCTTGCGCTTGGTATGGTGCTGCATGAGCTTGCAACCAATGCCGCGAAATATGGTGCGCTTTCCACACCTGCCGGCAGGATTCATATTGATATTTCACTTGATCATTCAGCACAGCCGCCACTGGTTAATCTCTCATGGGTGGAGCGGGGCGGCCCGCCGGTTGAAAAACCTGACACTAATGGTTTTGGCAGCATCATGATTGAACGAAGCCTTGATAAAATCATGGGTAGCAAGGTGACGTTATCTTTTTTATCAGATGGTGTCGAAGCCATGATCAGAATGCCTGTCTCGTCGCGCCAGAGGGCGCGGATTTCACAAAAAGACACGTCTAAATAAAAATAATCAATACAAATTATTTGGGAACCTTTTGGCCTTGCCTGCGTTTTCTTTACAATTAATGGAGAGAAAAATGCAGACTTATACAGACTATTCTAACCATAGAGTTTTGCCTGGTTCTTTCAGGTTCAGGAATACAGCTTATGGCGCCCTCAATCCGTCTCCGCGTCATTATCAGCAACAGGGTTCCTTTGTACGTGATTTGATCAGATATACGATCATTATGGTGCTGACAGCTATGTCCTTTGTCTATATTGCCGGCATAATATTTCTTGTGCATCAGGTTTAGACGGATTGCACATGTTTAAGTTTCGGAAAGCTTGTCTTTTATTCCCATCATGGGGTCCCACCCTATCCCAATCACGCCCTTTGTTTTGGGAAAAAGATAAGCTTTTCTTTCTCACACTTCCATAGAGTGATTGTCTTGACATTGAGTTGTCACCCTTGGCCTTTAATCCCCTCCCACAGGATTAAATCAGATCTCACCCCGGATCTCTGGCCTTCGCATCAAAACGCCCCCTCGCGTATCGAGATGCGATCTTATTAGTCAATCATTTTATGGAAGTGTTTTTTCCCTTCAGTCAGACAAACTTATACGAGAACTTTTTTGAAAGGACTAACCCCATGAACAAAAAAGAAAATATCACATACCCCGCAGTTCAGAATATCCTTGATGATGGATCTCTGAAAAAGGAAGACAAAATTGTACTTCTGAAGCAATTACTTGCCGATGAACGGGCGGCGCAAAGGGCAGCAACGGAAAGTAATATGGTTGAAGATGATGGCCTGAATGCCCGATTGAGGCATGTTACCCTTGCACTTGAAGCGCTTGATGTTGATCTATCTGAAGAAGAAGATGACGCTGCGACACTTTAAATTCAGGCTAGTATAAATAGTATAAATTGCCCTCAGCTGAAAACAAACACCCGGCCTGGGTTTACTCCCGGGCCGGGTTGTTTTTTTGAGATAAAAATTAACCTGTAGTTGGCGGTGTTCCTGCCGGTGCTGAGATGACATCTTCGCCATAATCTGATGGGCCGGAAATATCCAGACTTTCCTGTAGTGCCAGCCTTGCCCGGCTGACACGGCTTTTAATGGTTCCGACTGCGCAGTCACAAATTTCTGCGGCCTCAATATAGCTAAAGCCTGAAGCACCGACCAACACAATGGCTTCGCGCTGGTCGTTTGGTAGTTTATTCAGGGCTACTTCAAAGTCCTGTAAATCAAGCTTGCCGTGCTGATCCGGGCTTTGTGCCATGTTATTTGTAAAGTGGTCGTCAGGGTCGCTGACTTCACGGCCTGATTTTCGCATCTGGCCGTAAAATTCATTCCTTAAAATGGTAAACAGCCAGGCCTTCATGTTGGTGCCCATTTCAAAGCTTTCCTGCTTGGCCCAGGCTTTCATCACCGTTTCCTGCACCAGGTCATCTGCTCTATCACGATTGCCTGAAAGTGAGACGGCGAAAGCGCGCAAACTACCAAGTGATGATAAAAGCTCTTTCTTAAAAGCTTTATCCGTCACTTTTATTCTCCTGATCTGATTTTTCAGTTGCTTGTTTTTCTGCCTGCTCGGCTTTTTCCAATTGCTCGAGCATTTGAATGAAGCGGTCGGGAATGGCTTCTTCCTGAACGGAATTGTAAAATATTTTTAATTTCTCGGTGATCAAGGCTTGTTCTTTAGATTGCTGATTTGAGGATTTCATGTCATTTTTCATCGGCCGTCTTTCCATATGCACATGATATAAATACCTGATCTTTGAAAAAGTTCCCGATTTAATGGAACTTTTTTCAGGTTATACTATTTACCCATCAAGTACAATTTCGGTATCGGGAGAATATCTAATGTCTTTAACTGCCAAAGTAGCCACTCATTTGCCTATGCTGAGGCGTTATGCACGTGCTGTCACAGGTTCTCAAACATCCGGTGACGCTTATGTTGCTGCAGTTCTTGAGGCCTTGATTGCTGATGTTTCCTCATTTCCTGAGGCAAAATCCAACCGGATTGCCCTTTATCAGATGTTTTCCTCAATTTTTACCACCGCTACAATTGAAGTGAAACCAATTGAGTCCCCCTTTGCGTGGGAAAAGCGCGCTGCTGCCAACCTGGCTGCAGTTTCACCATTACCTCGGCAAGCATTTATACTCAGTGCTGTTGAAGAATTTTCTAATGAAGATATTGCGGAGGTGTTAGCCGTTTCTGAAGAACGAGTTTCAGAATTGTTAAGTGAGGCCGCTGCGGAAATTTCCGAGCAGGTGGCAACAGAGGTTATGATCATTGAAGATGAACCGTTGATTGCCATTGAAATTGAACAACTGGTTGAAGAGCTTGGCCATAAGGTTAGCGGTGTTGCTCGCACTCATCAGGAAGCAGTTGAACTTTTTGAAAGGGCTAAACCTAAAATGGTTCTTGCTGACATTCAACTGGCGGATGGCAGCTCCGGTATTGATGCAGTTAATGACATTTTGAATACCGCTGAAATACCGGTGATCTTTATTACCGCTTTTCCTGAGCGGTTGCTCACAGGTGAGCGGCCAGAGCCGACATTTCTTGTGACCAAACCTTTTAACCCTGAGATGGTCAAAGCGCTGATCAGCCAGGCTTTGTTTTTTAACAGATCTTCATCCACACATTAGAACAAAACCCATAAGCATAATGGAACCGATCCTCTGCTCACTCGTTATTACTCAAGAGAGTTCAAAGGAGAAAAGATTATGCTTTATTACGCACTTGTATTTTTCATCGTTGCTATCATTGCCGGTGTTCTTGGTTTTGGCGGCATCGCTGGTGCTTCCGCTGGTATCGCACAGGCGCTGTTTTATTTGTTTGTTGTTTTGCTTGTGCTTTCAATCATATTCGGCTTTTTTCGCCGGGGTGTTTAAATAACCCGGTTTGAAAACTGAACGACATATAAGCCTTCATATAAACCGGCTTTATCACCTGGCAGAGATTTAAAGATCTCTGTCAGGTATTTTTTGTTTTAAATTCCAGTGCTGTTTTCGTGGAGAAAGAATAAAGCCACGAGACACAAAAAAACCGGCGCTGTGGCCGGTTTTCTGCAAACTTAATTTTTAAGTTTTTGAATGATTGATTGTGGTTAGTGTTTTGCTGACCACTCATCAATTTCACGTTCAGCTTCTTCAACGGTTTTACCGTATTCTTTCTGAATTTTACCAACAAGCTGTTTACGGTTACCATTGATCACATCGAGATCATCATTGGTCAGCTTGCCCCATTGTTCCTGGACTTTACCTTTTAATTGTTCCCAGTTACCTTCAACTTGGTTCCAGTTCATAGAGTAATCTCCTTTTCATTTTTGCCGTTAGGCATTGTGTTAGGGTAATGGGTCTGGCCGTTATTTGTTCCCATCTATTTCAATAAAATTTTCCTGCTCCTTTAAATTTTTAAATTCATTACCGGAACCAATTCTTCCTCTCCGCATTGATAATGCAGAAGGAGAAAAATATGTCAGTTGATGTTTTACAAGCTAAAGTTTCAGTCGAACCTATTAAAACGGGACTTAAAAAATCTGACCGTTCAGAGGTAGCGACGCATGTTTCTGATGTGCTTTCTGACACGATGAGTCTGATGATCAAAACGCAGATCTATCACTGGAATGTGGTTGGCCCCTTATTTAAGGCTGTTCATGAGCTCACAGAAGCGCATTATAAAAATCTGTTTGAAGCGGTTGATGTGATCGCTGAGCGGGTTCGCTCGCTCGGGTTTCCGGCCCCGTTTCATTTTTCAAAAAACAACGACCTTTCCGCATTGCTGGAAAGCACTGATTATCCTCGAACTGAAGAGATGGTTGATGATCTGATCAAGGATCATGAAAGTTTGGTTCGTAAAATGAGAGACAGTGCTGAAGGCGCTGAACAAGCTGGTGACTTCGTCACCCATGACCTGCTTGTTGGTCGCATGGCGTTTCATGAAAAAGCGATCTGGATGTTAAGAGCGCTGCGCTCTGAATAATATTTTTAAAATTTAAGATCACCCTTCCCCGGTTAACCTGAAACTTAATTGAGAACAAGTACCAGGTGTGAACGGGGAAATAGCTAAGTCCATATAGTATTTAAATTGAAAGGAATTTCATTATGTTAGGTTGGGCACTTACGTTTTTTATCATTGCGATTATTGCAGCTGTTTTTGGTTTTGGTGGCATTGCCGCTTCAGCTGTCGGTATTGCTAAAATCATTTTCTTTATCGCCATTGTTCTGTTGCTATTGTCACTGATTGCCAATGCTGTGCGTGGCCGTGGCCCTCGCCCGCCGCTATAGGTGACCAATAGCAGCAACAAGTGGTTAAACACTAATTTTTTAGAACAGGTGATGTTATGGGAATTGAATTTGGCGGGCTGCTTGGCCTGATAATTCTGGTACTTGATGTCTGGGCGATCCTTAAAATCAGCCAGTCTTCAAGGTCGAATGAAAATAAAGTAATATGGATTGTTGTTATTCTGATCCTGCCGATTATCGGTCTTTTACTGTGGCTTTTCCTCAGCGAAAAAAGGGCCTGATCAATCTATGCCTGAACAGCCCGGAATTTACCGGGCTGTTTCTTTATTTGACTTATCTTTTCGCCAGGTATCAGGGAACAGGAACCTATGACCATTCAATCTGAAGAACTAACTTCTGAATTGGCCCTATCAAAACAGCATTCAGAAAATGAAACTGCACAAAACTCTCAACCAGAAAACCTCACCTCTGTTCTTGATCAAATGCTGGAGGGTACTGAGGGTGATGAAGTTTCACTGGAAAGTCTGATGCATGTTTTTCAATCGCGGGTTTATGGACCTTTGATGCTGATCCCTGCTCTGCTTGCTTCTGCCCCGACCGGGGCCATTCCCGGGGTGGCTATATTGTCCGGTTTGATACTTGCTTCGCTAAGCTTACAATTGTTATTTTTTCAAGAGCACCCATGGTTACCAGCGCGGTTACTCAAGTTTCAGTTTCCGAGAAAAAAGCTGGTCAGTACCGTTGAGTATTTGCGTCCCTTTACCCGGAAAACAGATCGGTATCTTAAACCGAGGCTGGTTTTTCTGGTTCAACCGCCGTTTCTACAAGTTGCAGCAGCGATTTGCCTTATTCATTCTTTATTGATGTTTCCACTCGCTTTATTACCTTTTGCCGTATTATTGCCAGGTCTCTCAATTGTAATCATCTCACTTGGGTTAACCAGCCGGGATGGATTTCTGATGCTGATTGGTTTGATGTTTTCTGTCGGCGTGTTTTTTATTACTGGCTACATTTATTTTGCATAAAACAGTCTTTCAGCTCGACCCTAAAACAGTTGATATTCTTTTGCTGCTGCTTTTAGGAAGAACAAATCAGGCTCAAAGCATCACATTCTGATGAGGGCTTCGTTTTGCTGGGCGCATCGACATGAAATTATGTTAAACCCAATGTATAATGAAGCTGACAGCCACAAGCTGATCAAAACTATAATAATGAGGAGTGTTTTTTATGAAACATTTTATTGCTGCTGTTCTCGTTGGTTTATTCTCTCTTTTTCCTTTCAACACTGCAAATGCAGAGGATTTTAAAAAACAGATTGAAGCGCGTGATGCTTATATGAGCATGCTTTCCTTTAACCTTGGACTGCTGGGTGGTATGGCTAAAAACCCTGATAGTTATGATGCCGATGTGGCCGGTAAAGCTGCAGCTAATCTACAGGCTCTGGCGAATATGAATATTGATGCGATGTATCCGAAAGGCTCCGACAACGGCCAGGCTGGTCTGGCTGATAAGACACGAGCGAAGCCTGATATCTGGGCTGACTTTGCTGATTTTAAGAAAAAGCAGGAGAACCTACAGACCGCACTTGCTGAGTTCGTTAAAATTGCAGGCACTGATGTTGATGGTTTGCGCAAAGGTATGGGCATGGTTGGCAAGAACTGTAAAGGTTGCCATGAGACATACAGAGCACCGAAAGATTAAAGATCCTGTTGGCTGTATATTTCGACTTGCGGGGCTGAGTGTATTTGCCCCGCAAGTTTACAGCTGTCAGATCGGAAACAATCAGCCTCTGGAGGGGATTACCATATGAGAACTAAAATCTGGAGAGTTCTGTTTTTGCTTCTGGCAATTGGTCTGGTGTTTTTTTACTGGCTCACCCTGCCACAAAAGATCAGCGCTGAAGATGTACCTGCTGATTATCAGGCTGACCTGAAAAATGGTGAACGTTTGTTCTGGGCGGGCGGGTGTGCTTCCTGCCATGCTGTGCCAGGTGCGAAGGGTGACGCGAAGCTGATACTTGCCGGTGGTGCGCCTTTAATAACTCCATTTGGCACATTTGTTGTTCCCAATATCAGCCCTGATACTGAGGTCGGGATTGGCGGCTGGAGCAATGTTGATTTTATCAATGCGATGGTAAGAGGAGTATCGCCTAAAGGTGAGCATTATTACCCGGCATTTCCTTATACCAATTATCAGCGTATGCCTTATGAAGATCTGATTGATCTTAAAGCATATCTTGATAGCCTGCCAAAAAGCAGCCACCAGCCAGTGGGGCATAAATTAGGGTTTCCTTTTAATATCCGGCAAGGGCTTGGGCTCTGGAAGAAATTATATCTTGATGGCAAGACGCTGAGCCGCGCTGAGACCAGAGCGGATAAGCTTTCTGTTGGACGATATCTGGTTGAAGGGCCAGGGCATTGTGCAGCTTGCCATTCACCGCGCAATCTGATCGGCGGGGAAATTGCGGATGCGCGGTATTCAGGCGCTACTGAACTTGAGCAACAGCCGGGGAAAAAAACGGGTAAGGTGCCAAACATTACCCCGCATGCTGACGGCATTGGCAGCTGGAGTGAGAAGGACATTGCTTACGCTTTAGAAACCGGGCTTGACCCTGATTTTGACAGCTTTGGCGGGTCGATGGTTTCGGTTCAGGAAAATATGGCCAAACTAACCGCTGCTGACCGGGAAGCCATCGCGGCTTATTTAAAGTCACTGCCGGCTGTTCCTTCATCTAAGTAAACGGGCCAGAATGCCGAAAGGCGGCGTTAACGCATAAGCGTGCGATTTGTTCCTTAACTAAATGTTTTTATTTTTCTTTTCCTTTGCGGAACCAATTTCAATTCGGGTTGTTATCCCCCCGAGAGGCGATCATGTTTTGTGATTGCCAGCGAAATTATTGAGGAAAATAAAATGACACGTTTTAAGCATATTGCATCAACTTCAGTTGCTTTGGTTTCTGCTGCCATGATGGGTTTTGCTACCCCCTCTTTTGCAGAAAACACAATGACTAAAGTTGAATTTGTTCAAAATCAAAAAGGGCAGGAAATTCTTGCCAGTAACCTGATTGGTGAAGATGTTGTCAATTTCCAGAACGAAACCATTGGTGACATTAACGACCTTGTTTTGAATGATGAATATAAAACAGGTGCGATCGTTATTGGTGTTGGTGGCTTTTTAGGACTGGCTGAAAAAGATGTGGCTGTTCCCTTGAGCGACCTGAAAATTACCAGAGCTGAAGATGGTTACCGTATTGAGGTGGCTGCGACCAAGGCGATCCTTGAAGCTGCACCAGAATATAAAACTGTTGATGATATGAAGGGCGGCGTGACGAAAAAGATCCAGAAGAAGATGTCTGAAGCTGGTGAGACAATTAAAGACGCTGCCAAGAAGACAACTGAAAAGGCTAAAGAGACGTATTCTGATGTCAAGAAAAGTATGACTGACGAAACGCCTAAAAAATAACTGATTAATAACGATATGGGCTTTGCCCATCTGAGTTATTTTCAAAAGGAAGGAGTGGCAATGATTGCCACTCCTTTTTTATATCTAACGAGAACTTTTTCAGATCAGATGGCTCTTAACTGACGGATTGGCCGACCGGGAGCCAATGCTTCTGCCGCGCGGATAATGCTGTTTGCACTTATCCCGTGATGTTTATAAAGATCATCAATCGTGCCTGTCTGGCCGAAATGTTCCACACCAAGCGATCTGGTTTTATGACCATATACTGAGCCAAGCCATGCGAGGGTGGCGGGGTGGCCATCCATCACAGTGATGAGGCTGCAATTGGAAGGAACATCAGCCATTAAAGTTTCTATGTGTGAAACGATCTGACGGTGGCCTTGATACCCGGCACGATCTCTGTTGCACTCTCTGGCACGGCTGGCAGCAGTCCATCCGGCGTTCAGCCTGTCTGCTGAGGTGATGGCCAGAAGGCCGATGTCGCGTCTTTCTTCTCCCATCATGCCGACGGCTTCAATCGCTTCTTTGGCTAACGCGCCTGTATAGGCAACGATGATTTCAGCGTTTGGGCCAGGTTTGCGCATCCAGTAGGCGCCGTTGATGATGTCTTCTTTCAGCTCCGGTGTCATTTGTCTGTGTGGTTGCTCGACAGGCCTTGTTGAAAGGCGCAGATAAACTGAGCCGCCTGAATTGTCTCGCTCCCAAATGGGGTTCGCCGTGTTCTGACTTCCTGTTTCTGAAGCTTTGGTTTTGGCACCCGAATTTTCCCGCTGCATATATTCAAAACCAAACTGCATTATAACGGCCAGTTCATCAAGGAAGGCCGGCTCAAAACTCGCCAGTCCATCCTGTGCCATGCCGATCAATGGTGTGCCGATTGATTGATGAGCGCCGCCTTCGGGGGCTAACGTTATGCCAGACGGTGTTGCCACAAGCATGAAGCGGGCATCCTGATAACAGGCATAGTTAAGCTGGTCAGCGCCGCGCATAATAAACGGATCATAAACCGTGCCGATGGGGAGCAAGCGCTCACCATTGATTGAATGACTGAGACCGAGGGCGCTGAGCATTAAAAACAGGTTGGATTCTGCGATACCCAGTTCCATATGCTGCCCCTCTGGTGAAAAATTCCAGTTAAAGGTTGAGGGAATTTTTTCAGCTTTAAAGGTATCTGCCATATGATCGCGGGCAAACAAGCCACGCCGGTTGACCCATGGGCCAAGATTGGTCGAGACGGTTACATCTGGCGCGGTGGTTACAATTCTTT
Organism: Hyphomicrobiales bacterium; assembly: GCA_021775425.1. Lineage (GTDB taxonomy): Bacteria > Pseudomonadota > Alphaproteobacteria > Rhizobiales > HXMU1428-3 > HXMU1428-3. The sequence continues at coordinate 149,880 of JAJFHX010000047.1, forward strand.
GCGCAAGGCTGGTGTCTGATTTGGCCAGTTCGTGCAATATCTGGCCAAAGCCGTTCTGGGTCGAAATGAATTTACCTTTTGCATCGGGGAATGACAGTTCATCCGGCAAATCTATTCTCTCAGCTTTTAGCTGGCGTGGTCCGCTTTTGTAAAACGAGGCGTTTTGTATGTAATTTTTTAATGCGTCTTCGCTCAGACCGCTGTTCTGTTTCACGCCTTCCCATTTATCCCACTCATGCCCTGGCCTGATGTTTAGAAGCTCTCGCATGGTTTCTATCTGGCTGGCTGTCATCAACCCGGCGTGATTGTCTTTATGGCCGGCCAGCGGCAAGCCCTTGCCTTTGATGGTGTAACACAGAAAAAGCGTTGGCCGGTCATGGGTGGAAGCTTTTTCAAAAGCCTCCAGCAATGATGGCATATCATGACCACCAAGATTGCCCATCAGGGTTTCAAGCTCAGCATCAGTTCTTTTTTCGATAATATCAGTGACGTCTCCCTGATCTCCCAGTTCATCAAGCAGACGTTTACGCCAGGCTTTTCCACCCTGAAAGGTCAATGCGGAATATAGCTGGTTGGGGCAGTTTTCGATCCATTCACGAAGCTGTTCGCCGCCGGGTTCAGCAAATGCCTGTTCTTGTAAGCGGCCATGACGCAGGACAACAACATCCCATCCGAAATTTTCAAACATCTGTTGAAATTTTTCCCACAGACCTTCCCGCACCACCGCATCAAGTGACTGGCGGTTATAATCAACAACCCACCAGCAGTTTCGAAGTCCATATTTCCAGCCTTCGAGCAAGGCTTCATAGATGTTGCCTTCATCCATTTCAGCGTCACCTAACAGGGAGACCATCCGCCCCATCGGTCTGTCTTTGGCCCAGCCGTGGGCTTTGATATAATCCTGAACCATTGAAGAGAACAGCGTCTGGGCAACTCCCAGGCCGACAGAGCCGGTTGAGAAATCAACATCGTCAGTATCTTTCGTTCGGGAGGGGTAACTTTGTGCGCCATTAAACCCTCGAAAATTTTCCAGTTTTTCTCTGGTCTGATTGTCCGCCAGATATTGAATGGCATGAAACACAGGGGAAGCATGAGGTTTCACGGCGACGCGGTCTACTGGCTTCAGAACTTTGAAATATAACGCGGCCATGATGGTGGCGAGCGACGCTGAAGAGGCCTGATGCCCCCCAACTTTAACATCGCTTAACTCACTGTTGCGATTGTGATTGGCGTTATGGATCATCCATGACGAAATCCAGAGGATGCGCCGCTCCAGCTCGCTCAGTATTCTGATCTCGCTACTTGTATTCTGTTCGTTGATCTGCCGCTTGTTGCTCATGGTTTCCCTGGCTTTCTGAATAATCATTTCCTTCTGATAATTATAAAAATATTTTGCTGGTATGTCCTTGCAAAGAAGAAGGGTTGCAGCGTATATATTAGTGATTATAACTAAAATTAAGCAATTTAATGAAAAATACCGTTAAACTTGATGAAATAGATAACAAAATCCTGCGCGAGCTGCATGATGATGCCCGCCTGACACTACAGCAATTAAGTGAGCGGGTCGGGCTGAGTGCCTCGCCCTGTTCGCGGCGGGTGCGGATGCTTGAAGAGCAAGGTGTGATCACGGGCTATAGTGCGCTGATTGATGAGGCCAGTCTTGGCTTTCATATTTCTGCTTTTATATCTGTGCGGCTCGATAAACAGGTTGATGATGCGCTGCAGACATTTGAAGCGGCGATTGAAAATTACCCTGAGGTGGTGGATTGCTGGCTGATGACCGGCAACCGGGATTATCTGATGCGTGTGGCGACACGTGACCTGCTTGGCTTTGAGGAATTTATGACCGGGCGTTTGACAAAAATTCCGGGGGTCGCTTCCATTGAGAGTTCAATTCCACTGCGGCGGGTGAAAGCGGGCATTTCCCGGCAAGCCTAATAAAGAGAGACTTAAGAATGGAGAAACAACACAAGCGCTTTCTACTGATGATGTCAGCGATTGTGCCTTTGTCCATGTTAACGGTTTTCATTCTGGTGCTTGAATACTATCCTGAACACTGGCAACCGGTTGAGGCTGAAATTCAGACAAGCAAAATTGTTTCAACACGGCCCGGGACACTGCAATGGTCACTTATGGCAAATGTTAGCTATCTTGTTGACGGAAAAACCTATACCCGCAAGAGGCTGGAAGTGTTTCGGGATTCTGAGCAAGACGTAACAGTCAAAGAACAGGCCAGTTGGCCTGCGGGGCGCAAATTGCAGATCTATTATAACCCTTTTGCCCCGCAATCAGTTTCTCTGGTTGCTGATGGTGGGCGTGAAGCGTTTGCCGTGATGTCAGCAATCCTAACACCGCTGGGACTCGTGTTTTTATTGCTGCTTTACTTTGCTTTCATGCGGCCCGTTTCATCTGATAGCTCTACCTGAATTATTCAACTTTTTACTGGTCGCTGTTTCTGCGACCAATTTTAAGTCAGATATTTTTTGAAGTGGTCTAGTGTGCGCTGCCAGGCCAGTTCGGCTTTTTCCTGATCATAGCGGGGGGTGGAATCATTATGAAACCCGTGATTGGCGCCTTCATAAATATAGGCCTGATAATTTTTGCCATGCTTTTTCAATGCGGCTTCATATTCTGGCCAGGCTTCATTGATGCGTTTATCCAGCTCGCCAAAATGCAATAATAATGGTGCTTTGATTTTCGGCACATCTTCCGCTTTTGCCATGCGTCCATAAAACGGAACGGATGCATTTAGCTCAGGGTAAGCCACGGCAAGGGCATTGCAAACGCCGCCGCCATAACAAAAACCAACACTGCCGACTTTGCCGGTGCTGTCTTTTCTATTGGCGAGATGTTCATAGCCTGCGAAAAAGTCATTCATCAGTTTTACACCATCCACCGTTCTTTGCAGGGCTTTGCCTTGTTCGTCATTGCCCGGATAGCCACCAACAGATGTCAGGCCGTCTGGTGCAAGGGCCATATAGCCCGCTTTGGCGACACGTCTCGCGACATCTTTGATGTATGGATTTAGTCCGCGGTTTTCATGGATGACAAGAACAGCGGGTAATTTGGCTTCAGCTTTTGCCGGCTTAACCAGATAGCCTTTTACATCCCCTGTGCCATTTGGTGAGGCATAGGTGATGTATTCAGGTTTGATATCGGGGTCATTAAACGAGACCTGTTCAGCAAGAGCATAGTTTGGTTTTAAGATTTCAAGCAATGCGACTGCGGTAAGACCACCAACGGCGTATTTGCTTGCCTCATTGAGAAATTCCCGTTTGCTGAGTTTGCCGTGGGCATAAAAATCATAAAGATCCAATAAGCCCTGATCAAAGTCTTTTGCTGTCATTCTGGTCATGGAATGCTCCCCTGCTGATTTTCATATTATCGGGGAGAATAAATCAGGAATTGGGCAGAATTAGTGTGGGCTATCCCGAAACCTGCACGTTAAAAACCAGAGGCAGTTAAGGATGCTTATTTTGTAATGTCCTGAAGTTTGACGGGTGAGTAGCGCCCGCCTTCAGGTAATGGCATATCGAGCTTTGAATAAACTGAGGCAAGATCATTTATTTCTTTTACGGTTTCAGCAATTTCCGCAGCGGCCATTTGCTCCAGCATTGAATTTCTATCTTCAATGGCTTCCACCTCAAGCGGCGTTAACGGGCGCTCAGCTATAGCTTCATTCCAATGGCTCAGATAGACAACTGGATTAGTGCCTTGCTTCAAAGTGCTTACATCAGCGTCAATCAACGCGATGCGACCTTCTGCATTTACCGGAGTGCCGCCTTTATATTTACCGCTGAACAAATGAACATTCTGGCCTTTCAAGCCCTTCACATTTGTGCCAGGTGCGATTGGGGTTAACTCAAAGGTTTTGTTAAATCCACCAGAAGACAACAGGCCAAGAGCTGCGGCACCGGTTGATCTATATTCGGTTTTGGCAGTGCTAAAACCCCAGAATGTCAACAGTTCTTTGGGTAGTTTACCAGCTTGTAAATTAAGTGAAATTCTGGAAGGCGCATAGCCTGGCCGATGTTTCGTGTTTTTATCAGCAAGGGCAAAGATGCTATCTTTCAAGGGATTGTCATCATCGTGACGGTGAACGGTTTCTAAAACCTCGCCAAGTATTTTAAATGAGCCGTCTTCTACATTGTCTATCCGGCACCAGGGTGATGGTGAACCTTCAGGATGAGGCGGCGCCCAGGAGCAGGCTTCCATTTGCAGGTAGGTGATAAACCCTTTACCGGTGACAGAGCCATCTTCATGGGCGGTGATTTTAGCTGAGAGACCGACAACCATCTGACCAACCGCATTTTCTGTCGCCTGCACTTTTATGGCACCGCTTAATACATAAGGGATGCCTTCAGCATTCGCTTTTTTAATGGGTATTAAACTGATTGCAGCCACCAGAAAACAACCGATAAATATAAGATAGGAGGGCCTTTTTAAGTTTGATGTCAGATTGTTCACCTTCACCACTCCCATATGATTGTTACTTATGTTCATGCTTCAAGAGTAACAAAAAGCTTTTGGGAAAGATTTAAGTAGCAAGTTACAATTTGAATGAATTTCGACAGGGTTTATTAAGCATAAATTACAAGGGCATTTCTGTTTCTGCTACTTATCCTGTGCCAGGCGAATAACGATGCCACCCATAATGTCGTTTAATATGAAGTTCTTTTTTGGCGAGGATTTATGGTTGTTGTGGCAAGTTACACAAGCTTCTGAAATTGCCCTGCTGGCATATATGGCTGTGAAATATTTTTTTCCGGCGATTTCTTCTGTGGTGTAAAAATTCTTACCTTCATTTTGGGCGATAAATTTAAAGCCCTTCAGCTCTGTTGGCGTGATGGGGATGTTGTTGGGGTTAATGGGCCATTCGGACAGCATCGAATATGAGTATTTATTGGTCATATTCGATACGGCCTCGGCGCCAAAGCGAAACATTTGTGCGGGCAGTGGCAGAGCTTTGTCTTTTTCATACTCTTCCGACGCTGAAATGACTTTGTCTTTATTCACCAGCCTTGCGATAATTTTTTTGGAATACACACTGTGAAGAGCTGTCATTTGCAGGTGCAACATATCTGTCACTTCGCGCGGGGTGAAATCTTTCGCTGTGGCGGTCGATGAAATAGAAATGCTGATGCCCAAAAGCACAGCTGAAACAATTGCAGTTATGCTGTTTGGGGCATTAAAAGAAAAATCCTCTCTTTTAAAACCTGGCATTTCTTTCCCCATTGTTTTTGTCGCCATACTAAATGGTTATGGGGTGCGGTCAAGTTTATAGATCAGTCCACACATGAATGTGACTGCTTTGAAAAAAGAGATTTTTTTTAAGCGGTTATTCTTCCCTTAGTTCTTTTTTCGAGAGCTTGCCGATCATTGTTTTGGGTAGCTCATCTCTGAATTCAATTTCGGCTGGCCATTCGATTTTGGAAAGTTTGGTTTTTATATGCTCCATTATGGCTTCGGATTTTTGCTCGCTGCCCTCTTTCATTTTGACATATGCTTTGGGCGCTTCACCGCGATATTCATCCGGTATACCGATGACGATGACTTCCTCGACATCAGGGAACGTGTAAATGGCTTCCTCAACCTGGCGGGGGTAGACATTATATCCCGAACATAAAATCAGATCTTTCAGGCGATCGACGATGTAGATATATCCATCATTATCCATATAACCGACATCACCTGTGCGCAGATAGTCCCCCAAGAAGACATTTTCCGTTTCTTCCTTCTTGTTCCAATAGCCTTTCATCACCTGCGGGCCTTTGATGCAGATTTCCCCGCGTTCACCCAATGGCATTTCCTGTTCAGGGTCTTCAAGGGAGCGGATAGAGACGATGGTATTGGGGAAGGGAACGCCAATTGAACCTTCCCTGACTTCGGCACCGATGACATTGCAAGTTGCAACGGGTGACGTTTCAGAGAGGCCATAACCTTCAACCAGTTTGCAACCAGAAAGCAGCTCAAATTTTCTTTTCACATCAACCGGTAGCGGTGCGCCGCCAGAAATGCAGAACTTTAAACCAGAAAGATCAAATTTACTCAGCTTTGGAAAATTGATCATCGCTGTGTAAAGGGTTGGCACACCTGGCATTAGGGTCGGGCGTAATTTGTGAATGAGTTTCAAGCCTGACTTTAATTCAAATTTTGGAATGAGAATAATTTCCGCCGCGGCTGCAAGCCCATAATTCATGACAGTTGTCATGGCAAAGACATGGAACAGCGGAAGGATGCCCATTATTTTTTCTTCGCCTTCAACCAAGCCGGGGGCCCACATTTTTTTCTGCAGGATGTTGTAGCTCAGATTGGCGTGAGACAGCATGGCCCCTTTTGGTGTTCCTGTGGTGCCGCCGGTATATTGCAAAAGAGCCAGGTCTTCGACATTACTTTCAACAGGCTGGTATTTACCGTTATTTTTTCGCAGAGTTTTATAGTCAATGCATTTGTCAGCAACAGCTGAGCTTTGCCAGTTGGCCAGTTCTTTTTTCTTTATGGCTTTAAACAGAAATGACTTAACGGCTGGCAACAGTTTGGCAAAGGGGCATATGACAGCCTTTTTGAGCGTGCCAGACGCTGCAAGAGCTTCGACTTTTTCAAACAGGATTTGCAGATCAAGTGTGATCATCAGATCTGTCTGGCTGTCTTTGACCTGAAACTCCAGCTCCTCGACAGAATAGAGAGGATTAAAATTCACGACCACGCCGCCAATCTTCAGGATGGCATTATAAAAGATAATATAAGTCGGGGTGTTGGGGAGAAAGAGGCCGACTTTATCGCCTTTTTTAACACCCAGTTCCTGCAACCCTTTTGCAACCCGGTTTGTCTCTTTATGGATTTGTTTGTAGGTGAGGGTTTTGCCCAGAAAATAAGTGCAATTGTTGCGGGGGTATTTCTTCGCTGACTTTTCTAAAAATTCATGTACCAGACACGGGTTGATTTCTGCGTCCCAGTTTGTGCCTTCAGGGTATGATTTTAGCCAGGGGTACTCATGAGCTGATGTTTCAATCGGTTCGTTTAACTGTTGCATTTTTCCTCTCCCCAGAGTTTTTTAAAAATAAAGGCGCACCCCCTTTTTTGGTTGTGTGCCCTTGTCAGAATTTAAGTGTAAAAGCTTTGATTGCTTGATGATGCTTTCTTTAATATTTCTGGCGGTGCGAAGCGTTCACCATGCTGGTGGCTCAGAGTTTCACAATCATCCAGAAATGCCTTTGCGCCGATGGTGTCTATGTATGAGATCGGCCCGCCAGACCAGGGTGCAAAGCCCCAGCCCATAATAGCGCCGACATCTGCTTCTCTTACGTCAGTCACCACATCATCTTCAATGGCGCGAAGCGCTTCAAGCGCCTGAATGGTGAGGAAGCGTTTTTTTAATTGTTCGACATCGGGTTGTTTTTCAGAGACCGGGAACAGTTCTGAAAGGCCGGGCCAGAGTTTTTTTCGGCCATCTTTCGGGTAATCATAAAATCCGCTAGCGGATTTGCGTCCGAGGCGGCCCAGCTCCAGAACCATTTTATCAAGATTTTCTTCTGCCGGGTTTGGTTTGTATTTTTCGCCCATAGCGGCTTTGGTGGTGTTGCGAATTTTGAGGCCAAGATCAAGGGCGGTTTCGTCAGCAAGGGATAGTGGCCCAACCGGCATGCCGATCATCTTAGCGGCATTTTCTATTAGTGCCGGTTTTACGCCTTCTGCCAACATGAAATGGCTTTCTTCGACATATCTCAACACACAGCGATTGGCATAAAAGAACCGCGCGTCATTTACAAGGATTGGTGTTTTTTTGATCTGGCGGACAAAGTCATAGGCTTTGGCAATGGCTTCGTCGCCTGTTTTATTGCCTTTGATGATTTCAACCAGCGGCATTTTTTCCACCGGTGAGAAAAAATGGATGCCGATATATTGTTCTGGCCGTATTGAATTTTCTGCCAGAGCTGATATCGGAATGGTTGATGTGTTGGTTGCGAAAATGGTTGTTTCACCAATGTGCGCTTCAGCGTTTTCAGTGACTGATTTTTTAATGGCCGGGTCTTCAAATACGGCTTCAACAATCAGATCGACGTCTTTCAAGGCGCTATAATCTGAGGTGGTTGTAATGCGGGCGAGTGTTTTTTCAGCCTGATCCATGGTGAGGCGCCCTTTTTCAACACGCTTCATCAGGTCTTTTTCAGCATGCGCTTTTGCTTTCGCGGCAGCTTCATCCGTTTGGTCTATCACCACGACCTCAATACCGGCACCGGCTGAGATGTTGGCAATGCCAGCCCCCATAAAGCCACCGCCTCCTAATACGCCAAGCTTTTTGACGGGTTGAGGCTCAACTGTTTCCGGTCGTCTTGCGCCTTTTTCAAGGGCTTGCTTGCTGATGAAGAATGTGCGGGACATATTGCGCGCTTGCGGGCCACACATGAGTTTGGTGAAATATCGCACTTCGATTTTAAGTGCGGCATCCATAGGCACCTGCATCCCTTCATAGACAGCAGACAATATGGCTTTTTGCGATTCATAAAGACCATATGTTAATTTGCGGACCATAGCGGACGCGCCCATGAAAATCGGGAATCCTGCCGCGCTATAGACATCGCCGCCTGGCAGTTTAAAGCCTTTCTGATCCCAGGGGGCTTCAAAAGACCCGGTGATTTTTTTGTCACCCGTAGCTCTGGTCGCTCTTAACTGGTCGCCTTCTTCAAGGTGTTTCATAATCCAGGCTTTTGCTATCTCTATTTCTTTTCCGGGCTCGCAGGTTTCATGAATAAGCCCTGATTTGAGTGCTTTTTGCGGGGAGATTAAGCGTCCTTCCAGAATAATCGGCGCGGCGGCCATAACACCAACGAGACGGACAACGCGCTGCGTGCCCCCCCAGCCGGGCATGATGCCGAGTTTACTTTCCGGCAGGCCGAGTTTGATTTTGTCATCATTTGCGACAACACGATAATGAGTAGCGAGTGCCGCTTCAAAACCGCCACCAAGCGCAAGACCGCTAAGAGCTGAGGCGACCGGTTTGCCGCATTTTTCAAGTTTTCGAAAAGCTGTTTGCACGCGGTAGACTTTATCGAACACATGTTTCGCGGCTTCCACTTTTGGCAGGGTGCTGACCTTCGCTGCCATGGCTTCAATCATTTTAATGTCAGCACCAGCAATGAATTCCGGTTTTGCCGAAGTTATCAGGATGCCCCGCACGTTTTCGTCATCACAAAGCTGATCAATCAGCTCGATATATTGTTCAGTGCTGGCTTCTGAAAAGACATTCATGGATTGCTCCTGCATGTCCCAGGTGATGGTTGCGATGCCGTTTTCATCTATTGCTGAGGTCAGGTTCTGCATAATTCTTCCCTGTATTTTTATCTATGATTAAACGCGTTCAATAATCGTGGCGCAGCCCATGCCGGCACCAATACAAAGGGTGACGAGGGCTGTGTTCTGATCGCGTCGTTCAAGTTCATCCAGAACGGTGCCAAGGATCATGGCTCCGGTTGCGCCCAATGGGTGCCCCATAGCGATCGCTCCACCACAGACATTTATATTTTCATGGGGGATATCAAAGGCCTGCATATATCGAAGGACGACGCTTGCAAAGGCTTCGTTTAATTCAAACAAATCAATATCGCTGATTTCCATGCCCGCTTTTGCCAATAGTTTTTCTGTTACATCAACAGGGCCTGTCAACATCAGAGCCGGTTCTGAACCGATGGCGGCAAAGGCTTTAATTTTTGCTCTTGGGGTGAGATTGAAATCGTCTGCTGCCTTTTTCGAGCCAAGCAGAATCCCGGCTGCACCATCAACAATGCCGGAAGAATTACCTGCATGGTGAACATGGTCGACTTCTTCTAGCTCGGGGTGTGCCTGAATGCCGACACTATCAAAGCCATATTCAATGCCCATCATGGCAAAAGCAGGTTTGAGGCTGGCCATGGCCTGCATGTCACTATTGGGGCGGATGGTTTCATCGTGATTTAAAATTTCGAGCCCGTTGACGTCTGTGACAGGGACGACTGAATTTTTAAAACGGTTTTCCTGCCAGGACTGGGCTGCTCGTTTATGACTTTCAACAGCGTATTGATCACACTCGGTTCTTGAAAAGCCGTATTTGCTGGCAATCAAATCTGCTGAGACCCCTTGAGGCATAAAATATGAAGGGAAGGCCACAAGTGGATCAACAGGCCAGGCGCCGCCGTCTGATGAAATCGGAATGCGGGACATGGCTTCTACACCACCAGCGATAACAAGATCTGAGGCTCCAGCGGCGATCTGGCCTGCGGCCACATTGACGGCTTCAAGACCAGACGCACAAAATCTGTTGATCTGAAGGCCCGGAGTTTTGTTGCTATATCCAGAACTGAAGACGGCGCTTCTTGCGATATCCATGCCCTGCTCTTTTACCGGACTGACGCAACCAAGCACCACATCATCAACCTTTTCCGTATCCAGATTGTTGCGGTCTCTTAACGATTTCAGAACGGTTGATGCGAGCGCGACGGCTGTCACTTCATGTAATGCGCCATCTTGCTTGCCTTTGCCGCGCGGTGTTCTGACTGCATCAAGGATATAGGCGTCTGCCATGGTTTGCTCCTCCGGAGATCATTTTGAATAGATGATAAGTTCGTTTTTTCAGGGTGCTGTCTTAGCTGTACCCGGTTCATATTGTGTCTGGTTTTTCTCGAGCACCGTTTTGCTTCTCACTTAGATTTCATGCCAACGATTGCATGCCAACTGATGCTGGCAAATCGAGATGAGCAATCTGAGAGAGGGCTATTGCGCTGCTGAGCTAAAATTCAGAAATCGGGCAAGGTTGCTCACCCGGTTTCTGTATTCGTTTTGCTTTCAAATTTAGCCCTTGGTGGGCTGGAAATTATTTAATCCGTTTCCAGCTTTCGTTTTTGCAAATGAGACCACCCAGAACGCAGCCATCAAGTGAGAGACTGCTTGAGCCCATTTTCACATAGCCAGTATAGACCTGGCCGTCTTCAGTTGAAGTGAGGCTGCCTTTCCATTTGTTCGGGCCAGTTTTTTTAGCGCCGCACATGATGACTTTGCCGATGTTTTTCTTTTTGGCTGATTTGACAATTTTTAAACCCAGGCCGCCACTGCACGTGAAAGATCGAATGTGAGCGTTGGTTTTTGAGCGCAGCCAGACGCCATCTGAGCCAGCTGCGGTTGCTGTCATTGTGGTGCTGAAGAGCACCGCGAAAAGTGAAATAAGAGAAAGAAGTGTTTTCATGTAAGCTTTCCTTTTTTATTTTCGACAAAAGATCGCTTGCAAGCTTTGATGCTTTTAAGCGGGCTTTTGTTTTCGCAGTAGAATAATTCTGAAACCTCCCACTCTTCTGACCAAAATCAGAAGGATGCTTTTCAGAGCTGCGTATTGTTAATGCAAGGAAAGATACACTAGATTGACGTTAACGTAAAGGGAATAGTTAATTTTATGTAAGGTTATTTTTTATTGCGTTTATTGTCTTTCTCGACAACCGCTTTCATCTCTTTCAGTTCGATGACTGTGATTTCAATTTCTTGTTTTTTTTGTTCGAGCATGGTGACTGCGTCATTGATTTTATTGATTAAATACTCGTTTTGTTTGCTGTTGTTTTTGCTTTTGGTGCTATACAGCTCTAGATATTCGCTCACTTCATCTAGTGAAAAACCAAGGCGTTTGCCACGCAGCGCCAGAATAAGGCGGACTTTGTCACGCCTTTTAAAAATCCTAGTGTTGCCTTTTCTTTCAGGGTTGACGATGCCCTTTTCTTCATAAAAACGGATGGTTCTGGTTGAAACACCGAGTTCACGGGCCAGCTCACCAATTTCGAATGTGGTTTCTGCTTCTTTTTTGGTTTCAGGACTGGTCATTATTTTTACAATGTTCATCTTGTTCAACCGTTTTACCATATTTTCTAATCTTTGAAAATCGCCGCCATCATAGAGGAGATGGCCTTCATAACACAATAACCTCCACCGATTTGAATAACTTATGCACTTATTCTCTTTAGCCTCACTATTCAATTGCCTCAAATTTAGTCATTTGAATATCGTTCAACGGAAATAAAAACCCGCCCTTTCCATTTTCGAAAAGAGCGGGTCAATTTTGTCAGTCTTGCGTCAGACAACTCAGCTTGTGAATTCGTTCATTTTGATCCTTTTGTTTCATGCTGTTACCTCCATCATCATTCGCATTCAGGCGACTTTGCTTGTCATGGGTTGTTTCAGAATTGAGACATCAGTTGAAGGTATTTGTCTTTTGATTTCTTCGGCATCGAAATGATCAACTGAAATTGCTTCACTGACAAGTTGATCATATTCTCGCAGTTGATCCGCTTCCTTTTCAGAGAGGACTTGCTTTTCAACGGCCTCTTTCAACCAATCATTGCCATGAAAACGGCGGACTGTTCCTTTTCTCACTGCCCGATCCAGTTTTTTCTCTAATTGCTCAACTTCAATGGACATTTTCATGGTGAGGTCAAGCAGACCAACCGGGTGCGATCGTGAGAGTGATCTGTAGAGATGCCTTGTGAGATTATCGCGCAACTCACCCGGAATGAGAACAGAGCGTGCAATTTTCCTACCCTTAACGTCAGTTGCTGGATTTGCTCTAGCACCAAAGGGAAAGATCAACAAACTAAGCAACGGCCTTACAGATTTAACCGGGAAGTTTTGAATGACACCTTTTATGGCCACTTGAAAACGATAAAGCGCATTGGTTATGGCATGATCCAGAACTTTGCGGTCGCATTCAGGGGCTCCATCATCCTCATACCGTTTCAGCATGCATGAAATCAGGTATAATTCACTTAGTGCATCTGCCAGACGGCCGGTGATTTGCTGTTGTACCTTCAGACCGCCACCAAGTAGCCCGACGGTCATATCAGCGATAAGGGCGAAGTTTTTACAGTTTCTGGCCAGTTGTTTATACCAGCCTTTTGTGCCGGCGATATCTTTTGGAGCACTCGCAAAGCACCCACCAGTCAGATTATGCAACAGAGCGCCGGCCATGTTTGAACTGATAAAGCCAAGATGGTTCATTAAGACTTTGTCAAACTGTTTCAGCCCTTGTTTCCGGTCCGGATTTTCGACCGCTTTGATTTCATCATAAAGGAACGGATGACTACGCAGCGCACCTTGCGCAAAAACTATCAAGGTTCTTGTCAGGATGTTCGCTCCTTCAACGGTGATGGAAACGGGAAGCGCTGAGTAAGCGCCGATGAGATAGTTTTTAGGTCCATCGCAAATGGCGCGGCCTCCATGGATGTCCATGGCATCGTTTACTGATTTGCGCATCCACTCGGTTGATTGATATTTTAACAAGGCCGATATGACAGCCGGTTTGTCCCCGGCGACGACCATAGAAGCGGTGACAGCTCTGGCTGCTTCGGTTATATATGCGGCTTCTGCCATTCGGGCCAAAGGCTCTTCAATGCCCTGCATATGACCGATCGGGATGCCGAATTGTTTTCTGATGCGGGCATAAGCGGTGGTTACGCGCAACAATTGTTTGGTGGCCGAGGCACTTGATGCGGGAAGGGAAATGGCGCGCCCGACTGCAAGGCAGCTCATTAACATGCGCCAGCCCTGACCCACTCTTTCTTTGCCGCCAATGACCCAGTCAATGGGTATGAAAACATCTTCGCCCCAGTTCGGCCCGTTTGGAAAGGCACAGCCTGCAGGCTGGTGCCGTCTGCCGATTTCAACGCCTTCATGATTTGCCGGGATCAACGCGCAGGTAATGCCGAGGTCTTCATTGTCTCCCAATAAATGATCCGGGTCGAACGCTCTGAAGGCAAGACCAAGCAATGTTGCTTTCGGCCCCAGCGATATGTAACGCTTTTCCCATGATATGCGAATACCTAAGGTTTCAATGCCGTTATATTGCTGGCAGCAGACAATGCCGATATCGCGCATAGTGGCCGCGTCTGAGCCGGAAGTCGGGCCGGTCAGGGCAAAACACGGGACGTCATTGCCAGTTGCCAGACTTTCAAGATATTGCCGTTTTTGTTGCTCGGTTCCGAATTTTTCTATCAGCTCACCTGGGCCTAATGAATTTGGCACCATGACGCAGACGCCTACATCAGGTGAGCAGGCTGAAACCTTGCCAACAATGAGGGACTGGGCCTGCGCTGAAAACCCAAGACCGCCATGCTGCTTTGATATCAACATGCCAAAGAAGCCTTTTTCACGGATAAAATTCCAGATATGTTCGGGGATGTCATTCAGGCCCTGGCGAATTTCCCAGTCTTTGAGCATGGCGCAGAGTTCATTTGTCGGTCCATCGAGAAAGGCCTGCTCTTCTTCGGTCAATTTCATTTTCGGGACAGAGCGCAGTTTATCCCAATCAGGTTTGCCGCTGAATAATTCGGCGTCCCAGCCGGTTGTTCCGGCATCAAGTGCTTCCTGTTCGGTTTCTGATATTTTTGGCAGGATGCTGCTAATCAGAGTAAAAACCGGCCCGGTGAAGATCCTCTTTCTTATCAATGGGGTGGAAAGCGCACCAAAGATGAGTGCCGGGAGCCATAAGGCAATATCAACGATACCAAAATTATTCCAATAATTCTCAATAGCCACTACCGTGTTACCCGGCAGTTGATAGAGGCCGGATTGATAAATGAATGTGACCAGCAGTGTTACAACGAACCAGATCCATAATGGCGCCCGCTTAACAAGCAGGAACACAAAGGTGAATAGTGTTATGACAATTAAACCTGAAAGGGACATGACTTCCTCGCGCTCTGTTTCATAAAAGGGCCTAAAGTCTGTGTTGCATTCCGAAAGACCCGATTGACAAATGGTTTTTATTTATATTACCTTTACGTAAACGTTAATCATTGTCAAGTTTCTATTCCGTGGGTGTACACTTGAAATCATGGCTTCGTTCATTTAATGCGCCACTTTCCTGAATTTAGTTTTTTCGTCAGTCTATTCAGATTGCCCATGCAGGAATTTTTTTTTGAGATATGATGATTTTGATTTGAACGGTTGTCGTCACCTCGTTTATTTTTCATGAACGCAATTCAATGACCGGAACTTTTAAGGGAACGAAATGTCAGAAACCTATCCTCATATTTTCACTCCGCTTGACCTTGGGTTTACGACACTTAAAAACCGTATCATCATGGGCTCAATGCATACGGGGCTTGAAGATAATTCCGGTAATTTTTCAAGACTTACCCAATATTTCAGAGAGCGGGCTGAAAATGATGTTGCGCTTATAGTGACAGGCGGATTTGCGCCGAACTTTGCTGCATGGGTGAAACCTTTCAGCGGCAGGGTTACAAACCGCACCCATGTACAGCGGCACACGCAATTCACGAATGCTGTTCATGAGGCTGGAGGTAAGATTGCCCTGCAAATTCTGCATGCCGGGCGGTATGGGTATCACCCTTTCGCTGTTGCGCCATCTGCGATTAAGTCTCCTATTTCGCCGTTTCGTCCATGGGCTCTTTCTGACCGGGGAGTGCGGAACCAGATTAAACATTTCGTTCGCTGTGCCACTCTTGCGCGGGAAGCCGGGTATGACGGTGTTGAGATTATGGGGTCTGAGGGGTATCTGATTAATCAGTTTCTGGTGAAACGGACGAATAAACGCCAGGATGACTGGGGTGGCAGCCTTGAAAACCGGATGCGGTTTGCGATTGAGATTGTGAAACAAACGCGCGCTGCTGTCGGGCCGGACTTTATTCTGATTTATCGTCTTTCGCTGATAGATCTTGTGCCAGATGGGCAGAGCTGGGAAGAAATTGTTACCCTTGCCAATAGACTTGAAGAGGCGGGCGTTACTATTATCAATAGTGGTATTGGCTGGCATGAAGCGCGCATTCCAACCATTGCGACATCCGTTCCGCGCCGGGCCTTTACCTGGCTGACAAAGAAGCTCAAGCAAGAGATCACAGTTCCGCTGGTTGCATCAAACCGGATCAACATGCCTGAAGTTGCTGAAAACGTGCTTGAAGATGGCAGCGCGGATCTTATCTCTATGGCACGGCCCTTTCTTGCTGACCCGGCCTTTGTTCGCAAAGCAAAGGCAAATAAACGGGAGGATATTAATACCTGTATTGCCTGTAATCAGGCTTGCCTCGACCATGTGTTTGAGCAAAAAATTGCCTCTTGCCTTGTTAATCCGCGTGCCTGCCATGAAACTGAAATACAGATTAATCCTGCTGCCACAATAAAACGAATTGCGGTTGTTGGGGCGGGTCCTGCTGGCATTTCCTGCTCAACAACGCTGGCAGAGCGTGGTCATGACGTGCATCTTTTTGAAAAAGATGCACTTATTGGTGGCCAGTTGAACATGGCAAAGAAAATTCCCGGCAAAGAAGAATTTTCTGAAATGCTGCGTTATTTTACGCAAAGGATCAAAACCACTGGTGTTCAGTTGCATCTGAATACTGTGGTGGATGCGGCCAGTTTAAAACAACAGGACTTTGATGAGATCATCATCGCCACTGGTGTAGTTCCACGGGTGCCGGCTATAGCTGGGCTCGATCACCCTAAGGTGCTTTCTTATATTGATGTGCTTCGTCATGAAAAACCGGTGGGCGGCAAGGTTGCGATTATCGGTGCGGGGGGAATTGGGTTTGATGTTGCTGAATATATTTCTGAAGAGCCACCCTCTTCTACGCTTGACCTTGAAAGCTGGCTTGAGGAATGGGGCATTGCTGACCCTGAAGATTTCAGAAGCGGGCTTTATAAGCCTCAACCGAAACAACTGGACTCGCCACGTGAAATTTACATGATGCAGCGCAAATCTGAAAAGATGGGCAAGGGACTTGGCAAGACAACCGGATGGATCCACCGGACAACGTTAAAAAAGCGCGGCGTTCATATGCTGCGCGGAGTTCGCTATGAGGAAATCTCTGATCGGGGTATCCGCATTCGTCAGGGGGACGGGGTTGAGGGTTCAAAATGGCTGGATGTTGATCATGTTATTTTATGCAGCGGCCAGCTTTCGTTAAATGATCTTACGCCAGATCTCACCACAGATCACTACACACCGCATGTCATTGGCGGGGCATGGAAAGCTGGTGAACTTGATGCAAAATTCGCGATAGACCAAGGAACGCGTCTGGCTTTGACTCTTTAATCTGACCCTGAATAAGCTTGCCCTTATGACATAAACTGTGGATTATCTTCAGTTAGTAATAAGAACTGAATTACAACATATTAGAGCTTTATTCTCATAAACATTGTTCAGAAACCCTGTGTCTTTAATGCCACTTTTATTTGAAATGCGGCCAATCTTCTCACTAAAGATAAAATAAGTATAGACAAGCTTAGCTGATTCGCGCGTACTAGTTTACGTTAACGTTAGCGACATAGCTTCTGGTAAAAAAACTATAGATCAACAATACAGCCAGATTGATTTGCAGTCGCTGATAAGTAGTACAAACAGGGTTGGGATTTTTTATGAGTAATTTTTCAAAACAAATTTTAATGGGTGTGAGCGCGTTAGCACTACTGAGCGGCAGCGTCAGTGTGGCCTTTACCACGAGTGCCCAGGCTGGTGGTTTTTCTATTCGAGAGCAATCAACTTCAGGGCTTGGTTCTGCTTTCGCGGGCAATGCGGTTGGAAGCGATCTTTCAAGTATTTACTGGAACTCAGCCGGGGTGGCTTCGGCTGGTGTTGGCGTGACAACGGAAAGCCATGCTTCTGTTCTTTTTCCTGATGCTGAGATTGAATCAAACGGCACACTGCCCGGTCTGCTTGGTATCATCCCGACAAATTCAACTGAGATTGGCAAAAATGCTTTTGTGCCGGCCAGCTATGGTGCGTTTCGCATCAATGACAAGCTGACAATTGGCTATGGTTTTAACGCACCGTTCGGCCTTGCTTCTGAAGCCGATGACAATGTCTATACTGGGCAATATGATTTTCGTGAAGCGTCTTTAAAGACCTATAACTTTAACCCGGTTATTGGTTACCAGATTTCTGACAGCCTCTCGATAGGTGTTGGTTTGCAGGTGCAATATACCGACCTTAATCTGAAACAGGCAGTTGTTACCGGTCAGGCTCCTGGGGATCCGAGTGCCAATGTGAATGTGGATGACTGGGGCTATGGTTTCACGGCGGGTCTGATGTTTAAACCAATGACCGGCACGACGATTGGTGTTGGTTATCGCTCACGGGTGAAGAAC